>JBBDIR010000016.1:0-40970 GCA_040880325.1 Pseudohongiellaceae bacterium
TTGTATTGTTTTTTGCGGGCGGTAAGCTCGGCGGTAAGCTCGGCGGTAAGCTCGGTGAAGGTGTCCAGAATGCGGACGATTTCGGCCTGGATTTCAAGGGATTTTTTGGGGTTATCGGGGCATGGGATGGGGATCTGGATATCCACCATGCTTCCCTTTGTTAGCTTTGCTCGACCACCGCCTGTCAAAAACGGCATGAAACTGACGATACACAGATAGTGATATAAAAACCTTGTATTCAGCCCAGACTTTCCGCGAAGAACATGAACGTGATTGTTAGCCCAGAATTTTCCTGTTGCATATTGAATTGAATAGTTTTCCAAACTTGCAGAGCCATCCTCTGCGATTAAAACAAATTCGCCATCATGCGTATAACCTTCGACATAATCTTGGATATTGTTTGCGCCGTAGTAAGGCGTTTCTCCGGGTACTCGTAATGAAGCTTTTACCGGTTTTCTCCCGCTGTTGGCTATTTCAAAAAAGCGCTCATCTCCCAGCGCCTTCCACTCCACCTCAACCCCATCCAGCAGCTTTTCCATAAAACTTAGCTCACTCATCTTCCCCTCCGTTTTTAGCAGTTTTATTTGCAGGGGTTTCCAAGGCTTGCAGCTGTTTATCAAAATCCGATTGATACAGGCGATCCTGTACGATGCGGTATTGTTCAAATTCACTTTCCGCATGGGCTTTGGCGATTTCTGCCGTCACTTTGCCTGCGTCTTGCAACACTTCCCGGTCGGTGGCCTCAATAAAGCGGTTTAAGCGGACTTCCCAATCCTGCATGGTCATGGGGATTTTTCGTTGTGCCATATCTTCGGCGATATCGAGATAGGCATTCACCAATCTTTGCAGTTGCGCGAGCTCATTGTCAGTCAAATAATTTTTAGCGATGCTGACGTCAAATTTTTGAATTTTGCCCTCAGGGGCATCTTTCCATGAGGTTAAGCCCATATGGGTTTTTTCGGCATCGGCACGGCTGTAAACAACTTCGGCGGCAGTTTGGCCGTGAATCGCCCAGTGCATTTTATTCTGCACGGTGGCAAAAAAGCGCTGGGTGGCACTGGCTGTTACATCGTAGTCAATCGCGGTGGCATAGATGTCAGTAATTTTCTGGTAAAACTTGCGCTCGCTGAGGCGTATTTCACGAATACGTTCAAGCTGTTCTTCGAAGTATTTTTTGCCGAGAATAGAGCCGTCGTTTTTAAGGCGTTCATCGTCCATCACATAGGCTTTGATGGTGTATTCCTTGATGATGCCTGTGGCCCACTTACGAAACTGCACGGCGCGCTCGGAATTGACTTTGTAGCCTACGGCGATGATGGCTGAGAGGTTATAGTGCTGGGTGTTGTAGTTTTTGCCGTCGGTGGCAGTTATCCGGAATTTCCGGATAACTGAATTTTCCGGCAACTCATTATCGGCGAAGATTTTTTTCAGGTGCTCATTGATGGTTCGCACATTCACGTCATACAAAACACCCATCATTTTTTGGCTGAGCCATACGTCTTCATCGGCATAAATCGCTTCGATACCCCCCTCGCCACTGGCAGCAACAAAAGTCAGGTATTCTGCTGCGGATGAGCGAATAGTGGGTGCTAATGGCTTCTTTTTACTCATGCCTCACTTCCCTCTATCTCCGCCACGATGGCATCAATCTCGGTGCGCAGCTGGTCGATTCTGGCCACAGTGGTAAGCAGCTCGGCATTGAGCTGGGTAATGTCCACCAGCTCACGATTGTCTTTGGCCTCTACATAGCTGCTCACCGACAGGTTGTAGTCGTTGGCGGCGATGTCTTCAAACGGCACGGATTTGGCAAAGTGTTCGACGTTTTCCTTGCTGTCGAAGACCTGCATGATGTCTTCAATGTGCTTGTCGGTCAGGATGTTGGTATTGGTTTCTTTTTTGAAATAGGCCTCACCGCTGGCATCAATAAACTGGGTGGTGGTGTCGGTTTTGTGCTTGGATAGCACCAGAATAGTCACCGCAATGGTGGTGCCAAAAAACAGGTTGGGCGCGAGTGAAATCACGGTTTCCACATAGTTGTTATCAATCAGGTATTGGCGGATTTTCTGCTCGGCACCACCACGGTAAAAGATGCCGGGGAAGCAGACAATGGCCGCACGGCCTTTGCTGGAAAGATAACTGAGCGCATGCAGCACAAAGGCAAAGTCGGCTTTGGACTTGGGCGCTAACACACCCGCTGGGGCAAAGCGGTCGTCGTTGATCAGGGTGGGGTCGTCGCTGCCGATCCACTTTACCGAATAGGGCGGGTTGGAGACGATGGCATCAAAGGGTTTGTCATCGCCAAAGTGCGGGTCTGATAAGGTATTGCCCAGCTGCATGTTGAACTTGTCGTAGTTGATGTTGTGCAAAAACATGTTCATACGGGCCAGGTTGTAGGTGGTGTGGTTGATCTCCTGGCCCCAGAAGCCGTCCTCAATGATGTGGTTGTCAAAGTGTTTTTTGGCTTGCAGCAGCAAGGAACCCGAACCGGCGGCAGGGTCATAGATTTTATTGACGCTGGTTTGCTTGTGCATGGCCAGCTGGGCGATCAGCCGAGACACATGCTGGGGGGTGAAGAACTCGCCGCCTGATTTACCGGCATTGGCGGCATAGTTACTGATAAGAAACTCGTAGGCATCGCCAAACAGGTCGATTTGATTGCCTTCAAAACCACCATCACTAAAATCACCAAAATCTAACCCGGCTACGCCTTTGAGCACGGCGGCCAACCGGCTGTTTTTGTCTTTTACGGTATTACCGAGGCGGTTGCTGGTGGTGTCGAAATCGGCAAACAGGCCTTTGATGTCTGGCTCAGAAGGGTAGCCGTTGGCAGAGCTTTCGATAGCGGCAAAGATGGCGGCGAGGTCAGTATTCAAACTTTCGTTGCTATTGGCGCCTTTGGCGATGTTGGCAAACAGTTGGCTGGGGTAAATAAAGTAGCCTTTGGTTTTAATGGCATCGTCTTTGATTTCTGGGCTGATGACCTCATCGCCGAGCGCGGCGTAGTTGATGCTTTCATCCCCACCCTCAATGTAGAGGGCAAAGTTTTCACTGATAAAGCGGTAGAACAGGGTGCCGAGTACGTATTGCTTGAAATCCCAGCCATCCACTGAGCCTCTTACATCATTGGCAATTTGCCATATCTGGCGTTGCAGGGCGGCGCGTTGCTGGGTGCTGGTCATTATGTTTCCCTGTTGTAATCCGTTTTAAATCGCTATCAGCTCGAAATTCGCCTGGAATTGTACGAGATAAGGCATGCTAATCTAATCGTTAGTTGCCAGTGGAGTGCGGGCATTCAACAATACTCGATTTTCTGCTTGTGTGGGTGCTGTCGCCAGTTGGGCGGATTCAGCCGTTTACGTTGATATGCCGAAAAACCTCTGCATAATACCTGTGACGTGCCAGAATGTCCGAAAATATACCGGTGTCGGCGCTACAGCAAAACAGGATTTGTGATTATGACCAGCCAGTACTCCCACCTTCAATTCTTCCGCAAAGTTCCTCGCACATTGTTATCGGAATATTTCTCTTCCAGGGGAATTTCACTGGATATCGACTGGGAGAAGCTCAAGCCATCGGAGGTTGAGCCAATCCTTGATGCCTTCATGCAGCTAGGTGATTCCCAGCAGGCAGAGATCGAGGCTCAATTTCAGGATGTGCATGCGTTGGCCTGTGATGGTGGGATAGCGGCCCTGGTGGACGAAGCGGCATTTCATGGGGATGAGGGGTTTGCTGAAGAAATTGCCGAAATCGAAGGTCATCATGCAAAGGTAATATGGGCACTGATGGAAAAACCTAATTACTGGCGCGGTGCAACCATGTTTCTGCATGCGGATAATGTCAGCCCTTCCTACTGGAAAAAGCGTAATGATTTGCCTTGTTTGCCGCCTTACGTTGAAGATGATGATATCGAGGCTTTGGCATTAGCTATCAGCCACCTGTTCAGCAAGGAAGGCCGAGGCAAGAATTGTAAGGTGGAGCCTTATCGTCGCCATGATCGTGAATATTTCTTCGCCTACCCGGAGGATTTTGCCCAGCTGGGGGTGGAATGGATAAGCAATACTCTGAAAACCCTGGCACATCATCCGGCTTTTGAGATCATTTTTGTATACTGTGAAGCTGAGGGCTCGTTGGATATCTATGCTCCCAGAAATACCAAGGCTGTGCCGGAGCTTCAGCGCATATTTTCAGAATGCATTCTGAAGCTGAAGGCATTGCCAGACGGTACTATCGATAAGCGCGTATATGACTTGGCTCCGCTGGAAGACAAAAACTTTGATTTCACCATTGCGCCTGAATCTGGCATTGCCAGTGTGGAGGTGAAACGCATGAGGCTCACACTCAAGCATGGCAAAAATCGTCGAATTACGCTGGAGGCTGATACTCAAAACAATCCCAAGGCTGTATATGAGCTTCGAGACAGCCTCAGCCTGCCACCTCACTTCATCACCCAGCTTGGTGTGAAGGTCACTTTTGAAGCCCAGGAAGGAAGGCGAGCTAAAACCCGGACTTTCAATATCACTTATCCAAACTCCTGCGCCCTGAACAATGATGGCATGGATTTGCGTATCCGCAACATGCTGGCAGCATCAGGCATAGAGCCTCGCCTTGAAAGTGCAGCCTGAAAGCGCCTTGCTGGATATAGCCCTTGCCAGGCTTCTGGCTGCCCTGGAGGCCGGTAAAGGCAAAGCGCAGTTGCAGTATGATGAAGTGCAGGGGTGGGGACAGAGCGCCACTGAGGCATTTCTGGGTTATGGCCTGATACAACCAGTCTCTTCGGCTAATAAGATTGAGTGTGTGGGCTGTGAAGAGCGTTGTTATACCGATGTTGTGTTGCAGGGACAGGGCACTGACAGGATGAGAGCTTTTGTAGTGTGTGAAGTCCCCCACAAGCAGGCTGAAATGGGGCGGGTGGCGGTGCAGCTTGAACGCTTGCAGCAGTGGGCTGTTGATAGCCGCATGCTGGCACGGTTTATGGCTTTGCAACTAGGTCTGGAGCCAGCTCGGGTTCAAGTGACTGAAGCAGGGGTACTACGATTAGGCATGGTGCCAAGCCCCAGGGGCAGGCGCTGGGTTTCCCTGCTGCCATCCCCGCTTGCACTGGAAATAAACCAGCAGAGGGTTCCGGTAAATGAAGTATTGTTTGCCGGTGGTGGTGAGATAAGCCTGGATGAATTGAGAATTCAGGCGATGCTGGCCAAAGAGCCGGAAGCATCCGGCAAAGCCTATACGCCAAGCACTGACGGCAGAGAAAGCAGAAAGCAGCAAACCCAGGCCATGTATCAGGACTGGCATGATGCGTATGTCAAGTTGATCAAGCAGCATCCGAACAGGCCAAAAACCTGGTATGCACACAAGATTTCTCGCCTGGAGATTGCTAAAGGTAAGAGTTCTGAAACCATCCGAAAACGGCTTCCCTGAAATTAGTTGGGCGGAAAAATTCTGCCCAAGCTAACCATCTGATTTTTATGAATCTGATAAAATCTTTGCTGCGTGTCAGCTACCGCTTTGCACTTTATAACTATCTGATTTCAAAGCAATCAATCTGATTCCCGGCGACGTTTTCAACTCTGTGTTCGCCCATTTTGCCCATCTACGCTCAAGCCTCAATTTCCTAACTGGACTGAAGAGGTTTCACCATGGCGTACATAATTTTAAGGCTTCCAGAAGTTAAGGCACGTACCGGGCTGTCTCGCAGCAGTATCTATCTGAGAATGGCCAATAATGAATTCCCAAGGCCAGTGTCGTTGGGTGGTCGGGCAGTCGGCTGGGTAGAGGCCGATGTTGAGAGCTGGCTGGTGGAGAAGATCGAATCAAGCCGGGCGGTGTACTCATGCCAAAACGGTTAAATCCTAATCTGGTGAAAATCCATCGCAACTATACGGTTGAAGAAGCGGCAGTGCTTTTGGACAGACACAAAAATACTGTCAGGAGTTGGGTCAAGGAAGGCTTGCCTGTGTGTGATGAGAAGCGTCCCACCTTGATTCTGGGTGTTGAGCTTCGCAAGTATCTGCAAGGTAAGCGCACAGTCAACAAGAAAAAATGCAGGTCTTTCGAGTTGTACTGTATGCGGTGTCGAGAGCCAAAGAGACCGGCGGGCAACATGGTGGATTATTGTTCCGAAACGGGCACCAGTGGGCGGCTGATAGGGTTATGCCCCGATTGTGATGGGATGATGAACCGCTATGCCAGTGTGGCCAGTTTGGACAAGTTAAAGCAGGAGCTGGACGTTTCTATCCCGAAGTCACAGGAACATATAAACAAGTGGGGTGAACTCCCCGTAAACAGTGACTTCAAATAGAGGGCTTAAACTATGTTCAAATACCACCCCGATAATGAGCGAATGAAGCGTAAATATTTCATCTTTTTGAAAGAAGCAAAGCGGCAGGATGACTCTTCAGTGGATGCGATGGCAAAAGCTATCAGTCGCTTTGAGGAACATACAAAATGGAAGGATTTCAAAGCTTTTCATTTTGAGCAGGCAGTCGCCTTCAAGCGCTTTCTGGCCAACCATCGGAACGAGAAAACCGGAAAACCACTAAGCAAGGCCACCATTAACGGCACATTGAGAAATCTGAAAGCTTTCTTTCAGTGGCTTGCCATGCAAACAGGGTATAAGTCGCGGATCAACTATACAGAAACTGAGTATTTCAACCTGTCAGAGAAGGACTCCCGTATAGCCACGGCAAGCCGGAGCAGGGCAGTACCGACACTGGAGCAGATTAGGCGTGTGCTGGCTGTGATGCCTGATACCAGCGATATTGAGAAGCGTAATAAAGCGCTTGTTGCCTTCACAATCCTGACAGGCGCCCGGGACAGCGCTATAGCATCTCTGAAACTCAAGCATATTGACCTTTGCGCAGGAAGTGTCTTCCAGGATGCGCGAGAGGTAAAAACTAAAGCCAGTAAAACGTTCACCACCTATTTCTTCCCGGTGGGGGAGGATATCAAACGCATACTGCATGACTGGGTGAGCTATCTGAAGGGCGAATTGCTATTTGGCAATGATGACCCACTTTTCCCGAAGACTTCCGTGATAAGGGGAAACTCCAGAGTATTCGAGGCGGCGGGCGTCAAGCCAGAACATTGGAGCAATGCGGCAGCTATCAGGAAGATATTCGCTGAAGCCTTTGAGTTCGCAGGGCTGACTTACTTTAACCCTCACAGCTTCCGTAATACGCTGGTGCAACTAGGTGAAACAGTGTGCCAAAGCCCTGAAGAGTTCAAGGCATGGAGTCAGAATCTGGGGCATGAAGGAGTACTGACTACGTTTTACAGCTATGGTGAAGTGCAGGAGAGCAGGCAGTCTGAAATCTTCAGGATGCTACAGAAACCCCGTTCAAGCTCTCAAACCGGCGATAATGTGGAAGAGCTGGCAAAAGCGCTGGCGCGGGAAATGCGAGCACAGTCAAAATCTGAGGCTTAGCCGTTGGCGACAATAGACAGGGCGGCAGTGCCGGTGAGGCTCATGTTGCCAGTTGCCGCCTTTTCTATATGCTCGCTCCACCACTTCATCAGAGGGATGCGGCGTTCAATATACTGGGCACGGTTGTAGGCATTGCGGACTTCGTTCTTGCCTACATGGGCGAGAGCTGCCTCAATGATTTCAGGGTCAAAGCCCTGCTCATTAAGGGTGGTACTGGCAACTGACCTCATCCCGTGAGCAACCAGCTTCTTGTCAAAGCCCATCCGCTTCAGTGCCATATTCGCTGTTTGAGGGTGTGTATGAGTTCTGGGGTTTCTGTCTGAGGGGAAGACGAACTCACTTCTGGCACTGATGGGCTTCATCAACTCCAGCAACTTGAGGGCTTGAGTGGATAGTGGGATTGAATGAGGGCGTTTCTGTTTCATCCTGCTTGCTGGAATAGTCCAGAGTCTCTTTTCAAAGTCTATTTCATCCCAGCGCGCACCTGCGGCCTCTCCTGGGCGAACCATTGTGTGGAGTTGCCATTCAATCAGGCAGCGGGTGGTTCGCCTGATACTTGCGCCTGCGAGGGCTCTCATCAATGTGGGCAGCTGGTCGGGGGTAATCGTTGGCTGGTGTTGCTTGCCGGGGGGCTGAAACGCTTTGCTGATGCCAGTCAATGGGTTTGCAGTGATCAAACCGGTATTGACGGCAAAGGTCATGATTTCATTCAGGCGCTGGCAAAGCCGTTTTATGGTTTCGAGGCTGCCTTTGGCTGCTATGGGCTTGAGCGTTTCTATCGCCTTGATGGCGGTGATCTTGTGGATAGGAATGCTTCCAATGTCGGGAAAAACATGCAGCTCCAGTGAACGCCAGGAGTCTTCGGCATGGTCAGGAGATACTTTGGTTTTCTTGATCTCCAGCCACTGCTGGGACACTTTTTTCAGGGTGTTGCTGTGAGCAGCGGCATTCTTGAGAGTAGTTTCTTCCCGGTGCTCTTTAGGGTCTGTATTTTGTGCCAGCAGGGCTTTTGCTTCATCACGCTTGGCGCGGGCTGCAGCCAGGGTAAGTGCAGGATAGGCTCCGAAGCTGAGGCATGTACGAGCCTTGGTATAGGGGCGGTAATAGTCCAGTAGCCAGGTTTTGGAGCCGTTGGGCTTTATGCGCAGTTGCAGGCCGCCACCATCAGATAGCGTATAAACCTTGCTCTTAGGCTTGGCGTTGCTGACTTCTGTATTGGTTAGAGGTTTAGTAGTACGCGCCATTTTAGTAGTACCAATTTGAGGGTTTCAGGCATGGTACTACAATGGATACTACTATAAAAGCTGGATTGTCTAGGTGCGGGGCGGATGCTATAGGTATTAAAAGAGCCAGCAATCACTGGGATATACGGGCTTTTCTGGTCTTTCTGGGTTGTCTTGAAACCCTTGATTGGTGGAGGCGGGGGGAGTTGAACCCCCGTCCGTCAGTCCTCTGCCTTCGGCTCTACATGTGTAGCGTCGTCTATTGAGTTAACCCGTATCCGCCCGACGGGCAGGGTGACTTGGGCGAGCTTGATACTTTTTAGCCGCTTCGCGTCAAGCGCGCTCCACTGGCGATTCCGTTCTATATGACGATTGCGAACACCTGTTTACGGACATCCAAGTGGCAATCGCTAGCAAGCTCTTAGGCTGCTAGTGCGTAGCTTTCGTCGTTGGCAACTATAAAGTTGCAGCGATTGATTAACGAGAGTCACTACCCTCTCGACATGCACCTAAGGTTTCGATACCGGCGTCGAATCCGAATCGCCCCCATGTGATCGCTCACAATAACATATTTTGGGGCTGATGGCCTTTATTCAAGGGAATGCGGAGTCGGCTGGACCGTTGATCTGCAGGGTTTCTGCCTACCTGTTGGCGTGTCTGACAATACGCTGCTTGTCCACGGCCCACTCGCGGTCTTTCTCGGTGGCGCGTTTGTCGTGGTCTTGCTTGCCCTTGGCCAGACCGATCTGACATTTCACCAGGTGGCCCTTCCAGTACAGTTTTGTGGCGACACAGGTGTGCCCCTTCTGCTGGATGGCGGCGAATATCTTTGAGAGTTCTCTGCTATGTAGCAGCAGCTTCTTGGTGCGGCCGGGGTCGGCGATGACATGGGTGCTGGCGGTGTCCAGCGGCTGGATGTTAACGCCGAGCAGGAAGGCCTCGCCGTCTTTGGTGAGCACATAGCTGTCGGTCATCTGCACTTTCTTCAGGCGCAGGGCTTTGACCTCCCAGCCTAGCAGTGCGATGCCGGCCTCGAAGGTGTCTTGTATGTAATAGTCGTGGCGGGCCTTCTTGTTGACTATGATCGTGCTGTCCGCCGACTTGGTTTTGACTCTTTCTGTCTTGGATTTTGCCATGGGGCGCGATTATAGCGTGTTACGTGAGCTTAGGCTCGACTAGCTGCGCGCGGCCCCATATGGCGCGCGTTGTGCTGCTCTGGCGGCGCTGATAGAATCGCTCAACGGCGCCTGAGAGCGGCTGTTAGATATAGGCTAATATATTGAGCTAAAAGGGTTTTTTGATGTCACACGATAGAGGGCAGTTTAGCTCAAAATTAGGATTTATCCTCGCCGCCGCGGGCTCGGCAGTGGGGCTTGGCAACCTCGTGGCGTTCCCGGTTATGGCATCGAAGAACGGCGGCGCCGCCTTTCTTATCATCTATCTCTTCTTTATTGCCTTCATCTGCTACCCAGTGATGATGGCTGAAATTTCCATGGGCCGCCGCACTCAGCGCAATCCGGTCGGTGCCTTCTCCGAGTTATCCGGTGGCGACAAGAAGTGGCGGCTGGTGGGCATGCTCGGCATATTGACACCATTTATGATCGCGGTTTTCTACACGGTGATCACGGTGTGGTTGGTGGTGTACCTGAAGGAGATCGCCACCGGCGGTCTGGCGGCACTCGCCGATGAGGCGACCTTCGGTGTTCTAGTTGCCGAGCCTTCGCTGTTTGGCTATCTCGCGTTGTTGCTTGGGATTGTCTTCACGATCCTGCTCGGCGGCGTGAAGGGCGGCATCGAGAGGTTGGCCCGCGTGTTGATGCCGACGCTGGCCGTGATGTTAATCCTGCTCACACTCTTCGTGCTGACCCTGGACGGCGCCAGTGCCGGCATCGCCTATTATCTGGTGCCGGATTTTAGCAAGATGAGCCTAACTGTCGTTAATGGCGCTTTGAGTCAGGCCTTCTTCTCACTCTCCCTCGGTATGGGCATCCTGATTACTTACGGCTCCTACTTTGGCCGCGAGGACAATATTCCGCAGTCGACGCGCATGGTGGCTATCGCCGATACCAGCATCGCCTTCTTCGCCGGCCTGCTGATTCTGCCGGCGATCTTCGCCTTCGACCCGAACACCAATACCGATGACCTCTCCACCAGCAGCGTGGGGCTGATCTTTAGCTTTCTGCCCAAGATATTCTTATCCATGCAGTTGGCGGTGGGCTACACCGGCGCCAGCATCGTGGCGCTGATCTTCTTTACCCTGGTATTCTTCGCGGCGCTGACTTCATTGGTTTCCATCATCGAGATCCCCATCTCCTGCTGGATCGATGAATGGTGTCTGAGCCGTAAGAAGGCCGTGTTGTTGCAGGCTGTATTGCTGGCAGCGTTCGCGATTCCTGCGACGATGTCGCTGGGCATGGTGGATTTCTTTACCAACTTCACCAGCTACGGCGGGGTGTCGAAGTCCTTCTTCGATCTGGTGTCCGATGTGTTTTATGAGACGATACTGCCGCTGGTGGGTTTTACGGTGTGTATCTTCTGTGCGTATCGCTGGAAGGTGAGTGGCCTGTCGGAAGAGCTGTCCAAGGGCAACCCGAATTACGAAGGCTCGCTGTTGCAGAAGTACATTAACTTTTCGCTGGGCACAGTTATCCCCGTGGTGTTGCTGGCGGTGTTCATCAGCACCGTGTCGCAGATCTACCTCTAGTCTATGACATTTTCTAAGCTATGACCCTGATCAACCGCAGCGCCCTGGTCGAATATTCTGCCGAACAGATGTTTGATCTGGTGAATGCCGTCGAACACTATCCGGATTTTATGCAGGGCTGTGTGTCGGCTCGGGTATTGAGTCAATCGGCCACCGAGCTGATCGGCGAGTTGAAGCTCGCCAAGGCCGGCATCAGCCAGCAGTTCACTACCCGCAATCAATTACAGCGCCCACAGCGCATCGACATGAGTCTGGTCGAGGGAAACTTCAAGCAGTTCAAGGCACAGTGGTCATTCGATGCCTTGACTGAGAATGCCTGCAAGATATCCCTTGCCATGGAGTTCGAGTTTAAGTCTTCTCTGGTGGGGTTCGCAGCGGAGAAACTGTTCAGTGCCTCCGCCAACAACCTGGTCGATGCCATCGTGCAGCGCGCTCATGAGGTGTATGGCAGTGACTGATGAGTATACCGACGAAGCCCTGATCGTGGTGGAGGTGGCCTACGCGACCCCCGAGCGGCAGCTCATCGTGCCGCTTCAGGTGCCGCTAGGTACGACTGCGCTGCAGGCGGTGGAGCTTTCCAATATCGCCGCCGAGTTTGCCGAGATCGATATCGCGAAGGACCCCATGGGCATCTTCTCCAAGCCGTTAGATGGCAAGGGAAGGCCGCTGCCGGATGAGTATGTGCTGAGTGCTGGCGACAGGGTGGAGATCTATCGTCCGCTTTTGATCGATCCGAAGGCGGCGCGGTTGGATCGGGCTAATAAAGAAAATAGGAAGTAGTCTGTTCTACGCGATGCTTATGTAATGGAATTACGAGTAGTTGAAATACGGGCTGGAGATGAAAGTTTCTAACTTAGTTCTCTTACTAATGCCGCGAGGTATGTCGCATGATAGACTATCAAATCAATCCACGCTCTGGCCCAAGCGATGTCTGAAGACGAACAGAAAAAAGACAGCCTGCTTCAGCGCATCGAGCATGGCCTGCACGAATACTACGTCACCTCCTACCGACGCTCCTTCGCCCGTGCGCAGCGCGACGAGGAGGATCTGTTCATGTTGTTGGTGTTCGCCGAGAGCCTCGGCATCCCCAACCCCGCTGCCTTCTATACCATGGAGCTACTGCCCATCGTCTATGACCGTTTTCATGACTGGCATGTGCGCATGGGTATGGAACGCTCACCTCTGGATCACGTACATTGCTGTTAGAACTCGCGCGCGAAAAAAAGATTCTGTTCTTCGGTGGCAAAGGGGGCGTGGGTAAGACCACGATCTCGGCGGCCACGGCACTCGCGCGGGCGAACGAGGGTGCGAAGGTGTTGCTGGTCTCCACCGACCCGGCGCACAACCTCGGCCATCTGTTCGATCGCAAGATCGGCTCCAAGGCGGTGCGTCTCGCCGCCGGCCTCGATGGCCTGGAGCTGGATCCGGCCGAGACGGTAAAGCTGCATATGGCAGAGATTACCAATTCGCTGCATCGCCTGATGCCGATCAATCTGCGCAGCGAGGTGGACAAACACATGGCGCTATCGAAAGACGCGCCGGGCATGCAGGAGGCGGCGATTCTCGAGCGCATCGCCGAGGTGGTAGAGCAGGGCACGAAAGACTATGACCTCATTGTGTTCGACACGGCGCCTTCCGGGCATACCGCGCGACTGATGGTGCTGCCGGAGATGATGTCGGCCTGGACCGAGGGCCTGATACAGCGCCGCGAGAAGGCGGATAAGTTCGCCGAGATCGTGCGTGGCATGGGCCGCGATGCCAGCGAGGGCGACAAGCTGTTCGGCAATGACCCAGAAGACGATGACAAGATGCGCGAGTCCGGCATTCGCAAGCTGCTCAATCGCCGCCGGCTACGCTTTACCACGCTCAGAGACAAGCTATCCGACAAGAGCCAGACCTCCTTCGTGATCGTGCTGGCGGCGGAGCGCCTGCCGGTGTTGGAGACGATTGAACTGCAGCAGCAGTTGAAGCGCGGCAAGATCAGCGTCGACTGTCTGGTGGTCAACAAGCGTTCGCCGCAGGGCGAGGGCAGCTTCCTGGAGGAACGCCGCGCGCAGGAAGAGGCGCATATGGCCACCCTGATCAAGGCGCTGCCGAAGATACCACGGCAGGACATCTTTCTGTTGGCGCAGGACATCGTTGGTATCGACGCCTTAAACGCGATGGCGCAGCGCCTAGTCGAGTAATTGAGCTGCGCGCCGCTAGACTGAAGAGTCGGCGATCTCTGCGTGTTGTCATGGCAACATGCAGTGCTGGAGCGTAAGTAAATGTTGACTTTAGTATATGAGTTCTCAATAATCGAACGCTAATGATAGTAATTAATGAGCTGACGTGCCCGGATTCATGAGCCCTTCAATTTTCAGACAAAGCGAAAAATTAGCGAAACGAGGGCTGCTTATGCCCCTCGTTGTCGCGCTCGCTCTGTTGGTTCTATTCTTACAAAGCACCGAGTTGGCGCACACACACGCTGACTTTGCGCAGCAATTTCAGTGCGAGATTTGCGTTAAAGTTGGTCATAGCGACGATGTTATCGCCGCCGATTCTTTAACACTGCACTTTGCCCCTGTTCGGCAGAGCTATCTCGCAGCCACTCTAGACTCTGTTCCCTTTCTGGCGCCAACTCCCGCCAAGTCCCGCGCCCCGCCGCAATCCTAAACTACCTCTAAACCAAATATAGCTGTCAGTAGAGTTGCACCACGCTTAAGTGGCGTGTGCGCACTGCGTAGCCAGCGACATTAGCTTTCAAAATTAGATGTTATTTAGGGATTGTCATGAAAACCAGAAACCTGAAATTTACCCTCGTTCTAGTAAACCCAATGCTGGCAGTAGCCGGGAATTCAGCTTATGCAGCAGAGGAAGTACACAACGAAGATCGGCTTGAAGAAATCGTTATTTCCGCGCCATTCGAACAGTCAGAGGCCGAGACGGCACTGCCGATAGGCATTCTGTCTGGCGAGGCGTTGCTGGAAAAGGTCGGTAACAGCCTGGGTGACACTCTGAAGAACGAGATCGGCGTAAACAGCGCCTCGTTCGGCACCGGTGTTGGCCAGCCGATCATTCGCGGACAAACCGGCAATCGGGTCACGATTCTACAGAACGGCGTCGGCGTTACCGACGCGTCTAACCTGAGCCCCGACCACGCGAACAGTGTAGAGGTGGTGCTAGCAGAGCGGCTCGAGGTGGTGCGCGGCCCGTCTACGTTGCTTTATGGAAGCGGGGCAATCGGCGGCGTAGTGAACGTTATCGACAACCGAGTCCCAGAATCACTGGTAGAGAACACCGAATTCATACTTCAGCAATCTCGGAACTCCGTTAATGGAGAAGAGAAGACCGTAGTTAGGCTGGACGCCGCGGCAGGAAATTTTGCTTTCCACCTAGATGCGTTCCGCCGCGATAATGACAACGTCAACATAAAAGGCTTCGCCATCGATGAGTTTGCAGTTGAGGAGCTGGAAGAGCTAGTCGCTGCGCATCATGAGGAAGATCACGACGACCATGACGAAGAAGAAGGTCACGAGCACGAAGAGTTTGAGAATACACGCGGCTTTATCGGCAATTCCGATTCGGAGTCTGATGGCGCCACGCTGGGCTTCTCGTGGGTTGGCAATAATGGCTTCATCGGCTTCTCCGCGAACGAGCTAAACAATAACTACGGATTGCCACCGGGCGCTCATGTTCATCATGAAGAGGAGCACCACGAGGAAGATGGTGATCACGATGAAGAAGGGCATGAAGAAGAGCACGAAGAAGAGCACGAAGAAGTCGAATTTGTGCGCATCGATATGGAAAGTCGTCGCTACGATATACGTGGCGGATTCGAATTTTCTGATAGCTGGATCGAATCTGTTCGAGGCTCGCTAGGTTTTACTGACTACCAGCACGGCGAAGTCGAATTCTTCGAAGATGGTGGTTCCGAGGTTGGTACGTTGTTTTCTAATGAGGGGACGGAAGGGCGATTTACCTTGTCACATGTTCCAGTAGGCGATTGGACTGGGGTTTGGGGATTCCAGTATTCTGACACCGAATTTAGCGCTATCGGAGAAGAAGCATTCATTCCACGCTCAGATATTAGCTCACGGGCAATCTTTGGTGTGGAGCGTTACGCGCAGGGCAATCTCACAGCCGAACTAGGTTTCCGCTTCGAAGACAATAGCGTGGATCCTAACGGCGGCTGTAGCTTTGACGGTTCCGCAACGAGTTTGAGCGGCAGCGTGTTGTACGACGTCAATTCCGATTCGAATGTGCTCTTTGGCCTGTCACTCTCTGAACGAGCCCCTTCTGTTGAGGAGCTCTATTCGAACACTGACGCAAGCACATGCGCGCGCTTCGCCGACGATGAGGATCTGGTGTTGCATGCCGCTACCAGCCTGCTGGAAGTAGGCAATCCGAATCTGAACGAGGAAACCTCCAACAATATCGAGTTTGGTTATCGCCTGCACAGCGGTCCCATTACTGGAGAGTTCAGCGCCTACTACAACACGATCGATGATTATATCTTCCTCGATCTTTCCGGCGAAGAACACGAAGAGCAGTCTATCGCCAGCTATCTCGCCAGAGACGCGAAGTTCCGCGGGCTAGAGGCTGAGGTCTCGTTCAATCTGTTGGAGACCAACAATGGCTCGCTGGCGCTGAGCTTGTTCGGCGACATGGTTGATGCCGAATTTGATTCGGGCGGCAACGTGCCGCGCATACCAGCATCCAAGCTGGGTGCCGAACTACGCTACTTCGGTTCGAACTGGAGCATGCACCTGCATGTCACGGATGTGAACGAGCAAGATGAAGTTGGTGAGCTCGAACTCGATACAGATGGCTATACGCTGGTCTCTGTCTACGCCGACTACCATTTTGCCCTTGGCAATACTGATAGCGACTTAAAACTCTTTATTCGCGGAGACAACCTGCTCGATGAAGAGGTTCGAAATCACGCTTCGTTGCTGAAGAACTACTCTCCCGAGCCTGGGCGTGGTGTGACAATGGGCTTGAGGTTTGAATTCTAACGAGATCGCCGTTGTTTCGATGACATTTCTGGAAGCAATAAGCAGCTGAACCGTTTGGTGACGCTTTCTTTCGTCACTGAATGGCAGTCGTTCGCTAAAGTGGAAGCGCAATAATGAATCAGTTTGTGAGCAAACACAGAAGCAGCAGCCAATCGCGCGTTAGTTTTGCGCTGGCTGCTTTTCTTGTTACGGTGCTTCTCTGCTCTCAGGCTATAGCGCTTCAGCACAGTCACCAAGGTGATCTCACTCACCACTTCGATTGTTCAATCTGTGTAAAACAGAATAACAATTCTGACTTCCTGCTCCCAAGTGCTGATGTGCCTTTTGCTGTGCTGGCCACGGAAGAGCTAGCCAGCCTAGCTCCACAATTGGTTTCAAGCACAGCTATCGTCGCTAATTCTCGCGCTCCTCCTCTCGCCTAATATAGATTTTTCTCAAACTTATTCTAGCCAAGAGACGCATAGCGTGTCTGGCATTTCCGAATTCCCACCCAAACAGCTTAACTAAAAGCCGGATGGGTGAATGATGAGAGCTTTATTATGCAAGTTAAACACAAGAAACAAGCCTTAAGAATTGCCTGCACTACCGCCATCGCTACAACGTCGCTGGGCCTGCTAGGCGCTGAAAATGTAAGCAGCGAGCGTCTCGAATCGATCCTAGTGATAGGCGACGGCTCTGCAACATACAACCGCACCCTGGCAGGATCACTTGATGTAATCGGACGCGATGAACTCGAATATGAGCATGTAAGAGACACGCTGGAGCTATTTTCTAAAGTGCCTGGGGTTTATCTATCGAGATTTAATCAGGGCATTATCAACACAGATATTTCTATCCGCGGTTTTGCTGGAGACGGCAGCTCTCCCCACGCTAAACTGATTATTGACGGCATCCCTTCTAACTTGCACAACGGCTATAACGAGTTAGATCAATTGTTTCCAATGGGCATTGAATCAATCGAAGTATTCAAAGGTACAAGCGATCCTCGTTACGGCCTGCAGAATGTCGCTGGAAATTACAACGTCGCTTCGCGGTCAGATGTAGGCACAACCACACTAAATGCAACGGTAGACACATTTGGAGCAAGGGAGCTGCAGGCTTACACCGGCCTCGAAACTGGAAAACTCACGCAAAATTACTTCATTGGCTTTCGTGAAGGCGAAGGCTATCGAGATCGTACTGACCTTGCGAAATTATCGGCTTCAGGTCGTTGGTTTTATCAATTAACAAACTCCTCTACCTTAGCCTTCATTGCGCGCCATGCAAGCTATGAAGGCGATGCTCCGGGCTATCTTAGTGCTGATGTTGTGCGCCAAACACCTCAGTCTTCAGCAAGTTTTGCCAATCAAGATGGTGGCAACAAGACAACTGACCATTACAGCTTGCATTATGACAACGCGTTTAGCGAAGCCGTGCAGTTTTCACTAAAAGCCTATTGGCAAAACTTTGAGCGAGAGCGCTGGGTTCGCTTCAGTGAGGCAGGCGCGCTCACAAACCGTTTCGATGATCAGGATATGTCGGGCGCGATAGCCAACTTAAACTGGCAAATAAGTGATACTTGGGCTCTTAATGTGGGTGCAGATGTTGAAAACCAAGACATTCTCGAACAGCGCTTTGGAACCATCGGCCAATCGAGAGAGCGAGATGTTAATAATGTGGGACGAAATCGCCAATACTCATTTGACACCCAAGGAGCTTTCGTCCAGATAGAAAACACTTTCAGCGACTTTCTCACATGGAACGTAGGTGTTAGAGCTGATCGCCTAGACGGAGACTTCGTTCAATTTAATGCGGCAGGCGTTGCTAATCCGCGAAATATGTTTGATTTTGGCACTATTGTTCAACCATCGCTTAATATCTTCCTATCACCGGTCGATGGCGTGACTGTATTTGGCAACTACGGTAGAAGTTTTCAACACCCATTTGGCGCCGATGCCTATACCAGCGGCAATGTGAATGCTCGCGACGTATCGATCAATGACGGCTGGGAATTAGGAGTTCGCTGGGACCTCACCGACGATCTTCAAGCGAGGATTTCTTACTGGCAGCAGGACGCAAGCGATGAATTCATTAGTATTGATGATACCGCGAGCAATATCGGCGCAACTAATCGTGACGGTATCGATGGCGGGCTAAGCTTAAATTTAAGCGACAAGGCTTCGCTCTGGGCAAACTTTACCACGGTAAATTCTGAAATAGTTCGCCCAAGTGACAGCCTGCAAAATGCCATTGGCAACGAAATTCGCAGCATCCCCGACTTCACCGCATCGGTTGGAGCACAATATCAATTCACTCCTGCTATATCAGGTAGGATCCATATCGATTCTCAAGGTGACTACTACGTCAACGAAAACAATCTTGGCGGTAAGTTTGGCGACTACACAATCCTTAACGCCGTCCTAGAATACTCGACTAATTGGGGCCGTGTGAATTTCCAACTTAACAATGCCACTGATGAATTTTTCGAATACGTTTTCGATTTCGGTGAAACCGGCATAGACACCATTCACTCTCCCACTGATGGCGTAAACGCTAGCGTTTCATTCACCCTAGACTTCAGCTAACTATCATTACAACGAGGTAGAAGCATGACTACTACTGTGTTATCCGCTCAAAATCTTTCTGTCTCCAGAGGCGGTTCATCTGTGCTAAAAGACTTAAATTTCCACGTCGCAAGTGGCGAGGTGTATGCCTTGCTCGGTGGCAATGGTGCTGGTAAATCTACGACGCTTTTGACATTTATGGGGTTTCTGGCGCCTACCGATGGAAAGGCGAGCGTATTAGGCATGAGCGCAGATGAAAACTGTGCAGCAGTCCGAAAATCTATCGCTTATTTACCTGAAAATGCCTCACTCTATGGGCACCTTACCGCCATGGAAAATATTCGCTACTTTCTCTCACTAGCTAACACTTCCCCGAGAGATGACAGTATTCACAATGCTCTCGATTCAGTGAATCTGAATCAAGCAGCTAGGCATCGCCACTTGAGCACTTACTCCAAAGGTATGCGGCAGAAAGTAGCTGTTGCGTTGGCTATTCTCCGCGAAACCCCTGTGGTTTTTCTTGATGAGCCTACGTCCGGTTTAGACCCCGCAGCGGTAGAGGATTTTCATACCGTTGTTGATCAGCTATCAAGCAAGGGAGTTAGCATTTTAATGGTAACTCATGATTTATTCGGCGCATGTCAGGTTGCTACATCAATTGGCTTGCTTCGAGATGGTCAATTGGTCGGCAGCTTCGCTCGCGAGGCAGGCAAAGCAATTGATGTCGATGCTGTTCGTGAAATGTTTATTAGGAGGGATGCAGCATGAGAGATGCAATTATCATTGCCAGGGATGAACTTCGGTATTGGCAGCGGTCCAAGCTCGCACTCATCGCGCTTATTGCTCTGCTAACTCTTTCTGCGGCTTCCGTATTCCTCTCGATCACAGAGCAATCGAGGCAGCTGGAAGAGCGCCTGCACGAACAGGAAGAGTCGAATGCAATACTCGCAGCTCAGCCCGATCGACACCCACATCGAATGGTACATTATGGTCACTATGTTTATCGGACCTTATCACCGTTGGCAGCGGTAGATCCGGGAGTGGATGCTTTCGTTGGCACATCGGTTTTCCTTGAAGGGCACCGGCAGAATACGGCAGCATTTATTTCAGCGGCCGAAACAGGCCTGCTGGCGCGCTTCGGTTCATTTTCACCCGCCTTTGCACTGCAAGCGTTAATCCCTTTACTGATGATTCTGTGCGGTTTTTCTACCGTCGCACGGGAACGAGACCAACAAACCCTGCATCAACTGCTAGGGCAAGGGATCTCCAATCGCTCGCTGCTGTTTGGCAAATTTATCGCACTGTCGGTATTGGCAGCAGGCGCACTGCTACCTTTGTTGCTGGCAGGCTTATATATCGCAGCAGGCGATAGCGACAGCACGTTTGCACTGCTTTTATTGGTTGTCGGCTATGGTGTTTATCTTACGATCTGGGCACAGCTAATTATTGGCGTTTCCGGTAGTGCCGCCTCTGCAAAAGCCTCACTTTTAGCCTTGCTTAGCTTCTGGGCGGCGTTCACCGTGCTGGTGCCGCGCTTTGCCTCGGATGTGACTGCCAGTTTGGTTCAGGCGCCTAGCCAGATTGAAACAGGGCTTGCCGTCGCCGAAACCTTACGAACTGCCGGGGACGGCCATGATGTCAGCGATCCCGCCTTTCTCAGCTTGCAAGAAAGAACGCTCGCTGAAAATAATGTAACACGTATCGAGGACTTACCGTTCAACTACCGAGGCCTGGTAGCTATGCGTGGCGAAGAAGAGGACGCTAGAATTTACAACGAATATGCTCGGCAAAAGCAGGCAAGCGAAATACAGCAATCAGCCATTGCCAACCGATTCGGTTTACTTACCCCTCTAATTGCCATGCGCTCATTTTCAATGGCAATGGCGGGCACTAATTTGTCTGCACACCACCGATTTCTAGCGGCGGCGGAGGAGTACCGCTATGACATGGTCCAGCGATACAACCGTCTCCAGATGGAGGCTATTACTTTTGCTGATGATGTGGGCAGAAGCACTGACGCGGCATCGGAGCAGCGCACAAGAGTGAGCGCTCAAAATTGGGCCAATATGCCCGAGTTCACCCTATCTACAGAGCCCTTAAATGAGCGATTTTCAAAAGCCTACTCTGCCGTTCTGATGTTATTAGGTTGGGCTTTCATCGCGGCTCTATTACTTGTATTCACATCTCGCAGGTTACACAGATTATGAACTGGTTACGCATTCAACAAGAAGCAACTCTCCTAACCCGCAGCAAAGCCTTGATGGCCGCTTTCGGGTTAACTTTACTGCTTGCTAGTATTGCTGTGGTTACGGGGCTCACCGTGATAGCAGAACAAGAACGAGAAATTGCCACCCTAATCGAGCTCGATCAATCAGAGCGCGAGTTCGCGCGCTCACAGGCAACTGATTTTGGCGACGCTGCTTACTCAACGTTCTATGCAGCTTGGAATCATCCGTCCGAACTTGCATTCGCCGCAATAGGACAGCGAGATTTATCCCCTGTCATGATGCGGATTCGCGCGCTAGCACTTGAAGGGCAAATCTATGAGACCGACAGTATCAACCCAGAACTCGCGCTGTCAGGCCGGTTCGACTACGCATTTTTCGCGGCGTTCGTTTTACCTTTGCTCATAATCTTTGTCTTTTACGATCTGATTTCGTCAGAACGGGAGGCTGGTCGACACGCACTGCTTGTTGTGACGGCAGGCAGTGGCAGAAAAATGTGGGGGCTTCGGATAACGTTACGCACCATCAGTCTGGCGTTATTGGCGCTGCTTCCCTTATGGGTGGGTCTATTACTTGAAGGTGCTGGGTTATCACTTTTTATCACAAGCAGTGCTGCTGTTCTCGCGCTTGTACTGTGTTGGACAGCGATTACGCTTCTCTTCGGCGGGTTAAAAACCCTTAACTCAGGCGCTATCGCAGCATCATTGGTTGGCGTATGGATGATGCTCAACATCATTATTCCTTTGCTTGGTAAAGTAGCCATTGAATCATCTGTTGAGAGAGCTCACGGGTCCGACATTGCTCTCACGCAGAGAGAAGTTGTCAATGATGCTTGGGATATTCCGAAAGCAGCAACGATGGATCGTTTTTTCGCTTCCCATCCCGAGTGGTCGGACACCGCGCCCATCACCGAGCCTTTTCATTGGAAATGGTACTACGCCTTTCAACAGGTTGGCGACGAAGCCGCAGCGCCGTTGGTTGAGGATTATAGAACCTCCATTTTACATCGCGACAAATTGACTAATTGGGTCGCGTTTGTTTCTCCTGCAGTTGCTGTGCAGCGAGCCCTACAAGCTATTGCTGCGACTGATGTTAAATCCAGTGTTGAGTTTGAAGACAGAATACGTCGTTATCATGAGGTCGTAAGGAAGTCATACTACCCCCTTTTATTCAACGAGGTTCCGTTCGAAACAGCTCGCCTAACAGAGTTGCAAGTTCCAGACTTTTCTTCGATGTAAGCAAAGGTGTCAGTATCGCGCGTAGAGCTAGGAGGCAAGGCCTGCTAGTTTGTGCTGGCCTGTGAGTCAGCTTCACTGCTGGGTACGAAGTCGCCAGTAAAGTTGATCAGGGCATCTTCTTCGAAGAACACAGACACGCGTTCCTGGCCGCGCACTCCACCGCCGGGCATGAAGTTGTAGACGTAGTCCCAGCGATCCTGATGGAAAGGATCGCGAACCAGCGGTGTGCCCATAACAAAGATCACCTGTCGCTTGGTCATGCCGGGGCGCAGTTGATCGACCATCTCCTGGGTGATGATATTGCCCTGGGGTATAGATATCTTGTACACGCCGGGAAAATCCAACGAACCTATGTTGCCGCACCCGAGTAGCAGGGACATCAGGATAAGCACAGAGCTGTTTCTACCTACTTGTTTCATGTTGCTCGTTTCACTACGTGTTTCGAATAGATGATGTTGGCGCCGAAAACCTGTGAAAAGCCGGCCTTCGCCTTTCCTATGCCTTATCCAGCAGGCATAATACCCTACTACTTAAGGTAGTAAAACCGCCAGATTGGCGCGGCCCCAGGGCCTTTTCATCGATAATGAGAGTAACTGAGAGTAACTGAGAATAACTATGGCGACAGAAAATCAGGAACTTCGCAAGGCCGGGCTCAAAGTCACCCTGCCCAGAGTTAAGATTCTGCAAATCATGGAAAGTTCCGAAACCAAGCATCTCAGTGCGGAAGACGTCTACAAGGCACTGATCGAAGCCGATGAGGATGTCGGACTGGCCACGGTCTACCGCGTGCTCACGCAGTTTGAATCGGCCGGCCTGGTCATGCGCCACCACTTCGAGGGCGGCAGCTCGGTGTTCGAGTTAACCACCATCGATCATCACGATCATATCGTCTGTCAGACCTGCGGCAGCGTGGAAGAATTCTACGACGAGGTGATCGAGCAGCAGCAAGAGAAGATCGCCAAGAAATATGGCTTTAAGATCACCGACCACAGCATGTACCTGTACGGCATTTGCAAGGCATGTCAGGCCAAGGCTTAGCTAGCTATTCGCGACCATCTTCTCGGCGTGCGCGAGTGATTCGTCGCTGAGTTCTTCACCGCCCAACATGCGGGCAACTTCTCTTATCTTTTCTGCTTCAGTCAACTCGGCGATCTGCGTTAGCGTCGAGCCTGCCTTGGTGTATTTGCTCACGAAGAAGTGATGATGGCCCTGGCCGGCGACCGGCGCCTGATGGGTAACACACAGGATCTGGGTGCGCGCGGCGAGTTGTCTGAGCAGTTGCCCCACCACCTTCGCCACGCCGCCCCCAATACCGACATCCACCTCGTCGAACACCAGACTCGGCACGTGAGAAGTCTGGGCGGTTATCACCTGTATCGCCAGGGAAATTCTCGATAGCTCGCCGCCCGAGGCGATCTTGATCAATGGCTTGGCCGGCTGCCCGGGGTTGGTGCTCACCAGAAACTCGATGGTCTCCAGTCCACCCGATGCGGGCTTGTCTTTCTCGCTGGCCAGCAGTTGCACCTGCAGGCTTGCATGGGGCATGCCCAGCTGCTTGAGCTGTTCGTTGACCTGCTTGGCTAACTTGCTGCTGCCCTTCTTGCGTTGCTTGCTGATCTCGCTGGCGACTTTCAGATAGTCTTCACGCAGCTGGTGGTCGGCGGCGTGCAGCTTGCTTAGCTCGGCGTCGCTGTTCTCGATGCGATCCAATTGCTGTCTGAGATCGGTCATAACTGCGCTGAGTTCATGCGGCTTCACCCTGTGCTTGCGCGCGATGGCGTGCAGCACACCGAGACGCGCGTTCACCTGGTCCAGACGCTCCGGGTTCGCCTCGAAGTCATCGGCGAAGGCTCTCAGGTCCGACACCGCCTCGTCGAGCTGGATAGCGGCGGACTCTAATAGCCCGATACTATTGGTGATACGATCGGGCTTCTGCGGCAGTTCCTTCAAGGCTGTCACCGCCTGATGCAGGGCAGACTTGGCGTTCTGTTCGTCATCGCCGCCGCAGAGGTTCAGCGCGCTCTGCACCGAGGCGACGGTCTCGTCGGCATTGTCCAGCGACTTGAACTCGGCCTCCAGGTTGGGCACTTCATCTTCTGCGATGTCGAGCTCTTCGAGTTCGCTCAGTTGATACGACAGCAGCTGAGTCTGCGCGGAATCCTCCTGCGAGCGATTGCGAAGCGTTTCGATCATCTGTGTGTTCTTGTGCCATTGCTTCCAGGTGGCCTGCATCTCGGTCAGTAGCTTGTCCGACACGCAATAGTCATCGAGCAGGCGTTGGTGCGTGCCGCGGTGCAGAAGCGACTGGTGTTCGTGCTGGCTGTGAATGTCCAGCAGCATCTCGCCGAGAGATTTCAGGGAGCCCATGGTGACCGGCGAGCCGTTGATATAGCCCTTGGAGCGACCGTCGGCGTTGACCACGCGGCGCAGTAGGCAGCTGCTGGCGTCGGGTTCGATCTCGAGGTCGTTCTCGCTTAGCCACTTCTGTGCGTTGGGAATAGTGGCGATCTCAAATGCGGCGCTGATGTCGGTCTTGTGGGCGCCGCTGCGCACGATGCCCTTGTCGGCGCGATCGCCCAGGGTCAGCCCGAGGGCGCCCAGCATGATCGACTTGCCGGCGCCGGTCTCGCCGGTAATCACCGACATGCCGGCCTTGAATTCGATCTCGAGGGTGTCGACGGTGGCGTAATTCTGAATGGAGAGTTGTTGCAGCATAGGCCTAAAGTATATGAGAACGGGGTGCAATAATGCACAACTATTATGATTAATTATTTCAGCTCAATTCGCCGTATCACCCACGCGACAAGGGCGAGAATCGGGTGCTGGAAAATTTTCCGCCTAATTGATCGGATATGCTTGAATCCGGGGCTGCAGCCCCCATATAGCGCACATCGCCTGCCAGTCAGGCATTTTTATTGAACAGCATTCAGACAACAGAATTCAGGCAGGGGACGTCATGAGCAAGCAGACTCCAGATCAGCAAGGTGCCGAGGACGAGAAGTCCCAGACAGCAGCGGCAACAGAAGAAATGGTAACCGAACAGGACCCGGAGCAAGAGCAAGCGGCGGAGTCTGAACCCGGGGCGGCGGCCGCGGAAGTCGATGAGCTGGAGCAGGCGCTGGAAGCGGCGCAGCGCGCCAAAGACGATCTGCTGCGAGTGCAGGCAGAGATGCAGAACCTGCGTCGCCGCACCGAACAGGACATCGAAAAGGCCCATAAATACGGCCAGGAGAAGTTCAGCATCGAGCTACTCGGGGTCATGGACAATCTGGAGCGTTCTCTGGAGGCGGCCAGCAATAGCGAAGACGAGACGATCAAGGCGATCTATGAGGGGGTGAACCTTACCCTGAAGAGTTTCGCCGACTGTTTCGCCAAATTCAATATCGAAGCGGTCGACCCACTGGGCGAGCCCTTCGACCCGCAGCTACATCAGGCGATGTCGATTCAGGAAAACGCCGATGCCGAGCCGAACACCGTGATCGCGGTAATGCAGAAGGGCTACACCCTGCACGGGCGAGTGATTCGTCCGGCGATGGTGATGGTCTCTAAATAGGCGGATAGCGCCGCCGAGCCGGCTTCACGGGTCGAGCGAGCGAGTCGCGTTTTTAGAAAGTGGGTTCTCCACAAGAAAATAAGGGAATTAGGAGTTAGGTCCTTGAAATACGCTGGATCGGGCCAATATTGGAGTCATTAGTAATTTAATTGCCGTAATAGAGCGCCATTAAGCGCGCTAACGGACACTAGAACGACCGGAGATTTAAAAATGGGAAAGATAATTGGTATTGACCTGGGCACCACCAACTCATGCGTCGCTGTGATGGATGGCGGCGAAGCCAAGGTTATTGAAAATTCCGAGGGCGATCGCACCACGCCATCCGTCATCGCTTATACGAAAGACGGCGAGACTCTGGTCGGCCAACCGGCGAAGCGTCAGGCGGTTACGAATCCGAGCAATACGCTGTTTGCGATCAAGCGCCTGATCGGCCGTCAGTTCAAAGACGAGGTCGTGCAGAAAGACATCAAGATGGTGCCTTACAAGATTATCGAAGCCGAGAACGGCGATGCCTGGGTTGAGGTGAACGGCGAGAAGATGTCGCCGCCACAGATCTCGGCACAGACTCTGAAGAAGATGAAGAAGACGGCAGAAGACTTCCTCGGCCAGCCGGTCACGGAAGCGGTGGTTACCGTGCCTGCCTACTTCAACGACTCACAGCGTCAGGCAACGAAAGACGCCGGCAGGATCGCTGGCCTCGATGTTAAGCGCATCATCAACGAGCCAACGGCGGCTGCCCTTGCCTATGGCATGGACAAGAAGTCCGGCGACTCCACAATCGCGGTGTATGACCTCGGTGGCGGTACCTTCGACATCTCGATCATCGAGATCGCGGAGACCGATGGCGAGCACACATTCGAAGTACTCTCGACTAATGGCGACACGTTCCTGGGCGGTGAAGATTTCGACCTGCGCTTGATCGACTATTTGGCCGATCAGTTCAAGAAAGAATCGGGCATGGACCTGCACAACGACCCACTTGCGCTGCAGCGTCTTAAGGAAGCGGCCGAGAAGGCGAAGATCGAACTGTCATCGACGCAGTCTACCGAAGTGAATCTGCCTTACATCACGGCCGATGCCTCGGGCCCTAAACACCTTGTGCAGAAGCTGACTCGTGCAAAATTTGAATCGCTGGTCGAGGAGCTAGTCGATAGAACGATCGCTCCACTGAAGATGGCGCTAGCCGATGCCGATCTCGATGCCTCGAAGATCGATGACATTATTCTGGTCGGTGGTCAGACTCGTATGCCACTGGTACAGAAGAAAGTTGCTGAATTCTTCGGCAAGGAAGCGCGTCACGATGTGAACCCTGACGAAGCGGTTGCCGTTGGTGCAGCGATTCAGGCGGCGGTACTTTCCGGCGAAGTTAACGACGTGTTGCTGCTCGACGTGACGCCTCTGTCACTGGGTATCGAGACTATGGGTGGTGTCGCGAGTAACCTGATCGACAAGAACACTACCATCCCAACGAAGAAGACTCAGGTTTTCTCGACGGCGGATGACAATCAGACGGCGGTAACTATTCACGTCGTGCAGGGCGAGCGCAAGCAGGCTGCACAGAACAAGTCTCTGGGCCGCTTCGACTTGAGCGATATTCCTCCTGCGCCACGGGGCACGCCACAGATCGAAGTAGCCTTCGACCTGGATGCGAACGGTATCTTGAACGTGTCGGCGAAGGACAAGGCGACCGGTAAAGAGCAGTCTATCGTGATCAAGGCCTCCAGTGGTTTGTCTGACGAAGAGATCGAACAGATGATCAAAGATGCCGAGGCACACTCTGCCGATGATAAGAAGTTCGAAGAGCTTATCACCGCGCGTAACACCGCCGATGGCATGATCCACGCGACCAAGAAGACTCTGGACGAAGCGGGCGACAAGGCCAGCGACGAACAGAAAGAGGCGATCAACACGGCCATCACCGAGCTTGAAGAAGCGCTTAAGGGCGATGACAAGGGCGCGATCGAAGCCAAGACCAAGGCGCTGACCGATGCCTCCGGTGACCTCGCACAGAAGATGTATGCCGAGGCGCAATCGTCCGAAGCTGAAGCCGGTGCGGCCGATGAAGGCGGCAGCCAACCTGGAAATGACGACGCCGTCGATGCCGAGTTCGAAGAAGTCTCTGACGAAGAGAAGGAAGAAGAAAAAGAAGAAAAATAGTCGTCTTGTAAGAGGGGCCGGCGGCGCCGGCTCTTTTGCGCACTACGATTGAGCCGACCAAAACTAAGTCATTTCTGTGACTTAGTTTTTTTGCGTCTAATGACGGCAAGTACAAGCAGTTGATAAGAGCGAGACCGATGGCGAAAAAAGATTACTACGAAGTACTGGGTGTTCCACGAGACGCAGCGGCGGCCGATATTAAGAAGGCCTATCGCCGCGTGGCCATGAAGAACCACCCGGATCGTAATCCCGACAACGATGAAGCCGTAGAGACTTTCAAGGAGGCAAACGAGGCCTTCGAGGTTCTGTCCGATAAGCAAAAGCGTGCGCGTTATGACCAATACGGTCACGCCGGCGTGGAGGGACAGACCAGCCACGGCTCGGCCGACTTCGGCGACATCTTCGGCGACATCTTCGGCGATATTTTCGGTGGTGGTCGTGGCGGCGGTGGACGCAGTCATGTGCGGCAGGGCGCCGACTTGCGCTACAACCTGGAGCTTAGCCTCGAAGATGCAGTGAAGGGCACTTCGGTCAAGATAGTTATTCCAACCACCGTCACATGTAACACCTGTGAGGGAAGTGGCGCGAAGAAGGGTAGCGAACCTATTGACTGTACGACCTGTGGCGGTATCGGGCAGGTGCGCATGCAGCAGGGTTTCTTCTCCGTGCAACAGACCTGTCCGCGCTGTCAGGGCGCCGGCAAGCAGATCAAGGACCCGTGTGCAAGCTGTCACGGCCGCGGCAACGTGGAAGAGACCAAGACACTCTCGGTCAAGGTCCCTGCCGGTGTCGATGTAGGCGACCGTATACGGTTAACCGGCGAAGGGCAGGCCGGAACACACGGTGGTCCGCCTGGTGATCTGTATGTCGAGATGTCGATTCGCCCGCACAATATTTTCGTGCGCGACGGACGCGACTTGCACTGCGAGATACCGATCAATTTCGTCGATGCAGCATTGGGCGGCGAATTGGAAGTGCCGACACTCAATGGCCGCGTGAAGTTAAAGATTCCACCTGAGACACAGACAGGCAAGCTGTTCCGTCTGCGCGACAAGGGTGTAAAGCCTATCCGCGGCGGCGCCACAGGAGATTTGCTATGTCGTGTGGTGGTAGAGACTCCGGTGCATCTGACCAAGCGTCAGAAAGAGCTTCTGGAAGAGTTTCGCGAGATTCAGGAAGGCGAAGGAAAACGGCAGTCACCGAAGACCTCTACCTGGTTTGATGGCGTGAAGAGTTTTATCGACGAGTTGCGATCTTAAGCAGTAAACCGATAAAGCCCGGCGGAAAACTTGGGACAGTCCTCGCTTATCAACAAGTTCCAGTCCACTAGCCCAAAACCGTTGCCGCTATTTCCCTGTGGTGCTGCGTCTCCAGTCGTGGCCCGAAATTGGAGACTACGGTAGCCGAGGCGAGGCTCGCCAACTTGCCCGCGGTTTCGAAATCCTTTGCCTGGGTTAAGGCATACAGAAACGCCCCGGCAAACATATCGCCGGCTCCGTTAGTGTCCACCGCCTTTACCGCGTGGGCTTCAATCTTGATGTAATCCTTACCATCGAAAAGCAGAGCACCGGCGGCGCCACGTGTGACTGCAAACTGCTTAGCCTTGGCCTTCATCTTCTCGCAGGCCGCCTCGAAGTCATCGGTCTGAGCCCAGAGCTTGATCTCTTTCTCGTTGCAGAACAACAGGTCCACGCCGCTGCCTAACACTTCGTTTACGTTGTCACGGAAGTATTCCAGCATCGCCGGGTCGGAGAAGGTCATCGCCGTCTTGATGTTGTTTTTCTCGGCGAATTGCTTAAGTTCGATCACGGCTGCCTTCGCGCTGGGGGAGGTAACCAAGTAACCTTCGATATAGATGTACCTGGATTGCTTGACCGCAGCGAAGTCGATCTCATCGATCGACACCGTTTCCGAAACGCCGAGGAAGGTGTGCATGGTACGTTCCGCATCGGGGCTTATCATCACCAGACATTGTCCGCTTATGCCGTCTTCGCGTTGGCTCTCGGTGTTGGTCTCGATGTTCAGATCGCCCAAGGCGTTGAGGTAGAAGTCGCCGGTATCGTCGTTCGCCACCTTACAGCTTAGATAGGCATTGCCACCAAACTGACTCAGTGCGTACAAGGTATTTGCCGCCGAGCCGCCGCCACCGCGTTTCTTGACGCCGTATTTTTCTACCAGCACGTCCAGCAACTTCTGCTGCTGTTCTTCGCTGACCAGGGTCATCAGGCCCTTCTCGATAGCGTGTTCTGTGAAGAAGCTCTCGTCTACCTCGAATTCCTTGTCGACCAAGGCGTTTCCAACTCCGTATACATCAAATTTCACTCTCTAAATCCCCGTGTAAAAAATTTTCTGCTGTTATTATTTTGGCAGTGCTGCAAAAGCTTTCTCGGCCGCATCCAGTGTCAATTGAATCTCCTGCTCGCCATGAGCGCTAGACACGAAGCCGGCCTCGAAGGCGGAAGGTGCCAGATAGACACCGTTGTCCAGCATCGTATGAAAATAATGCGTGAAGCGCTCGGTATCACAGCCCATCACCTGAGAGAATTGGCTGACAGTTTTTTCTTCCGTGAAGAAGCAGCCAAACATCGCACCGACCTGATTGGTGGTGAATGGAATACCGGCCTTGTCGGCGCGTTCTTGCAAGCCGCTCAATAAAGATTCGGTGCGTTGCGTTAAGGCATCATGGAACCCGGGCTCGGAGATAACATTCAGTGTCGCCAAACCAGCCGCTACGGCGAGCGGGCTGCCGGCAAGCGTGCCAGCCTGATAGACACCGCCGAGTGGCGCGATCATGTCCATGATTTCCTGCTTGCCGCCGAAGGCACCGACCGGTAGTCCGCCGCCGATCACCTTGCCGATGGTGGTGAGGTCTGGCTCGATGTTGTAGACAGACTGCGCGCCACCCAGAGCGACACGAAATCCCGTCATCACTTCGTCGAAGATCAATACGCTGCCGTGCTTGCTGCATTGTTCACGCAGCGCCTCTAGAAAACCTGGCCGCGGCGGCACGCAATTCATGTTTCCGGCAACGGGTTCGACGATCACGCAGGCGATATCAGCGCCGTTCGCGGCGAAGAATGTCTCCAGTGCATCGGTGTCGTTATAGGGAAGCACATGGGTTAGATCGGTGTAGGCCTTGGGCACGCCGAGAGAATCGGGCTCGCCCAGCGTGAGGGCGCCGGAGCCTGCCTTGACCAACAGGCCATCGACGTGACCGTGGTAGCAGCCCTCGAACTTAACGATGCGGTCGCGACCGGTGTAACCGCGGGCGAGACGGATGGCGCTCATGGTGGCCTCGGTGCCGGATGTTACCAAACGCAGCTTCTCGATGGAGGGCATGAGTTCGCAGATCTTATCGGCTATCTGTACTTCCGCCTCGGTCGAGGCGCCGTAGGCGAGACCCTGCTGCAGCTGTTTGCGCAGCGCTTCGATGACCTCTTCGTGGCAGTGGCCCAGAATCAGCGGACCCCATGCGCCGACGTAGTCGACGTAGCGATTGTTATCGGCATCGATCAGGTAGGCGTCTTGTCCTGCCTTGAAGAACAGCGGCTTACCACCGACGCCCTTGAAGGCGCGGACTGGGGAATTCACACCGCCGGGAATATGTTTTACTGCCAGGTCATACAGCTGCCTGGATTTGTCGTTACTCATTTGTGGGACCTTCTACTGATTAATGGCTTACTGCTTGGCAGATTGTCGAGGGAACAGCGCGGTTAACTCACGTGCCCGCTGTGCTATGTCGGGATAGGCAAACAGGCTGTGAATAACCGCCAGCATATCGGCGCCGGCCTCGATAACCGAGGCGCCATTTTGCGCATTGATTCCACCAATAGCAACTATGGGAATGTTCAGCTTTTTCCTGGCGAGATTCAGCATGCCGAGCTCGGCTGCCGCCGCATGTGGCTTGGTGTTGGACGGAAAGAAACGACCGAAGGCAACGTAGTCGGCACCGTGTTGCTCGGCAAGCAGGGCAGCTTCGATGGAGGCGTGGCAGGTCGCACCGATGATAGCGGTGCTGCCCAGGCGCTCTCTGGCGTCGAGCAGACTGCCATCCTCGCGGCCGAGGTGCACGCCGCTGGCGTTCGCGGCGCGGCAGAGTTCGACGTCGTCATTGATTAACAGTGGTATATCAAAACTCGAGCAGAGTGCCGCCAACTTGCTGGCATTTTCCAGCCGCTGTGCGGCATTGGTGGATTTGCTGCGGTATTGCAGCAGTGCGATGCCGCTCTCCAGTGCGGCGCGAGACCCGTCGAGTAGTCTCGCGCCGGGAAGTAGTTCGTCGTCGGTGATGGCGTAGATGCCGGAAAATTTCATCGCGGTAGTGTCTCGTCGTATGCAGAAACAGCCTAGGAGAGGCTGTCTTTGCTCCAGAAACTGCGGTTAGGCAGGTGTTGCCCCAAGCCGATCCGACTTCCCTGTTTCAACGACTCCCAGGTAAAACGCTGCGCCTGTGTGACTGCATCCAGCACGCTCGATTGATGCGCCAGATAAGCTGCGACTGCGGCGGCCAGGGTGCAGCCGGAGCCATGATAACTCTCGGGCAGGCGCGGCCAATGAAAGACAGCGACGTCCTGGTGTCGGGTATACAGCTTGTTGATCACATCCTCGCTGCCGGCATGGGTGCCGGTGAGCAGGATGTGTTGGCAACCGCTTTCGAGTACTTCATTGGCGCAGGCATCGAGGGTGTCGGCGCTGGCGGTGAAGAGCCGCATCTCGGTGGTATTCGGTGTGAGTACGGTGGTCAGTGGCAGTAACAGATTGCGGATAGCCTCGATCACCTGGGCGCCACCGAACTCAAAGCCGCCACCGGCGATGGCAACTGGATCGACGACGACGGGAATGTCGGCGTAGTCCCTGAACAGGGTGTGCAATACCTCCACGCTCTCTACGCTGCCCAGCAGGCCAACCTTGAAGCACTTGACAGGGATGTCTTCCAATACGGCACGGGCCTGTTGTACCAGCAGCGTCGCTTGTGTGGCGACCATGCTGGAGGCATTCTGTGTGTTCTGTACGGTGAGGGCGGTTACCACAGGCGTGCAATGGCAGCCGAGGCTAAACAGTGTTTCGATGTCTGCCTGAATGCCGGCTCCACCGCTTGGGTCCAGTCCGGAGAAACACATGACGCTGGGTTTAGTTGCGCTCATACCAGTTGTGATTATCTATAACGTGGGTTTAACGACGATGAGTATCACGATCGCCACGAGCAGCAACACGGGCAGCTCGTTGTAGACGCGGAAGTATTTGTGGCTGCGAAACTGTGCATCCACTGTGAGCTTCTTCATGTACCACCAACAATAATAGTGATAGGCGATGAGAAGAGCGACCAGGCCCAGCTTCGCCTTCATCCACCACCAGGCCATGAAATAGCCGTAGTTGGCGATCAACAGCCAGCCGCCGAGAATGATAGCCACCAGCGCCGAGGGTGTCATGATAGCCCAGAACAGTTTTCTCTCCATGATAAGGAAGCGATCCTTGCTGATCTGATCTTCGCTCATGGCGTGATAGACGAACAGGCGCGGCAGATAAAAAATACCGGCGAACCAACAAACTACCGCGATGATATGAAAGGCCTTAACCCAAAGCATGCTGCACTCCTAAGCGCTTGCGGGAGAAGCTATCACAGCTCCCGTACGATGTCTTGATGATAGCAGGGATCGGCGTGTAAGATACTCCGTCCGGCAATTCAGATCGGCGGCAGCGCAAGTACGCTGCATCTGATTCAGTCTCGCTGTGAATACTGATTCGCTACGGAGTCTATTTTGATTAAAGTTGGAATTATAGGAGCCACTGGCTACACCGGTGTCGAACTACTCAGGTTGCTAGCGCCGCGCAATGACGTGGAGATTTCCATTGTTACATCCAGGGAGCTGGCGGGTGTTGCCGTGCATAGCCGCTTCCCGAATCTGCGTGGTCACGTGGATCTGGATTTCTCCGAGCCCGATGCGCAGTTGTTAGGGCAGTGCGACGTTGTCTTCTATGCCACACCCCATGCTGTCGCAATGAACAGCGTCGCCGAATTATTGGCGAAGGGCGTCAAGGTCGTCGACCTGTCGGCGGACTTTCGCATCCAAAACATTGCGCTGTGGGAGCAATGGTACAAGACCAAACACGTCTGCCCGGAGATCGTAGCGGATGCCATCTATGGTTTACCCGAGGTGAACCGAGAATTGATCAAGTCGGCACAGCTCATTGCTGCACCGGGTTGCTACCCCACGGCGATACAACTGGGCTTCCTGCCGCTTTTGGAAAATTCATTGATAGAGACAGACAGGCTGATCGCCGATGCCAAATCCGGCGTCAGTGGAGCCGGACGCAAGGCAGCGGAAGACTTTTTACTGTGTGAGGCAACTGAATCGATCAAGGCCTATGGCGTATCTGGTCATCGCCATCATCCGGAAATATGCGAGAGTCTTAGCCACCACAGTGAGAGTGAGATCGGGCTGCTATTTATGCCTCATCTAACGCCGATGATACGCGGCATTTTCGCAACGCTGTACGCTCCGGTTAAAGCGGGAGTGAAGGTCTCTGTCGAGCAGCTGCAGGAAATCTTTGAGCGTCGCTATTCCTATGAGCCCTTCATCGATGTCTTGCCGCAGGGCGAGGTGCCGGCGACGAGAAATGTGAAGGGGTCGAACAAATGTCAGATAGCAGTAACCTATTCTAAAGACACCAACACAATCGTCGTGCTGTCAGCCATCGACAATCTGGTCAAGGGGGCCTCGGGCCAAGCCATTCAGAACATGAACATCATGCTCGGCCTGGACGAAACGGCGGGATTGCAAAATATCGCCTTATTACCCTAAGCTCTGGCACTGTAGCGCTCAGGATTGATTGGACTCGGACAAATCTGGATGCCAAATGTAGTCAAAGGCAGTAAACAAGAGAAGATGGTGGTCGTGCCCTACCGGCCAGGCCGCCGTGTTCTGTCTGTTTTTCTCCTCATGCTCTGCGTTGCTGCCAGCGCCATTGGCGGCTTCATGTTCGGCTACGCGAACACGCTGCGGGTACAACAGTCTGAACAGGCGACGCAGCAGGAATTGAGTGAACAGCTGCTCGCCGCTGAGACTGAAAACTCGGAACTGCGGCGACAGGTTGCAATATTGGATAGGTCCAGCGTCATGGATCAGCGTGCGACCGAAGAGGTGCAGGGCACGATCCGCGGGCTTCGTGATCGCGTGGCGCAGCTGGAGCAGGATATTGTCTACTACCGTCAGGTGGTATCGGAGGAAACAGAGGACACGGGCCTGATTATCAGTCAGCTCGATATCGATGCCACGAGCGAGCCTGGTCGTTACCGCTATAAGCTCGTCCTGCGTCAACAAGATGCGGACGGCGATACCTTCCTGACCGGTCATGTGAATGTGAATCTGGTGGGTTCGCAGGGCGAAGCACAGCAAATATTGGCGCTGCGTGATCTGTCGGCAGAACAGGATCAATTGGATATTCGTTTGCGCTTTAAATACTTCCAGAATATTGAGGGAGAGCTCGTGCTGCCACCGGACTTCGTCCCGCAACGGATGCAGATCGCGGCGGTTTCACTGGAACCGGTAGAGAAGAGTATCAGTCAAAATTTTAGTTGGGTCGTAGAGCGCTAAACGGCCTAAGAAAAAAGCTATCGAGCTGTAGTTGCACAATCGAAGCAGGATCAAAAGGAGAGGGCTATGTTTAACAAGCCAGCAAAAGAGAAAACATCGACCGGGCCAGCCCATACTCTGGTGTCGCGTGCGACTGAGATCGTTGGCGATATCCACTTTAGCGGCGAGTTAATAATCGAGGGCCGAGTAAAAGGCAACATCTACGCCGATGACGATTCCAAGGCGCTTATTCGTATTGCCGAGAAAGGCGCGGTCGAGGGCGAAGTCTGTGTACCGTCGGCCATCGTCAATGGCTTGGTACAGGGCGACCTGCGCTCGGCTAATCACCTCGAGCTAGCCGCCAAGGCGGTAGTGGTGGGCAATGTTTACTACAACTTGATCGAGATGGTGATGGGCTCTGAGGTGAACGGCAATCTGATGCACATCAGCACCAGCCAGAACGAGAACAAGCGCCTGGCAGCGGAAAAGAAGAAGCTGCCCTTCGATAGCAAGGCTATGCAAAACAGCTAATTAGCCGATTTATTACCGTGTAGAAAGCAGAAGCTATACTTGACTAATTTACTTGGTTATTGCGATAATCAGCGCCGTAGTTGCGACAGTCGAGTTTCTGCCTGAAACTCCGTCAAATTCAATCGAGATTCCAGATGTCAGTAGTACAAACACAAGAGCCCATCATCATGTCCTTCACCGACAATGCGGCGGATAAGGTGCACAATCTCATCTCTGAAGAAGGTAACGACAAGCTCAAGCTTCGAGTCTTCGTTACCGGTGGCGGCTGCTCGGGTTTTCAATATGGCTTCTCCTTCGACGAGGAGGTCAACGAAGACGACACCGTAATCGAGAACAAAGGTGCGAGCCTGCTGGTCGATCCGCTTAGCTATCAGTATCTGGTTGGTGCGAAGATCGACTATGTGGAAGGTTTGGAAGGGTCGCGCTTCATCGTAAACAACCCGATGGCCTCAACGACTTGTGGCTGTGGTTCGTCGTTCTCTATCTAAGCTGTTTTCTCGTTACTCGGCGACTCGACTTATCAAGGCCACTCTCTAGGCTTTGTAAATTCCGCCAAGAACACTAGCCTGACGCGCGCCGGTAAATGGTGCTGTGTCGATGCTGCGTCCCTGGATGGTCTGTTTGGCCATCCACGCGAACGCGATCGCTTCAACCCAGTCAGGATCTATGCCCAGCTTTGCTGTCGAGGCCACATTGCAGTCGCGCAGTCGGGCTTGCAATGCTGCCATAAAGGCGTTGTTATGGGCGCCGCCACCACAGACATAAACCTCCGTAGGATTCGCCGTCTTGCGAATCTCCGCGACCACGCTATCGACTGTGAAGCGAAGCAGGGTGGCTTGCACATCGGCGATCGCAACTTCCTGTCCAAGCTTATTCAGCTTCTGCTCTAGCCAGGGGCCATTAAACAACTCGCGGCCTGTGCTCTTCGGTGCTGGCTTTGAAAAATAGGGTTCGTCAAGAAGTAGCTTGAGCAGCGGTTGCACCAAGTTGCCGCTCGCTGCCCAGTCGCCATTCTTGTCGTAATTTTTCTGTTGATGTTTGCCGATCCAGTAGTCCATTAGGACATTGGCCGGCCCGGTATCAAACGCCAGGCAAGTGCCGTCTTTGTTGAGTACGGTGATGTTGGCGATGCCGCCCACATTTAACACCACACGATCGGTGCTGGAAGACTGAAAACAATTTCTATGTAGCAGTGGCGCAAGAGGGGCGCCTTCTCCACCGGCGGCCATGTCTCGCCTGCGGAAATCAGCCACAGTAGTGATGCCGCTGTGCTGCGCGATACTATTTGGGTCGCCAATCTGTAAGGAGAATCGAGTGGCACCTTCCGGATAATGGAACACTGTCTGGCCGTGGCTGCCTATCGCGCAGACCGCAGATCTTTCTATATTTTCGTTGGCCAGTAGTGTGGTGACGGCCTTGGCGAATAGTTGTCCAATTGCGACATCGGTCTTGCCATACAGTATGAGGTCGATGTTTTCTCCGCTACACAGTTGAAGAATATGCTGGCGAAGAGTTGGCTCGATAGTCTCGGAGTGGGTAGCGATCAGCTTCGGATTGTTACCATCGAACTGGACGAGGGCGCAATCGACTCCGTCGACACTGGTGCCGGAGATCAGCCCAATATAGTAGTCGGGGTTGGCCAAGGGAATCCTGGGTTTTAATCAGCGCTGGGCTGGTTCAATGTTATGAAGCGTGTGCTGTTCATTTCCGAGAAGCGTTTGAGCAGGTCGGTGGTCTGAGAGTGGAACCGATCCATCTTGGAGGGGTCGATAGACTCTGCCTTGGGAAGCTTGTCGATAATAGTTCGAGGATTCTGGTGCACACCAGCCATCAGAAATTCGTAGTGTAAATGAGGCCCGGTCGCGCCGCCGGTGGAGCCTACATAGCCGATGATGTCGCCCTGTCTGACTCGCTTGCCTTTCTTGATCCCGTTGCCGTATTTGGAAAGATGGGCGTATTTGGTTTCAAAGCCGCCGGCATGTTTAATGATGACCAGGTTGCCGAACGAGCCATTGCGTGATGCGCGAGTGACTTGGCCGTCACTGGTGGCGCGAATCGGTGTGCCGCGCGGTGCCGCGTAGTCGGTGCCCTTGTGGGCGCGAATGGTATTCAGGATCGGATGACGACGGTTAGGGTTGAAGTTGGAGCTAATGCGAAACACATCGAGCGGGCTACGCAGGAAGGCCTTGCGCATGCTCTCACCATCGGCGTTGTAGTAACCCTCTTCACCTTCTTCGTCTATATAACGCACCGCGGTAAATGTTTTACCCTGATTCGTGTACTGCGTGGCCAGAATGTCACCATGACCGATGAATTCGCCATCTAGATATTTTTCTTCGTAGAGAATACTAAAGTCGTCGCCGGCGCGCGGGTCGAGGATAAAGTCGATAACGCCGCCGAAGATATTCGCCATCTCCATAATCGTTACGGCAGGAATCTGTTCACGCTGCCCTGCCATGAAGAGACTGTCTGCGATGGTACCGACTTTGAAGGCAGGCTTGACTTGGGGGAAATTCAGTATTGATTGCACATCGTAATTATTGTTGTTCAGCGTAAAGAGGTAGCCTTCCAAAGGTGACTTCAGCAGACGCAGTTGTTCGAGTTTACCGTCATCTGGAATCAGGAAGTCTAATTTGTAACCCGGATAGACCTGATTCAATACCTTCGCTTCGTCGCTGCTGTTCAACACGCGGAATAGATCCTGATCCGACAGGCCTACCTTGGTGAATATCGCTGAGAGATTATCGCCGCTCTTTACTTCGACGTTTTGCCAGAGGGAGACGTCTTCCAGTATCGGCGCGGCTTCGGCTTCCGATGGGACGACGAAGTCTGACCGGGCAATTGAATCGGGCAGTGCAGTTTCCGCCTCTGCGGCGGCATCGAGGTCGATCTCAAGGGCTATCTCGGTTCGGCCGCTGGCTTGCTCGTTGCTATCGCCCATGGGCAAAACCAGCAGAATAAGGGCTAGCGCACCTAGCACACCGGCTATGGTGAGATGGTCACGCGGATAGTGAGAGACCACAAGATACTGTTTGCGGGCAAATTGCTTAATAAGATCAATAAGTTCCATATAATAAACTACTGCAAAAGTTTCTATGGCGCCAAAGAGCGCGAGTTTATAGTGCTGGCCCGGGATTTCCTAGGCGTTTTTCCTCCACAAGAGGCACAACTGGGCAGTTCTAGTGTAAAATCGCCGCCTTTTTAGCATAAACAAAACGCGGTTTCTCCTGCTTGGGTCGGCTAAATCGCTAAATTAATTAGTTTTGTGACATAGTCACGCTACGACAATAGTGACCTCTCGATATATGAATAGTTCCAGTAACAGTTCCAGTAACAGTTCCGACAAAGACATAATTTCCGACCTGCACAGCCGCAATATGATTGTGCAACTCGCCGGAGGTGATGAACTTAAGTCCCATTTGTCTGAGGCTAGCCGCGGGGTTTACTGCGGTTTTGACCCCACCGCTGCCAGTCTACACATAGGCAGTATGGTTCCCTTGCTCGCCTTGAAACGCTTCCAGATGGCCGGTCACAAGCCGATCGCGCTGGTTGGCGGCGCTACGGGCATGATAGGGGACCCCAGTTTCAAAGACAGTGAACGGAAGCTCAATTCTGTCGATGTGATTGCAGGCTGGGTCGAGCAGTTGAAGCCACAGCTGAGCCAGTTTCTGGACTTTGACTGCGGCGAGAACTCGGCGCTGCTGGTGAATAACCTCGATTGGACCAAGGATTATGATGTGCTGAGCTTTCTTAGAGATGTTGGCAAGCACTTCTCAGTGAACGCCATGATCCAGAAGGAATCGGTCAAGCAGCGCATAGAGCGGGAGGGTGAGGGCATCTCCTTTACCGAGTTCAGCTATATGATCCTGCAGTCCTACGATTTTGCCGAGCTCAACAAGCGCTACGACTGTACCGTGCAGATCGGCGGCAGTGACCAATGGGGCAACATAACCGGAGGCATCGACCTAACGCGCAGGATGAACCAGGCGCAAGTGTACGGCGCGACTCTTCCCCTGGTTACCAAAGCCGACGGCTCCAAGTTCGGCAAGACCGAGAGTGGCACTATCTGGCTGGATCCATTAAAGACCTCTCCCTACGCCTTCTATCAGTTCTGGCTGGGCACCGCCGATGCCGACGTTTACAAGTTTCTGAAGTTTTTTACCTTCCTCTCGACCGCGGAGATCGACGCCATAGAAGCGGCGGACAAGGCATCGGGCACCAAGCCTGAGGCGCAGAGCATCCTTGCCAGGCAGGTTACCGAACTGGTGCATGGCGAACAGGGCCTCACAGCCGCCACCCGCATCAGTGAAGCCTTGTTCTCCGGGGATATTGCGGCACTGACCCGCGAAGATCTGCAGCAGCTGGAGCTGGACGGGCTGCCCTGTTCTCATATTGCGTCCGATAGTGCGGGCATCGTCGAGGTGCTGGTGGCCTCAGAGCTGGCGAAGTCGAATAAGATGGCGCGCGAGTTTATAGGTAACAACGCTGTGTCGGTGAATGGGCAGCAGGTTACGGAGCCGGATTACCAGCTCACCGCGGATAAAGCGCTGCAGGGTCAGTATTTCGTGCTAAAAAGAGGCAAGAAGTTGTTCCATCTGGGGAAACTGGCCTAGTTGGATTTGTTAATTTGACGCCGTTTTTCTGCGCCCGGCCGGGCTCAAAAAGGTTGCCATAATAGGCGGACACAGTAGTCCAGAAATAGCCAGTAATATAGTTGTAATTTCTTTGCAAAAAACCCTCTGAATCCCAGTATTTTCCAATCCATAAATGAGTCTGAACAGGCAGGTAGCGTCAGCCGGTTT
>JBBDIR010000017.1:0-40597 GCA_040880325.1 Pseudohongiellaceae bacterium
CTCACACTTCGCCTGATCGAGTATTTTCATTGGGGAATCTGTGGGACAGCAGTGACTTTATTACTTAAATACGCCTCTAAAAAACGCAGGCCAGTGGCCTGCGTTTCTCGCGCTCTCGCTTTGGTTTAACGCTCGATGGTATAGAGCCCATCTACCTCGTTGAACTGATTGAGTTCATCGATAAGGTCGAAGCCGCCCACGAAGGCGTCGGCTCCTGTGCCGGTAAAGACACCGCCGAGATTGGCCTCGATCGAGTTGCTGATAATTCCACCGGGGTCGGACAGAGTGCCGCTAATCGCGTTCAGATCAACAAAGCCATTATTGACCGAGCCGGCAAAATCGATCTCCCAGGCTTGAGAGCCACCTACCTCAACCTGCAGGCTACCGCCGGAGATCATGCCCGTATTGAAGTCGACGTTCATGCCCGCGACCACCTGCGTCACATCGCCCGCACTGCCGCTGCCGATAAAGGCCGAAGCCGCACTGCTGGCATAGCTGCCGCTGCCGGTCAGGTTCGCAACCGGCGTCGGGTCGACCATCGCCAGGTGGTTGCTGGTTTGCAATTCCACGCCGCCAGCCACGTCATTGACGATCACCCAGTTGTCTTCGATCGGGTTGTTCCAGGTGCCCCAGTCGATGTTGTGAGTTTCCACGCTGGAGTCCGGTGTGGAGAAGAGCGGTTCACTTAACTCTGTTCCTTCGCCACTAACCAGTAACGTACCGACGAGTACGTGGGTAGAGGCATCAAGTTCAGTAGAATCTTCGAAGGCGAACCCCAGTGCGATGTCAGGATCCGAGGGTCCGAAGAAATAGCCTTTCAAGGCGCCGGTTACACCATCCCCCACCACAAAAGGCGCACTGTTAGTGTCCGTCACGGTTCCACCGGTGACTTGCATATTGATATAGGGCCAAGTTACCGCGCCGTCAGCTCCTGAGAAAGTTACGCTCCAATCAATATAGCCAGTGGTCGTAACGTCGAGTAGACCGTTGGTAACAGCCCCGGTAGCAAAGTCAATATCGAAACTGAAGTTGGTTAAGGTGAAGCTATATTCACTCGTGAGCCCCTCTCCTAAACTGACACTGTACTCGCCTTGGTGAGCTGCGACGCTGTCGTATTGAAACTGTCCTGATAGAGGTGCCGCTTCTGAAGGTGAAGGTTCCGCGATAAACCAGTACGCATTCTGATGGAAATGCGCACTGGAATCCTCGCTCGCTTTCTCAAATGTCGCTGTGCTGCCAGACCACTTGCCCCAGGTTAGTCCAGTGATCGGTTGTGAATCTGTCGTGCCAGCATCGTCGGCTCGCAGTAGAAAGTCCGTCTCGGTATCGAATGGCGTGCCGAATGTGTTTTGATCGATGGACGACTTGGCTGTAAATATGGGTGACGCGCCAACCAGGTCAGGGATAGCTGGCCCACCAAAGATTGCGCCGACTACATGATTCTCCGATGGATCAGCCGAGCCCGTTACCAACATGCCAGAGGCAGTAAAGTCCTCGGTGGCCACTCCCAGAGAGGAAGGGGGAATGTCTTCAACACCCAGAAACAGACTTGCACCTATGACTTCCTCGTCAGGCTCGCTGTCGTAGCTTGCATAGAAATTGAAGCCGATCGAGAAGCCTATTTCGTCTTCGTCGCTTGCAGGAGCGAAACCATTAATAAAGCCGGTGAATCCGGCAGTCTCGCCCCCACCACCGGAGGTGCTAGTTCCAGTTACTAAGGTCTTCTGCAACAGACCCTTCCCGTCGGGAGTATCCAGGACGGCGGGTGTCACACTCCATTTTTCGCCGTTACAGGTGCCTTCGCCATTAAAGCAGACGTCAAACTTGGTAATCGACATGATGCCGGTAGCAAAATCGAGGGTGAAACTCCCTTCAACCACATCGATGTGGGTAAGGCTTCCAGGCGTAACTTCAGGCACTTCACTTACCCAGCGCCCACCAATATGATCGTAAGATTGCGTGAAGGTCACGCTTCCCGATAGCGGGGAGCCTGATTCATAGGCAGGAATACCACTGACCAGGAGATTCATTCCGCTGATATCGAAACTTCCCCCAAGAGGATTCAGAATACTGGCTTCGTCATAGGCATCGATGAGATTGTCAGCGCTGGACCAGAATCCCCATAGCAGCTGGAAGCCTTCGGCAACTGTCTCAGTAGCCAGCTCAGTGTCGTAATGTTCTGCGGATTCGCTAAAGTATTGCAGTGCGGTATCGAACGCGAATCCGCTCTCGCCGGAATGAAATGAATCGGGTCCGGAAGACAGTGTATTTACACCATTGTCTAATCCGGACAGAACAAGTGGGTTCGAATTACTTGGGCTGGCATCACTCCAACCCCAGAGTAGTGGGGTATCGTATTCTTCGGCAAAGAAATTGCTGTTGCTGATTGCGAATGAGAACCCCGCGTCATCTCCGAGTTCGGTTATGCCCTCAAGGTCACTCTCGCTAAGCTTGTCGAGTGAATCGAATAATACCAAGCCGGAAACGAAGCCATAGCTACCGGCTCCGGCGTCTTCGCCTCCCAAATTGAAACCGGCGCTGATTGCCTTGCCGTCGGTGCCGGCGAAATAACCCTGAAACAGGCCATCTACAGGGGTTTCCCCGGAGTCCTCTGGCTCCTGGACCAGTCCATTGAGATAGAGCGAGAAACCGCCGAGACCGGTACTCACTTCGCCACCGCCTTCTCCCGCATAGAAAGAGGCAGTCCATGTCTGTCGTAATCCGGTGCTGCAGCTATCTTCACAGACGTTTATGTCGAGTCCGCCGCTCATAAACCCGCTGAAGAGATCGATGCTAAAATCGGCACTAAATTCAAACTCGGTCCAATCTGCATTGCTGGATCGTAACTGCATAGTACTGCTGTTATGGCTAGCCACGAATCGCCGGTGAGCGGTGTAGGAATTCAGATTCCCCGAGTCTCCACCGACGCTAAACCAGGCAAACGCAGGATTATCTTCTTGCAGATAGCGCGCATCTCCAGCATTTCCATTTCCAGCTCCAAGCAGAAGCAGTGGACTCTCATTGCCTCCCGAACCCTCGCCCGCGCTTAACCATAAACCCCAGTTCAAACCTTGAATTGGATCTGCATCGCCGGGAGCCACGTCGGCCCAATAGCCAGCCAATGTAGAGTTCTGGCCGCGCAGTAGATTGTAGGAATCAGTCGCTGGATTTACCGGATCGGTTCTATAGTCACCACTGTTGTTCTCTACAATAATGGGATTGTTGCTGTCCGGATTCCCGGCCAAGCCGTAGATCCCCATCTCTCCAAGGAAGTCGGCGGAGGAGGCGGAGAACAGGCCGAAACCAATTGCGCCGTTTGCAGTCGTAGCGCTAGCCTCGGCGCTGCCCAATATCTCGCTCGCCGTAAAGAGGACAGCTCCGTTGACATAAGCGGGTCCTGAGGTCTCAACGAAGCGGAATCCGGCTAACAGACCTTCTACGAAGCCGAGGTCACTTTCGATAAGCGTTCCCGAAATAAATCCGCCTTTGATCTCGCCTGTGAAAGCATTTTCATTTAACAAGTATCCACTGACAGCAACGTCGAAGAAGAGGCCTTCGGGGGTAACGGGAATACCAGAGACAGGATTAATTTCCCAGATCTCGTCCGGATAGTCGGAACAGCTGTCCGTGGTGAAGCAGACATTGAGATTGAAGTCATTGATGATGCCGTTCTCAAGATCGAAATCGAAAGATCCCTTGGCTTCAGTATAGCTTTCGTCGCTATCGACAAGATGATTGTTGCTGATTTCACCAACCTCGAAGGCTCGCGAGCCTGAAAGACCCTGCCTCGGAGTTGGAGTAAAGCTGGCAACAACTATGTTATCCATTATCTCCTGCTCAACTATTTGATTATTCGGTGCATTGGAGTTCGGGTAGTAAAACGCTGGATAACTTTCGCTTGTGCTCCAGATTCCCCAATTGAATGGCAAGCCTCCGCCGTCATTGAAGCTTTCGAGCATCACCATATTTTGGCCTCGAACAACAGACAACTCGTCAAAAGATTGGCCGTTGACGAGGGGATCGATTGCCGAAGTAAATATAGAGGCCGGTCCGCCATCGAGATTATGGGTTGAGCGACCAAAAACAAAGCCGTCGTCAGTATTGGCATCCGAATCATCAAGCTGACCGCCGATGGCGAAACCTCGCTTGGTGAGGGATGATCTCTCGCCGCCAGTCAGACCGAACAGGATAGGCGGAGGCTGAACTATTGGCGGCTCAACCACAGGAGGCTCTGGCTCCGGTTCTGGCGCGGGTTCTGGTTCTGGCGCGGGTTCAGGTTCAGGTTCAGGTTCAGGTTCAGGTTCAGGGGCTGGTTCAGGTTCTGGCTCTGGCTCTGGCTCAGGTTCTGGCTCTGGCTCTGGCTCAGGTTCTGGCTCTGGCTCTGCATCTTCTTCCGGGCGACAAACCGGGTTCGTAGTATTCACCGCACAGTCCAGGGTGCCATCACCGCTAGTTTCATTTGGGTTTATTTGAATCTCATTGTTCTGCTGAGACGAGGATGAACCACTTGCATCGAACCCCGTGAGATTGAATATGTCGTCTGGATTTTGTGGGGGAGGGGTCAGCGGGGGAGCAGTGCCGCCGGCACCACCATTACCTCCAGCACCCCCGATACCCCCAGCGCCGCCGTTACCTCCAGCACCGCCATTACCCCCGGCACCTCCAGCACCGCCGTCACCATCGTCGCCTCCAGCACCACCGTCACCTCCAGCGCCGCCGTTCAATTCTTGATCTGAAAAGGTGACTCTAAGGCTGGCGACACCGCCTAACTCGATTGGCTCAATAGTGAGGCCAATTGGCGGTAAATTCGGATCGATAACCTGTGCGAAATCGAAGTCCGCCTGTACGCCTATATTCAGCGCGTCAACAAGTGTAGCAATCGTGGCTCCGCCGTCAAAGATACCGGCGATAAGCTGCTCTGCCGGCAGCGGCTGACCGGTGATCGGATCGAGGGGAATCGGTATAACAATGGAGAAATCCGTGCCGCGAATACCGATGGTGGCAAACTCAGTTTCGACAGAATAGGCGTCGCGATTTTGTTCGCCAATTTGCCCGGTGATAGTACGAAAGCCGCCTTCGATCAGACGCAGCGTGGAAATATCGTCCTGACTTGGATTTTGGTAACTGTAGGCGAGTATCTCGAATTGGGTGTCTTCGTTGAGGGAAATGATTGCGGAATCAGTCATGCGCAGCTGAGCGAAGGACGCGGGCTGAGTTACAATTATTTCTCCAGTAAAGAATTCGTCGCGACGACTAAGCGCTCTGGAACTGCCACCACTGTCGATAGCCGTAACTTGACCATTGACCGCAATAACGCGGCCTGCAATCTCTTGTTCGGCAGCAAAGTTCGCGGGTGAATAGAAGGCTAAGCATACAACTAAAAAGTTAAAGCAAAGTCTATTAAGTAAATCATTTGTTGTGATTTTCATATTCGTCGCTCAGTTGAATATTGGTGGCAGTATTTAATCTAAAATTGGTACCGAACCCCTGCTTGATACTTAAATCTCGTGAAATCGAATAATGGTATATTGCTGTTGTTGTCGGTAAAGGCCGCTTCACCAGTTACCATTAGATTTCTCGCGACTTGCCAGAACCAGCCGACAGTAATGGCTTTGTTTTTACCGCTTCTCGTCGTATCGAAAAAAACCGGGTGCTCTCTGTCGTGCTCGACATCCTGATAGGAGGCGCGCAAGTAGGGTGTGTGCTGCGAATTCATTCTGTACAACAGGCTATAGGCCAGACCGGTGAAGGCTCGACCATTGTGATCTCCGCCGGTCGATGCCTGCGGATTTTCGTCAGCCGTGTAGAGACTCATCGTATGTGTAAGAGGGCCAGCAATCTTGGTCACGCCTGCGGTCAATAACAATTGATCTACGTCGCGTAAATCGTTGAGGTCCCCACCGTTGTTCGTGTCGTAACGTATTTTCGTGTAGGCACCTGATAGAGTCTGATACCAACCGTTCTCTCCCGCACGCTGCCAGGAGGTGTTTACTGCCATGGTTTTTTGAAACCCATTCTGGTCTAGATTGACCTTGCCGCTTGAAATCCCGTGCTTAAATCGATGAACCTCATTGCCCCAATTGTAGGCTAGCTCGCCTCTGACATTGTCGATATCGAATTGATCGGTTTCGAAATTATTCAGGTGCCCCATATTCAGATTGAAATTAACAGAGCGGTCTCTTGTGAACGGGTAGCTGTAAGTCATTTGCACGCTTGTGCTGGAGAAATTATCCTCGGATTCCTGCCCAGCCGGGTCCAATTCAATTTGTCCAATCAGCGGCGTGTCGATCAATCCGTTCGACGTGGCGCTGTTCACGTTGCTGTCCGAACCGATGACCGAGGACAGGGTCCAGTTAAAAGATGGTCTCTGGGAGTTTCTTCGGGACTCGATCAGTTGCAGGAACACCTCTATGTTCTGCTGCACATTCACTGGCGGATTAGTCGCCAATACGGCGTTGAATAGATTCTCGGAAGCGGCAAGATTGTTGGTTACGAAATAGGCGCGGGCCAGCTCAAGTCTTGCGCGTGATCTAAGCCCCGGGTCGGTAGCGGAGGCTGTTACTCGTTCGAGGGCAAAGACTGCCTCGTTGGCATTACCAGACTCAAGCGCAGCGAGACCAAAGGCATAGTCAAATTCAGGTTCGCCCTCCCATTCGTCCAGGCTTTCGGCGCCTAGATCGTAGGCCTGCTGATACTGCCCCTGTGCTATCAAGTTATCCATTTCAGCTGCCGGTGATTCATTTTCAGCCGCGAGAGTGTTAGTTGAAACCAAAAGTAGCGATACCACATAAGTAATGGGCAGCAGGAGCAGATGCAGCTTTTTCATTTTTTATTCCGTTTATCGTTAACGGTTCTATTGAAATCCAAGTTGCCCAGCCTAAGCCTGACGCAGCTTGGAAGCATCCGGCATTGTATCAAAATGCTCGCAGATGTCTTACTTTACCTAGGGATTTCGTCGATACAAGCGATCGAAATCGGCGCCGATATAGTTGTGTGAACCAGATCAAAATTAGCAGGAATTATCTAGAGGGGTAATGTTAGAAAGGGGCTGCGAATGCAGCATGGATTGCATTTGCTGTGTATCGCTCGGCGCCTGATACCATTAATATCTAGCCTGCGAGCCATTGCCATCGAATCTACAGCCATGAAAATCTTCAGAAAAACACCCTATATTCTTTGCCCAGCGCTGATTGCTTGCTTATCCGGAGCGCTTAATGCGCAAGATATTAATGATATAAAACAAACGATTAGCCTCGCTTCTTATTATAGTACTGGAGATTATGGCGAGGGTGCCGACACGGATATCCTCTATTTTCCACTTAGCTACACAGCGAGCAGGGGGAAATGGGGGGCCCAGCTCACAGTGCCCAAATTACGGGTCGATGGTATAGGCAATGTGCTGGTCAATATCGGGGGTGTAAACCGCGCTGTGGCCAGTGACCAAAGGGAACGCAACAGCGGTATTGGGGACTCGACACTCGCCGTCACCTATCAGATGGACCCAATCTCCTCAAGCAGTCCGTTTATTGACTTCCGTCTCAATATTAAATTGCCCACGGCTGATAGGGAGAAGGGGCTCGGTACCGGAGAGTTGGATTACAGTGCGCAGGTGGATATTTCGCAAAATTACGGTAACTCAGTGTTTTTCGGGACAATTGGCTACACGTTTAGAGGCGATACCGACTTCTATGCCGGCTTACAAGATTCCACCTATATCCAATTGGGGGTAGCGAGACCGCTTGCCAGGCAGTGGAATGTAGGCGTTTTCTATGACTACCGTGAGCCGGCGTCTTCCTTCTCGCCAGAAATCCATGAGATTGTGCCTTATTTCAGTTGGCAGATAACGGACAGTTGGTCGTTTACCGGTCTTGCCGCTTTCGGTTCTACCGAGGCCAGTGCAGAGACGGCGTTATTGGGGCAGATAAGTTATAGCTGGTAGCTGCTTACGGTTTAAGTGCTTGAATCCTTGGCGGAAGCAGCAGGGATCTTTGTATGTCCTGTGCCCTAAAGGCGCGTGGGATCTGCGGCCTGTCTATGTTATCCGGGCGTGTCCTGAGTCGCTCGGTCTTAGGCCCGGTGACTGTGATGGCGTGTAGCAGTGGTGAATCATCAGCTACCCTTTCGGCTGCCAGCTCAGAGCCAGCACTGGACTCGGATCGATCATTGGATTGAATAAAGGGCAGAGGCAGAGCCAGATCGTCGTTGATGTGCTTGGGGGGGAGTATTTGCTCCTGCTGCAACTGAGTTGTCGCTTGAATGGCCCCGAGCAATTGTAATCTTGAGTGATTCTGCAATTGCCGCTGAAGCTCAAGATTTGCTGGCCAGGCCACGAATTCTGGCTGCGCTGTGCTGAGAAGCTCGCTGTATTCTACAGCTAGCTCAGGCCGAGCCTGGGTAACTTCCGAGTCTGCAGACTCACGCCGTTTTTCCGCGCTGTTGTAAACCATCGGTTTTGCAGAGATAGGGGCGCGCTCGGCGCTGCTGGCTGAATCATTAGTGTTGGCAGCCAACACTGCTTGCTCGTTCGCAAAACCCAGGCCGGTATAATTAGTCGCCAGAATCCAAGCCAGCACAGCAAACGTTGCCCCATAACTGACCGCTTCCGCCGTCTTGGCTGGGCATGCTTCGAGGGCAACTCTGTCTCTGAATAATGGCATAGTTAGAAGCTATATCGACTGCTATGTGATTTCTATTATTCTAAACTGCTTAGGGTGAGGAATCTATGACAACAGTGTCTATTACAGTGTCTATTAATGGGCTGGCTGCAACAGTGACAGCAGTCACATCCCATCGTAGTTAATCCCGACTACAGTTCTGCTAGCTACTAGCTACTTATGTTCGTGCAAGTCGTGATCGCAAGGATGATTGCTGGTGCCAGTCTTGGGGCTAGCAGATGAATATTGTTTGTTCTCGATGCAGCTATACACCTTCGCCTCGATGAATATTTGCACGAGGTCATTATCCAGAAACCCCTGTTTCGACTCGATTCGTAAAATGTCCAGGGCCTTCTCCAGCCCCATTGCTGGTTTGTAAGGTCGGTCCGATGCCGTCAGCGCATCATAGATATCACATATCGTCATGATCTTCGAAGGCAGGGGAATTTGGTCGGCGGTCATGCCATAGGGGTAGCCACTGCCGTCGAGTTTTTCATGATGGGCGCCCGCAATTGTAGGAACATTCTTAAATTCTTTGGTCCATGGAATGTGATTGAGAAAACTTTGCGTGTGAACGACGTGCGATTCGATTTCTTTCCGTTCGGAAGGGGACAGGCTACCCTTTTTGATTGAAAGAAGGTTGAACTCCTCTTCTGTAATAATCTTTATGTCTTCATCGAGTGTGTCGAAGTTGTAAGTACTGATTTTCTCGAGCATCTCTTTGTTGTCTTCATTAAGAATGCTTGGCTCGTTCGCTTCGATGATGGTGTGGTAGAACTCGTTCAAAAGCTTTATGTCTATCTCGAGCTGTGCGTTTACAATCTGCAATTCCGACTCGACGGCATTTCCCGAGCGGTACATGGCGAGTTGCTTTCCAAGGGCCAGCGTGCGCAGCTTCTCCTGAGCAAGCCAAATCCTGTACTGGATATTTTCCAGGCTTCCCGCGGTGAGTTTCTTCTCTTTTACCAGTACCGATTCTCTAACGCCTACCTTTCCGAAATCGTGAAGTAAGGCTGCATATTTCAATTCCCGTACTTCGGTATCCGTAAAACGCACATTGCGCATCCGCGTTAGATTCGAGGCAGAAACGCACGTGGCAAGATCAACACAAAGATCGGCGACGCGAAAAGAGTGGCCGCTAGTAGTCGGGTCTCGTTGTTCAATCGCGGAGACCGAGGCGTTAACGAAGCCTTCGAAGAGCGCCTTGATGTCATTCTGTAGAATCGTGTTTTCGATGGCGATACCGGCTTGACTCGCTAGTGCTTGCAGCAAGATATTGATGTCGCTATCGAACGGTAGTGTGTAGGCAAGGGCGGACTTCTCATCGGTGATTTTCAGCGAGCGGGCCTTCTTCCGGTTTATAAACTGCAACACACCGATTACTTCTTGTTGCTTGTTTGCCAACGGGATGGCCAGGATAGACTTGGTTCGGTAGCCGGTTTTCTGATCGAAGGATCGATTGAACTTGAAGGGAACATCTCGGGCCAACTGATAGGCATCCGGAATATTCAGCTCAGTGTCCGTGCGAGCAACGTAGCCGGCGATAGACGACTCGTCCAGCGGAAAACGCAGCTCCTCAAAAGGAAAGTCCATGGAGTCGTTCTGGGTAATCTTGAACACCAGATCGCGTTCATGATCGTTGATTTCGTTTATGAGAAACAGTGACGCCGCATCGCAGCAGGCAATATTCTGTCCTTCCTCGATAATCTTTCGCAGCAGCGTCATCAAATCGTCTTCCGATGAAAGTGAGATGCTGATGTCGGCGAGTTTGTTCAGGTATCGAAAGCTGGTATCGCGCATCTTGGCGCGTTCGGTTTTCTCACTTTTGAGCACCCACTGATAGCAGGCCATTTCCAGCAATTTGCAGGTCTGTCGGTAGGGCAGGTTGTTCGAAAGAATGAGATCGGCGTCCAAATCCATCGATTCGGTACAGAGGAAGATGGCTTCCGGAAACTCTTCGGTCCATTGTGCATAGTCTATTTCGCGAACGAGATGGTGGTCTAACAGGATTAGTGCTGGGTTGTATCGCTGCGCCGCGGTAATAGAGATGATCTCGGTTGGAATGATCAGCTTGGATTTTAAATCATTCCAGACGTCGCTCTTGGCATATCCAGGACCATAACCGATGGTTATGGTTCGTTGCGTATTAGTGAATGAATTCATTGGAGTTATTGCCATGCAAACTTGTTGAGCGCAGTGTAGCGCACGGCGTGTAGGTATGCGACATTTACCAAAGTCTTTGAAGTGCTAGTGGATTCGCTGCGACCGACTTATTTCAGTCGGTCTTTGAGCTGTTCCATGAAATGCTCGAGATTACTTTGAGCTTCGCTTCGGTAACGAAAGGGCCCGACCTCATTCCCTTCCCGGATCCTGAAGTACCACAGATCCTGCTCGCTATATATGCGTTCGCTGCGAGGAGGTGCGGGTGACTTGGATCGGTCTTGGCTGCGCGGGTCGGACATTGTTTGGGCATTCTCTTTTTCTTATTTTGATCGAGTATACCTATCTCACGGGATAGATGAAAAGAGTATTTTTGCCATTGGTCTGGCTAGCTTAGAGTTGCAGCTGATTCGAGAATCAGCCCCGAGCTTGGGTGTCGGCAGGCAACTCTAAGCTAGCGAGTAGTTGCACGATAATCCGAGTTTATCTCTTTGGGAAGGGCGCAAAAAATATGCCATTCGAGCTTCTCGTATGTTTCCGAATGGCTTCGATCTAATTCAATTAAATTGATAAGTTTCAATTACATGCGTTGCCTTTTGCAAATTCAAGGGCGCGCTTTTCTTAAGCTTAAACAAGGAGATGCAGCGCTCATTTAAAAAGCAAAAAATTTCTGTTGGCTAAAAAATGTGCAGCCTAGGCGTTGTTTTTTCTGATTAAGCCTGCGGCGAATTCGAGTTCCGTGCTGCTATTGATATTGAAGAATGCCCCAGGAGTGTCATTGTCACTGTGCACAGCGACTGCATGCACCGATTCGAACACTAATTTGGGACCGTACAGGCCGGACATAATCGCTTTGTGTAGCTGATCTGCCAAAGCAAGACGCCAAAGCGAGAATAGAGGCTGAATTTGGCCTCGATGTCGGATGTAGGCGGCGCCGATGGAAGCATCCTGTATTGCTGCGCTCAGGTCGGTAACGACATGCTGGGGAAACTCGGGAACATCAGCGGCGAAACAGGCGAGGAATTTTAAATTCGTGTCAGGCTGCTGCAGACACCAGCGCATGGCGCTATAAATACCGAGTAGGGGGCCGCCATAGCTCAACTCATGATCGCCGACGATGGGCAGTTCAAACGACTGATATTGTTCAGCATTGTGGTTGACACTCAAGAGCAATTGCTGCACCTGCGGCTCCGCCTTTCTAATGACGTGAGCGAGTAGCGGCTCACCATTCAGATGCAGCAAGGCCTTGTCTCGAAAGTCCATGCGGCTGGCCTTTCCGCCGGCCAGAATCACGCCCGCAATTGCTGTTTTTTCGATCATCGTCTGCTTCAATCCGGGTTCAGGTCGGCTCATAATGCACGGTCTTCTCCAGATAATAAAATCCAGTGTTTACGCCACCGGCTTAAGTGCCGGATTCTCTCATTGAATCTAGGATATCGATGTGGGAAAATCGCGCACTTTGCGGGCTGGCGATAGCCCGTTGGCTTCCTGAAAAGTCCTAAAATCAATAGCTTGTCCCCGATCAGGTTATCCAGCTATCGCTAACCACTATCCAGATTATTTCAGTACAATATCTCGATACCGTTAGCTATTTAAAATTCCGGGTTCACTGCTCGGAAATGAAGAGGTTTATACATGCAGGTTTCCGTTGAAACTACCCAGGGTTTAGAAAGAAAAATGACCATCGCTGTGCCTAGCGAGAAAGTCGACAGCGCTGTAAATAGTCGGCTGCAGGAAGCGGCGCGCAACGTAAAGCTGAACGGTTTTCGCAAAGGCAAGGTTCCGTTCAAGGTCATCAAAAGCAAATTTGGCGCCGGGGTGAGGCAGGAAGTTGTAGGCGAGCTGATGAGTCAGTCATTCTATGAGGCTATCGATCAGGAGAGTTTAAAACCGGCGGGCCAGCCAAGCATTGATCCGAAGAACCTGAGCGAAGGGCAAGACCTCGAATTCGTGGCGACCTTTCAGGTCTACCCGGACATCACTCTGCCAGATTTCTCGAAGAATAAGGTAGAGCGTTTGGGCGCCGATATTTCAGCGGCCGACATCGATGAGATGATCGAGACACTGCGCAAGCAGAGACAAACCTGGGAAGTGGCAGAGCGAGCTGCCGCGAAGGAAGACATGGTCAACATTGATTATGTGGGCAGCCGCGACGGCGAAGAATTCGAGGGTGGTAGCGCGCAGGGAACGAATCTGGTTCTCGGGTCAGAGCGTATGATTCCCGGTTTCGAGTCCGGCATCGAGGGAAAATCGGCCGGCGATGCGTTTACGCTGGACTTGAGTTTCCCTGAGCAATACCACAATGCAGAATTGGCCGGTAAACAGGTCGCTTTCGCGATCACTGTGAACTCAGTCAGTGAACAAGTGTTACCTGCCATCGACGAGGATTTCTTCAAGAGCTTCGGTGTAGAAACCGGTGGGCTGGAGGCGTTCCGTGAAGAAGTAACGAATAATATGCGGCGCGAATTGAAGAGCGCAAGCCGCAATAAGCTGAAGAGTAAGATCATGGACAGTCTGGTTGCCTCCGTAGATGTCGAGATACCCGATGCCTTGGTAGCCGCGGAAATCGAGCAATTACGCCAGCAGGCGCTGCAGCAATTTGGCGGTGGTCAGAACATCGACGCCAGCATGCTGCCGGATGACTTATTCAAAGAGCAGGCTGCACGACGGGTCTTGCTTGGTCTGGTCTTGGGTGAAGTGATTCAGCAACAACAGCTGAAGGCGGATCCGACAAAGGTGCGTGAGGCAATTGAAGAGCTTGCGGCGACCTATGAATCCCCGGACGACGTCATCAACTGGTATTACGGCAATAAGGATCAATTGGCGACGATCGAGTCCAACGTCCTTGAAGATCAGGTATTTGACTATATTATCGAACAATCAGATGTGACCGATAAAGTGGTCGGCTATCAGGAACTGATCAAGCCTGAGCCGAAGGCCGAAGCCGACTCAGAGGCGAAAGCCTGAGCCTGCGGCGTTCGCGCCACTTAATTTCACCGAGCAAACATTGCTGGCAGTAACAATAACCGGCCGTAAAAAGGACAGCAGTACATGTCGAAAATTATTGAACCTACAGCCGCGTTAGTGCCTATGGTCGTTGAGCAAACCGCTCGCGGCGAGCGCTCCTATGACATCTATTCCCGCTTATTAAAGGACAGGGTGATTTTCATGACGGGCCAGGTGGAAGATCACATGGCCAATCTGATTGTGGCTCAGATGTTGTTTCTGGAGTCAGAAAACCCGGACAAAGACATACATCTGTATATTAATTCACCCGGAGGCTCGGTCACGGCGGGTCTGTCTATCTATGACACCATGCAATATATCAAGCCCGACGTAAGCACGATGTGCATAGGCCAGGCAGCCAGCATGGGCGCCATGTTGCTAGCCGGCGGAACCAAGGGCAAGCGTCTGGCATTGCCCCATTCCCGCATGATGATCCATCAGCCCAGCGGTGGGGCTCAGGGTCAGGCGTCAGATATTGAGATTCAAGCCAATGAAATCATTAAGTTACGAAAGAGTCTTAATCTTTTACTTGCGGAGCATACGGGGCAAACCGCAGAAAGAATCGCGAAAGATACCGAGCGCGATAATTTCATGAGTGCCGACGAGGCTCATGATTACGGCCTGGTGGATAAAGTAATTCAGCGAAGAGTAGATAATAAGGGTGTGGAGAGTGTTGGCCGTAACTAGGAAATACCTTAACAGGCTTGCAATTCCCCTGAGATGTCGCCACTTTATAGGGGTCTGAGGCAAGTTAGAGACGAGCAGGCGCCGGACGGCACAGCGCTGTGTATATCATTCATTAGGGATCCGATGCTGTCAGAGGCTTGGTCAGATTAAGCCCGAGCAATCGGTTTAGGTTGTAGTTCAGATGTCAGACGATAACTTCAATAAAGGCGACGATAACGGCAAATTGCTGTATTGCTCGTTCTGCGGTAAGAGCCAGCATGAGGTTCGCAAGCTAATTGCGGGGCCTTCTGTGTTCGTGTGCGATGAATGCGTTGATCTGTGTAACGATATCATCCGCGAGGAAATTCAGGAAAAGGACACCGAGACTACTAGCCGCAAGCTGCCCATTCCGCAAGAAATCAAAGATACCCTCGATGAGTATGTTATCGGCCAGGAAAGTGCTAAAAAAGTGCTCTCCGTGGCGGTGTATAACCATTACAAGCGCCTGAACTACGACAAGACCAATGGCGAGGTTGAGCTAAGCAAGAGTAATATCTTGATGGTGGGCCCAACTGGCACCGGTAAGACACTATTGGCCGAGACTCTGGCGCGGCTCCTCGATGTGCCCTTTACCATTGCTGATGCGACGACACTCACTGAAGCTGGCTATGTGGGTGAAGACGTCGAGAATATCATCCAGAAGTTACTGCAAAAATGTGACTACGATGTGGAGAAGGCTCAGATCGGCATCGTTTACATCGATGAGATCGACAAGATTTCCCGTAAATCCGACAACCCTTCGATTACGCGAGATGTTTCGGGTGAGGGCGTGCAGCAGGCGCTACTGAAATTGATCGAAGGCACGGTGGCCTCAGTGCCTCCCCAGGGTGGTCGCAAACACCCGCAACAGGAATTCCTGCAGGTCGATACGTCGAATATCCTCTTTATCTGTGGCGGAGCGTTTGCCGGACTGGATCGCATCATTCGAGACCGTTCCGACAAGAGCGGCATCGGTTTCGCTGCCGAGGTGCGATCGAAGAAGGACGAAGAGAACAAAGTCGGCGAGACATTACGTTCGGTAGAGCCAGAAGACCTGGTTAAGTACGGCCTGATACCGGAATTCGTGGGCCGTCTACCGATGATAGCCACCCTGGATGAATTGGATCTTGATGCTCTGGTGCGAATAATCAGGGAACCGAAGAACTCTCTAACAAAGCAATACGCGCAATTATTTGAGATGGAAGGCGTGGAGATTCAATTCCGCGACGATGCGCTGTTGGCAATCGCGCGCAAGGCAAGAGACCGCAAGACCGGCGCTCGTGGCCTGCGCTCAATCATGGAAACAGTGCTGCTGGACTCCATGTACAAGATTCCATCGATGGATAAGGTGAGTAAGGTCATCATCGACGCCGCCGTGATCGAAGGCGAGTCGGAACCCCTGCTAATGTATGAAAACGTCGAGCAGCAGAGCAAATCTGCCGCTGACGAAAAGAGCTGATAAATCTCTGCCGTAGCCTTGATATTTCGGGCTACGGCACCATCTTTGAACGAAGGCATAGCTGCCGACACATCTATCTGCGCATCGAGTATGCGTGTCCACACAACATTGGGTAGTATATGAGTATATCCTCGGACGATTCCAGCAAGACACTTTTCCCCTTACTGCCACTGCGTGATGTGGTGGTATATCCCCAGATTGTGCAGCCACTGTTCGTGGGCAGACCTAAGTCCATCAAAGCACTGGAAATTGCTATGGCGAGCAACAAGCAGGTCTTGTTGGTGGCGCAGAAGAATGCATCCGATGACGAGCCTGCGGCGGACGATCTTTATCAGATCGGAACTGTAGCGACTATCTTACAGCTGATTCGCCTTCCCGATGGCACGGTTAAGGTATTGGTCGAAGGTTTGGAGCGGGCGCAGCTTCGCAGCGTGAGTTTCGATGATGATCACTTTCGCGCCGAGACGCTGGTTCTAAACACCGAACCTGTTCAGAAGAAAGAATCCGAATTGCTGATCCGTTCTCTGCTTTCCCAATTCGAGCAATACGTGCAACTGAGCAAGAAGATTCCACCTGAGGTAATGACCTCGATAGCCAGTATCGATGAACCTGGGCGATTGGTGGACACGATCGCGAATCACATGACGCTACAGCTGCAGGAGAAGCAAAATCTGCTGGAGTTAGTAGGCCTGCAACCGCGAATCGAACACCTTATGGCGTTGATCGAGTCTGAGATCGATCTGTTTCAGGTCGAGAAACGCATTCGTGGTCGCGTTAAGAAGCAGATGGAGAAGAGCCAGCGCGAGTACTACCTGAACGAACAAATGAAGGCCATCCAGAAAGAGATGGGCGAGATGGATGATGTGCCGAACGAGGCGGAAGAACTTAAGATTCGCATCGATGAAGCGGGCATGCCAAAAGAGGCCAAAGAGAAGGCCGTGTCGGAATTGAATAAGCTGAAATTGATGTCACCGATGTCATCGGAGGCGTCTGTTGTGCGTACCTATCTGGACTGGATGGTAAGCATTCCATGGAAGAAGCGCTCCAAAGTTCGTATGGATCTGGTGAAAGCTGAGGAAATTCTCGAGAGCGATCACTATGGGCTAAAGGAAGTGAAAGAGCGCATTCTCGAATACCTTGCCGTGCAGAAGCGCGTGAAGAAATTAAAGGGCCCGATTCTCTGTCTGGTGGGGCCACCGGGTGTCGGTAAGACTTCTCTGGGCGAATCGATCGCGCGGGCAACCAACAGAAAATTTGTCCGTATGGCGCTTGGCGGCGTTAGGGACGAGGCGGAAATCAGAGGCCACAGAAGGACTTATATAGGCTCGCTGCCAGGCAAGCTGTTGCAGAAATTATCCAAGGTCGGCGTCAAAAACCCCCTGTTCTTGTTGGACGAAATCGACAAAATGGGCATGGACAACCGTGGCGATCCGGCATCTGCTTTGCTTGAGGTGCTCGACCCGGAACAAAACAATAGCTTCAACGATCACTATCTTGAAGTCGATTATGACTTGTCAGAGGTCATGTTTGTCTGTACCTCGAACAGCATGAATATCCCGGAGCCGCTGCTGGATCGAATGGAAGTTATTCGGATTCCTGGCTACACGGAAGAAGAAAAAATCAGCATCGCGGAACGCTACCTGATTCCAAAGCAGCAGAAAAACAACGGCATAAAAGAAAAAGAACTGATCTTCAATCGCGAGCCTATTCGCGATCTGGTTCGTTACTATACTCGCGAAGCAGGTGTTCGTGGATTGGAGCGAGAAATCGCCAAGATCTGTCGCAAGGTGGTTAAGGATAATTCACTCAACAAAGATGCCGCCGCTATCGATCTTACTTCAGAAATTCTGGAGAACTATTCCGGTGTGCGCAAGTACGATTACGGCAAGGCCGAAACAGAGAATTTGATAGGTCAGGTCAACGGCCTGGCCTGGACATCTGTCGGGGGCGAACTGCTCACCATCGAAGCGGCTGCCGTCGACGGCAAGGGTAAAACCACCAAGACCGGCTCCCTGGGCGATGTCATGCAGGAGTCGATTCAGGCTGCTTTTACCGTGGTAAGAAGCCGTGCTGCCTCACTTGGTCTGCCGACTAATTTCCATGAGAAATACGATCTCCATATACACGTGCCTGAGGGAGCTACTCCGAAGGATGGCCCCAGCGCGGGAGTGGGCATGTGTACGGCTCTGGTATCCGTATTGACAGCTATTCCGGTGCGTGCCGATGTGGCAATGACGGGCGAGATTACGCTGCGAGGTCAGGTGCTTAAGATTGGGGGCTTGAAGGAGAAACTGCTGGCGGCGCATCGAGGGAATATTAAAACTGTGATAATACCGGCCGACAACGAGAGAGACTTGAAAGAAATCCCGGATAATATCAAGGCGGATCTCAAGATCGTGCCCGTGCGTTGGATAGATCAAGTTTTGGAACACGCGCTTCAATATCAGCCAACTCCTCTGAGCGATGATAAAAAACCGTCATCAGAGAAGGAAGGGAAGAGCGAGGATATTGATAAAAGTGGTGATGAAAAGCACATAAATACCCATTGATAGCACTTGTTTTGTGTTGACACGGCTTTCAAGCAATTGGTATAAAGGCCAGGTGTTACGGCAGGTTTACGTCATATTTTTGGGAAAAGAAATAGATTGAACCAAGGCTTAGAATTTGTGTATTTTGGAAACTTGACTCATCAAAAATACACCAGCACTTTTTAGGCGTTCATACGATAAGAACATTACTTACATATAGAAAAAGGGGATAACGTGAATAAATCAGAATTAATAGATGCTGTTGCCGCTAGTGCGGACCTACCTAAAGCTGCTGCTGGTCGTGCTATCGATGCAATGATTGACGCAATTACAGATTCTTTGAAGAAAGAAGATCCAGTTGTATTGGTTGGTTTTGGCACATTTGCCACTAAGCACCGAGCGGCTAGAACGGGTCGTAATCCTCAAACTGGTGCGCCAATTCAAATTAAAGCGGCTCGTGTACCCAGCTTTAAAGCAGGCAAGGCACTTAAGGATTCTGTTAACTCTTAATTGAGTTAATTGAACTGCAGGTTCGATTCGTTACCCGAAGCTTCTTCCGGTATTGTAGGTTCGCTGCTCTGGAGTTTGTTGCAGCGAACCAAGTTGAATGGGGTCAAACAGTTGTCCCAGCGGTTCCGAATAACAAAGTAGGGCGCATCAGTGATGCGCCTTTTTTGGTTTACGAATAACGGTACTTTTCTTCCCAACTGGGCGAAGAGGCTAGCGAATTAGCGCAAATTAGGAACAACTATGCTGCAAGATATACGTGACAATTCACAGGGTGTGATAGCCAAGGTCATCATTGGATTCATCGTGGCCATCTTTGCTCTTTTTGGCGTGGATTCGATCATGAGCGGCTTTATAGCCTCACCGCCTGTCGCCGAAATCAATGGTGAAGAGATAACAGAGGTGCAGTTACAGTCAAGTACACAGAACCTCTTGAATTCCATTGGCGGCAGTGCCGACGGGCTGGATCAGGGTTTGCTGGAGCAGATCGCGCTCTCGCAAATCCTGGAAGAGGTGCTGTTACGCCAAGCTGCCCAGAATTCTGATATGACGGTATCCAGCAATCGAGTCGACCGGTCAATCATCCAGAATCCACAGTTTCAGATTAATGGGGTCTTCAATGCAGATCTGGCCGTTCGAACGATGGGCAGTCAGGGTTTTAGCGTTCCCCTCTACAGAGAGTCGTTACAACAACAGATGCTGCTCTCTCAGCTCGCCAATGCCTATAGCAGCACCGCTTTCGTAACTGATGCAGAATTAGAGCGCATCGCTGGTCTGTCGGCGCAAACTCGTGGTTTTCGATATCTGTCGATTCCACTCGGAACGCGCACACTGGGCACGCCAATCTCGGACGCCGAGATACAGAGCTATTATGAAGAGAATCAGGCTGATTTTACTGAGCCGGAGACCGTATCAGTGCGCTACGTGATGTTAGATAAGAACGTCATTGCCCAGGAAATCGAGCTGGAAGAAGGAGCGGTTCGTGCGCAATACGAAACAGAGAGAGATGCCTTTGAGGGCTCTGCGGAGAAACGTGCATCACATATAATGTTCGAAGTCGGTGCTGATCTTAGTGAGCAGCAGGCCCTCGGATTAGCGGCCACTGCCAGGCAACGTATTGACGCCGGTGAAGACTTCGGTGCCGTGGCGCTCGACATGTCTACCGATACCGTATCCGCCGAGGAAGGTGGCGATATTGGCTACAGCGATGGCACAGCATTTCCTGAAGCAATAGAGGCAGCACTCGAGAGCATGTCAGTGGGCGAAGTCTCGGAGCCTGTCATCTCCGATTTCGGTGTGCACGTCGTTAAGCTAACGGAGGACTCAGAAAATGTTTTCCAAAGTTTTGAAGAAGTTGCCGAGCGAATTGAGCGAGAATTAAAGAGCTCCGAAGTAGAATTACTCTACGCCGAACGTCTGGAAGACCTGTCCAATCTGGCGTTTGAGACTGGGGATCTGCAGGCTATTTCTGCTGAGTTGGCGATGAACATAGAAGTAAGTGACAGTTTTCCTCGTACAGGCGGTAGTGGTATTTTTTCTAATCAGGCTTTAATAGCAGCGGCATTCTCTGAAGAGGTGTTGCTCGAAGGCAACAACAGCGAAGTGATTGAGCTCAATCCCTCACAAGCCGTTGTACTGAACGTCGCACAATTCAATGAAGCTGCCGTGCTGCCTCTGGCAGAGGTACAGGCTGAAATTGCGGTGATACTGCGTACTGAGATGGAACGTCAAGCCGTGCTGGAGCTCAGCGACCGCTTGCTATCAAGTATCGAGGATGGTGAATCCATCGAGCAACTTTTAGCCGACAACGAACTTCAATGGCGCGTAGCGGAGAATGCCAACCGCGAGGACGCAAGTGTTAACCGGGAAATTCTGGCGCGGGCGTTTGCCATGTCACTAACTTCTGATGCGACCTCCAGCTATGACAACCTGGTGTTGACCAATGATACAGCGGTTATTATCGAGCTGAATAACATAACCCCCGGGTCCATTGAGGCATTACCACAAACGGATCGCGAGAATATGGTCAGCTCAATGATATCGAATTTAGGTAACAGCGACTTTCAAGCCTATATGAACAATCTGCAACAGATCGCCGATATCAAATCCAGTATCCTGGATGAGCAGCCGCTCTAGTCGGCCGCTTTTTCGGTAGCGAGATCGTTTAATGACCCCATGGCGGTTGTATTGAAGCCGCCATCGACGTAAAGAATCTCGCCGCTGATACCTGAGGCAAGATCGGAACATAGAAAGCTCGCCGCATTTCCCACCTCGGCAATAGTAACGTTTCTGCGCAGAGGTGTTTGCTTGGCATTATGCTCTAGCATCTTCCTGAAGCTTTTGATTCCGGAGGCGGCCAAGGTCCTAATCGGGCCGGCCGATATGGCATTGACTCTCGTTCCTTCCGGCCCGAGGCTGGCCGCCATATAACGCACGTTTGCCTCAAGGCTGGCCTTGGCTAACCCCATAACATTGTAGTTAGGGAGGCTGCGTACAGCACCGAGATAGCTCAGGGTTAGCAGGGAGCCATTCCTGCCGGCCATCATAGGCTTGGCGGCTTGGGCCAGCGCGACGAAGCTATATGAGCTTATCTCGTGTGCGGTTAAAAACCCCTGTCGCGTTGTAACATCTACATAGTTGCCATCGAGTTCGTTGCCCGGAGCGAAAGCCAGACAGTGAACGATTCCGTCCAGACCATCCCAGGTTTTGCTCAGCTCGGCGAATAGGTCTGCAATCTCCTCATCTTTAGCCACGTCGCAGGGAAATACCAATTTGGAATCCCAGGTCTCGGCGAATTTAACAACGCGTTCCTTCAGCTTCTCGTTCTGGTAGGTAAAGGCTAGTTCCGCGCCTTCGCGGTGCATGGCTTCGGCAATGCCGGAGGCGATCGACAGCTTGCTTGCAACACCAAGAATTAAGTACCGTTTTCCTGTTAGATAACCCATGTTTGTGCCCTGTTGTGACTGCGTAATGGCCGTTATTTTACTGTATTTTTTCTGCGATTACTCATGCTTAAAATAAGCAATCGTCTGCCAATGTAGGTAGTTTGCCTACCGTATGCCGTGCATAAAATGCTTCAATACCGGGACCAGAAGCAAAGCCAGCAGGCCGACGCCGATGCTGTAGACTCCTGCTGTGTAATAGACATCCATATAATTAGCCAGCGCAGCAGCGGGGTCTACCACCTCGCCAGCGACGGTGTCGGAGCCGGTCATCGCGGCTATGGTGCCGGATATGTAGTTGCCGCCTGCCATAGCGAGGAACCAGCAACCCATCATCATGCCTACTACGCCGGGTACAGACAGCTTCGTGGTCATGGACAGGCCGACAGGGGAGATACACAGCTCAGCCGTGGTGTGAAGCAGGTATAAGAGTATTAGCCAGATCAGGGCGATCTGGGTGGGGTCAGTGGCGGTGGAGGCTCCGTATACCAGAAACAGGAAGCCGAGGCCTAGCTGTATAAGCGCCAGGGCGAATTTAGCTGGAGTGCTGGGCTCCCAGCCGCGTCGGTTTAGATACAGCCAGGCCATGCTGAACAGTGGTGCGAGTGTGATGATGAAGAAGGCATTGACCGACTGGAACATCGCGGCGGGAAGCTCGAAACCGAGAACGACGCGATCTATATTCCTGTCTGCCATCAGGTTTAAGGAGCTACCGGTCTGCTCCCACAGCGACCAGAATATGATCTGATAGCTCATTAAAAACAGACAGACCAACATCCTGTTACGATCCATCGGCTCGCATTTGGTAAACGCGTAGAAAACCACCGTCCCAGTCATGATGAGCAAAGTCGCTCCGACCAATCCTCCTACCAGGGGTGGTATCTGCATCAATTGCCAGCAGATCAGCACGCCGACGAAGGCGAGTATATAAATAACGACTTCTCGGCTAAGCCCGGGTACAACTTTCTTCTGCAAGCTAACCGGATCAAGCGGGGCCCCAGCGGCGCCGAATAGATGATAGCCCTTTATAAACACCAGCAGGCCAAAAAGCATGCCGATGCCTGCTGCTCCGAAGCCCCAGCTAAACCCTTTATACTGCAGGAGCAGGCCACAGATGATTGCGCCCAGGAAGGAACCCGCGTTGATGCCCATGTAGAATAGTGTAAAGGCTCCGTCGCGCCTTGGGTCCTGGCGCTGATACATGGAGCCGACGAGTGTGGAAATATTTGCCTTGAGAAAGCCAACGCCCATAATTATCAGGCCAAGGGAGAAGTAGAAGACCTGCAAGAAGAAGCTATTGCGTTGGACGACGGTCTCCCCTGCTACTATGACTTCGACGGCCTGCGCGCCTTCGATGGCCATGCCAAGATGTCCAGCCACGAGCAATATAGCCCCCAGAATTACCGCTTTGACAGGGCCGAGGTAGCGGTCTGCTACCACACCTCCAATAACAGGTGTTATGTAGACGAGTGAGATGTATGCGGCATAGATACTGGAGGCGGATTGGTCGGAGAATAGGAAGTGCTGGGTAAGGTAGAAGATGAGAAGGGCGCGCATCCCGTAATAGCTGAATCGCTCCCACATCTCTGTCAGAAAACAAATAACCAGGCCGCGTGGGTGGCCGAGAAACTCTTTGGCAGAAACTTCAGTGCTCAGGCTTTCTGTCATATCTGATCATTTCCTGTAGTCTCGGCAGTCACTTGTAGTTGTTGTCCCGGGAATATAATTGCGCCGATACTCAGGCCATTCCATAGCAAGAGATTCTTCAAATCAATGTCAAGACGGCGAGCGATTGCATCCATATTATCGCCCCGTCGGACGATATAAACGGCTGCATTGTCACTGACTTGAAGACTGGGCTGCGCCTCTGTGTCTTCCAATGCATAACGTAGGTCAAGGGTTTGACCCGGGTGCAGAAGCTGGTCCTGGGAAATCTGATTCCAGGCTGCTATTTCTTTCGAGCGTAGATTATAGCGCCTGGCAATTGACCAAAGGTTGTCGCCATTCCTGACTCTGTACTCAGCTGGTATTTGAAGCGGTTCGCGGCTTGCAACCCTTCCAATCTGCGGTGCCAAGGCGAGCAGTGCAGGATCGTTAGTGCGCGGTATCAGCAGCGATTCACCTGCAACGATGCGACTACCGACAAGCGAATTAAAAGTCTGCAATATATCTACCCGCGTGTTTAATCGACGGGCGATTGTCCCGAGGGTATCGCCGGGTTTTATCTCATAACGATCCCAGCTAAGCAGGTCATTCTTATCGACTCCGATCAATGCACTCTCCAGACGTTCGGCATTGATGAAGGGCAGCAATATTTCCTGAGGCTGATCCGGATGAGTCGCCCACTGCAGGTATCCCGGGTTTAATGCGCGCAGCTCCTCATAGTCAATCTCGGCGAGTCGTGCGGCCTGGGAGATATCGATCTGCGTGCCTATTGATACGGACCGGAGTACCGGCGCATTGGCTAGAGGACGCAGTTCTATGCCCCAACTGCTGGCGTCTGAGACTATAGCGGCGAGCGCGAGTAGCTTTGGTATATGAGCTTCTGTCTCCCCGGGAAGATTGAGTTCCCAGAAGTCGACCTCTTCGCTATCGCTGTTGCGGATGGCCCTTCGCAGGTTACCATCGCCAGCATTGTAGGCTGCGATGGCGAGTAGCCAGTCTTGGTCAAACTGCAGAAAAAGCTGTTCCATGTAGTCTAAAGCCGCCACTGTCGATGCATGTGGATCCCTACGCGCGTCAAACCACCAGTCCTGCTGCAAACCAAAGCTTGACCCGGTTGCGCCGAGAAACTGCCAGAGACCAACGGCGTGCTCGCTGGAATAGGCGTTGGGATTGAAGGTACTTTCGACCATTGGTAGCAAGGCAAATTCTAGCGGTAAGCCACGGCGATCGATTTCTTCGACTATCCAATATAGAAATGGGGAGGCTCGTTCTTGCAAGAGATCGAAATAACGCTGTTGCTGTGAATAGCTTTGTATGTAGCTTGCGACGGCGGAGTGATCATAGTAACGGCTTAGTTGAAAGCCGTCGCGCATCCTGTCCCACAGGTTGTCGTAAACCAACGGCGCTGCGATCGCTGCCTCAACGTTTCCAGTTGCTATGTCTAGTGCCCGGGCTCCACCTGCGGCGGGAATTTCTTGTTCAGCCGAAACCTTTTCCGGAGAATTTGACACGATCGGCTCAGGGCTCTCAACACTCTGACACGCGGTGAGTAACACGAGCAGCGAAGTAGCGTAGATGTTTCTAACTGATTTTCGCAAGATATCTGGGCCTGATTATGTAGGAAGGGTTGATAGGTAGATAAGATTCTAGAAGGAATCCTTCCAGGCGCGCAATGCGGCGAATACTTCCACCTCATCTTTCGGCTCTCTGCCTAGTCTTAGTCGACTGCTTTGCTGTAATCCGGGTTCGGTGCAGCGCAGAAAGGGATTGGTGGCTAATTCCAACTCAATGCTCGAGGGCAGGGTAGGTGTGCCAGAGGCTCTCTTCGATTTTTCCCGCTTAACGCGTTCTTTAAGTGAGGCATTTTCATTGTCTGCAGCTACGGCAAATTCCAGATTCGCTAAGGTATACTCATGAGTGCAGAAGACACGTGTGGTTGCAGGGAGTGTAGCCAATTTACTCAGAGACTTATGCATCATCATCGGCGTTCCTTCGAATAGTCGGCCACAACCCGCCGCGAAGAGCGTATCGCCGCAGAATAAAATCGGGGCCACCTGATCGTCATCGGCGCAATAGTAGGCGATATGGTCAAGGGTGTGACCTGGCACTTCAATTACAGAGAAGTGTTGATCGAAGAGACTAACGCTGTCGCCTTCGCCGACGATTTCGCTAATGCCTTTTATGCCGCTGCTGCCTGGCCCGACCACTCGGCAGGAATACCTGGCGCACAGTTCTTGAATACCACCGGTATGATCCGGATGGTGGTGAGTAATCAATACATCGGACAGCTTAAGGCCATTGGCTTCGATATAATCGATGACCGGCCTGGCATCGCCGGGATCAACCACGCAGACATTGTCGCTGTTCGCTTTACTGGCAGCCCAGATATAGTTGTCTGAGAAGGCCGGAATTGGGTGAATTGTGCTGATCATATGAGTGTAAATGTGGCGAAAACGACATGATATAAGGATGCTCAGCTATTACAAGCCAAAATACCTCTCTATAGCTTCGCAACTTGAGGGATTTCACTTAAATTCCGCTGCGATAGTGTTTACACTAGGCTGTCTGAATTTGAGCGGTGCGAGCCACCGGATCTCGAAAATGAACTTGCTCTCGAAACACGAAACCAGAAGACGCCTTCTACGCGGAATGCCCGATGCAGACCTGTTGTCCAGCCAGGTAGCGCTTTGGTTTCAATCTCCCCAGGGTGAGGCTGTTCTCCGGGCAGAGAAGGAGGCTATTCACGCCGCCCTGGAAAAGCTGTTCGGATACCACATTCTTCAGCTCGGCTTTAGCGAAGAGCATTCACTGATCGCGCAGAGCCCCGTTGGCCATAAGATCATATTTTCCCCAAATTACAGAGCCGGCTCAACCAGACCGGTAGCAGACAACGAAGAACTGCCACTGAGCAACGACAGTATCGATGTTGTGGTAATCCACCACGCATTGGATTTTGCCGCGAACAGCCACCAACTATTGAGAGAAGCCACCCGGGTCTTGCGTCCAGGCGGCCATATGCTAATAGTTGGGTTTAACCCGTATAGTTTGTGGGGCGTGTGGAAGCTCTTTAAACGCAAGAAGAATATTCCCTGGCGCGGTAGGTTTATCTCTAAAGGCCGTGTCAGCGACTGGTTAAGTCTGTTAGAGCTGCATATAGATTCCGTTACCTATGGCCTGCATTTTATGCCCCTGACCTTATCGAAGTTGCTGCAACGTGCGCCAAGTCTCGAAAAATTTGGCAGCAAGTTGCGCAGTCCTTTCGGGGGAGCCTATTACATCCATTGCGTCAAACAGGTCGCGGCAGTGACACCTATATTGCCGAAATGGCGACCATTGCGTGCGCGCAGCACAGTGATGCCCGCAGCGGAAAATGTTCGTGCTAAAATCAAGCTCCATTGAATCATCTATCACCTGGATCGGGCAGACACCTAATTATTTATGTCGCAAGTTGTTGAGTTGTATACCGATGGAGCCTGTAGAGGAAACCCCGGCCCTGGCGGCTGGGGTGTGTTGCTGCGTTACGCCGGAGTGGAGAAGACTCTACACGGTGGCGAAGAGATGACTACAAATAATCGCATGGAGCTTACTGCGGTGATTAGGGGGCTTGAGGCCTTAAAGAAATCCTGCGATGTGTTGATCACCACTGACTCGAAATACGTGTTACAAGGCGTTACCGAATGGATGGAGAATTGGAAGAAGCGCGGTTGGCGCACAGCCGGTAAAAAGCCGGTGCTGAACGTAGAGCTGTGGAAAGAATTGGACGAACTGGTAGCCAAACATTCTATCGAGTGGGTCTGGGTGAAAGGGCACAGCGGGCACGAGGAAAACGAGATAGCCGATCAATTAGCTAACCGGGGAATCGATGAGCTCGGCTGATGGCCTGCCGATCGCTGTAGATAGCAATAGAATAGTTACTTAAGAGAAGATTATGCGTCAGGTAGTACTAGACACAGAAACAACTGGGCTTGATCCATCTCAGGGGCATCGAGTTATCGAGATCGGTTGTGTGGAGATCGACAATCGAAAATTAACCGGCAGACACTTTCACTGTTATCTGAATCCCGACCGCGATATAGATGCGGCAGCCATCGAGGTGCACGGCCTGACTCCGCATTTCCTGGCAGATAAACCACGTTTTCATCAGGTCGAGACTGAGTTTCTGGAGTTCATCCAAGGCGCCGAGCTAGTGATACACAATGCGCCATTTGACCTCGGGTTTCTCGATAATGAGCTTAGAGGCACAAAATCAAAGGCGCAGGATATCGCGAGTTTCTGTGGCGTGCTCGATAGCCTGGTTCTGGCAAGGGAAAAGCATCCGGGCCAACGCAATAGCCTCGATGCGCTTTGCAAGCGGTATGGCGTAGACAACACGCAGCGACAGCTTCACGGCGCCCTGTTGGATGCAGAGATATTGGCTGACGTTTATCTGGTCATGACTAGTGGTCAGTCCAGCCTGCTTCTAGTCGAAGAGGAGACTGAGAGTTCTAGCCGGCGGCGCAAGGCTTCGATGAGCAGTACCCGGCGAGAGAAGATCGCGGTTGTCGAGGCGGGGAGCGAAGAGCTGGAGGCTCATCGGCAGCGTCTGCAGGCCATAGCGCAGAGCAGCGAGGATGGCTGCCTATGGCTGCAGCTGGAGGCTGAGGCTCAAACACAATAGCCATTCGCCCAGAGGGCTCTTGAGTAGAGCCCACTAAGATATTAGTATTTTGCGCCAACCGAGCTTCGTATTTTTAGGATATCCCAGCCGTATCAAGCTATTAATAAAATCCGCCCAGGTAGCAACGCTGCCTTCTCATTCACTGTTATCGAGATACCATGTCCCAGCAAGATCACTTCCTGAGCATAGAACAGCTAAACGAATCAAACAGCTTTATTCTGTTCTTTGCCAGCCAAATTCTAGTGCAGGACGAGAACATACTTTGGAGCTACGAGCAGGTGGTTGGACACTTAACTGACTCTGCTGATCTGATCGCGCTAGAGCAGGCTAGTGGGAACTCCGTGATAGTTGTTAACCTGCAAGATGATATATCGCAAAATCTGCAGGCGGAGTTGAATTCACTTAGAAGTCTGTTGTTCCTATCCGACCAGGAAAAGTTCCTACTCGCGGGCAGGGCAAGCCAGCTGGTCGATTGGTATAACAGCCATCGTTACTGCGGTAGCTGCGGGGCGCCAACCACCCATCATGGCAACGAGAGGACGCTGATTTGCGAGCCTTGCAATCATCATTTCTTCCCGCGTATCAACCCCTGCGTGATCATGCTCGTGACCAAGGGGGACAAGATGCTGTTGGCACGCACAGCGCGGATACAGTCAAATTTTTACAGTTGCCTGGCGGGGTTTATCGAAATCGGCGAAACCCCTGAGGAAACAGTGCGCCGCGAGGTCAGAGAAGAGGTTGGCCTGGAGATCGAGAACATCCGCTACTACTCCAGCCAGTCGTGGCCATTCCCTTCGCAGCTAATGCTAGGGTACTTTGCAGAATACAGCAGCGGCTCGATAGTGCCGGAGGAGGCCGAGATTGCCGAGGCTGACTGGTATGATATCGACTCCCTGCCCAAGCATATTCCATCCTCGAAGATTAGCGTCGCTGGTCAATTGATCGAAACGTTTATGGCCAGAGTAAGGAATTCGCAGCCTAGCTAGTTTTGAAATCCTCTGCTATAAGAGGCAAAATGCAGCACACGGCGAACACTAAAGGAGATTTTCGCTTGGAATATTTTATTCAGTACGGCATGTTTTTAGCTAAGGCTGCAACCATTGTGGTCGCCATTGTCATAGTGCTCGGTGCCATCTCGGCGAGCGGGAATCGGCAGCGCAAGTCTGGCAAGAAAGGGCAAATCAGGGTAACCCATCTGAACGAACATTTTGATGAAATGAAAGACACTCTACGTCACTCTGTCCTGGAAAAAGATCAGCTGAAACAAATACACAAGAGCGAGAAGAAGCAATCGAAGCTTGAATCGAAGGAACAAGCGAAGGCGGAGAAAGAAGCGGCTAAAAAGCTTGAGACAGACGTTGCAGAAGTCGATGCGGCGGTTTTGGCAAGGAAGAAGCGGGTATATGTACTTAGTTTCACCGGTAATATAGCAGCTGACGAAGTCTCATCCCTGCGCGAAGAGATCACCGCCGTCCTGACTCTAGCCGAACCTCGCGACGAGGTCGTGCTTCGTCTCGAGAGCCCCGGGGGTATGGTTCATGCATACGGGTTGGCTTCCTCGCAGCTGCTACGTATTAAGAACAAGCAAATCCCGTTAACGATCTGCGTTGATAAGGTCGCTGCGAGCGGTGGTTACATGATGGCTTGTCTCGCTGACCGATTGGTAGCGGCACCCTTTGCGATTATCGGGTCAATTGGAGTCCTGGTTCAGCTGCCTAATTTCCATCGCTTGCTGAAGAAGAATGAAATCGATTTCGAGATTATCAGCGCTGGAGAATTCAAGCGAACACTGACCCAGTTCGGTGAGATCACACAGAAGGGCCGTGACAAGGTGCAGGAAGAAGTTGAAACCATGCACGATATTTTCAAGGCATGGATTAAGAATCATCGGCCCAGTGTCGAGATCGACAAGATCGCTACGGGCGAAACCTGGGTAGGCACACAGGCTAAGGAGCGTTATATGGTCGACGAAATCAAGACCAGTGATGAGTGTATTGTGACAGCCTGTGAGTCAGCCGATGTGTATGAGATCGAATATGAAGTACCGCAATCCTTGCAGGAGAAAATTGGCGGAGCCTTCCAGGGCACGGTAGAGAAATTGTTCTCGAGCTGGATCGGCAAGTCTACAACTAAAACGTTTCAATAGATTGAGCCGGATCCCACATTCAATAAGCTGTTAAGAGAAATATTCATAAAGTAATCAAGGCGGAGAAACTTTTGCAACAATTTAAAGCATTGCTCGTATCAGAGACAGAGGAAGGGGATTTTAGCGCCAGTTTCGTAGACAGAGATGCAAGTGATTTGCCCGAGGGTGACACGCTTATTCGGGTAAATTACTCCTCGTTGAACTACAAAGACGCTCTTTCTTTTAGTGGCAACAAAGGTGTAACGAAAAGCTATCCCCACACACCGGGCATCGATGCGGCAGGCACAATAATCAGCAGTGACGATTCAAGCTTGCATGCGGGGGATGAGGTGTTGGTGATCGGCTACGATCTGGGTATGAACACCAGTGGCGGTTTCGGGCAGCTGATCAGAGTGCCTTCGGAATGGGTCGTGAAGCTGCCGACGGGTTTGAGTCAGAGAGAGAGTATGATTCTGGGCACGGCCGGGTTTACCGCGGCGCTTTGCATTGAGAAGCTCTTGCTCAACGGTGTTCAACCACAGCAGGGTAAAGTGCTTGTTACAGGCGCGAGCGGAGGCGTAGGTATGATTGCCGTAACTCTGCTCAGTAAGCTTGGTTTTGAGGTTTGCGCCAGCACCGGCAAGCAGGAAGCACACGATATTCTGAAGAAGCTCGGCGCCAGAGAAATTGTGGATCGCAATGTTCTGGGCGCAGAAAATCCGCGGCCGCTGCTAAAAGAAGAATGGGCTGGTGCCGTCGATGTGGTCGGTGGTGATACCCTGAGCAACCTGGTCAAATCGCTTCAATACGGCGGCAGTGTCGCTGCCTGCGGATTAGTACAGTCTCCTAACATTACCGCAACAGTACTTCCCTTTATTCTGCGTGGGGTGAATCTCTTGGGAGTCGATTCGGTACAGTTGCCGATCGCCACGAAGAGGGCGCTGTGGAATAAACTCGGTAGCGAATGGAAGCTGGCCTCGCTTGATGACATCTGCACTGATATAGGCTTCGCCGAGTTAGAGGCGAGTCTGGCTCAGATTTTGAGTGGCGGTGCGCATGGGCGCTTCGTTCTGGATCTTTCTGACTAATCTCTGCGCAGCTTCGGATTTATAGCAATCGGTGTAGGGCAAAACAGCACGACGATATAAGAAGAAATCAGGAAGGTGAGAATAGCCGCTCCTTGTATCGTCAGTGAGGCAGCTTCACCGATTACACCGGACTGGGTCGCGACGAAGGCAATCAGCAGGGAGAACTCACTGATCTGGCCAAGTCGCAGACCGGCATCCCATGCTAATCTATTTCTCTCGCTAAACCTCTTGAGCAGGTAGTGAAACACGACCGGTTTAATAGTTAACACCGCCGTCGCTATTACCGCGCAGGCTACAAAAATATCTGGTAAAAGAGTCAGGTTGAATTGCGCCCCCAGCGTGAAGAAGAACAATATCAGGAAAAAATCCCGTAGCGGCTTTAGCCTATCAGCTATATAGATTGATATTGGACTGGTTGCCAGGGCAACGCCTGCGATGAATGCTCCGATTTCTGCCGATAAGCCAAGAGTGGCCCCGAGTTCAGACAGGCCCAGGCACCATCCGATGGCTAGCAGAAAGATATATTCCTTGAAGTGATCGAAGCGGGCTATCAATGGTATGAGCGCATACTGTGTCGCAAAGTAGGCGAATAACAGAAGCAGCGGAAAAGCGATTAGAACCCGTATGGTGTCTGCTTGTTGCAGGCCCCCTGCATCTAGATAGGTAATTAAGAATATGGCGATGAAGTCTTGCATCAGCAAGATGCCGACCATGATCTCGCCCATATGTTTCTGATGGAGCACCGTAGTGGGTAGGAGTTTGATTCCTATGATTGTGCTGGAGAATATCAAGCTGAACCCTATCACCAGGCTTTCCATTTGGCTAAAACCAAAGAGCAGGCCACAGCTGTAACCAAGCAGCACGAAGACTGTCGAGCTGGCGAGTGTTACGAGGAAGGTCTTGCGCAGCGTCGAGAGAAGTTTCTTGGGCTGCATGTCCAATCCGAGCAGGAACAGCAGGAAGATGATGCCGAATTCTGCTATATCGGTTAGCAGGCTTGCATCAGAAACATAGCCCAAGCCATACGGCCCGAGTAAGGCGCCCACGCAGATATAGGCGACCAGTAAAGGTTGTCTGAAAAACAGTGCGATTGTTGAGAGTGCTGCCGCACCGCTAAAGATGAGGAAGAATGAGAAGAGTAGAGAATCTTGCTCCATGATCGAGGTTGCTCGCGAGTATTATTTGACTATAGCGAGTTAGCGACGTCTGAACAAGGGCGTCGGTTCCGAGATGGTAGATTGATAGCCGGTTTTAAAATCTCTGAACGCGTCCATGCAGACTTCTATGTCTTGATCATGACGCAACTCAAAAGTATCGAATCCACACTGTGCCATGTAGTAGAGTTGATCACGCAGTACGTCACCTATCGCTCTAATCTCGCCTTTGTAGCCGTGTCGTTGTCTTAGCTCTCTGGCATTGGTATAGGAGCGGCCGTCAGAAAATACAGGGAAATTCAGTGCGACCAGGGGCAATGAGTGCAGCGCTTCCCCAATCTGATCGACCTGTTCATCGGATTCCAGCCACAGCGCTATATTCCCGCTGTAGTCATCCAGTTGCTGCCGGTAGAGCTTCCAGAAGGTCAAAGGCACTATGAAGTTCTTTCCCGGCACCACCTGAAGGATTTCGGGACCGGTTGCTGTTTTCAGCACGGTCCAATGATTTTCCACGCTGCCGTCCTTGTTAATCAGCTTTTGCATAGACGGTCTCCTTGAATGGCTCTAGTCCGATTCGATTGAACGTGTCGATAAACTTCTCGTCTTTCTGGCGCTTGGCTTTGTAGACCTCGACAATCTTCTCTACTACGCCTGGAATTTCTTCCTGCGCGAAGGAGGGGCCGATGATCTTGCCGAGACTGGCGTTATTCTTGGATGAGCCACCTAATGAGACTTGATAGTACTCCTCACCTTTCTTGTCGACGCCGAGTATGCCGATATTTCCGACATGGTGATGCCCGCAGGCATTCATGCAGCCAGAAATATTGATATTCATTTCGCCGATGTTCGTTAACTCTTCCAGATCGCTGAATTTTCTCTGAATAGACTCGGCAATAGGTATCGACTTGGCGTTAGCCAGTGCGCAAAAATCACCGCCCGGGCAACATATTACATCTGTAAGAAGGCCAAGGTTGTGGCTGGACATGGCGCCGTTCTTTAACTGACGCCACAATTCATATAGCTGATCCTGGCGGACGTCAGCCATGACGATATTCTGATGATGGCTAATCCTGACTTCGCCGAAGCTGTATTGATCCGCCAAGTCTGCAATCTGTTCCAGCTGTCGATCGGTAACGTCACCAGGTGCGACACCCGTCTCTTTAAAGCAGACGGTAACGATGGCGTAGCCGGGTTTTTTATGCGGCTTCACATTCTGTGTGTGCCAGGCGGCAAACAACAGGTCTTTCTGTAAATTTTCGAGAAGCTGAGGCGGGCTGTTTTTCAGTTTTTGATAGTCCGGATCATCGAAAAATTTTTGGCAGCGTGTAATCTCATCAATGGTTAGCGTAAGAGCTGAGTCTTTGATGAGTTCCCACTCTTTGAATACTTTCTTCCGGAAATCTTCGACCCCGGTTTCTTTGACGAGAATTTTTATTCTGGCCTTGTATTTGTTGTCGCGCCGTCCTTCTCGGTTATACACGCGTAGGATAGCTTCCAGGGCTGTCAGGAGATGCTTCTTCTCGACGAAATCGAAGATCTCTTGCCCGATGACAGGTGTGCGTCCGAGGCCGCCACCGGCCAAGATACGAAAGCCAACTTCGCCGTTCGCGTCTTTGATTAGATAGATACCGATGTCATGAACCTGCGTCGCGGCTTGATCTATCTCGGTTCCACAGACGGCAATCTTGAATTTGCGCGGCAGGTAGGCAAACTCCGGATGAAACGTAGACCATTGACGAATTATCTCGCAATAGGCGCGGCTGTCCTCGAGCTCGTCGACGGCTACTCCCGCAAACTGATCGGTAGTTGTATTTCGTATGCAATTACCACTGGTTTGAACGGCATGCATTTCAACGTCGGCGAGATCGGCGAGTATGTCAGGCACTTCGGTAAGGTTTGGCCAGTTAATTTGAATATTCTGTCTTGTAGTGAAATGCGCGTAGCCTTTGTCGTAGTGATTGGTAATGTAGGCGAGTTTGCGCAGTTGTGCTGAAGACAGCATGCCGTAAGGCACGGCAATTCGCATCATCGGCGCTAACCGTTGCACGTAGAGCCCATTCTGCAACCGTAACGGCAGAAATTCTGCTTCGCTTAACTTGCCAGCCAGATATCGATCAGTCTGATCGCGGAACTGCGCTACACGGTCCGCTAACATCTGGTGGTCATAGTTGTCATATCTATACATGTAGCTATTTTACTCTCTGATTACGTTAGCATCTAGGGGCAGCGGTTCACTCCAGGTTTGGGGTGAGTAATTTTGTCATCTCTGCCGTTTCTTTACCATTTCTACGAGCAAGGTCATCTACCTGCTCCTGTGTAATCTTACCGACGTTGAAATATTTCGACTCGGGGTGCGCGAAGTAGAAGCCGCTCACGCTGGCAGCAGGGCTCATGGCAAAACTCTCGCTGAGTTCGATGCCGGTTTCTGCTTTGGTGTCTAGCAGGGCAAAGAGAGTCGTCTTCTCGGAATGATCGGGACAGGCGGGATAACCCGGCGCCGGACGTATGCCTCGATACTTCTCCTTAATAAGCTCAGCGGCGGAAAGTTGTTCTGCTGGCTCATAGCCCCAGTATTCTTTTCGCACACGCTCATGCATGTGCTCGGCGAGGGCTTCGGCGAGCCGATCTGCCAGGGCCTTTACCATGATTGCGCTGTAGTCATCGTTCTGAGCGAGATAATGTGCGGCCAATTCGTCGGCGCCAATGCCGGTCGTAACGGCGAAGCCACCGATGTAGTCGCAGTGATTGTCCGGGCCTGACTCTGGTGCTATAAAATCTGCGAGACAGAGATTCGGTAGATTCGAATCCTTCGGTTTCTGTTGACGCAGGAAGTGTAGCCTTGCCAGTTCTTCGCCAGATTCGTCGGTTGCATACAGTTGCACATCGTTAACAGCTGTTCTGCTTGCCGGCCAGAAGCCGATGATGCCGCTGGCGGTCAGCAGCTTCTCATCAACTATCCGGGTGAGTAATTCCTGCGCATCGGCAAATAGATCGGTCGCTGCCTTGCCTACCTTGTCGTCCGTTAGGATGGCAGGATACTTGCCGGCGAGACTCCAGGTTATGAAAAATGGTGTCCAATCGATGTAGTCGAGCAATCGCTCCAACGGATAGTCGTCGAACACTTTTGTTCCCAGAAACGCGGGCTTGGCCGCTACATAGTTGGTCCAATCAGTGACAAATGGATTGCCATTGGCTTCCTCGTAGGAGAGCAGTTTACGCTTGTTGGCTCTATTGGCAGTACGTTCACGAATGATTTCGTATTCATCGCGAATGCCCTGCGCATATTCTGGTTTGTTCTCTGCATTGAGCAGGGTGCTGACGACGGAGACACTTCTGGATGCATCCGGCACATAAATCGTGCTGTCATTGCTGTAGTGCTTTTCTATCTTGACCGCCGTATGTGCCTTCGAAGTGGTAGCGCCACCGATGAGCAGAGGAATAGTAAAATTCAGGCGTTGCATCTCGCCAGCAACGTGAACCATCTCGTCGAGCGAAGGGGTGATCAGTCCACTTAGTCCAATGACGTCGACATTCTCATCCCTTGCTACCTGCAGTATTTTTTCACAGGGAACCATGACGCCAAGATCGATCACGTCGTAGTTATTGCAGCCGAGCACTACCCCGACAATATTCTTGCCGATATCGTGTACATCGCCTTTCACCGTGGCCATTAGAATCTTGCCCTTGCTCTGAATCGTATCGCCTTTCTCGGCTTCTATATAGGGGAGCAAGTAGGCGACTGCCTGTTTCATCACTCTGGCACTCTTTACAACCTGTGGCAGAAACATCTTGCCGCTACCGAACAGGTCGCCAACTTCATCCATGCCCTTCATTAGAGGGCCTTCGATTACATGGATTGGTTTTTCGGCGTTCTTCCTGGCCTCTTCTGTATCTTCCTCAATGAATTTCGTAATGCCTTTCACCAGCGCATGGGCTAGACGTTTCTCGACAGGGGCTTCACGCCATTGAAGATCTTCTTTGGTTTTCTTCGCGGCACCGCCGGAATAGTTTGCCGCTACATCCATCAGGTTTTCGGTACCGTTGTCATCTTTGTTCAGAATCACGTCTTCCACGGCCTTCTTAAGGTCGGCGGGAATATCATCATAGACGGTTAACTGACCGGCATTCACGATGCCCATCGTAAGACCGGCCTTGATGGCATGATAAAGAAAGACCGAGTGGATAGCCTCGCGCACGGTATTGTTTCCTCTAAATGAAAAGGAGACATTGCTTACGCCTCCAGATATCAGAGCGCCCGGTAGGTTTTCCTTGATGTACTTGCAAGACTCGATAAAATCCACGGCATAATTGTTATGCTCTTCGATGCCAGTAGCCACAGCGAAGATGTTAGGATCGAAGATGATGTCTTGGGCGGGGAAGTCGAGTTTCTCAGTGAGCAGATCATAGCTACGCTTACATATCGCGTTCTTTTTCTCGAGTGAGTCGGCCTGACCGCTCTCGTCAAAGGCCATGACGATAACCGCCGCCCCGTATTTCAGGCACAGCTTGGCCTTGGCGAGGAAATCTTCCTCGCCTTCCTTGAGGCTGATCGAATTGACAATGGATTTGCCCTGTATGCATTTTAATCCGGTCTCGATGATCTCCCATTTCGAAGAATCAACCATTATCGGTACGCGGCTGATGTCGGGTTCAGAGGCAACGAGTTTGAGGAACTTCTCCATCGCCAGCTCCGAATCGAGCATGCCTTCATCCATGTTTATATCGATTATTTGCGCTCCGGACTCGACCTGTTGCAGAGCAACCTCTAAGGCCTCATCATAATTCTCATCGATGATCAGGCGTGCGAATTTCGCGGAGCCGGTGACATTTGTGCGTTCACCGACGTTTACGAATAAAGACGCGGCGTCGATATTGAAGGCCTCTAAACCGGCGAGACGGCAAGCCGGCTCTCGTTCAGGAATCTTACGCGGGGCAACTCCTTCGACGGCGCTGGAAATCGCCTTAATATGTTCAGGGGTAGTGCCGCAACAGCCGCCGACGATGTTGACGAAACCGCTGCTGGCGAACTCCGCTACGATGACAGCCATCTCGTCAGGTGTTTGGTCGTATTCACCGAATTCATTGGGCAGGCCGGCGTTCGGGTGGGTCGAGACGAGACAGTTCGCTAGCGCTGAGGTCTCTTCGATGTGTGGCCGTAATTGCTCAGCGCCCAGTGCGCAGTTAAAACCGATGGAGAGCGGCTTGGCGTGCGCCACCGAGTGACAGAATGCGGCGACGGTTTGGCCCGAGAGGGTGCGGCCGCTAGCGTCGGTGATCGTACCCGAGATCATGATCGGCAAAGAGATTCCCAGAGTCTCGAAGCATTCACTCACGGCAAATATTGCGGCCTTGGCATTTAGGGTGTCGAAGGCGGTTTCGATCATGATGATATCTACACCACCCTCGATAAGGGCGTTGGTAGAATTGCTGTAGTCAGCCACCAGGGTATCGAAGCTGATATTCCTGAACCCGGGGTCGCTGACCTTCGGAGAGATCGATGCTGTCTTGCTCGTTGGCCCCAGTACGCCGGCAACGAATCGCGGCCGGTCGGGAGTCCTGGCGCTTACCTCGTCGCAGGCCTGGCGGGCGAGTTTGGCCGCTTCCAGGTTTAACTCGAAGGCTAGATCTTCGAGGTGATAGTCGGCCTGTGAACTGCGTGTGGAATTGAAGGTATTGGTCTCGACAATATCGGCGCCCGCGTTCAGATAGGCCAAATGGATCTGCTTGATCAGCGCAGGCTGGGTCAGCGAGAGAAGATCGTTGTTGCCAGCGAGCTCATGGGGGAAGTCGGCAAAGCGCTCGTTACGAAAATCGGCGTCGGATAGCTTATTTGACTGAATCATCGTCCCCATAGCGCCATCGAGAACCAAAATACGCTCGAGAAGAAGCTTGCGGAGAATTGTTTCTGATTCCTTGATTTTCATTTCCATGCACTCATTTACTGTTAGGGCTCAAGCTCGCAGTAGTACCAACTGCAGTAGCCAGAAAAAAGCGGTCAATTCTAGCAAAGACCGAGGCTCACGGCATCGTGAAAATAACCGAGTGTTTCGCTCAGGTATTCTAATTTCTAGCGGATTGGAGTATCATTCTCACAGTCCCACACTCAAGCGCGAGATCGAATTATGGTTACCATCACCGAATCTGCACAAGAATACCTTGCTGAACTGCTACTAAAGCAAGATTGCGAGGGTATTGCGGTGCGAATTTTCATTCTGGATGCAGGCACACCGAAAGCCGAAACCTGCATTTCTTTTTGTCGGCCAGGCGAAGAAAAAGAAGACGACGAAGTGAAACAATATGAAAGCTTCAAGGCCTTCATCGAGCTGCATAGTATCCCTTTTTTAGAAGAGGCGGTAGTGGACTTCGCCAAGGATTCCATGGGTGGACAGCTGACTATCAAAGCCCCGAATTCCCGGCTGCCGAAAATATCCGATGATAGCCCCATCGAAGATCGGGTGAATTACATACTCTACAACGAAGTCAATCCAGGCCTCGCTGCTCACGGTGGTCACGTCACTCTCGAGGAGATGTATGAACAAAACATCGCGGTTCTGCGCTTCGGCGGTGGTTGTCAGGGCTGTGGAATGGTCGATGTTACATTGAAAGACGGCGTTGAGAAGACGTTGTTAGAGCAGATTCCTCAGCTTAAGGAAGTGCGCGACGTAACGGATCACACGGTGAAGGAGAATGCCTACTACCAGTAGCATTAGCCGGGGTTAGTCTGGATAGTGGCTGCGCAGCGCCGCGTAGAGTTTGTCTTGATATTCGGCGTCGCTTGGGTCCAGGCTTTCCATCACCTGAACCAGGTACTCATTGTCCTCGCGGCCGTTCCATATCTTCTGATAGCTGCCTTCCTGATAGCCGTTGTCCTGACGAAAGAAATTAAGCACATTCTTGCCGACGTATTGACAGTACAGCCCGGTCCAATCCATTTCGCAATGGCCCATGATTGCCGCAAACAGCGGCAACTCAATCTTGCGTACCGCAGCTAGCGCTATAAGCAATTCGAGCTGCGTCAATAAATCCATATCCGCAAGATCGTAACGAGTGCCGTCGAACTCTATTTGGTCTGCGGTTTCGATGTTCTCCAATAGTTGCGAGAGCCTGTCCAGCGCCGCTGTTTCATCACCATCATCGAGCAGTAGAATCTCCGAAAGCAGGAAGTGCCAGATATCGATAAGCTCCATCTGCAGCTGAGCGAGGTCCTTCTCCTGCTTCTTCCACCATTTCCAGCCATGGTGCTCGATAGCTTCGCTGGCTTCTATGACTACGGCGCGCATATAGGGGTAGCGGGCGACTACCCAATTCGGATCTATCTTGGCATTCATCGCCGCCTGAAGTGACAGCATGGTTTTGGCTTGTTCATTTGACAGCATGGACGGCGGGTTCTGGCGTTGTAGGGGCGGACAGTGTCGGCGCAGTTCGATTATTTGCGTGTTAGCTTAAGCGCCGGGATTAATTACGATTCACCGATTGCAGTTTTGCCTGTTTCGCGAGACTACTAAGCATTTCTTTACGGCTGCTCAGCATGTCATTATAAGACTTTCTGGCGGCTAGTACTTCCGAATTCTCCTGATCCGAGGCGTCCAGCTCAGTCAGCCAAGCCTCTAGAACTTGAATCTCACTATTGAGTTGAGCCGTACCTTCTTCGATCAATTTTTGATCGATGCTGACAACAGCATCGTCATCAGTTTGCTTCTGACGCTTTTCGCTCATGGTTGCTTTCCTAGTAGCCCCAACTGCCCCGGTTCTGCAGGCTTTATTCTTATCGACACCGAGACTGCATCGGCCGATCTTGTCAGCACTGTAAGCCCACGCTGTTTTTCACAGTCTTTTCGAGTCAAACAGGGTCTGAGGCGAGGATGGCATAGTCCAATTTGGCGGTCAAGATTTAGCCTTTTCCAATATGAAGTGAGTCTGGGGAGCAGGGTTGATTCCAATATGAAA
>JBBDIR010000018.1:0-39124 GCA_040880325.1 Pseudohongiellaceae bacterium
CACCATTACGGTAACGTCGGTAAGATAGGGTTTACGCTTTTTCAGCAGCTCATTGATAACCTGGTTACGCTTGCTGAGAAATTCCAGCAGGTAGTCGTCATCCAGCACCACGGGGCTATAGGTGAAGAAGATCCCTTCGCGGTAAAAGCAGATGTAAAGATCATGGGGCGTGAGCTCACCGTTGCCGTCAAACAACATAGCGGGGAAGTGCGCCATGGGCTCCTTGCCTACCGCTTGCACATGCTCATAGGTATCCTTCAGAATGCTTAATTGATTACCATCCAGAGCCGAGTAAATCTTCATTAGCGCCTGCTGACTGAGTCGCTTCTTGCCCGCCGCCAGATGGGGACGCAACAGATCGCGGATGCGGTCAGCATCGGTTCCGGCTTCGGTGCCAAATAGCAGTTTCAGCAGATTGCGCGACCCGAGATCGCCTGGTAGCTCGTGATTGTGGTTAAAGAAGGAATGCTGGGCTCGGTTGTTCCACCAGATCAGTTCGTAATTGTTGTTTACCATGTAGGCCGGACCAGGCAGGTCTTCGATGCTGCCATCAAAGCTGAGGTTCTGACTAAGGCTATTGGGGGATAGTTTGCCGGGCGATCCCTGCCCAGCATCCGAGGAAATTGGTGAAGCGACTGCAGAGTTTGTATCTTGCTGTTGTTTTCCCCCAGCTTCTGCGGCCCCGGTCACAGAAGCTGAAATTGCTTCGGCTGCCGTCTCCAGCGGCAGGTGTTCGCTCAATTCTCGTGCGATCTGAGCCATGCTCATGCCCTGACGCTTTAGTTGCTGTACTTGTTTAATGCGCTGGGCAGCGCCATCTTCGAAGTAACCCAGCCGTGTAGCGCGGCCTTCGTCCTCGCCCGGGGCCTTGACAATCGGGGCGGGGAGTATGCCCAGAGCCACATAGTTGTTCAGTGTGGCGCGAGAAATACCCGTAATTTCAATAAGTTGCTTGCTGTTCAGCATGGTTCAATCACTCGTTTCGACGATTGAGGCAGTATAATTAGACAGTATAGCGCTGTCAACTGTATAAATAGGCTGTCTAACTAAGCTGACTAATTAGACAGTATAGATGGCAGTCAAGGTAGCAAGCACGTGATAGAGCCTGTGCTCGGCCTTAACAGCGCTTGCTGAACTGCTATCATTGCGCGATCGGAGCGTGTGTATCAGAGGATTAATAAGAGATGAAATTTAAGCGGATCGACGTGCAACAGGCGCGCGCCCTGCTGGATGGGGCGCCAGAGAATGGCCTGCAGCTAGTCGATATAAGAGACGAGAATTCTTATTTGAGTAGCCGTATCAGCTCGGCGTTGCATCTGGATAATAGTAGTGTACAAGCCTTTATCGAGGACGCCGATCTGAGCAAGCCCCTGGTAGTTTACTGTTATCACGGTAACATGAGTCAGTCGGCGGCGGCCTATTTTGCCGAACAGGGATTCGAAGAGGCCTACAGTATGGATGGTGGATTCAGCGACTGGGAAGTCACCTACGCCGACAAGTTAGAAGCTGGCGGCAACTAGAGGCTCTGTACCTGCTAGGGCTGTGTAGATTCTTGCCCGTCTCTCTTGGCAAACATGCGTTTTGCCGTCATCGCGGTAACCATATAGATCATATTCAACATAGCCCAGGCGAATATCTCCAGCTGCCACAGCATGTGAGAACTGGGGTCGATGGCCTTTGCCGTTAGGATAATCGCGCTCCACAGTAGCAGTCCGAGCAAGGGCAGGCTGGATACCAGCCCCCAGTTTCTATTCCATTGGCGTATTGCTGCAAAATTCAGTATGCCGCTGCCGACAGTCGCGGCAACCACGATCAGCACGATGACGAGGTTCCAGGCGCTAGCCGAGCCGCTGCTTGCTGCTGTGGCCGACGCGGTGCTGCTGACTGGCACTAGGGTAAGGGCGGCGAGCCACTGGGTAGTTAGCGGGCTCAGTCTTCTTGCGTGGTGACTGTTCACAGTCAATTCCTCGTATTGTGGCTTCGTGACGTGGCACGTGGCACGTGGCAGCAGATTAAAGCAGAGTGCTGGCGGTTCGCAAAGCTCTGCTTCACGACAACTGACGACACATCTTGTGACCATTGATTTCTAGTGGCTCGACAAGAGTTTAGTACAATGGCCGCCGCTATTCGAATTAGCCATGACAGTAGCAGATATCAATCCTTCACACTTTAGGAGCAAGCAATGAATACACGCGTCTGCACCGTTCTTTTTCTGCTGATAACACTTGTGCGCTGTGCCAGTGGATTATCCTCTGGCCTGGCCCCGGACAGAATCGTTGCCGAGCGGGGCGGGTTTGTTCCCGAAGGAATCGAGTACGACAACAACCGCAATCGTTTTCTGACAGGGTCTATTGCCGAGGGTACTATCTATGAGATCACCTCCAGCGGTAGCTTGTTGCCCGCAATCACATCGGCGGACCTGAAATCCTCGGTAGGCATCGAAGTGGATGAGCCAAGAGATCTGTTATTGGTTGCCAATTCTGATACCAGTAATGCCAATGGCGCGGCCGAGCTGGGAATCTTTAAACTCGCCAACGGTGAACAATTGGCGATGATCGACCTGGCGGCCAGTATTCCAAATAAGCCAACGGACTCGAATCATTTTGCCAACGACGTTGCCGTTAGCAGCGCCGGAATCGCCTATGTCACGGATAGCCGGATGAAGGTCGTCTACAAAGTAGACCGCTACTTTCGTGCCAGCGTGTTGTTGGACTTTGGTGTCGACTCACAATTCGGCCTGAACGGCATCGAATACCACCCATCTGGAATTCTGATTGTGGCATCACCTGCAACCGGGCAACTGATTCGAGTGCCAGTAGATAACCCGCAGCGCTGGGCTGTAATTGAATTGGATTTTCCTGCCACTGGAGGCGACGGTCTGGTCTGGGCAACGGATGGCACGCTAGCGGTTATATCGAACAATCGCAGCCGCACCACCAAGTATCGAAGTAACGATAACTGGAGAACCGCCACTTTAACCGGGATGGCAAGCTATCCGGGTCAGTCTACAACCGGTGCCGCCGTAGGCGATGAAATCTATGTTGTCCAGCCGCATTTTTCAGATGACGAGCCGCCGGTGATCTTGCGCGCCAGATTCTAAGGCCTGCAACACCTGGGGGCATTAGCCGGCTGCCTAGTATTTCGTGCTGGGCAGCCAGATATCCGCATAATTCTTGGCCTCGAACAGGTCCTTATCGATCACCGCGTCAGAATCTCCCATCCGGGCCAGCGCCTGCTGCACACCGAACAAAGACCAGATGTTATGGGGATGTTCCCTTAGATCCTGACGATACTCCGCTAGTGCATTGTCATAGGCCTGCATTTCCATGTAGGCCGCGCCTAGCCAATGACGCGGAGAGAACGGAAGCGGCTCTGGTTCATCGTAGTTAAGATTGTCGTAGTAATCGGCGGCTAGTCGAAAAGCCTCTGCCGCCGCCTCCATATTGCCCTCTGTCCAGGCAATCTCACCTTCCAGAATTGCGGCCAGCGTGCCGACAATGTCTTTGCCGTCGTGAAAGCGAAAACGGGCGGTAGTGGTTTCAGTGAGTGCTTTTAACGACTGCATCGTCGCTTTTGCGGCTTCAACGTCGCCTAGCTTTAACGCGGCATAGCCCTGTGAAAAGTCATACATACTGAGATTGATTTCACCATTGGGCGGGTCGCTAATGTCCAAAACTTCATCGAAGCGACCGAAGCGAATCAAGGCCATGCTGTGCATGGAGGTATTGTTGTTCAATTTTGCCAGGTCTTTCGCCGCCTGAATCGCGGAAGCGCTTTCTCCGCCCATGGCTGCAGCATAGTAGAGCATGGTTAGATTGTGTGTAGGGTAGATGGCGAAACCTTCACCGATGGCAGCCTTCTGGTCGGAGTGCCAGGCCAGCGTGTTGGCGCGGACCGCATCATGCCACAGGCCCATCTCGTTCCAGGTGTGGCTGGGCATATGATTGATATGGCTGGCACCGGGAATCGAATTTCCCAGGAAGCGTGCGCAAGGCGCGGCCAGCTCAGGAGTTGGTGTCGATTCGGTGGCATGAACCAATAGATGGCATGCACCAGGGTGCCGGATGTCTTTCTCTAACACGCTGAGCAGAACTCCGTGCAATCGTTTCACATTGGGGTCGTCCAGGTCGCGGTATCCGCGGCGCTCTTCCAGCAGAAACAGGGAATCCGCGTAGAGCGTTGCAATATCCAGATCGGCTGGATATTTCGCAGAGAGCTCTGCCATGGCATAGGCATAGGCTTGATCCTGTTCGCGCCTCGTCTCGGGATCGAAATCATCAATATAACGAGCTGACAGCGCGCGAATCATGTCTGCCTCTTTCGCGCTGGCATTTTCGATTCTGGCCAGCGCTTGCTGCAGCGCGGCGTAAGCTCGGGGAGCCTGTGCGGTTGTCATCGCCCCGTTGAGATAGGAGCCCCAACTCCAGGCTTCGCCCCAGTAACAGATCGCGCAATCCGGGTCGGCTATGTGCGACGCCTGAAATGATCTGGCGGCTTCCTCTGGAGCGAAGGCATACATCAACTGAAAGCCCTGATCGAAATAGGCCTGCGCCAAGTCACTGTCCGAGGAGATAGGGAAATGGAAGTCGCCCATGGCGCTGTCGAACAATTGCATCGGTTCGTTAAACGAATCCGGATACTCGATCTGTTGAGCGCTTGACTGAAGGCTGATGCCGTAGCTGCAAACAGCGGCTAGTGCCAGTGAAAATCGGTTCATAGTTAGTCCTGCCTGATAGTCCTGTTAACTGCTAAATTTTATCTCTTTCATTTTTATCTATATTGATCTACTGCAAGACGAACTCAACTGGGGCATTCGGCCCTAGCGGCAGTCCAAGGATGACCCAGGCGATCGTCAGCAGCAGGCCGGTTGCTAACAAGGCCATCGAATACGGCAGCATCGTTGCAGCCAGGCTGCCGAGACCGAACTCTTTCTGCCAGCGTTGACAGAACACAAGAATCAGCGGGAAGTAGGGCATAAGCGGCGTAATGATATTGGTAGCGCCATCACCAACGCGGTAGGCGGCGGTGCTCATCTCTGGAGAGATACCGATCAGCATCAGCATCGGCACCAGCACTGGAGCGAGCAGCGCCCATTTCGCGCTGGCTGAGCCAATGAACAAATTAATGGTTGCACCGAATAAAATTATCAACGCCATCAGGATCGAATCCGGCAGGCTCGACCCTTCCAGCACGGCGGCTCCGTTGATCGCGAAGATGAGCCCCAGGTTAGACCAGTTAAACATGGCGACGAAGTGGGCAGCGGTGAAAGCCAAGACCAGATAATAAGCAAGGTCTCCCATCGCATCGCTCATCATCTTCACGATATCGCGATGGCTTTTGACCGAGCCAGCAGCGCTACCATAGGCCCAGCCGGCGGCCAGAAACAGAAAGAAAAAGCCAGCGACCAGAGATTGAAACATCGGTGTCAATCTTGCTTCTGGATTAGCGTCCTCGTTGATTAAGGGGGTACCGGGCCCTATGGTTAGGAAGATCCACAGAGCGATGATTGCGAGGCAGGCATAACCGGCACGGGCCAGCCCTTTGCGTTCCTTGTCATTCAATGTGGTACTAGGGTCCTTGATGATACCAGCGGTGCTACTCTCGGCATCGCCGGGTGCGATCGGCGCCAACCGGGGCTCGATAATCTTGTCGGTGACGTACCAAATAGAAGGCAGGAATACGAAAGTCATAGCGATAATAAAATAGGCATTGCCTGCGATGTTGGCATCCCAGGAAGGTTGAATGGTTTCGGCAGCGGCCTCGGTAATACCAAAGAGTAACGCATCCAGTTGGCCGGGTAGCAGGTTGGCGGAGAAACCACCGGAAACGCCGGCGAAGGCCGTCGCGATTCCAGCGATCGGATGACGACCGGCGGCGGCGAAGATGACACCGGCCAAGGGAATTAACACCACATAGGCTGCATCGGCGGCTAGATTGCCAAGCATGCCGATCAGGGCCACGGCGGGAGTCAGTAGCAGTTTGGGCGCCTTCGACACGGCGCCACTCATGGCTGAGGCAAACAGCCCCGAACGCTCGGCAACGCCGGCGCCGAGCATGACCACAAGGACATAGCCCAGAGGATGGAAACCAGTGTAGGTTGCTGGCATATCTACCAGTAAGCGTTGAATATTCGCGGCCGACAACAGACTCTCGGCATTCACCATGATCGCGTTGCCTGCTGCATCAACCTGGGTTGGGTGAGCCGCAGACACGCCGGTTAGAGCCGCGAGGACGCTTATCGCGATGACGGCGGCTATACAATACAGAAAGATGAAAACCGGGTCTGGGAGTTTGTTCCCTGATTTTTCTATCCAGGCGAGGATTCCTTTCATTTCATTGGCTTGTGATTGAATGTTGTCAGTCATTATCAGTATCCCAGGCTAGCGATGTTCGGCGTTTGTTGTTTTAGTGGAGTTTACCCTATGGCAGTGGCTTAGCGGAGCAAACGGAAAAATGTGTTCAACTCGTTCATGTAACTGGCTGGCTGTTCCAATGCCGCGAAGTGACCTCCCTGTTCCATCATCGCGTAGTGCCGTAGATCGTAGGCGGCTTCAACCCATGCCTTGGGCGTGATATAGATCTCGGCGGGATAGATGGCAACGCCGGTTGGCACATCGATGTACTCGATGGGTTTCTCCAACGGCGTCTTGCTGCTCTCGTAATAGATGCGAGCAGAGGACGTAATGGTCTCGGTAAACCAGTAGATAGAGATATTGGTGAGCAGCTCATCCTTCGTGAAGTGATTGTCCAGATCGCCGTCGGCACCCTGGGGCATGTCGGTCCAGCCGTGAAACTTCTCTACGATCCACGCCGCCAGACCGGCTGGCGAATCATTTAAACCATAACCTAAACTTTGTGGTTTAGTTCTTTGAATCTGTTGATAACCCACCTCGTTCTGCATATAGCTGGTGCGTGCCTCGCGCAGGGCGTTCTCGGCCTCGGTTACAGCATTTCTCTGCGCCTCATCGGTCGGCGCGCTGGCGAGCACCATGTTTGAGTGCAAACCTATTAAGCGCTCAGGATAATGATTGGCAAGGTAGCGATTGATGATGGCACCCCAATCACCGCCCGCTATGGCATAACGTTCATAGCCAAGCCGCGCCATTAAGCCTGCCAGGATATGAGCAAATTTCTCAGGGCTATAGCCTGCCTCGTTCGGTTTCTCCGAGAAGCCGAAGCCGGGCAACGAGGGAGCGATGACGTGGTAAGAGTCTGTGATATCGCCGCCATGGGCGACCGGGTCGGTTAATGGACCGATGATCTTACTGAACTCGGCAACGGAGCCAGGCCAGCCATGAACTATCATGAGCGGGATCGCATCGGGGTTTTGAGAACGTTGGTGAATAAAGTGCATTTCTAAACCATCGATTTCAGTTTTGAACTGATCGAATTGATTTAATTCAGATTCCTGCGCGCGCCAGTCGAATTCGTTTTGCCAATAATCGAGCAATTCGGCCAGATAGTTCGAGTCTGTGCCGTACTCCCAAGTGGTATCGCTGATCTGATCCGGCATTCGCGTTGCGGCGAGTCGGCGTTTTAGATCATCGATAGCATGCTGGGAAATGGAAATCTCGAAGGGTTGGATGGTGGCATTATTGGCGAGCTTGGTTTCAACCATGGGTTTCTCAATTGGGGGTGGGCCGTTAGCGGTTAGGGCGGTGAGACGGGAAACGGTCAGATCCGGTTTGGCCCACACCACCGATCCCAAAAGTAATAAGAGCAGGGCAAATCCCCGGCGTGCTGCGTGTGTAATCGACGGTCGTAGCTGCATTATTTACCTCGTGTCATGGGGTGTTATCCCAGTTGCTCGTTAATTAATCGATTTCATTCTCTATTTCTAATAAGACCTTGGCGATAATTTTTAATGCTGAATCTATTTCACTCTTCGAAACGTTCAAGGCGGGCAGCAATCGGATGCTATTGCCACCGGCTTTTACCACCAGCAGCTTGTGTTGTTGTAAGCGACTAATCAGCTGACCTGCATCGGTCACGCAGAATAGCCCAATCATCAGGCCGAGCCCACGCACTTCGTTTAATAAGCCAGGGTGATGATTGACAAGCTTCTTCAGCCCCGACTTTAGATAAGAGCCTAACTCACTGACATTCATCAGAAAGGCGGAGTCGTTCACCTGATCGAAAACGGCGTTAGCGACTGCGGTGGCGAGCGGATTGCCGCCGAAAGTACTGCCATGGGTGCCCACGGTCAGTGCCGCTCCCACCGCTTCGGTAGTAAGGCAAGCGCCGATCGGAAAGCCGCCCCCCAGCCCCTTGGCTGAGGCCAATACGTCTGGGGTGACGCCAAGTTGCTGGTGGGCGAACAAGCTGCCGGTGCGTGCTATACCGCACTGCACTTCATCAAACATAAGTAATAGTTTATTAGAGTCACATAACTCTCTGACAGCTTTAAGAAAGTTCACATCGACTACGGTAATGCCGCCTTCGCCTTGAACCGGTTCTATGATGATCGCGGCCGTTTTCTCGCTGATTAGGCTGCGAACGGATTCAATGTTACCGAATTCTGCCTGGTCGAAGCCGTTATCTCCCACGAGGAAGCCCTCGCAGTGAATTGGGTTCGCGGCGGACGCCACGGCGGCCAGGCTGCGCCCATGAAACGAGTTGGTCATCGAGATAATACGCTTGCGCTCCGCTTGATCGTTGTTATGAAAGTAACGACGTATCGCCTTGAAACCGCATTCGATCGCTTCGGTGCCGGAGTTGCAGAAGAACACACGATCGGCAAATGTGTTGGCGACAAGCTTTTCCGCCAACCGCTCTCCCGGCTCTATGTTGTAGAGATTGGAGCTGTGCCAAAGTTTATTTGCCTGCTCGTTTAGGGCAGCGATTAGCATTGGGTTGCAATGACCAAGACTGTTAACCGCGATACCCATACCGAAGTCGAGATAGCGATCACCGTTTGCGGTGAATAAATAAGAGCCTTCGCCGCGTTCGAATTGCAGCTCCCGAACACCGTAGTTCTGCATGAGGGCAGAGCTCATATTTTTATCCTAAGTCATTATATTGATTGCTTTGCTTGTAATAGCAAGCACAAAAAAGCCGCGGCAGTTTGCCGGATTTGAGTGTATCATTCAATGCAGAAATAACAGATGGGAATGATACCTTGTTGCAATTTAGACAAAAGTCACTCGAGCTACCCGACGCCAATTCTGCCTTGCCCGACAGGGAAGAAGTCATTCGCCCCGCGCCGGAGCATTTCGTGTCCGGCAATCGCTTTGTGGAGCCGGTGCCCGAGCATCTGCACAAGGCCGTTTTCGGCCTCGGATGCTTCTGGGGTGCCGAGAGATTATTCTGGCAGCTTGATGGCGTGTTCAGCACAGCGGCAGGTTATGCTGGCGGCATTACTCGAAACCCTTCCTATCAAGATGTCTGTTCTGGAGGCACCGGACACACTGAGGTCGTGCTGGTGTATTTCGACCCTGAAAAAATAGCCTATCAACAGCTGTTGGCGTCATTCTGGGAATCCCATGACCCGACCCAGGGTATGCGTCAGGGTAACGACAGTGGTACTCAGTACCGTTCGGCAATCTACGCCAGCAACGCGGAGCAACTGTGCGAAGCCAGCGCCAGTCGTGACGCCTTTCAGCAGGCTTTAAGTGACAAGAACTTCGCCGCGATAACCACTGAAATCAAACAGTTAACTGATTTTTATTATGCCGAAGATTATCACCAGCAGTATTTGGCCAAGAACCCGGGTGGCTATTGTGGTTTAGCCGGAACCGGCGCCTGCTATCGCGTCCAGGCAAAAGCCGGGTAACGGCTTAATTGCCTGCATGGGCTTAGCGACGAAAGAAATACCTGATCTCGGGCTCGCTGGATAAGGCGTCCTGGTAGCCAAGGTTTATCAGCGCATTGCAGAATCCCTTCTCGAACAGCACCAGACTCAACAAAGTACCAGAGCTATCGGGTTTGATATGCTTAGCCATTCGTCTGGGCAGCTCGTCGTAGTACTCCCCAGCTACAACATTCAGTTCTCTGCTTGGAGAAATCTCAAGCAATTCAATTTGTTGTGCGTACAGTTTTTCGCTATTTCTAATCCGCGCTGGGACGTAATCCAGCACCTTGTTCATATCGCGCAGGAAATCCAGATCGTTATCCAGCGTGTCGACGAAGGCGCTGTTGAGCATATGACCGAGTATCTGCGACAGTGAGGGCGGGGTGGTCATCTTGTCTTCTAACGGCGCCTTGATGCGGTTGCCGCTTACACCTATCGCCAGCAGTCGTCGAGCGCCTAAATGGATCGGCGTTGACGTGGGCGCTAGCTGACGCACCGAGCCATCACCAAAATATTGTTTACCGATTTTCACCGCGGGAAACAGCACGGGTAATGCTGCCGAGGCCATCAAATGGGCATGTTTAATCTGGCTGCGCCTGCCGATGCGATGGGGGCCTTCCCAGTCGTTCAAGCCCTTCATTCCTTGATAAAAGGACACCGATTCACCGGTGCTGTACGCCGACGCCGTAATGCTTAATGCATCGAGTAAGCCTCGGTCTATATTTCTTTGAATCCTATTGAGTTTTAGCACGCGCTGCAGCAGCTCGTACAGGGGAGTATTGTCAAGCAAAGAGCGTGGCACATCGGCTTTGCGGGTGCGCATCGTCGACAGCAGCATGGCGGAGGCGCTACCAATCATATTACCTGACTGCGGCGTGTAGATTTGATCGCTGCTGACATTCTTCCAGACGTATTCGAGCAGCGCCACCGCCGTCCGGATGCGGTGAGCGTGACACGCGAGAGAAGCGGCGTTGAGTGCGCCGGCCGAAGTGCCGGAAATTATATGAAAGGGGTTGCTGGCATCCTTCGGCAGCATCTGCGCGATCGCGCTCAGCACACCGACCTGATAAGCGGCACGCGCTCCGCCACCGGAAAGCAACAGACCGATCCGGTCGGCATTTTTTGTTTCTAACATCCCGATGTTACTTCTCCCTGTCGGGCTGACGCGGCGTCAGCTATCCATCGAAGCTAATTCTAACAGTGCGTTATGCACTTCTGTTGATAATTTAATTGAGCTAGCGGTTTTAGTCTGAGCCGCTCGCACTGATAGTAATATGGGCATTTGCGCTCTATCATAGTCCTAACTGGTAAATCGAGTCTGCAATGGTAACTCAAGCAAAGATTGATCCTCTCGTAATCGCGATATCTTCGCGCGCATTATTCAACCTCCAGGAAAGTCATCGAGTCTTCGAAGAGGAAGGGCTGGACGCTTATCAGCAATACCAGATCTCGAAAGAGGATCAACCCCTTGAGCCGGGCGATGCGTTTCTCCTTGTGCAGAAACTCCTCGGCCTGAATGCCTTGCTCGACGAATCGCCGGTGCAGGTGATTCTGCTGTCTCGCAACAGCGCCGACACCGGCCTGCGCGTCTTCAACTCGATCCAGCACTACGGCCTCGATATTAGTCGCGCGGCGTTTAGCGGCGGTGACAGTCCCTACCGCTACATTTCTGCGTTCAATAGCCACCTATTCCTGTCCACCGACGGAGCCGATGTACGGCGGGCCTTGGAACTCGGCGTGGCCGCGGCCACAATCTTGCCGTCGGAAAAGAACAGCGTGCCCCATGAGAAGCTCAAGATAGCCTTCGATGGAGATGCCGTCCTGTTCTCTGATGACTCGGAAAGAATATTTAAAAACAAAGGGTTGGAGGCATTTACTAAGAATGAACGCGAAGCAGCAAACGAGCCCTTAAGCGGCGGGCCCTTTAAACCGGTACTGGCCGCCCTGCAGCAGATCCAGATGGCATTTCCTCCCGGTGAGGCACCACTGAGAACCTGTCTTGTCACAGCGCGCGCCGCACCGGCCCACGAGCGGGTAGTGCGGACGCTGCGAGCCTGGAATATTCGTATCGATGAATCCTTGTTCCTTGGTGGTCTGGACAAGGGAGAGTTTCTGCACGCCTTCGATGCCGATGTGTTCTTCGATGATCAGGAAGGGCACTGTGAATCGGCAAGAGGCCATGTCGCTACAGGCCATGTTCCTCACGGTATAGCAAATCAATAACTCTAAATATCAGATAGTTATGTTCTATAATTAATGTAAATTATTAAATATAGTGTAGTACAGCCCCAGACTGAACAAGAACAAGATCAGCAAGCTCTGCAGTGACCTCTCCGGTACCCGGCTACTCAAATGTGACCCCAGCGCGATGGCGGGCAAGGAGCCAATCAACAGACTAAGCAGTAGCAGCAGGTCGACGTAACCGGCAAACAGATAGCCGAGGCCGGCGATGAAGGTCAATGGCACCGCATGGGCGATATCGCTGCCGATAATCTTAACTGCGGCAGTCCGGGAGTAAATGGTGAGCAGAATAGCGGCTGCGAATGCTCCGGCACCCACCGACGACAAGGTCACACAGACTCCCAGCACAATTCCCATCAGAAAAGTCAGTCGGCCACGATTGCGGTGGATGAAACCCACCATCAGCTGCGGCCTATCCTGAGCTGATTTTCCTACTAGTTTATTTCCCACTAGTTTAGTTCTTATTATCAATACGATAGAGGTGATGATTAACATCAGTCCTAAGCTGAATGTCAGCAATTGTTCGAAGCGGGGCGAATTATGAAAATTAGTTTGGGCAATAAGCACATGCACGATAAGCGCGGTGGGCACACTGCCATAGGCGAGCGGCCGGACGATATGCCAATCGACATTGCCAGCGCGGTGGTGAGAGAAGGCGCCTCCGGCCTTGGTGATTGCGGCATAGAGCAAGTCCGTACCGATTGCTATAGGCGCGGGATAACCGAACAGCAGCAACAAGGGTGTCATTAGCGAGCCGCCACCGACCCCCGTCAAGCCGATGGCGAAGCCCACTGCCGCGCCCGCCAGTATATGTAGTATCAGCTCCATTCCCTGCAGAAACCATTGTGGCCAATTGAAGCGCGAGGGTAGACGGATGCTGACCAGCCGGAAAGGAATATTTAAGAATATTTTTATAACCAAAAGGAATAACATAGCAGGAATAGCACAGTACTTGTCAGCCAAGCACAACACAGGACAGGCCATGAAATTGCAGCAACTACGCTACATCTGGGAAGTAGCTAAACAAGACCTGAATGTTTCCCAGGCGGCACAGCACCTGTACAGCTCGCAGCCGGGGATTAGCAAGCAGATAAAACTATTGGAAGCAGAACTGGGGGTGCAGATATTCATCCGCCGCGGCAAGCATCTGGTAGAAATAACACCGGCAGGGCGTGAAATTCTGGAGACCAGTGGCGAGATCTTGCAGCAAGTGCAGAAGATTCGATCTCTGGCACAGGCCCATAAGGACGATAACCGTGGCTCGCTTTCTCTCGCGACTACGCATACTCAGTGTCGCTATGTGCTGCCTCCGGTGATTCGTCGCTTCATTACGAAGTATCCCGACGTCTCGCTCCATATGCATCAGGGCACGCCGACGCAAATTTCCGCGTCCGCCGCCGATGCCGTGGCCGACTTTGCCATTGCCACCGAGGCGCTGGAGCTTTACAGCGATTTGCTAATGCTGCCTTGCTACCGCTGGAATAGGTCGGTACTGGTGCCTGAAGATCATCCCTTAGCTGATGAAGCGGAGCTAAGCCTCTCTAAAATATCGAATTTTCCCATTATCACCTATACCTTCGGCTTCACCGGCAGGTCGAAACTGGATGAAGCCTTCAACTCACAAGGCTTGCAACCCCGCGTAGTGCTGACCGCCGCGGATGCAGATGTCATAAAGACCTATGTGCGGCTCGGCCTGGGTATCGGTATCGTCGCCAGCATGGCCTATGACGCGAAGATCGATGACGATCTGGTGGCGCTGGACGCCAGCGCGCTATTCGAGTCCAGCACGACCAAAATCGGATTTCGGCGCAACAGTTACTTGCGTGGGTATATGTATGATTTTATTGAGATGTTTGCACCGCATCTGGACAGAGAGCTGGTACAGAAGAGCCTGAATGCCAACAGCCGAGCGGAGGTAGACCGACTGCTGGACGGGATTCAGCTGCCCGTGCTCTAGCCGCGCAGGGTGTTACGGTTGCAGTTGGCCCGGTGCTAGCTCTTGGGACGGTGCAGGCCGCATTCCTTGATGGTCGCTTCCTCCCACCACCAGCGTCCCTCACGCTCGTGCTGATTTGGGCCGATGGGTCGGGTGCAGGGTTCGCAACCGATGCTGATATAGCCAGCATCATGTAGCGGATTATAAGGCACATCGAACATACGGATGTAGTTCCAGACGTCGCTGGAGCTCCAGTTAGCCAGAGGGTTGACCTTGACTAGCGAGTGTTCCGGTGTCGAGAAGTTAGTATCGAGCTCAATAACCGCTACTTCGGCCCGTGTAGGGCTCTGATCGCGGCGCTGTCCGGTAATCCAGGCGTCAACCGTGGCGAGCTTGCTTCGCAGGGGCTCGACCTTGCGTATGCCGCAGCATTGCTGGTGGCCATCCTCATAGAAGCTAAACAGGCCCTTGTCCCGTACCAATTGACTGAGACGAGCCGGATCTGGATGCAATGACTCAATCGGCAGCGCATAGTGCTTCCGCACAAGCTCTAGAAAGGCGTAAGTCTGTGGGTGCAGGCGGCCGGTATCCAGGGTAAATACGGCGGGTTTTTCCATCACCTTGCTCGCCAGTTCAATCAGCGCGACATCTTCGGCACCACTAAAAGAAATAGCCAGATTTGGCCATAGCCCGCTTACTTCCCGGATAATGTCCTTAGGCTCGCTATCCGCCAGGCGTGCGTTCAGTGCTTGTATGTCGTCGGTAGAGATCATCGAAGTCTTCGTAGCTTGAAATAGGTGACTGCAATTGCAATAACAGCAGCGCTGCACATTCTCGGTTATTTACTGAGTGCGGTAAAGCGCAGCGCCGCAAAGGGCCATTTTGAGCGGTGTAATTAAGCAATTTAAAAAAGCGGCCGATAACGATGTTCCACGTGGAAAACTCTAATAAAACTAGGTACTTAGACAGTCTAAATGACTTCCGTACCAAATATTGAAGTAATCGGGCTGCAATAAACTATATCTAGTAATTAGGCGTTAGCACTTAGACAGCCAAGAGCATTGCCGTGACTGTTCCGCCATCGCGTTATCTGCTAAATTGGCGCTGCTTCGTCACGCCTACCCGCGCCCAGAAGCGGAACCGCAATTGTTAAGCCCGGTGAATTGAACGAAAGGAGACCTAAGCGTCATGGAAATAGCCTGTCTGGACCTGGAAGGGGTGCTGGTACCCGAGATTTGGATCGGCTTTGCCGAGAAGACCGGTATCGAAGAGCTGCGCGCTACCACCCGCGACATTCCCGACTACGATGTGCTGATGCAGCAACGCCTGGCTATTCTCAAGCAACATGGCCTCGGTTTGCCCGATATTCAAGAAGTGATCGCCACGATGGCGCCGATGCCAGGGGCCAGAGATTTCATACTATGGTTGAAAGAAAGGTTTCAACTCATTATTTTATCAGATACTTTTTATGAATTTTCACAGCCGCTAATGCGACAACTCGACTTTCCTACCTTGTTTTGTCACCGGCTGATCGCCGATGAAAGCGGCAACATCGTTGACTACAAACTTAGGCAGAAGGATCCCAAGCGGGCATCAGTGAAGGCGCTGCACAGCCTGAATTTTCGGGTCATCGCGTCGGGCGATTCCTACAACGATACCACCATGCTGGAAGAGGCGGACGCCGGCATCCTGTTCCGCGCTCCGGCCAATGTGGCTGAACAATTCCCGCAATATCCTGCAGTCGATAACTATGATGAGCTGCGCAGAGAGTTCTGTGCCGCCAGTGAACGTGACTTGAATATCTAAAGGCGATAGCCGACCAGGCTGTTATTGTTTTGCTTCGGTTTAGCGCTCAAGTGCTTTGAAAATATTGCCTATTTTATCGAAGCATTCCTGATATTCCTGCTCGCAATCCGAGTCGGCAACGATGCCTCCGCCAGCCCAACAACGCAATTCATCCGCCTGCCACAAGAGGCTGCGGATGGTGATACTGCTATCGAGATTGCCCGCAGACCCCAGACAGAACACAGTTCCACAGTAGACGCGCCTCGGCTCTTGCTCGACGCAGCGAATGATATTCATGGCGCTTAGCTTCGGAGCTCCCGTTATCGACCCGCCGGGATAGCAGCTCTCAAGCAAATCCAGAGCATCCATGTCTTGCCTCAGTGTCCCGCTGATGGCGCTGACCATATGATGGACATTACTGAAACTTTCGATGGTAAATAACTGATTTGCTTTAATACTTCCGGTTTCGCAAACGCGTCCCAGATCGTTGCGCAGCAGATCTACGATCATTAGATTTTCCGCCGTATCCTTCTCGCTGCCCGCGAGTTCCTGCGCCAGGCGCGCGTCTTCTTGCGCGCTCTGTCCGCGCGGCCGCGTACCCTTTACCGGCTGGGTGAGTACCGTCTTGCCGCGCAGGCTGACGAAGCGTTCCGGGGACAGGCTCAGAAGGGCGCCGCTGCCCCAGTGCATAAAGGCGGAAAACGGCGCAGTAGTCGCTTCGCGTAACCTTAGGTAGCCGGCCAGGGGTTCGCCCGAGCAGCGCGCCTTAAAGCACTGGGTGAGATTAATCTGATAGCAATCACCTTGCTCGATCAGGGACTTAATCTTGTTAAAGGCCTTCTCATAACTTTCATAACTGGATTTATTCTCGATAGGCGTTTCGAGATGGAAGGCTTGCACGTCGTTGTTATTAGCCAACGCCGTCTGTAATCTGCCACCCACCTGCTCGATAAAGCCGACGCTACAATCCGCATGGAAGCGAAGGCTGCAAGTCCTGCGTTGGTGATCGACGACCAGCGTCCAGGCATAGACCCCGACAAAGGCGTCGATGAGACGGAATTCAGACTTGCCGGAAAGGCTGGGATAGCCGAGATAGCCGATGACGGCACCGAAATAATCGTTGCCGTGCTGGCTCTCATCCATTTGATCAGATACTGGTAGAAAATAATCTCTTAACTCTCTGATAGCATTGAATATTGTGCTGCTGTTCAGCGATCCATCAACGAAGCTTTCAGCATTTTGCGAGCAGCGTATTACCCCATCATCGATGCTGAGATAGGCAACGGGAGCTGCCGCCAGTATATCCCTCCCTGCATTGGGCCCTTTATGTTTGGCGCTGTCCAGATACGCGGGCATCTCAAATCCGCTGAGCGCACGCATAAGCGTCTCACTGTCTTCAGTGTAGGGCAGTTCTCGAATATGCATACGGGTCATGAAACGGGCGTGACGTGTTGCTCGGCAGGTTTACTCAGAAACGAGAAGACTACCCTGATTTAGCAGCTGGCGCAGTAATTCCGCCATCTCGGAGTTAGAGAATAGTCGATAGGCCTGCTCGGGAGTGATGTGTGTCGACGCGCAGAGCGCGGTGATGTGCTTTAGCTGTTCAAGCGGGAACACCACCATAGCGCCATCGACAAATAAAAGCACGCTGCTGGCAGCGCTGGATTCGATGAAGGCGAAGCGTGAGCTTGGGTTCTTTGCCAATACCACGTCTTCGGTCAGCAGGCTCTGGAACTGTTCTTTAGAGAACGGCTGATCCACCGGTACGATGAGCTCGGGGTATTTCGGTTGGCTGACATAGCAGCCGAACCAGGCGACGAATTTCTCCTTCTCGGCAAAGCGTTCAGTGAGTTGCCGGAAACTGTCATCAAGCTGGCCCGGGTTAATCTCGCCGCGGCGCATATTGCTCGCAATCTCACTATCTTCAAAGCGTTGCGCCGGGTCTTGCTGCTTGATCACGAAATCACTGAAGCCTTCTATCATCTCTGCCATGGAGGGGGCGCGGAAACCGATCGAATAACAGAGGCTGTCACTGCTAGCCACGCCCCAATGAGAAAACCGCGGAGGTAGGTAGAGTGCATCACCGGGAGCGAGGTCGAATTCTACGACCGTTTCGAAGTTACTGAGCAGACTTAGCTCGCTGTCTTGAATTAATTCGACCGCAGAATTACAGCGCTCGCCAACTTTCCAGTTACGACTGCCCGATCCTTGCAACAGAAAAACATCATAATAGTCGTAATGAGGGCCGACGCTACCACCGGCGGTCGCGAAGGAGACCATGATGTCATCGATACGCCAACTTGGAATGAATTCGAATAGAGTTTTTAGCTCGGCCACATCTTCGACCCACTGATCGACGGCTTGAACCAGTAGAGTCCAGTTTGTTGGAGGCAGCTGAGTAAAGTCGGATTCTTCGAATGGCCCATTGCGTAGCTGCCATCTGCCTGGCTCAAACTCCGACACGAGTCTGCTCTCCACCAGATCTTCACAGGCAAGACCGGCTAGTTCCTCAGCGGAAAGTGAGTCACTGAAGTTTGGAATCAGGTTCCTCAGCAGTAGCGGTTTCTTCTGCCAGTAGTGCTGAACAAAATGACTGGCATCAAACTCTGGGTTTAATTTGAAGCCGCTCAAATAGAACGCGCCTGTTCGATGGCGCTACCCAGATAGGTGCGTGGCGTTAAGTGGAGCAATTCCTGCTTTGCCTCTTCGGGGATCGATAGAGTCTGTACAAAGGCCTGCACTGATTGTTGATCGATCTGTTTGCCGCGAGTTAATTCCTTGAGTTTCTCGTAGGGCTTCTCGATACGGAATCTCCTCATAACAGTTTGTATTGGCTCGGCGAGGATCTCCCAGCAGCAGTCGATATCTCTATCTATCGCTGCGGCATTTAGCTCTAGTTTACCGATTCCCTTCAGCGTTGCGCGATAGGCGATGAGGCTGTGAGCGAGGCCGGTGCCGATGTTGCGAAGTACAGTGGAGTCGGTGAGATCGCGCTGCCAGCGTGAGATCGGGAGTTTCTCAGCAAGGTGCGACATTACCGCGTTGGCAATACCGAGATTGCCTTCGGAATTTTCGAAGTCGATAGGGTTTACCTTGTGCGGCATAGTGGAGGAGCCCACTTCGCCGGCTACCGTTCTTTGCTTGAAATAGCCAAGTGAAATATAGGCCCAGATATCTCGATCAAAATCGATGAGAATGGTATTAAAACGGCACACGGCCGAAAATATTTCGGCGATGTAGTCGTGGGGTTCGATCTGTGTTGTATAGGGATTCCAGTTCAGACCCAGTGACTCGACGAATTCCATGGCGTTGGCCTGCCAATCGATATCAGGGTAGGCAGATAGATGCGCATTGTAATTGCCAACCGCACCATTGATCTTGCCGAGAATCTCATTCGATTCGACCTGCGCAATCTGGCGCCGCAATCGGTGTACGACATTGGCAAATTCCTTGCCAACCGTCGAGGGGGAAGCAGGCTGACCATGTGTACGGCACAGCAGGGGTTGTTCGGCAAACTCTACGGCGAGTTTGGCCAGACAGCGTTCTATTTCGCGCATCTGTTCGAGAATGATATTGTCGCGTCCATCGCGCAGCATCAGCGCATAGGCGAGATTGTTAATGTCTTCGGAGGTACAGGCAAAGTGTACGAACTCCAGCTGGTCATTCAACTCTTCGTTGTCCTCAAACTTTTCCTTGATGAAGTACTCGACAGCTTTTACGTCGTGATTAGTTGTTGCCTCGATATCTTTTATTCGCTGCGCATCATCGAGGGAGAAATTCTCGATGAGATTGTCGAGGTATTGCAGGCCTCTATCACTGATTACTTGTAGTTCATCGATCTGGTCATGCTCGGATAATTTCTGCAGCCATTTTACTTCCACCAGTACGCGGTAGCGCATAAGCGCAAATTCACTAAAGTAGGGCGCCAGGTCTTCGCATTTATTCTTGTAGCGACCATCTAACGGAGAGATAGCCAGTAGTGAACTGTCTGAATCGTTTGCCATCGTGTTTTCCTTGAGTTTCCTTTTGCTGCTTTCTCTGTATGCAGATGAACTTGGCTGCCTGACTAGATTGCTGCAAGTAGTCGCCGCCTGATACTACTCGCGGTTTCTTGCACTCGTTTTCTGTAGAAAATGAGACGCCAGCGTCTGCCGCCAAGTTGGCGCCACAACACAGCCGAGCGGATACCTGCCAACAAGAGCGATCGAACGCGGTTCGCTACATAGTCGTTCTGCAGATAATCCATCTGTCCCTGCACCTGAATGCGATGGGACAGTGTGCTAATTGTATCCTGATACAGGGCGGCAAGCTGCTCGAATGTTTGTTCCTGGCGCATTTGCGCGTCACTTTTTTCCGAATCCCCCATGCGCCAGGGTGTCGCGTTCTCGGGAACCAGTTGCAAGGGGTGTATGGTCTGCAAGGCGCTACGAATTTTCTCTTGCATGGCGCTGCTGGTCTCCAGCTTATTGCTCAGCAGCAGCATGCCCAAGGTATAGCGCACCAAGTCCACATTCTCCGGCGCCCGCACTTGCGTAAACATGCCATCGAGTGTGCGCAGGCCCAGATTTAGATGGCCCAGATTGGGATAGACATCATTCTCGTTACGGGGGTTTAGTACGAGCAAGGGATTGATACTGGCCAGTAACTCCGTCTGTGAGGCATTGCCATGCACTGCAAGTTTCGACACCAATGCAGCGGATTGTGCGACGGCGGCTAAGGCGACGGTTTGCCATTCCCAGCGCGTAAGGTCAGCGGCAGAATTGTTCAATGATGGCCCCTCCCAGACAGCGTTCGTCCTGATAAAACACAACATACTGGCCCGGGGTAACCGCGCGCTGAGGTACGTCGAAATCGACTTGCAGCTGACCGTCGTTAAGCCGGCTTATGCTGCACTCCTGATCGGGTTGACGGTAGCGAATCTTCGCCCTGCAGTTAAGCGGCAACGAAGACGGCTCGCCATTTACCCAGGCCGGAGGACTGGCTATCAGTCGGCTAACGAACAGGCTCTCATGCTCAGCGCCTTGCGCCACTACTAAGACATTTCGCTCCAGGTCCTTATCCACGACATACCAGGGTGCCTCGTCATGGTCACTTAGACCGCCAATCCCCAGCCCTTGTCGTTGCCCATAGGTGTAGAACATCAGTCCTGAATGTTGGCCTACCGTGTCGCCATCGATGCTTTCGATGCGGCCGGGCTGAGCCGGCAGATACTGCGCTAGAAAATCCTTAAACTTACGCTCACCGATGAAACAGATACCCGTGCTGTCTTTCTTATCGTGGGTGCGTAGCCCGAGCCGGGCCGCTTTTGCTCTCACTGCAGATTTGTCCAGCTCACCTACCGGGAACAGACTCTTGCTAAGGCAGCCCTCATCAACTTCACAGAGGAAGTAGCTCTGATCTTTATTATTATCCAGCCCCTTAAGCAGGAAGGTCGCCGAATCTGTCGTCTGCTTTCTTACGTAGTGGCCAGTGGCGATGAAGTCGGCGCCGAGTTGGGTGGCGTAGTCGAGGAATGCCTTGAATTTGATTTCTCGATTGCATAGCACGTCAGGGTTTGGGGTGCGTCCTGCCGAATATTCCTTGAGAAAGTGTTCGAACACATTGTCCCAGTACTCGGCGGCAAAGTTAGCACTGTGTAATGGTATGCCTAGGGTGTCGCAGACTGACTGGGCGTCGGCCAGGTCTTGCTTTGCCGTACAATACTCCGTGCCATCGTCTTCCTCCCAATTCTTCATGAACAGCCCCTCCACCTGGTAGCCCTGTTCGATGAGCAGATAGGCGGCTACGGAAGAATCGACGCCGCCGGACATACCAACGATGACTCGGCTGTTCCCCGGGGCGTGCTGTTCGTTGCTGATAGGCATGATTTTCCTGGTCCGGACTCTTTATCTGATAACGCTCAGCGGATAGGCCACACCGGCCAAATAATCTCGAATTGCCTCGAGAACCAGCGGACTGCGCATTTCTGTCTCGCGCTGCTCCAACTCTGCTAGCGTCAGCCATACGGCTTCGACTATATCGCCATCCAGTGCTAACGAGGTGCGCGGATCGATTACACTCGCGATAAAGCAGTGACGGATATAGGTAATGCCGTTTTCAGGGGAGGTGTATTGGTAGACACCCAGAAACTTCTCCAGTAAAACCCGCCAGGCCGTCTCCTCGAGGGTTTCTCGCAGAGCAGCTTCCGGCAGCGTCTCGTCTACCTCCACGTGACCAGCGGGTTGATTATAAACGAGTCGGCCATTAGCGTTCTCCCTCACCATCAAGAACTTGCCCTCGCACTCTATAACAGTTGCAACGGTGATATGAGGAAGTTTTTCCATGGCAATGAACCTCTCGGAAAAAGGGCTAATGCTATCCGCTAAAAGCCTTCGCGATCAATGTTCTAGCAAGCGAAATTGAAAATCACTCTCAGCTTTGCTCTTTAGCTCGCTGCTAGAAACGTGGATAATGACAAATTGGCAGACGGTTGAGAGACTATGAACAAACTGACCCATTTAGACAGCAAAGGCAACGCCAAGATGGTGGATGTCGCAGAGAAACCATCCACACATAGAGTAGCTACCGCAAGTGGAAGAGTTCGCATGGCGAAACAAACCCTGGAATTAATTGCCGAGGGCGGCCATAAGAAGGGTGATGTACTCGCCATCGCCAGAATAGCGGGTATTCAGGCGGCAAAGAGTTGCTCACAGCTTATCCCCCTATGCCATCCGTTAATGTTGACCTCGGTCGACGTGGCGCTGACATTGGACAAGGACAAGGCCAGCGTACTGATTGAGGCCACCTGTAAGGTGAACGGCCAAACCGGTGTTGAGATGGAGGCACTGACGGCGGTCTCTGTCGCCGCATTGACTATCTACGATATGTGCAAGGCGGTAGACAAGGATATGATTATTGAGGCTATCTGCCTGCAAGAGAAACTTGGTGGCAACAGTGGCCACTATCAACGAGCCGAGTTTGTATAGAAAACCATGCTAAGCATCCATTATTTTGCCAGTATTCGTGAGGCGCTCGACCGTGATCGGGAAGAGCTTGAACTGCCAGCCGGAGTGAACTCGGTGCAGGATTTAATCGATCATCTGCTGCTCGCCAACCCCCATTTTGCCACCGTCTTTAGCGAAGGCAACAAGGTGCTGGTGGCGATAAATCAGACCGTCGTCGATCGCGACCATCCAGTTGCTGAGCTTGACGAGGTGGCATTTTTTCCACCGATGACTGGAGGCTAGGCCGCCGATGATTAGCATCCAGACTGAAGATTTCTCACTTGCCGATGAATACGCCGCCATCCGCCGTCAAGCCGGTGATGCTGGGGCGATCGTGACCTTCACCGGTCTGGTGCGGGAGAGCTATAGGGATTCGGCTCAGGGGGCTTCCGAGGGCGCTGTGCAATCGCTTTTTTTAGAGCATTACCCCGGCATGACCGAGAAGTGCCTGAATGAGATACAACAGCAGGCCTGCGAGAAATGGCCGCTACTGGCATCCCGTATCATCCATCGCGTCGGAGAGTTGCAGAGTCACGATCAGATCGTGTTTGTGGCGACCGCCAGTCACCATCGCCAGGCGGCCTTCGAGGCCGCCGAGTTTATGATGGATTATCTGAAGAGCAGGGCACCTTTCTGGAAGAAACAGGTGACCGATGCTGCCAGTAGCTGGATCGAATCTCGCGCCTCCGACCAAGCCGCTATCGAGCGCTGGCAGAAGAGCTAGGTTTTTTGCAATTTAAAGCTCTATGAGCCTGGACTCACCGGGTGCCAGGTCGCCTAACTCCCACTGATCGATTTTAGTGCGAATCAGTCGCAGTGTTGGAAATCCCACCGCCGCGGTCATCCTCCTTACCTGTCGATTTCGACCTTGGGTTATCGACAACTGGATCCAGCTAGTCGGAATTTGCTTACGCACCCGAACCGGTGGTTCACGCTCCCAAAGCCCTGGATCATCGATGCGCCGTGCCTGCGCCGGCTTGGTGAGGCCATCTTTCAAGGCCACACCTAACTGTAGAGACTTGATCGCCTGCTCATCTATTTCGCCATCGAGCTGCACCTGATAGGTCTTGAGCTTTTCATACTTCGGGTTACTGATCTGCTGCTGCAGCTTGCCATCGTCGGTAAGCAGCAGCAGGCCCTCGGAATCTTTATCGAGTCTGCCAGCCGCGTAAAAGCCCTTTCTATCAATGAATTCAGCCAGAGTACGATGGGGTGGCTCTGAGGTGAATTGAGATAACACGCCAAACGGTTTGTTGAATAGCAAAATACGGGACATTGGGCTTTTATCGGTAGGAGTGGGAGAGGCTTAAGCGGAGCGCAAGTAATCCTTGCCGGTGGTTTTCGTAAACCTCCGGCTACTGCACCGAGCCTGCTATTGCCAGCACGCCCAGTTACCGTTTTAACAGCCGTGAATCACTTGCCCTGCGCCCGGGTGGGTATTCGCGGGCGTCAGGACTCTAGTTGATCCACCGCTGCAGCACCGTCTCCAGTTTCTTCGACAGCGGCATCTGTTTCGGCCGCGACCTGGGAACTTGAGTCTTGCATGGATGCTGTCGCTCCGTTGGAGACGGCACCATCTTCTACAGCTTGAATATTGGCTGCGTGTAATCCCTTCGGGCCTTCAATCGTGTCGAATGAGACTAACTGTCCAGCCTTCAAGGTTTTATAGCCTTCCATGCCGATGGCGGAGTAATGTGCGAACAAATCATCGCCCCCTTCATCGGGTAAAATAAAACCAAATCCCTTTGCATTATTGAACCACTTAACTTGCCCGGTACTCATGAGAGAACTCCGTACTTCTTATTATTTTTTATTTTTGTACTTCGAGGCTTATAGCCACCATAAATGCTATACACCAATGATTCATTAATGTCAAAACTGGAGCTTGGCTGGCTGCGCCCCGAGACTGCAGGCAGGGGCTTGAAAATAGAGGAGAAAGCCCAATTTAACTGTATACTGCAGGCATTCTAGGGCCTGCTATATCAGCCAGATTCTCCTGGAAAAGGGCCCCTCTCCGGGCCTGCATCCAAGACAGAATGGCCTGCCATAAAATTGATTGAACATAGACACTATGCGTAATAATGATTCAGAACCGGTGCCATCGAAGCACTTTGAAGGCCCGCGCAACTCAGCGGCAGGCGATGACGAGCGAATTGACCACGATTCCGGCTATGCGGCGATTACCGAGAAGCCGAAGTTGCAACAGCCGCCGCTGTACAAGGTGGTTTTAATAAATGACGACTACACGCCGATGGATTTCGTGGTCGAAGTGCTATGCTCTTTCTTCGCCATGAACGTGGAGAAGGCGACACAGATCATGCTGAAGGTGCACACGGAAGGCAAAGGTGTATGTGGTGTGTTCGGAAAGGATGTAGCGGAGACTAAGGCGACGCAGGTAAACGAATACGCTCGAGATTGTGAGCAGCCGTTATTGTGCTCAGTCGAGGTAGACCGGTAGACCGGTAGACAATTTATCAGGCTGATGGCTGGCAAATAGGCATCTACAGCGCAGTAAACAACGTAGCTATAGAAGGTCCAGAACACTAGCGATCTTCTTGAATTAGTGAGCCAAAGGGCAATTATGTTAAGCAAAGATTTAGAGATAACACTTAGTGATGCATTCAGGGGCGCTCGTAAAAAGCGTCACGAATTTATGACGGTTGAGCATTTGCTGCTGGCGCTTTTGGACAACGAGGTGGCCTCTAGAGTTCTTCTGGCCTGTGACTGCGACCTTGGCCGCTTACGTGGTGAGCTAGTAGACTTTGTCGACAAAACTACACCGCTGATTCCGGAGTCGGAGGAGAATCGTGAGACACAACCGACTTTAGGATTTCAACGCGTCCTGCAGCGGGCAGTCTTTCATGTGCAGTCTTCAGGCAAGCGAGAAGTCACCGGCGCCAATGTATTAGTAGCTATTTTCAGCGAGCAAGAGAGCCAGGCCGTGTACTTCTTGCGCCAGCAAGATATTGCTCGCATCGACGTCGTTAATTACATTACCCACGGCATCTCAAAAATTCCTGGCCACAGTGGCGATGGCGAAGCTGCCCCGGAACATCTGGAAGAAGAGGGCACAGCTACTGACGGCTCCAGCAATCCGTTGGATAGCTTTGCAACAAATCTCAATTTCGAGGCCGAGCAGGGCAGAATCGACCCCCTTATCGGTCGGGAAGAAGAAGTTACTCGCGTGGTGCAGGTGTTGTCCCGTCGCCGCAAAAACAACCCGCTTCTGGTTGGTGAATCGGGGGTAGGCAAGACCGCCGTAGCTGAGGGTTTGGCCAAACTGATTGTGGAGGGAAACGTACCCGAGGTTCTACAAGATAGTATTATTTACTCATTGGATCTGGGTGCGCTTTTGGCAGGAACCAAGTACCGAGGCGATTTCGAGAAACGCTTTAAGGCGTTACTGGCCGAGTTAAAGAAAGACAAGAACGCGATTCTCTTTATCGACGAGATTCACACCATCATCGGCGCGGGTGCCGCTTCCGGTGGCGTGATGGACGCATCGAACTTGCTAAAACCAGTGCTTACTTCAAGTAATCTGCGCTGCATCGGTTCCACAACTTACCAGGAATACCGCGGCATTTTCGAAAAGGATCGTGCTCTATCCAGGCGCTTCCAGAAAATCGATGTTGACGAGCCGGACGTAGAGACAACCTATAAAATTCTAAAAGGCTTGAAATCCCGCTTCGAAGAACATCATGACCTGCGCTATAGCGACAAGGCATTGAAGGCCGCATCCGAACTTGCGGGTCGTTACATCAACGATCGATTCATGCCGGACAAGGCCATCGATGTTATCGATGAGGCGGGCGCCTACCAGAGGCTGCAGCCGAGCAGCAAACGTAAGAAGCTAATACAAGTTACCGACATGGAAAAGGTGGTCGCAGCGATAGCGAGGATTCCTCCGAAGCATGTGTCGAGTTCCGATATCGAGTCCTTGAAGAATATTGAACCAAATCTGAAAATGGTTGTATTCGGTCAGGACAAGGCGATCGATACGCTCACCACGGCCATAAAACTCTCTCGTGCAGGTCTGAACGATGGCGAGAAGCCTATCGGGTCCTTTCTGTTCTCCGGGCCTACCGGTGTGGGCAAGACCGAGGTTAGTCGACAACTGGCGAAGATCATGGGCATAGAGCTGTTGCGTTTCGACATGTCTGAGTACATGGAGAGACATACAGTGTCGCGGCTGATAGGCGCACCTCCCGGTTATGTGGGCTTCGACCAAGGCGGCCTGCTTACCGAAGCGGTAAGCAAGAATCCACATTGCGTCCTGTTGCTTGATGAGATCGAGAAGGCACATCCGGATGTATTCAATCTGTTGCTACAGGTTATGGATCACGGCACCCTAACAGATAACAACGGGCGACAAGCCGACTTCAGAAATGTCATCTTGATAATGACTACCAATGCGGGCGCGCAGGAGATGTCACGCGCATCTATTGGTTTTACCGAGCAAGACCACAGTACCGATGGTATGGAAATTTTGAAGAAAACCTTTACGCCGGAATTTCGCAACAGACTGGATTCCATTATTCAGTTCGGCCCGTTAACAGTAGATACAATTCGGACCGTGGTCGATAAATTCCTGGTCGACTTGCAGGTACAACTGGATGAGAAGAAGGTGCTATTGGATGTCGATGAAAGCGCCGTCGACTGGTTCGTCAAACACGGCTATAGCGAGTCGATGGGGGCGCGGCCCATGGCAAGGCTAATTCAGGAAAAACTTAAGAAAGAACTGGCGGAAGATATCTTGTTCGGAAAACTTTCTAACGATGGCGGGGAAGTTCACGTTAGCTGCAAGGATGACGAGTTGGTGCTGACGATAAACGAGAGAAAGCCGCAAGAGAAAAAAGAATTAACCCGCACCAAGAACTAACGTGCGCGATACGTGATGCGGCCCTTGCTTAGATCGTAAGGAGTAAGCTCGACGCGCACCTGATCACCGGTCAGGATTCGGATGTAGTTCTTGCGCATCTTGCCAGAGATATGAGCTGTAACGATATGACCGTTTTCCAGCTTCACTCGAAACATAGTATTAGGAAGTGTGTCGACAACCTCACCTTCCATCTCAATCTGATCTTCTTTCGCCATTTGCTAGCCTCAATGTATTTATTCGCGGCCGCATTGTGCCGGATTTTCACCAGATAAGCAAAGCGGGACATCGGAGCCAGGGCTGTAAGGCGGCTATTTCACTAGCACCCACCTACCTTCGACCAGCATTTCCAGAGGCCTGAACGCGCTCTTATATTGCATCTTGGCGCAGTCTTTTATCCAATAGCCGAGGTACAGGTAGGGCAGGTTGGCGACGCTGGCCTGTTCTATCTGCCAGAGAATGGCATAGTTGCCCAAAGAGCGTTTCTCCTGCCGCGGATCGAAGAAAGTGTAGACGGCAGAGAGTCCAGTATCGAAAACGTCGCTTACCGCGACCGCCACCAGGGTCTTGCCCTGATAGAAGCTGTAATAACGGCTACCCTTTGGCTTGTTACAGATAAAAGCCTCGAACTGTTCCGGCGTAGCTGGGTACATATCGCCATCGTTATGCCGTTGCCCTATATAGGTCTCATACAACGGATAGGCCTGCTCATCATCCAATTCTGCACTTTCTATAATGCGCAGGTCGGCGTTTCGATTCCAGATTCTTTGAAATCTTTTGCTGCGACTAAATGACTCTACCGGGATTCTGCAGGAGATGCAGGCACGACAATGTTCGCAATCGGGGCGATACAAGTGCGCTCCGCTACGACGATAGCCTAGCTCACTGAGCCGGCTGTTGAGGTGGGTATCGATGACCAGTTCCGGGTCAACGAAAACCGTGGCCGCTGTCTCGCCCTCCTTATAACTGCAAGGATGCGGGGCGGTTCGAAAAAGGCGAATCGTCTCGTTGATCTTCGATTTCGAATTCATTGCTTATTTAGCCTTCGACTGTTCGTCGAGTTTCCAGGGCGCTGCTTTGCCGGCTCTGGGCAGCAATTTCTCAAGCTGCTGGGAGAACCTGTCGCGACTAATCTCTAGCGCTCCCAGCGATTCGAGGTGCTCGCTACTGACCTGACAATCGATCAGTTTATAGTTCCACTGCCGCAGCTGCTTTACAAGATTAACCAGCGCTATTTTCGAGGTATTACTCTCAAAACTGAACATCGACTCCCCAAAGAAGACCTGCCCGAGAGACACTCCGTAGAGCCCGCCAACGAGTTGGGTGCCACTCCAGACTTCGACCGAGTGCGCGTAGCCTTTCTCGAACAGCTGCGTATACGCGCGGCGCATATCATCGGTAATCCAGGTACCGGCGGACGCGCCGCGAGGCCGCGCACAGCAAGCGATAACCTCGGCAAAGGCGCTATCCATAGTGACTGTATACGGCGATTTGGCCAGTAGCTTTACGAGGCTTCGGCTAACCCGAAGATCCTCGGGAAACAACACCATACGCGGGTCGGGAGACCACCAGAGAATCGGCTGGCCCTGCTCAAACCAGGGGAAGATGCCGCTGCTGTAGGCCTCCAACAACCTTGCACAGCTTAGCTCGCCGCCAGCGGCGAGCAGCCCATTCGGCTCATCCAGCGCCTCGTCTATAGCAGGAAACGGCGACTCGGGAGAATCCAGCCAAGGTAGCTGCATCGGACTAGACAGCTATCCAATGGCTAGGCATCGAGAAACTTTTCAGCATCTAACGCCGCCATGCAACCAAAGCCGGCGCTGGTAACTGCCTGTCGATAGACCTGGTCGGCAATATCGCCTGCGGCAAAGACCCCAGGTACGCTGGTGGCAGTGGCATTTCCGGAGATTCCTGTGTTGACGGTGACATAGCCATTCTTCATCTCGAGCTGACCGGCAAATATTTCCGAGTTTGGAATATGTCCGATTGCGATAAATACGCCATCCACATCGATCTTCTGCGTCCCGCCATCGCCGGTGGACTTTATCGCGATACCGGTTACACCAAGCTCGTCGCCAAGCACCTCATCGAGGGTGTGATTCCATTGGATAGTGACTTTGCCTTCAGCGACTTTATCGAACAGTTTCTGCTGCAAGATCTTCTCAGCTCGCAGCGAGTCGCGCCTATGTACGAGAGTGACGTGTGAACAGATATTCGCCAGATACAGCGCCTCCTCAACGGCGGTATTTCCCCCGCCGATGACCGCTACCGGCTTGTTGCGGTAGAAGAAGCCGTCGCAGGTAGCACAGGCGCTAACGCCTTTACCCATGAACGCGGTCTCAGACTCGAGGCCGAGGTATTGGGCGGAGGCACCGGTGGCTATGATCAGTGCATCACAGGTGAAAATGGCGCTGTCACCGGTCAAGCGAAATGGGCGTTGACTAAGATCGACGGCATTGATGTGATCGAAGATTATCTTGCTATCGAAGCGTTCGGCGTGCTCTTTCATCCGCTCCATCAAGGCGGGGCCCTGCAGTCCTTCGACGTCACCTGGCCAGTTGTCCACATCAGTAGTGGTAGTCAATTGGCCGCCTTGCACCATGCCGGTGATCACTACGGGATTCAGATTGGCGCGTGCAGCGTAGACGGCAGCCGTATACCCCGCGGGGCCTGAGCCCAAGATGATTAGGCGGTGGTGTTGTGTATCTGTCATAAAACTGCTTCCTGCTTGTGGGGCGCGCCTGTTGATTGTTCAGCGCACGTTTATGTGAGTCGCGATAAACTGTTATGTGAAGGCAAAGTGCCAAATTTAAAGCCCTCGCGGACCATATTCTACTCAATTTTGGGCCTCAAGAACCGTTAAACTACTAATAGGTTTCGACTTCGGGTCGCCCTGTGCCCAAAGAAAAAGCAGGGCGCTGTCGATCCCTTCTCAGTATTCTAGAAATGATGGTATAAACTACCTGCAGGCTGTTGAATAAATTGAAAAATGCAACTATGAAAAATAGCGAGCAAGATCCGGAAATCAGCACAGTGATGCAGCGCCTCGTGCGTGAAGGCACGTTGATCGCGTATTCTCTGCTGGCGCTTTTCCTGCTGATCGCACTGGCGAGTTACTCGCCCGCCGATCCGGGCTTCACAACTACCGGCTCCGGCACCGAGGTGAACAATGCAGTGGGCGTGTATGGTGCCTGGCTCGCCGATATATTCTGGTATCTGTTAGGCTATTTGGCCTTCGCCTTTCCTGCGCTACTCATCTACAAGGTCTACACTTCGTTCCGCGAATCGGCACTCGAATCCGCGTTTTCCTGGCCCATGTTTGGCCTCAAGACTGTGGGCTTTATCCTGCTTGTTATTTCTGCCTGCGGATTAGCCACGCTACATTTTCACATTAGCGATGAACTGCCGTCGGCAGGTGGAGTTATCGGTTCACTCGTCGCCGATCTGTCCATTCCGGTATTGGCAACCCTCGGCAGCACCTTATTGCTGCTGGCGGTTTTTCTGTTCGGGCTCACCATAACGGTCACCATATCATGGCTGGCTGTGATCGATAGATTAGGCTCGATGACGCTGAACGTGATCTCGATGACTGTCGGCAAGTTTCAGAAGTGGAGAGAAGCCAGCAAGCAGGAGCGGGCGACGAGGGAGCGCCTCGAGAGTCGCAAGAAGGTATTGGACATTCATATAGAGAAGGAGTCGAAGCGAATACCACCACAGATACAGGCGCCGGTAGCAAAAAAGCCGGTCAAGAGTGTGCGCGTAGAAAAAGAGAAGCAGGGCACTTTATTCGCTTCTTCGTCGCTGAAGGAATTACCAGCGATCGGCTTGCTTGACGCCTGGCAGGAAAGCCAGGAGTCCGGCTTCTCGAAGGAATCTCTCGAGGCGATGTCGAAGCTGCTCGAGCTTAAACTGAAAGACTTCGGCATTGAGATCGAGGTTACGGCAGTTAACCCGGGCCCGGTTATTACACGCTTCGAAGTGCAACCGGCACCGGGTATTAAGGTGAGCCGCATCAGCAACCTGGCGAAGGACCTCGCGCGCTCACTGGCGCTGATCTCGGTGCGCGTCGTGGAGGTTATACCGGGCAAGACTGTAATCGGTATCGAGATACCAAACGAAACGCGAGAGATTATCCAGCTCAGCCAGGTTCTTTCTTCGCCGGACTTTGATAAGGCCTCCTCACCACTCAGCATGGCCTTGGGACATGACATAGTCGGCAAACCAGTGATCGTCGATCTTGCCAAGATGCCACACTTGCTAGTTGCCGGTACTACCGGATCGGGCAAGTCGGTGGGTATCAACGCGATGATCCTCAGCCTGTTGTTTAAATCTACGCCGGAACAAGTCCGCGTCATCATGATCGACCCGAAGATGCTAGAGCTATCAGTCTATGACGGTATTCCCCATCTGTTGACCCCGGTGATCACCGACATGAAGGATGCGGCGAACGGTCTGCGTTGGTGTGTGGCTGAGATGGAACGGCGCTACAAATTGATGTCTGCTCTCGGCGTTAGGAATCTCGCCGGTTTCAATAAGAAGGTTAGCGATGCGAAGAAATCAGGCAATCCGATAGTCGACCCAACCTGGAAGCCCGATCCGATGCTGCTGGAAGAGGAGCAGACCGCGCCAGAGTTAGAGGCACTGCCTTGTGTTGTAGTCATCGTGGACGAATTAGCCGACATGATGATGGTGGTAGGCAAGAAGGTGGAGGAGCTCATCGCCCGCATAGCGCAGAAAGCGAGAGCGGCTGGCATCCATCTGATCCTCGCAACACAAAGGCCATCCGTCGATGTGTTAACCGGTTTAATTAAAGCCAACATACCAACCCGACTTTCGTTTATGGTGCAGTCGAAAGTGGACTCGAGAACGATCTTGGGGGAGGGCGGCGCCGAACAACTGCTAGGCCATGGCGACATGTTGTTCCTGCCTCCGGGAGGGGGCATTCCTACGCGTGTGCATGGCGCGTTCGTCAGCGATGAAGAAGTCCATCGAGTAGTCGCCGATTGGAAGCAGCGCGGAGAACCTGTCTATATCGAGTCTATAACCCATAGTGTCGATGATCTGGACTTGGGCGCAATGAACAATTCAGGAGCCGGTGAAGACGAAGAAGACGATGACCTGTATGACGAAGCAGTGAGATTCGTCACCGAATCACGCAAGGCTTCGATCTCGGCAGTACAACGAAAACTGCGTATCGGCTACAACCGAGCTGCTAGAATGATAGAATCGATGGAGCTGGCGGGCGTGGTCTCTGAGATGGGCAGCAATGGTGCCCGAGAAGTCATCGCGCCTCCGCCGCCGCGCGACTAACCCTGAAACCTTTTCCAAGAATTACTGATGAGTAAACTGTCAAATTTACAAGCGGCTCTCTCCATACTCGCGCTATGCGTGGCTGGATCTCTGCCGGCACAGCAGCCGATGCCCAGCGCAGCCCTGGATCGGCTGGACGCGCTGCTTGGCAGTATCAACACGCTGTCCGCTGATGTCACTCAACTCATCGTTGAATCGGATGGTGGCGTGCTGGAACAGAGCGAGATTCAGATGCAGCTAAAAAAGCCCGACGGGTTCTACTGGGAGACGCTATCGCCATTTCCCGAACTGATCGTGACGAATGGCAGTTTGTTGTGGAATTACCAGCCCGACCTGGAACAAGTCGTCATCGAAGAGTGGAACAGTAGCCGCTCGGAACTTGCCGCACAGTTGCTCAGTGGGAATATCGAATCGCTGTCTGCCGATTATACGGTAGAGAGCGTTACAGCAGCGGGCAGCGGGCATCAGGAATTCGAATTAACACCTATAGAAACCGGTGATGTCTATGAGCGTATCTCGATCAATTTCATGAGTGACGAATTGGAATCGATCTATCTCAAGAGTAAGAATGGACAGCAGACTGTGTGGCGGTTTGCGAAGGTTATTCGCAATCAGGCTATAGCCGATACGCAGTTCGAATTCATACCCCCCGCGAACATCGAGATCATTGAGAATGACTATGGCCGCTAACAACAAACTATTCCCGCGACGGTATTCTTGATGACGACTAAGTTACCATGAATACCTATATCGCCATCGCTTTTGGCGGCGCGCTGGGTGCCGTATCCAGGTACTGGCTGCATGGTGCCGCACAGAGATTCAATGACAGCCTCTTTCCGCTTGGCACCCTCGTGGTGAACCTGTTGGGTTCCTTCTTGATTGGAGTGTTCTTCGTCGTACTGGCAGAGAAGGCGCAACTCAACGAAGCTTGGCGTCCCTTGATCGTGGTCGGATTTCTCGGAGCGATGACTACATTTTCGACTTTCTCCCTCGATGCCCTGTTGTTATTTGAGCAAGGCCACTACAATACCGCTCTTCTTTATATCGTCAGCAGCGTCGCTCTATGCCTGTTCGCCGCCTTCGCGGGGATGCAGCTAACTCGAGCCATGTTCTGAACAGGTCTCCTCAGGAAAAGATACATGTTAGACCCCAAGTACATTCGCAGTAATGCCGTACAGATAGCGCAGGCATTAAAGAAAAAGAAATTTGAGTTAGATGTACCGCGCCTGGCCGAACTGGAAAGCCAACGCAAGGTGCTACAGACGCAAACCGAGGCGTTACAGAACGAGCGTAATCAACGCTCGAAGTCTATAGGCAAGGCGAAAGCTGCCGGCGAAGACGTTTCCGAAATCTTACAATCTATGGACAGCATCAAGACAGATTTAGAAGCCAGGAAGGAGCAACTCTCTTTGTTGCAGAAGGAGCTAAACGACTACTTGCTGACGGTACCGAACTTGCCCTGTGAGTCAGTGCCTCAGGGCAATGACGAAGACGACAATCAGGAGGTCTCCAGATGGGGGACCCCAAGAACATTCGATTTTCAAGTTAAAGATCATGCCGAGTTGGGTGAAGCATTGCAGCAGGGGCTCGACTTCGAAGCCGCCACCAGGATCACCGGCACTCGCTTCGCGGTCATGACCGGGCGCACGGCACAGTTACACCGTGCCTTAATCCAGTTTATGCTGGATACCCATACTCGACTGCACGGCTATACCGAAGTTAATGTTCCCTACATGGTGAATACCGAATCCTTGCTTGGAACTGGACAACTGCCCAAGTTCGAAGCAGACCTGTTTAAGTTACAAGGGGATCAGGAGTATTACCTGATACCCACGGCCGAAGTTCCAGTTACAAACCTGGTCAGAGATCAAATAGTCGACGCCGCTTCGCTGCCGTTAAAGTTCGCCTGTCACACCCCATGCTTTAGATCGGAGGCAGGAAGTTACGGTAAAGACACCAAGGGCATGATCCGCCAACATCAGTTTGAGAAAGTTGAATTGGTGCAGGCGGTTCGTCCGGAAGAATCCGCTGCTGCATTAGAACAATTAACGGCGCATGCAGAAGCCATATTGCAGCTGTTAGAGCTGCCATACAGAAAAGTCATTCTGTGTGGTGGGGATACCAGCTTCGCTTCCGCAAAAACCTATGATCTGGAAGTCTGGCTTCCTTCGCAGAACTGCTACCGCGAAATATCATCCTGCAGTAGTTTCACCGATTTCCAGGCAAGGCGCATGCAGGCGCGTTGGCGTAACCCCGAGACAGGCAAACCCGAATTGCTGCACACGATTAACGGCTCAGGTCTTGCCGTAGGCAGAACATTGGTCGCCATTCTCGAGAATGGCCAGCAGGCCGATGGCAGCATCAAGATACCAAAGGTACTGCATTCCTATATGAACGGAATAGAGCTTCTGGTCTGATGGACCTGCTTCCGATATTTCTCAATATCAAAGCCCGGAAGTGTGTGCTTATTGGGGGCGGGGAAGTCGCCTATCGCAAGGCGAGTCTCCTGCTGCGCGCAGGCGCTGATTTGCATATTGTTGCCACGGCGATAGGCGAGCCATTGCAAAAGCTTTGTGTCGAGCATGGCTCCACTGTAACTGTTAAAGAATTTGAAGGGTCCGATCTTAACGATGCCGTGCTCGTCATTGCCGCGACCGACGATGCCCACATCAACGAGCGAGTGAGTATCACAGCTAAGCGGCTGAATGTCCCGGTCAACGTAGTCGATCAACCCAAGCTCTGCACCTTTATCATGCCTGCCATCGTAGATCGATCGCCTGTTGTCGTTGCCATCTCCAGCGGGGGATCCTCTCCGGTTCTAACGCGTAAATTGAAAGAACTTAACGAGATAATGATTCCGGCACGCATAGCCAAGCTGGCTACGTTAGTGGCCTCCTATCGTGGCCGAGTGAAGGAGGCCATCAATGATTTCGCTGCACGGGTTCGATTCTGGGAAGCCGTGCTGGAAAGCAACATCCCTGAATTGGTCTACAGTGGCCAGGACGGGGAGGCCGAGGAGTCTCTGCAAGAATTCCTGACGAAATCCTCATCAAGGCACCCGGGCGGCGAGGTGTATCTAGTTGGCGCCGGACCCGGCGATCCGGATCTGTTAACGCTGCGCGCGCTAAGGTTAATGCACAAGGCCGACGTCGTCCTCTACGATCGTCTGGTTTCTCCCGATATTCTGCTTAAGCTCAGACCCGATGCCGAAAAGATCTATGTTGGCAAACAGAGCGCCGATCACAGCGTAGCGCAGGAGACCATAAACCAGATGTTAGTACGTCTGGCGCAGGCGGGTAATAAGGTATTGCGCCTGAAGGGTGGTGATCCATTTATTTTTGGGCGTGGAGGCGAGGAACTCGAAACGCTTGCCGAAGCGGGTATACCGTTTCAGATCGTACCAGGTATTACTGCAGCCTCCGGATGCGCCAGCTATGCCGGCATACCACTGACCCATAGAGACTATTCCCAGTCGGTTCGGTTTCTTACCGGACACACTAAGGACGGCGGGGTACCTCTTGCCTGGGAACTATTGGCGCAAGAACAGCAGACTCTCGTATTTTACATGGGGCTCGCGGGCTTGCCAGTTATCTGCGAGCAGCTCATAGCTCACGGCATGGCGGCTTCGACACCGGTTGCCGTTGTACAACAAGGGACGACACAGACTCAACGAGTATTAGTTTCTACGATTGATTCTATCGCGGCCCTTGCCGTAGAGAGGGAGATCAAAGCGCCAACGATAATCATCATCGGCGAGGTGGTAAAACTGCAGAAGTCATTGTCCTGGTTCAATGCCGAGTGAACAAGCCTATTCACAACTTACCGCTAGAGGCAATTCTCCGGCTTCGGTAAGCCGGCGATCTTGCTAGCAGTTTTAGCTGGCGAGCCTTTAAACAGCTTCATCAAATAGATGCTCCTGCCTTTGGCTGCCCCCAAGTCACGTTTGACCAGACTCACCAGCGCACGATTCGCGGGCGACATCTGATGCCTGTTATAAAAAACCCTGAGCAAGTTAATGATTTCCCAATGATCAGGCCCCAGTGTGATCCCCTCTCTTGCGGCAAGCGCAATCGCCACACTTTCCCGCCAATCCCCAAGCTCTACCAGATAGCCTTCCTTATCCAGAACAAGCTCTTGGCCTTCTAGCTGCAGCAATTGAGTATCGACCATGGCTTAAAACCAACTGACTACTTTGTCGTAGCTGCAGCAAAGCTGAACGAATCCGGCGTTATCTATCGCCTCTACTCTATCGTCGAGTTGAGCTAGAGTTGCTCGAGCCAACATGTCCTCACGCAGGCCATACAGCCTAATCGAATCACCGATAGTTTGAAGAACAAACGGCGAACAGCAGTGATAAACGCCGTCTTCGATGAAGAGTATCGCGTCGTTCTCGCTAATCACACGCAGACAGCTTTCCAATAGGATTGAACTCTGGCTGTGGCTGATGGTATGCAGGCTACTCATAGGTTGAACACCGTATCCGAGCTATCAATCAACTTGGCTATTGCGTCATTGTCGATCGTCTGCAGACCGGAGAGTAAGTCTGACTTCTTCAGTCCGCGTTCTTGCAGAGCTTGCTGATCTGCGTAGACATTCTCGATGCCATACAGCGACAGTGTCTCCAGGGCATTGCCGAGAGTCTTGCTGCCGATAGCGGAACCCTCTTGCCCCTTCAGTAATTGATATACGCCGTCACCCATGAATACGTAACTGACGTCTTGCTCGAACACGGCCGCGGCCAGAGCCATGTCCAGACAGAGATTGGCTCGATTCCGGCCGTAAGGTGCGGATCGGCTAACAAAGGTGAGACTGCTTCTGGGCGGCGACTTGCTGCGGGTATTCGCGGTCATGAAATTTATCCGAAGTTGATCACACGGTCTGAATGTATCGCCGCATCGATCAACTGCCCCAGACCTGCGACCTCCGAACTCTCATAGGCGCTTGCCTGGCCGAGATCGTGTCGATCCGCCTCGGCCTGATCCAGAATGCCTCGTCGTAGCGCTGAGCTGACACAGACTACAGAATCGATAGCATGGTCCACGATCAACTCGTCCCATTGCCGCTGCAGGTTTAATTCATCTTGCGCGACGATAGCGAGCCGCGAGGCATTGTGGACACCATCGCCAAAGAAGAATACCCGGTAGAGTTCATGCCCCTGCTCGAGAACCGACTTCGCGAATCGCAAAGCAGAGGAAGCCGACTCGGTAGAATAGGGCGCGGCATAGATGACTAGAGAGAATTTCACAATTCGAGTTTAATCCAGGGTCGTGGCAATGGCTAATATTGACAATAAAAAACCCCAGGCTAGCTGGGGTTTAGTGTCAATTGCCAATCTCGTACCAGGCTTATTGTCTACCAGTGAGAGAACCCAACAGGTGGAGAAGGTGTACGAAGATATTAAAGATACTCAAGTACAGAGATATCGTGGCCATAATGTAATTGCGTTCACCACCATTCACGATGCGGCTGGTGTCGAACAGAATGAAGCCAGACATCAACAAGATCACGGCGGAGGATATCGCCAGGCTAAAAGCAGGAATCTGCAAGAAGAGGTTGGCGATGATGGCGACCAGAACCACCATCATTCCGGTGAAGATGAAGCCACCGAGGAAATTAAAATTCTTGCCTGAGGTTAGTGCATAACCGGACAGGGACAAGAAGATCAGCGCCGTGCCACCTAGTGCCTGAGCTACGATGGCAGAGCCATTCGCGTAGGCGGCCAGATAGACTGAGATGGTTGGGCCGATCGCAGCACCCATCAATCCGGCGAATACGAACACCGAGATTAGACCCTTGGAAGAATTTGCCGTGGCTCGCACAACGAAAGTCATAAGAAAGCCGCCCAACAGCATAAGTAAACCAGCGCCTTGGCCCACTTGTAGCGCCATGCTAGTGACCGCACAAATGGCGCTAAAAAACAGAGTCATGGACAGCAGCATGTAGGTATTGCGGACTACCTTGTTTACAGATAGCGCCGCTTCCTGGCTTCGACCAATATTTAACTCAACTTCGTTCATCATTTTCTCCAACTGATGGTTGAATAAAGTAATACTATTAAATGTAACGGCCCAACAGCCGTAATGCTTTACCTAGATATGAGGCCTGCCAATTGTATTTTCAATGGCTTAGCCGCCTCAAATGCAAGAAATAGGCAAATAATGAAACGCGTAACGCACACAAAATCAACGCATTTCGGCCACTGC
>JBBDIR010000019.1:0-37198 GCA_040880325.1 Pseudohongiellaceae bacterium
TTCGGAGCCGCTTTGCAGCGCAGCTTAAGGGGCATGAAACTGTGGGACAGCAGTGTAATAAAGTAATAAAAACAGAACCTGCTCCGTAATCAGTCTTCTTTCGCCTCGAAACGCAAAGACGCCGAATTGATACAGTAACGCAGCCCCGTTTGCGGCGGGCCGTCCGGGAATACATGCCCCAGATGGGATTCACACTTGCTGCAGACCACCTCGGTGCGAATCATGCCATGGGAATGGTCGTCATTCTCGGTAACCACTCCTGCCTCAGCCGGCGCGTAAAAGCTGGGCCACCCGGAACCGGAGTCATATTTCGTTGTGGAGGAGAATAGCGGCTCGCCACAAGCAGCACACTTGTACAAGCCCGCGTCCTTGAGATCCCAATACTTACCTGAGAAAGCCGCTTCGGTACCGGCCTCGCGAGTGATTCTATAGGTCTCGCTATCCAGCTCAGCTTTCCACTGTTCTTCCGTCTTTTCTATCTTGCTCACCTGGCTGCTCCAAAACAATTTCAAACCGAATAATACACCAGAAATTGGACCAGAGCCTCCCATCCTGTAGAATCCGCTGCGTTCACCGCAGCTCGTACTGAATAGGCCTTCCCGATGAAGAAAGAGGTTATTCTAAGGCGAAGGCTGCCGACAATTGTGTAGAAGATCAACAGTAAGCGAGAGAACACTCAGAATGCCCAAGGTTTATCAGTCCGACAAACTAGGTAACGTCTGCTACGACATCCGCGGACCGGTTTTAGAAGAAGCGAAACGATTGGAGGAGGAAGGCCACCAGATATTGAAGCTCAATATCGGCAACCCTGCCCCCTTTGGATTCAATGCGCCTGATGAAATTCTTCACGACGTAATCCATAACTTGTCAGCCGCTCAGGGATACAGTGACTCGAAAGGTCTGTTCTCCGCACGCAAGGCGATCATGCAAGAGTGTCAGAGACTCAACGTGCGCAACATCGAGATCGATGATATCTACCTCGGCAATGGCGTCAGCGAGTTGATCACCATGTCGATGCAGGCACTGCTTAACGACGGTGACGAAGTCCTCATCCCCGCGCCCGATTACCCCCTGTGGACCGCCGCGGTTAGCCTGTCCGGTGGCACCGCCATTCATTATCTGTGCGATGAGCAGGCGGACTGGTTTCCCGATATCGACGATATTGAATCGAAGATCAACAGCCACACGCGCGCTATCGTCATCATCAACCCCAACAACCCAACCGGCGCGGTCTACAGCAAGGAAATCCTGCTGCAGATTATTGAGCTATGCCGCAAGCATGAGCTGATCCTTTTCTCAGACGAAATCTACAGCAAGATCATCTACGACGACGCCGTACATATCCCAGCCGCTTCTCTTTGCGACGACGTTTTCATCATCAGTTTTAACGGCCTCTCGAAATCCTATCGCCTTGCCGGCTTCAGATCTGGCTGGATGATACTGAGCGGCTCCAAAGAAGGCGCTAGCAGCTACATCGAAGGCCTGGAGATACTGACCAATATGCGTCTATGTGCCAACGTGCCTGCCCAATTCGCGGTCCAGACTGCACTCGGGGGTTATCAGAGCATTAACGAGCTTATCCTGCCGGGTGGCCGCCTAAAACAGCAACGCGATATTGCATGGGAACTACTGACGCAGATTCCCGGCGTTAGCTGTGTGAAACCGCGCGGTGCCATCTATATGTTCCCCAGATTCGATCCCGAGGTTTTCAAGATCGACAACGATGTCTCGTTGATTCTGGATATTCTGGAGTCGGAACAAATTCTTCTGGTGCAGGGAAGCGCCTTTAACATTGAAGATACCTACCATCTGCGCCTGGTTTTTCTGCCGCGTGTTGATGAATTGGAGCCTGCCGTGGCAGGCATCGCCAGAGTGCTCGACAAGTACCGCCGCTAACAGGCCTTCAGTCGAAACGAAAGCCAAGCACCCGCAGAAACTGCCGCTGTACAGGCGAATAGCCGTCTCGCTCTAATCGGATACTTTCATATTCACGCCTTTTTATCAGATCGAGACGAAAGCTATCGAACGCGGCTACTGACGAACCGGCTTTCACGCTTGCATTGAATTGGGCGCTTAGGCGCGCAAGTGGAAATGCCTTAAGCAAAATTTTCCAATGTGCATCCGCTGCCGCCTCAATCTCGATCTTCGCCCCTGAACTTTTCGAGCCCTCATGAACCGGTGGAAACAGTTTGAAATGCTCGGCAAAGGCATCAGCTAGAATCCTGGTCGCGTTCGATTTTGCTTCCTCGCTATAACCGGCGATATGGGGTGTTGCGATATCGACAGCCGAGGCTAACTGCGGATCGACCACAGGCTCATCTGCCCATACGTCGAAAACAGTGACAATGTCTTTGCGTTTCGCCAACAGCGTTTTCAATGCCGTTTCATCGACTACCAAGCCCCGGCAGGTATTAATCAGGATCGCCTCTGGCGCGAGATTGCTCAACTGATCGAAGTCGAGCATGGCATAGGTGGGGTACAGGCCATCTCGGGTGAGCGGAACATGCAGGGAAACCACCTCACAGCTTAGGGTGTCTTCTAGCGAGAAATATTGGCGTTCGGCAGTAGCTTTTTCTGCCAAAAACGGATCGCAGCGGCGCACCTCAAGCCCCATGCGTTCAAGCTTGTCCGCAAACAGGCCGCCCACCGCTCCTGCACCGACGATTCCGACCTTGCTCCCCGGCAGGGTGAACCCTTTGTGCAATGCGGCAAATGCCAGCGCGGCGAAGCAATAATCAACTACCGCGTTCGCGTTACTCCCCTTCGCGTCCGCAAAGCCCAGACCTGCCTTTTGCAGATAACTTCTATCGATGTGGTCTACACCGCTGGTAGCGGTGCCGACGAACTGAATCTTCGTTCCCCCGATGAGTGACTCGCTTACTGGGGTAATCGAACGCACCAGCAATGCATCTGCATCGAGCAGATCGTCGCGTGTAACACGGCGACCATCGAACAGATGCAATTCTCCGAAGGTTCTGAATTTCTCTTCAACGGCAAGAATATTCCTGTCGGCAAATATCTTCATTGGCTTGGATCAGGCCTATGGTTAGTGTTGTATGGTTAATGTTGTGCGACACGTTCAGCGACGGCGAGAAGGTGCGCACTGTCAGCTTCGGTAAATTGGTATTTTCGCAGAAACTTTTCGAATGAGAGATCATCGAACTGCGAAAGCTGCAATGAGTCAGGTACCGCATTGGCAAACCCTTCGTGTCGGTCAGAGGCATCACAGACTATGGTGGCAAGTTCCCGGCTCAGCCGCGCCTCGGCTTGATGTAATTCGAGCTTTGCTGCCAGGCCTGCCGCGCCGCGAAGCGCCAAGGAGGACACCGACTCCAAATTTTGGTAAATGCCTTCCAGGTTCGAAAAATTGCGCAGCAATTCCTTAGCCTTGACCGGCCCCACGCCAGGCACCCCTGTTATACAGTCAACGGCATCACCAACCAAGCCTAAATAGTCAGGAAACTGCTCGGGGCTGACGCCAAATTCATTTACGATATCTGTTCTGTAACGTTTACGGTTGCCGCTGTAGTCCCAGATAAAATCGCGCTCCGTTCTAAGTAGCTGTGACAGATCCTTGTCCCGAGAAACGATGCACATGGCGTGTTCGCTCGGCAACAACGCCGACATCCTCATAGATAGCGTCCCAATGATATCGTCGGCCTCATACTTCTCGCTAGCGTAGGATGCCATCCCAACTATGGAACAAATCTCTCTGCAGGCCTTTAGCTGCATCGCAAGATTCTCATCCGGCAGTTCTCTATTGGATTTGTAGTTCGGACAAAGATCGTGACGAAAACCACTGAACAGGCTTTCATCCAGTGCGACTGCAATCAATTCTGGTTTTACACGCCGCAGAAACTGCAGCAGAAATTGGGTGAATCCGTAGACCGCGCTTAGGTCATTGCCACCGGAATCGAAACATTCGACATAGGGAGAAAAATGGGACTGGAAGATGTAGATGGATCCATCCACAAGATAGTAGGTGTTCGGCTGTGCGCTGGCGGCTGACAAACTCTATCAGCTCTCAAAGGTGACTGGTGGGTGCTTAGCTTGCCATCGTGTAATCACTGCGTTGCTACCTTGCGAATTACATAGGTGAAGTTACCGTCTTGCTCAACAGTGTCAATCAATTCATGCCCGAGGAAATGACAGAACTTGGGCACATCACGAGTCGTGGAAGGATCTGTCGCGATCAGCCTCAACAACTGCCCGGACTCTATATCTCGAATCTTGTTATGCAATAGCATCACCGGTTCCGGGCAGAACAAGCCGCGCGCGTCTAACTCCAGCGCTTCTTCCGGCTGCTTCTTTTTATCGGATTGTTGATTTGGGTTCGACATAGCGCTTCTTCGAATTTCTCTAGCGTGGCACGGCGAGCTGCAAATCACAGCTCTGCGTTTCCGGGTCGTAGTTCAACACAATCTCACCGCGCTCTAACTGCTTTCGGACCTGCTCTACTTTCTGCTCCAGGCTGTATTCCTGTGCGCCATACTCGGTCCCCTCACGGCTAATAAACTCTTCGATAATGGCGGTCAGAGTCTCAGCTGCTACCTCTTGATGCGGAATATTCATAGCGCAGTTACTACCATGTAACAGCATCCAATACCCGATTCAGCGTCGCTCAACCCTCCTACACCAGCTCTACGACGTCTAGTTTTGTCGTATCCTGCACGGCCGTGCGAAGTTCGCTAAAGGGGAAATTCTGAGTATCGGCAAGCTGCGAGAGTGAAACGTTCGCAATGCTGCGGAAGATACTTTCGACGCGACCCGGGTGAGTTTTATCCCACTCATTGAGCATTGCCTTTATAGCCTGGCGCTGCATATTGTCCTGGCTACCACAAAGATTGCAGGGGATTATCGGGAAACTACTAAGTTCGGCGTATCTGGCAATCTCCTTCTCCTTGCAATACGCAAGCGGTCTAATGACTATGTTTCGCTTGTCATCGCTAAGCAGCTTCGGTGGCATCGCCTTCAGCTTTCCACCATAGAACATATTCAGGAAAAGTGTTTCCACTATATCGTCCCGGTGGTGGCCGAGTGCGATCTTGCTTGCCCCGATAGTTTGGGCATGGTTATAAAGAATGCCTCGGCGCAGGCGCGAACACAGCCCGCAGTAGGTCTTACCCTCCTCGACTATATCGGTAACGATGGAGTAAGTGTCTTTTTCTATAATCGTGTACTCCACGCCAAGATCGCCAAGATAAGCGGGCAGTACATGCTCTGGAAAGTCCGGCTGTTTCTGATCGAGATTGACGGCATGAATGTTAAATTGTATAGGAGCATGCTTCTGCAGGTTTAGGAGTATGTCTAACATCGCGTAGGAATCTTTACCGCCGGACAGGCAGACCATGACCAGATCGCCCTCTTCGATCATATTAAAATCGGCGATCGCACGACCGACGTCTCTCCTGAGATTCTTGCGCGAACGGTTCAGCAATGAGTGTTTTGACGCACCCGATTTCGATACATTCGAGGCAGGCAACAGACCATTGTTGCCGGCCGACGCATAAGAATTTGTAAGCGCGTTCTCGTACATCGCCTAAACTCTCTCAAGTACGGTGGCTATACCCTGCCCCAGGCCTATACACATCGTCGCTAAACCCAGAGTGGAATCATTGTCTTCCATATTGTTCAGCAAGGTCGTCGTAATACGCGTGCCCGAGCACCCTAATGGATGACCCAGAGCGATCGCTCCGCCTTTTAAATTCACTTTCGATTCCACTACCTCGGTGAGCTTCAGGTCCTTAATTACCGGCAGGGACTGCGCGGCAAACGCCTCGTTGAGCTCGACACAATCTATATCGTCTATCGTAAGCCCGGCCTTCTTCAAAGCCTTCAACGAGGCCGGAACCGGCCCATACCCCATGATCGAAGGATCTACCCCCGCATAGGCCATCGAGCGCACTCTTGCACGAATCTTCAGATTAAGTGACTGCGCCTTGGCCGCGCTCATTATTAACATGGCCGAGGCCCCGTCGGAGATTTGCGAAGATGTTCCCGCCGTTACGGTGCCGTTCGCCGGATCGAAAACTGGACGCAGTTGTGCCAGACCCTCAAGGCTTGTATCTGCTCGAATCGTCTCGTCATGCTCGAGTAGTATCTTCATTCCCTGAGCATCATGACCTTCAATCGCTACGATTTCATTGGCAAAACCTCCGCCAACACGTGCCTTCTCCGCCAAGGCATGTGAGCGCACGGCAAAAGCATCCTGTTGCTCGCGATCAATGCCGTGCATCTTGGCCAGAACTTCTGCGGTCACACCCATCATCCAGGCGGCCTTCGCGATATGTTTCGAAGCCTTGGGATTTGGATCGATGCCATGAACCATGCCGACATGCCCCATGTGTTCCACGCCACCGACGATAAACTGATCGCCATTGTCGCTCTGGATAGCCATGGCCGCCGTATGTAGTGCCGACATAGAAGAGCCACACAGGCGGTTCACTGTTTGTGCACAGCTGGAATGCGGCAACACAGATATCAGGGCTGCATTACGCGCTATGTTCCAGCCCTGCTCCAGAGTTTGATTCACACAACCCCAGATCACATCCTCGACATCCTCAGGTAGAACCCCGGTATTCCTCTCGAACAATGCATTGATTAAGCGCGCCGATAACTCTTCTGCGCGAACATTCTGGTAGGCGCCTCCTTTCGAGCGTGCCATTGGTGTTCGTATTCCATCTACGATTACGGCGTCTCTGGCGTTTAACTTCATTTTATCTCCTAACAACTTGTATAAGGCGGTTGCATCAACAACCACCAAAATTCATTCCGACTATTTATAAAATGTTTCGCTGGCTGCAGCCATGGCTCGCAGCTTCTCTGTCGGATGATACAGCTCGCCCAGATCTGCATATTTATCGGCAATATCACAGAACTGACTCAGGCCCAGACTGTCAACATAGCGCAGCGCGCCGCCCCGAAATGGCGGGAAGCCTAAACCAAGAACCAGGCCCATATCCGCCTCGATTGCAGTACTGACGATTCCATCTTCAAGGCAACGTACAGTCTCCATACACATTGCAATCATCATGCGCTCGACGATCTCGTCGTCGGCAAATTCTTTCGTTGATACGGCCATCGACTGCGCCAGCTGCTCCGCTTCCGGATTGGGCAGCTTCTTGGGCTTGCCGCGTTTGTCCGGCTCATAGGTATAGAAGCCACTCCCGGATTTCTGGCCGAGCTTCTTCATCTCGAACAATTTATCGATAACAGTATCGATATCCAGCTTCATGCGATCGAAACCCGCCGCCATCACAGCTTGAGCGTGTACCGCAGTATCCAGCCCCACCACATCGAGCAGATAGGCAGGCCCCATGGGCCAACCGAAACGCTCCATGGCTCTATCGATCTGCGTGTAGTTTGCGCCGTCGCTAATTAGTCGTGAGAACGCACCGAAATAAGGGAACAAGATTCGATTGACCAAGAACCCCGGGCAATTGTTCACTACTATGGGCGTTTTACCCATCTTCTTGGCGTAGGCAACCGTTGTCGCAATGGTTTCTTCGCTGCTCTTAGCGCCGCGAATCACCTCGACCAAGGGCATGACCGGGACTGGGTTGAAGAAGTGCATGCCACAGAAATTTTCAGGCCTCTTCAATACCCTGGCCAACTCATCCACGGAAATTGTCGATGTATTCGTAGCAATTATGGCGTCCTCGCGCACCAGTGACTCAAGCTCTGCCAACACAGATTGCTTGATCTTGGTATTTTCAATCACAGCCTCGACCACTATGTCCGCGCTGTCGATGCCGTCATAGCTCAACTTTGCCTCAATACTGGAGAGAATGCTGAACATCTTGTGGCTGTCCATGCGCCCTTTCGCCAGCTGTTTCTCTAATTGCTTGCGCGCTTCTGCCAGCCCGAGATCAAGACCCTCCTGGGCAATGTCCTTCATGATAATTGGCGTGCCCTTCAAGGCGGATTGATAGGCGATGCCGCCGCCCATAATACCGGCACCCAATACGGCAGCCTTGGAAATGGGTTTCGCAGTCGCCAACTGCTTCTTGGCAAGGCTTGCCAGGAATTGATCGTTGAGAAACATCTGTATCAAGTTAGCCGCTACTTCGGTTGCAGCCAACTTGATAAAGCCGCGGTGCTCAGCCTGCAGTGCTTCGGCACGATGCATCATCGCGGTTTCCTGCATCACTGCTACCGCTGTAATAGGAGCGGGATAATTCGGGCCAGCCTGAGCGGCAACCATGCCTTTCGCCGTTTCGAACGCCACATTTAGCTCGATCGGAGACAGCAACAGGGGCGACGTCTTCTGTATTCGAATCTTCTTGTAATCGAGCTTGCCCTCATTACACTGCTGAATAATTCGCTCGGCCGACTCGATCAAGAGCTGCTGATCGACAATCGCATCGAGAGCCCCCTCAGCGAATGCTTGCTTCGCCTTTATGTGCGACCCGCTACTTATCCACTGATTCGCATTGTCCGCCCCGATCAGACGAGGCATTCTGACGGTGCCGCCGAAACCGGGTAATATACCTAGCTTCACCTCTGGAAAACCTACGACCGCGGCCTCGGTAGCAACTCTATAGTCAGTGGCGATCGCCACTTCGAACCCCCCGCCCAGCGCGATACCGTTAATTGCAGTAACCGTTGGAAACGGCAGGTCTTCGAGGTCTGAGAATATTTTGTTAGCCTCCACAAGCCAGGCCTGTACTTGCTGCTCGCCCTCGGCAAATTTGGCAGTGAATTCTGTGATGTCGGCACCGACTATAAACGTTGTCTTGGCACTGGAAAGTATCAGCCCGGGCAGGGCGCTGCCTTGTAGCGCCTCTATGGCTGCCTGCATCTCCCGCAGAGTCGCTTGGTCGAATTTGTTAACCGATGAGCCTTCCAGGTCGAACACAAGATTGGCAATGCCAGAAGGCAATAGATCGACGCTAAGCGCCTTGCCTGAGTAAATCATAGATAGCTCCAATTAGGATGAACCGAACGGCGGCCCAGAACAGAGCATTATAGCCGCGCTTGGCCGATATAAGAAGTCGCACCCTTGACAGCCAAACCACCGCACACAGGACAGCCAAATATTCCTTAATTGAGGTATTATCAATCCATGATCAAATACTTACAGCTGAGTCATATCAACATGTTCCACCTGGCCATGGTACGAAGCGCGCTACTGACAAGCCTGCTATTGGTTCTGGGCAGTGCCTCTTTAGCTGCCGAGAGTGCTGCCGAGAGTGCTACCGAGAGTGCAGCCATCTTGCTCTATCACCATGTTGCCGAGGACACGCCCCCCTCGACCACGATTTCCCCAGACGATTTTGACGCTCACCTGCGTTATCTACGCGATAACGGCTTCACGGTTATCCCGCTAACCCAGATGGTCAATAGCCTGCAATCTGGCCAATCACTGCCTGACAAGGCCGTGGTGATCACCTTCGATGATGGCTACAGCTCAATCTTTGAGACAGCGTTTCCGATGCTGCAATCCTACAACTACCCATTCACGCTGTTTCTCAGCACCGAGCCCATCGATAACGGACAAGGCAACTACATGAGCTGGGATCAGATCAGACAGATGAGCGATGCCGGCGTTATTATCGCGAACCATATGGTAGACCATCCCTACATGCTCGAGCGCCGCAATGCCGAGTCAGACAGCCAGCGACTCGAGAGATTGCGCCGCGACCTGCTCGAGGCCGAGAGTCGAATAGAAGCGGAAACCGGACAGTCTCATCGCTACCTTGCCTACCCCTATGGTGAATATGATCCAGCCATTCAAGCCATCTTGCGGGAGCTCGGTTTTATCGGTCTCGCACAAAACTCAGGAGCGGTCGGAGCCAATTCAGATTTCCTCGCCTTGCCGCGCTTCCCGTTGGCCAGCATCTACGCAAACCTGGACACGGCCAGTACGAAATTTTCGACACTGCCATTTAACGTCAGCCAGTTGCAGCCAGACTCTCCGGTAACGACACAACGGAGTCCTTCGGTTACGCTTAAATTCGAACCGGGAGCTTACAACCTCAATCAAATAGCTTGTTTCGCCAATAGCGAAGCAATACCGATGACATGGGTAGACACAGAACAAGGGATTGTGGAATTGAACCCGACGCAAGAATACTCGGGCCGACGCTGGCGTTATATCTGCACCGCTCCAGACCCAAACTCGGCTCGTTACTATTGGTATTCAGTGCAGTGGATTAATTTAGGGAGCCTCTGATTAGTACAGCTCAGAGCAACAGCGAGCGCTAATTGTCCAGCCAGCTCTTATCTCTCTCGCGCAGACTATTCTGCTCAATCAGAGTCTGTACCTCGTCGACGTAATTTTCACCACGCTGCGAGTAACGCTCCAGGCCCTCCACTAGCGTTATAGAATCAAGAGTACGACCTAGCTGGCGCAATCTGGCTCGCTCATTGCGAAAGTCAGCATAGAGGTGATGGGTATTGATATTAAGGAAGTAGCCCTCTATCGACGCTTTGATCGTGTCGAAACTCTTTACCTCGTGGGTCGCACCTTCAATCCTCCTGTTCGGAACGATTCCGCAACCCTCTTCGTAACACCATTGCCCAAAAATATTATTACCCTCCAGGGCAAAGCGCGAGGTACCCCATGCAGATTCGTTCGCAGCCTGGGCCAGCACAAGCGAAGCAGGTATAACATCCACTCTTAGGAGTAACTCACTTACCAGCGCCTGATCCGTAGATGTCTCGGTGTCCACATCATAGCTGCGCGCCAAATCCAGCACCCATTTCCTTTCGTCCGCGCTGAGGGGGACACCATCGTCTACTACTTCGGCATAGTTTAATAACTGCTGGCGCAGCTCACTGATGAGACCGTTCTCGTAGCGAACGAAATCCTGGAAAAAATTGAAGAACTGTTGTTTCTTCGCTTCGATATCAGAAATTGAAGCGAAATCGGGGAACACTACTATCGGCCCCGAAATTTCTGCGTCGAGTGAACTTGACTCGTCGTTCGGAGAAAGCTTTATCACCGTGACGATGAGGGCAACAAGCGCCAGAGAAACAAACCCGGCAAAGGCCAGCTCAAGCCTGCGCGTGGAATCTGCTGATTCAGTCTCTGCTAACATCGATTCTCCCGGACTCTTTTGTTGCGCACCTTCTATAGCGCACCTTCTATCTATAGCGCACCACGTCTTTTACCCGCTGCCCATTATGCCTTAAGGAAAATCCCTCTAAGTGATGCGATTCACAGAAAGATTCTCACCGATAAAATGGCCTAAAACAACTTATCAATAGGGTTTTTGCGGGTAAAAACAGCAAGCCTTGGACACTAAACCTGAGGTGTCGCACACAGGTCACTGAATTTGATCGATATTGGCTTGGTGAGCTTGATCCGACTTGGAGCCGCCCCTGCAATCGGGAGACGAAGGCGATGATTCTTGCCTCAGCTCCCACTCTGCGCCAGTGTACAAATGCAATGCCAGAGCATGTACGCCCGCGGCCAATTCCTCCGCCAGCAGCTTATAGACGGCTTGATGCCGGCGCACAAGATTCATATCCTCGAAGGCCGTAGCCACAGCCGTGATATTAAAATGGGATTCGGTTGCAGGCCCGCCGTGCATATGGCTCTCATTAGCTACTTCCAGCACTAGCGGCTGCAGTCCCTGTGCTAGCTTTGCTTCAATTGTTTGCTGTACTGACATGCCTGATTCCTGCGCGATTTACATGGGTTTAGAGAGTGGGTTTGAGGCTCAGTATAGCGTAAATGCAGTCGATACAAGAAAGTGGTGTTGGCGCTCTAGCCTCGCTAAACTGTCGCCCTCACGGAGCCCCTACATGGCCATTTCTTGGTATCCAGGACACATGCACAAAGCCAGCAAAGAGCTGGCTAAGATTATGCGCAAGACAGACGCCGTTATCGAGGTGCTGGATGCGCGCATACCCGAATCCAGCTGCAACCCGTTGCTCGCCAGCCTGCGCGAGCAGCGCCCCTGCATCCGTATATTGAATAAAGCCGACCTGGCCGAGAGCGAGACTACCGCAGCCTGGGCCAAGCACTTCTCTAAACTCGACAATAGCGCCTGTCTGATCAATGGCAGAGATTCCCAGATTAGCCGTGCTGATCTGGTAAACACCGCCAGGAGGCTAATTAAGGGCACGGACGAGACCCAACTGATCCAGGGTCAGATAGTAATCGATGGCATTCCTAATGTGGGAAAATCGACCCTACTCAATCAACTTACCGAACGCAAGCTGGCACGCACCGGAAATGAGCCTGCTGTGACCAAGGGCCAGCAACGGGTAAAACTTCAGGACGGCTGGTATCTGGTCGATACGCCGGGCATGTTGTGGCCGAAACTGGAGGATCAACAGAGCGCTTACAGACTGGCTATTACAGGAACCATTCGCAATACGGCGGTGGAAGTTGCCGACATCGCCTGGTTTCTGGCTGAGCTCCTGCTGCGCGACTACCCACAGCGAATACATGAAAGATATGGCTTGCAGCCGTCTGCTGGCGGCACCGAGGAATTCTTCGATGATCTGGCGAAGCTCAGAGGCTCTATTGGTCGCGGCGGCAAGGCAGACTTGAACAAGACGGCAGAAATATTACTAAACGACTTCCGCTCAGGTAAACTGGGCAAGTTCAGCTTGGAGCAGCCCTCTTAGCACCACGGCATTAGCGCCACGGCAGTGTCAGGCGCACTGTCCCACGAACCACTCATTCAGATAGACAAATACAAGGCAACCCAAAGCATGACCGTAGTAAGCAGTTCCCAGACCAGGCAACACAGTTCGGCGCAAGGCCCTCAAACACATCCCGCTTTCGAATGGCAACGCAGCGAACAGATTCCTTCGCTGAATATCACGATGCAGGAATATGTCCACAAAGTAACCGGAGCCAAACATTTCCATCTGCACAGCGAGAATACCGAAAATGTGTTCCTGGTAGCGTTTAGAACAGTTCCCATGGACTCCACCGGTGTCGCTCATATCCTCGAGCATACGGCTCTGTGCGGGAGTAAAAAGTACCCGGTCAGAGACCCGTTCTTCATGATGATCAGACGCTCACTGAATACCTTCATGAATGCCTTTACCAGCAGTGATTGGACTGCCTATCCATTCGCCAGCAAGAATAGAAAAGATTTCAACAACCTTTTACAGGTCTATCTCGATGCCGCATTCTTTTCCCGACTGGACAAACTCGATTTTGCACAGGAAGGCCATCGATTGGAATTTTCCGAACCAGAAAACACCGAAAGCGAACTGCAATATAAAGGCGTTGTTTTCAACGAGATGAAAGGTGCCATGAGCTCCACAAACAGCGTCCTATGGCATGCCATTAGCAAGCATGTCTTTCCTACTACAACTTATCACTACAACAGCGGCGGAGAGCCGGAAAACATACCAGAACTCAGCCACCAGCAACTACTGGATTTTTATAAGAGCCACTACCATCCCAGCAACGCGATTTTCATGACATTTGGTGATATCCCCGCAATTGAACACCAGGAAAATTTTCAGGCCTTAGCCCTGTCACATTTCGAAAGGCTGGATATCAAGATTGAAGTCGAAGATGAGAAGCGCTACACGGCTCCCATTGAGGTCGAGGAATCCTATGCTAGCGAGGCATCTGACAAACCACAGTGCCATATTGTTCTCGCCTGGCTACTCGGGCACAGCACAGACCTTGGCGAACTGTTTAGAGCCGAACTGGTTTCCAGTGTGCTGTTGGACAACAGTGCCAGCCCTCTGCTGCGAGCCCTCGAAACCAGTGCATTGGGAAGTTCTCCCTCACCGATGTGTGGGCTGGAAGACTCGAATCGAGAGATGAGCCTGATGGCAGGCCTTGAAGGCTGCGCCGCCGAATCGAGCGATGCCGTGCAGGGGTTGATACTCGACACTCTGGAGGACGTAGTCAAACACGGTATTCCCTATGACCAGGTCGAGGCTGCTCTGCATCAGCTAGAGTTGCATCACAGAGAGATATCCGGTGACAGTTACCCCTATGGGCTGCAGCTTATTCTGGCGGGACTCTCAACGGCGATGCATCGAGGCGACCCAATCAAGCTACTCAACATCGACCCGGTGTTAGCCGAACTGCACGCCTTAATCAAAGACGATCGCTTTATTCCAGATTTGATCCAGAAGTTGCTGCTGGATAACCCACACCGCGTCAGACTGACAATGAAGCCCGATACGGATCTCGCGAGGAATAAGGTACAAGCGGAGCTGGATCGGCTAGCCGCCATCAAAAACAGTCTGTCCGAAGCTGAGAAGCTAGCGATAGTGGAACAGACAAAGTTATTGGCCACCAGACAGATGGAAGAGGACGATCCCGGCTTGCTGCCCAAAGTTGGCTTGCAAGACGTACCGGAAACTATTTTCGAGCCGAAGCGAACGAATTCCATCCTGAAGAGCAGCAACACAGCGATCAGCTTTTTCGGTCAGGGCACGAATGGCTTGTGCTACCAGCAAGTGGTGATGGAAATTCCCCAGCTCGAACCGGAACTGCTGGATGTCTTGCCGCTGTATAGCAGCTGTCTCACCGAATTCGGGGTTGGTTCCAGAGACTATGCCCAGACACAGGCCTGGCAGGCACAGGTGAGTGGCGGCATTAATTGCTTCAGCAGCATCCGCAGCAATTTAAACGACGTCCAATCTATCAAGGGCCTCATCACGTTTTCGTCCAAATGCCTGCGTAGCAATCATCATGCCCAGTCGCAGCTGTTGCATAGCACCATCCATGAAGTTCGATTCGACGAGGACCAGCGCCTACTGGAACTTATCGAACAAATTTGTGCGCGCAAGGAAAACAGCATCACCGGTCAGGGGCACAGCTTGGCTATGACGCTGGCTAGTAGTCGCATGAGTCCAACTGCCCTACTTGCGCATCGCTCTGGCGGGTTGCAGGGCATCAAACAACTTAAGCTGCTCAGAGGGCAGCTGGCGCAGCAGTCCAGCAGGTTCGAGCTGCTAGATAAATTCAAGGCACTGCACGCCAAGGTGCAATCCGCGAAGAAGGAATTTCTGGTTATAGCCGAACCCGAACATCAGGCGCTGCTACTGGCCGACATCGACGCAGTTTGGGGAGCAACTGCTGCAGCGACAGAGAAATCTGTGCTGCAGTTAGACTCGGTCCGGGAAGACTTAAGGCAGGTCTGGAGCACCTCGACCCAGGTCAATTTCTGCGCCAAGGCCTACCCGACAGTACCCTCGGGGCACCCCGACAATGCGCCGCTACAGGTATTGTCCGGCTTTATGCGCAATGGCTTTCTGCATAGAGCTATTCGAGAGCGTGGTGGTGCCTATGGCGGCGGTGCCAGTCAGGATGCCAGTTCGGCCTCTTTTCGCTTCTTCTCCTATCGCGACCCGCGTCTGATGGAAACGCTAGCCGATTTCGATGCGGCGGTTGACTGGGTGGTATCGGCTGAGCACAAGCCACAGCAATTAGAGGAGGCCATCCTGGGCGTTATTGGCAGTCTGGATAAGCCAGCCTCTCCCGCCGGTGAAGCGAAACAGGCCTTCTACAATAATGCCTTTGGGCGCACCCTGGAGTACAGAACGCAGTTTCGCAAGCAGGTACTGAATACCACTGTAGAGGACCTTAAGCGGGTCGCTGCGCAATATTTAGCCCCGGAAAAAGCCAGCATCGGCATTATTAGTAATAAAGAATCTGCCGAGAGCCTGAACATCGACAATATCGAAGTGGTAAATTTATAGATATTACAGTAAGTTAATTAGAATATTTAATGTGTTACCTGATATAGAAAAATAGTGCAAGAAATTTTGCCAGGCCGTGGGAACTTTTAGGCACAAGTCCAGTCAGAATAAGTGTAGGTAGATGTAATGCAAAATTGTGGGTTTTGTTTCATTTATCTCTCCCTTGATAGTATATTTAGCCCAACTTCCTTTGGTCGTTGGGCTTTCTTTTTTGCAGGCCAATAAGCTCAGAAAATGCTTACCGATCGCGGCTTCTTATCACGGCTTATTAATAACCCCAAGCCTCCACCAAGCCTCCACCAACTCAAAGACCAAGCCTTACATCAGCCCTACCAAGTAGCCTCTATGGATGCAGAGCAAGCGAAAAAGGAAGCCACCAGCGTCACCCTGGTTGGCATGTTGCTCGATATTATCCTCGGCGTGGGCAAGATCGTCGGCGGTGTCATTACTAATTCCTTCGCACTAATCACCGACGGCATCCATTCGCTGTCCGATGCCGGAACGGATATCTTCGTGCTAGTGGTAGCGCGCGTTTCCCATGCCCAAGCCGATGCTGAACACCAATACGGCCACGGTCGATTCGAGACTCTGGGCACGATTGCCATGGGTATCGTCTTTTTTATAACAGCGGCCCTATTAATCTACGACAGCGTAAACCGCCTACGCCTCGATGAGCCGCTGCCGACACCGGCTGCCGCCGGGATTTTTATTGCTCTTCTATCCATCGCAACTAAAGAGTGGATCTACCACTACACGATGCGGGTCGCCAATAAACTCGAGTCAAATCTGTTGCGAGCCAATGCCTGGCACAGCCGCTCAGATGCCATCTCCTCGATTGCAGTGCTGGTCGGAATCATCGGGGCGCGACAGGGTTACCTCTGGATGGACACCGTAGCAGCGATGTTCGTCGCCTTAATAATAGCGAAGATCGGCTGGGAGCTTTGTACCGATAGCCTGACAGAGCTAGTCGATACCGCTGTCCCAAAACCGCGCCGCGAACAATTCGAAACCTGCATCTTGGCCACCGAAGGTATTCTTGGAATTACTGAACTACGCAGCAGATCGTCTGGCGGCAAGATCATCCTGGAAGTGAAGCTATTGGTAAATTCACACATTTCAGTGTCAGAAGGTCACCAGCTCGGCGAGTTGGTCAAGAAATCACTGCTTAGTCAGTTTGCCGACATTGCTGAAGTGCTGATTCATATTGACCCAATTCCTCACAATGAGAAAGATGAAGAAGCCCGCTTGCCAGAAAGAGCGGATGTCATAGCATCCCTCAAGAACAATTGGCATGGTTTGCTGGACGCTGCATCAATAGCCGCTATCGATCTCCACTACTTAGCAGGCACGATCGAGGTCGATCTAATTCTCGATGTGGATGATTACTCGACCGATGAAGCCAGCAAACTGGAGCAGGCAATCGAGTCCATAGCCTTTGTGACGAAACTACGTGTATTTAATAAATTGTATGAATCACAGGGCGTTAAGGCGGTCTCCTAGCGCCTGAATATCGCCTCGGCTGGCGCCGACATAATTACTTACAAATAGGATGCATTTCCCTATACTACAGCTCTACCCTGTCGACGATGCTTGCATATTGAGCCGGAAAATAACGCCAAAAACTCGCATCGAAAGGAAACCCGGTTAGTCATGAAACCGACTGATATCGCCGATCCGAATTACTTCCATAAGGTTGTCGACTGCCAGTGGGCATGCCCTGCTCACACTCCTGTACCCGAATACATTCGACTGATCGCCGCAAAGCGTTACTCCGATGCCTACATGATCAACTGGCACTCGAACGTGTTTCCCGGCATCCTCGGTCGCACCTGTGACCGCCCCTGCGAACCCGCCTGCAGGCGCGTGCGCGTTGAAGAGGAGCCGGTTGCCATCTGTCGCCTGAAACGGGTAGCGGCCGACTACAAGTCCGACATCAAACAGCGGCTACCACAAGTACCGAAAAAGAAGAACCGCAGGCATATCGCGCTCATCGGGGCCGGCCCGGCTTCGTTGACTGTTGCTCGCGATCTGCTGCCGCTGGGCTATGAGATTACGCTGTTCGAAAAAGATGCGCTTAGCGGCGGCGCCATGCGTACGCAGATTCCTCGCTTCCGTCTGCCGATCGAAGTGCTTGACGAAGAGCTAAACTATATTCTGGATTTGGGGGTGAACTGTCGCTTCGGCGAAGAGATCACCAGCATGAAATCGATTCTGAGCGAGGGCTACGATGCCGTCTTCGTCGGTACCGGCGCCCCTCTCGGCAAGTGGCTAGACCTTCCCGGGCACGAAGAAGCAAAAGACAACATCCACACCGGAATCGAATGGCTGGCCAATGTTGCCTTCGAGCATATTTCGAGTGTGGGTAAGACAGTGCTCGTGCTCGGTGGCGGGAATACGGCAATGGACTGTTGCCGCACCTCGAAGCGAATCGGCGGTGAAGAAGTCGCAGTCGTGGTTCGAAGCGGTTTCGACGAGATGAAAGCGTCTCCTTGGGAGATCCAGGACGCCATCAATGAGGACATCCCGATCCTCAACTTTCACGTGCCGAAACGCTACATTGTGGAGCATGGAAAACTGGCGGCGATGGAGTTCGAGAAGGTTCGCAAAGAAATTGATGACGACGGCAAACGAAAGCTGGTTCCTACCGGCGAGGATCCCGTAATTTTACCCTGCGACGATGTGCTCTGCGCTATCGGGCAAGAGAACAGCTTTCCGTGGATCGAACGTGACCTCGGCATTGAGTTCGATCAATGGGAGGTTCCCGTTCTCAATAAATCGACATTCCAATCCACACATGAAAAAGTATTCTTCGGTGGCGACGCCGCTCTCGGGCCAGACAATATCATAACCGCAGTCGCTCATGGACACGACGCCGCCGTTTCGATTCATATGGCTTGCGAGAAACTGGACATAACGAAGCGCCCGAACCCTCTTACCAATCTCAGCAGCCAGAGGATGGGTATTCACCAGTGGTCCTATAAGAACGACATAAGCAATGATCTACGCTTCACCGTTCCGCACGCCGACAAACAGGCTAGCCTGAATGACATTAACATTGAAGTCGAACTCGGTTTCGATGAGCAGCTCGCGTTTAACGAAACAATGCGCTGTCTGAATTGCGATGTGCAAACCGTGTTTACCGATAAACTCTGTATCGAGTGTGATGCCTGCGTCGATATCTGCCCTACCGACTGCATAACCTTTACCCAAAACGAGGACGAACCCGAACTTAGAAAACACCTGCTGGCTCCAGCCGAAAATACAGATCAGGATCTCTACGTTTCCGACATCTTGATGACCGGCCGTATCATGGCGAAGAATGAAGACCTGTGTTTACATTGCGGCCTATGCGCCGAGCGTTGTCCGACCAATGCCTGGGACATGCACAAGTATCTCTTTAACACAGCCAAAGCAGGAAACGCATGTCAGAGTTAATCCAAAGCTCCAAGGTCGCCAGCCTAAGCAAAGTGAACGATTTCGTCGTCAAATTCGCCAACGTGAATGGCTCGGGTTCCGCCAGCGCGAACAGCATGTTTGCTAAAGCCGTGTTCCGAATGGGCATTCCAATCAGCCCGCATAATATCTTCCCCTCCAATATACAGGGGCTTCCCACCTGGTATGAGGTAAGAATCAGCGAACAGGGTTTCCTGGGCCGGCGCGAAGGTGTCGATATTATCGTCGCCATGAACGAGCAAACAATCGGCAAGGACATCGCATCTGTAGTACCCGGCGGCTATGTGCTGTACGATTCCTCGAAAGTGCTACCGAACGAATTACTGCGCGATGACGTTAATTACCTGCCAATTCCGCTTAAAGACATTTGCCTGCAGGAATTCGAGAAACCGACGCAGCGACAGCTGTTTAAGAACATCGTCTATGTCGGCGCCCTTTCCGCCTTCCTCAATATCGACTTCAAAGTGCTTACCGGTCTTGTCAGCGATCAGTTTCGTGGCAAGGAGAAGCTGATACTTCCGAACATACATGCGCTGGAGCTGGGCCATCAATATGCCAGCGATAATTTTACCTGCCCGCTCAGTTTGCGACTCGAAAAGCGCGACAAGAACGTCGGTAAAATACTCATGGATGGCAACACTGCAATCGGATTAGGTTGCGTCTACGGCGGCGCTACTGTCGCTTCCTGGTACCCGCTGACGCCTTCCACTTCCGTTGTGGATAGCTTCGGTAAATACTGCAAGCGCTTGCGTATCGACCCCGGCAGCGGCAAGAAGAAATTTTCGATAGTTCAGGCCGAAGACGAGCTCGCCGCCATCGGCATTGCGATCGGCGCTGGCTGGAACGGAGCCCGCGCCTTTACCGCGACCAGTGGGCCCGGCATCTCTTTGATGCAAGAATTTCTGGGGCTTGCCTATTTCTCCGAAGTGCCGGTTGTATTGTTCAATATACAACGCGTCGGCCCCTCTACTGGCATGCCCACACGTTCTCAACAGGGCGATCTGCTCTGTTGCGCCTATGCATCCCACGGCGACACAAAATACGCTCTACTATTCCCAGCAACACCCAAGGAATGTTTCGAATTCGCGGCAGACGCATTCGATATTGCAGACCGTATTCAGTCTCCGGTGATCGTAATGAGCGATCTGGAACTCGGCATGAATGAGCAGATATGTGAACCACTTAAATGGGATAAAAAGCGCCAATACGACAGAGGCAAGGTGCTTAGTGCAGAACAACTCGAAGGAATAGACAGGTACGGCCGTTATCTCGACAGCGACGGCGATGGTATTACCTATCGCACCTACCCGGGCACGCACCCGAACAAGGGCAGCTATTTTACCCGCGGCAGCTCCCATGACGCCTATGCCGCCTATACCGAGGACGGCACAGTATACGCAGAAGTGATGGATAGACTGACGCTCAAGATGAAGACGGCAATTAGCTTTCTGCCGCCACCGGAGATTTCTGAACCTACCGCCAACAAACTGGGCTTGGCATTCATCGGCACTACGGCCAGCGCCATCAACGAAGTGTTAGACAGCCTTGCAAAAAAAGGCATTGCCCTGGATACCATGCGCATTCGAGCGTTTCCTTTTCACGACAGCGTTACCGACTTCTTTGCAAAGCATGAATTGGTTTATGTCATCGAACAGAATCGCGATGCTCAGCTCAAGAGTCTGCTGAAAATCGAGTGCAATATCCATGAAGAGAAGATGCATTCGATTCTCAGCTACGACGGTGTACTGATCACTGCACAGCACATTGAGAAATCGATACTGAATACAATGCAGGACTTGAAAGCAAGCGGCGAAGTACCCGCGTGAGACGGCAGAAACTATGAGTTATATCAACAAACCAAAATTCAAACACCCGCAGATGCCGACCAATGACATTGGTCTGACACGCCGCGACTATGAGGGCACTCTAACCACTCTCTGTGGTGGCTGCGGACACGATTCGATCAGCGCCGCGATCATTCAGGCGGCTGCAGATATGTCGCTGGAACCGCACCGGGTCGCCAAGATCTCAGGCATCGGTTGTTCCTCGAAGATCCCCTCCTATTTTCTTAACAAGGCCCACGGCTTTAACTCGGTGCATGGCCGCATGCCCTCGGTTGCAACCGGTGCCAATATCGCGAACAAAGAACTTTATTACGTAGGAGTCTCCGGAGACGGCGATAGCGCCTCTATCGGGCTAGGCCAGTTCTGCCATATCGTCAGGCGGCGCATCAATATGCTGTATATCGTTGCCAACAACGGCACCTATGGGCTGACCAAAGGGCAGCTGTCTGCCACCGCCGACCTTGGTTCGAAGACCAAGTCTGGCGAGGAAAGCCAATTCGATAGCATCGACATGGCCACATTGGCAATCGAGTTAGGCGCCAGCTTTGTCGCGCGTAGCTTCTCTGGCGACAAGAAACAACTGGTTCCCCTTTTACAGGCCGGACTGACCCACAAAGGCTTCGCCTTCATCGATGTCATCTCCCCCTGCGTAACCTTCAACAACACAGACGCCTCAACCCACGGCTACAAGAATACCTGGGAGAACCATATCGCGCTGAGCGAGGTGGATTTCGTGCCGATGCGCGAGGAAATAACTACCAGCTACGCGGCGGGCAAGGAGAAGGAGATAACTCTGCACGATGGATCGGTCATTCATCTGCACAAGACCGGCAATAATTACGACCCATCAGACAAAGAGAATGCCTTACATCATATCAATGCGCACAAGAAACAAGGCAAGATCGCGACCGGCTTACTTTATATCAATCAATCTACGTCAGACCTGCACGATTTGCAGGAAACCGTGGACAAGCCCTTCAACAGCCTTGGCGTATCGGAACTGTGCCCTGGTACTGAAGCGCTGAACGCCATTAACAATACGTTTCGCTAGATCGCAATTACGCGCATCACAACTATTTACGCTGCTCCTTCAGCAGATCATAGGCGGCCTTGATAGCCTGGGTCTTCTGTGTTGCGATGTCGATCATCTCCTCGGGCAATCCCTTCGCCACCAATTTATCCGGATGATGCTGATTCATCTGTTTTCTGTAGGCCTTCTTCAGATCGATATCGCTACACGATGGTGTCACTCCAAGAAGCTCGTAGGCCGCCTTAATCTTCTGCTTGGCGGATTCGCTATCGACGAACTGTGATTGACCCGACAACCGGCCCAGCAAGGCGTTGAAGTCGGCCTGGGAATAGCCAAGGTCATTGGCCACACCTTCGAGCAGGGTTCGCTCGCTTGTATCCAATCGACCATCGGCGAACGCCGTGGCAGTGATGATCTCTAAAAATATCTGAATAAGGTTTCGCCGCCTAAAGCTCTCACGCTTGAACTGAGCGAGCACCTCGTGCACGGGAAAGCCAGGTTTCTTGCCTTCGTTGAAGAGGTTTATCGCCACCTTGCGCTGCTGCTGGTTCAGACGCATCTGATCCATGACGCGTTCGGCCATGGCGATCTCGTCCCGGGTGACACGCCCGTCGGATTTCGCCACGTAACCCATTAGCGCAAAGGTCGTGGTAAAGAACACCGATTGCACACGCTCGGTAGCGCCAAGCCCGAGCGAATCATCCAAGGAGAGCCCATCCAGGCCACCGTCGAAGTAATTTCCGAGCGCCGCCCCTAACACCGCGCCCAAAGGGCCGCCCATCATGAAACCAAACGTGCCACCTACTACTTTTCCCCACCAACTCATATTTTTACTCGTTACTGCTTAATTAAATGCCTGATGAATGACTGCACCATGCTCTCAGACCGAGATCGTCACTCGGCTGCAACGATGCTGGAATGATAAAAGTGGTGGAAGCGAAGTCTACTAGGAAATGAGGCGTTGAAACCAGTTCTTGTCCAGTTCGCGTCGACAACTATCGAGCTGGATCGCGAATCGACTGGAATTCGCCTGGACGCGACCAGCCGCATCGATCAACCACTGCTTGTTGCGATAGCTGCCACGCTGATAACCACCATTGCCTTCATGGTAGGCGTAGTAAAGATGCATGGCGTTGTTAGTCGAAATATTGCTCGTGCGAGTCGAATTGGCGTTGTACCAGGCCACGAAATCAACCGCGTCCTCGAAATTTCTGCGGGAGGCCCTGCTGTTACCGGATTTCTGTTCGTATTCCTGCCAGGTTGTATCCAGTGCCTGTGCATAGCCATAGGCGGAACTCGGCCGGCGCCCGGGGAATATCCAGAGGAAGCGATTCCTCGCTGGCTTCGCGCGAGATCGAAATGAGGATTCCTGGTAGATGAATGCCATGTTCACCGACATTGGTATTCCCCAACGCTGCTCCGAATGCTTTGCCGCCCGGTACCAGGAGCGGCGATCCTCAAAGATCTCACAGATATTTGCCACGCTAGTCGGAGGCGAACTGGCACAGGCCGCTAGCAACGTAGCTAGCAGCGGCAGACAAACTACTCTTACAGCTGGGTTATATATCATCGTGACTCGTACGCTACCTGATAATCTAGCTACTTAGAACCTCAAGTAAGGCAATAAATTCCCCTTCATCGAGTATTTTTAGGCCTAGCTGTTCCGCTTTCGCTAGTTTGGAGCCGGCCCCCGGCCCTGCCACGACACAGGAGGTGTTCTTCGACACGCTGCCAGCCACTTTCGCACCCAGCGCGATAAGCCTGGCCTTAGCCTCACTGCGCGACATCTGCTCCAGCGTACCGGTTAAGACATAGGTTTCGCCCTCGAGGGGTTTGGCCTCATTGTCATTGCGCGGCTCTAAGAGCGGCCAGCTAATGCCGTGGCCTTGTAGCGTTTTTATAACGGCCAGATTGTCCTTGTTAGTAAAGAACAGGCGGATATGCTGCGCCATCTTGGGACCTACGTCGGCTACCTGCATCAGACTTTCCTGATCGGCACGGATGATGTTTTCGAGGCGGCCAAAGTGCGTAACCAGCTGTAAGGCAGTAGCCTCGCCAACTTCGCGAATTCCCAGCGCGAAGAGGAAACGCGGCAGTGTAGTCTGCTTCGACTTCTCTATCGCCGCTATGATATTAGCCGCCGACTTCTCCCCCATTCTTTCCAGTTGGACAAGTTGCTCCACACTGAGCTCGAATATGTCTGCCACATTCGCTATCAATTCCTGATCTACCAGCAATTCGATGAGCTTGCTGCCGAGCCCTTCTATATCCATCGCACTTCTCGATGCGAAGTGCTTTATCGATTCCTTGCGCTGCGCCGGACAAATTATTCCCCCGCTGCAGCGATAGAGCACCTCCCCGTCTTTCTCCAGCGCAGAGCCGCATGCCGGACAGCCACTTGGCAGGGAGATGACTTTTCTCCTTATCTTGCTCCCCTTCTGCGGCGGGATCACTCGAACGATCTTCGGTATCACATCGCCGGCCCGGCGTACGATCACCCTGTCGCCGATGCGCAAGCCGAGACGTTCGATCTCATCCATATTGTGTAGCGTGGTATTACTCACTGTAACGCCACCGACAAAAACCGGTTCCAGCCTTGCCACCGGAGTAATAGTGCCTGTTCTGCCCACCTGGAATTCCACATCGATCACCGTCGTGGATTTCTCTTCCGCTGGAAATTTATAGGCCATCGCCCAACGCGGGCTGCGAGCATTGCTTCCAAGTTGCTGCTGCAGATTAAGGTTGTCGACTTTTAATACGGCGCCATCGATCTCGTAGGAAAGATCATTGCGCTTGTCTAGCAGCTCCAAACAATACTGCAGGCAGTTCGAGATGTCGGTTCGAACGCTTCTGTCCGGATTAACCGGCAGGCCCCACTCTTCGACCTGGGAAAAGATTCCGCTCAGGGTCTGCGGCAAGACGATACCTTCACTAAGGCCAACACTGTAACAATACATTTTCAGTGGAATCTTTGCTGCCTTCTTCGGATCCAATTGACGAATTGCACCGGCGGCGGTGTTACGAGGATTGACGAAAATCTTCCCGCCTTCTTTCTCCGAGGTCTGGTTAAGTCGCTTGAAGCCGTCCTTATCCAGAAAAATCTCACCGCGGATCTCGACGAGGGAATTCCTGGTTTTGGTTTTTAAGCGAAGCGGGATATTGGAAATGGTGCGCACGTTGTGGGTAATGTCTTCGCCGGTAACGCCATCGCCACGTGTAGCTCCCCTGAATAATTCACCGTCTCGATAGAGCACACTCACGGCGATACCATCCACTTTCGGCTCACAGCTGTACTGAATGCTCGAGTCTGTCTCCAGGCGTTTTTTTATACGCGCTTCGAAGGACAATAGATCTTTCTCATCAAACACCTTGTCCAATGACAGCATGGCGATTTCGTGCCGTACCTGAGTGAAGCCCGCCATCGCTTCGCCGCCCACGCGCTGGGTCGGGGAGTCAGCTACGGCCAGTTGATATTTGTCTTCCAGTGCTTGCAGGCGGGCCAGCAAGGCGTCGAAATCCGCATCGGGGATTTGCGGTCTGTCTTGCTCGTGATAGAGACGATTATGATGATCAATCTGCTCGCGCAGCTCGTCTATTTCCCGTTGGATTTTTTCAGGAACTGCCATAGGGATACGCACTGCGAGCTTGGTTATCGGAATTGGGTTGCAGGCTTGGCAAGCTATACAAGAACCTGGTGCTAAGCGCGGGCCGCTGCGGCCTTTAGTCTGCGCAGCTCAAAATCCCGTATACGCTGCCGGTAGTGCTCGATCGTTTGAGCAGTCATACCATTGCGGTGATCGTCCTTGAGATCGCCATCTAGCGTATCACGTATTAACTGTGCAACGCCCAACATCTGTTCGAACGCATCGAGGTTATTAATCGGCGTCGGCAGAGCGAGGAAGAAGCTAATGCCCAGCGTTGTGAACTCGTCCATGTTATTGAGATCGAAGGTGCCTGGATTCAGCATATTAGCTACACTGAATATTACCGAACCTTGATTGTCTTTGCTGAGACGCTTGTGAAATATATTCATATCGCCAAATTTCAGGCCGGAGGTAATCAGGATGTGCAGAAGGTCATCGCCAGAGAAAACGCGACCATCCTTCGCTGTGACATTGAGAACCAATACTTCGGACTGCTCGAACTGATGAGCATCGGCTTGCTGTGCTTGCTCTTCCTTCGCCGCCGTTTCAATCTGGCCGGACTCTTCGCTTAACTCTTCGCTTAACTCTTCGTCTAACTCATCATATCCGTCGTCATAGCCCGCTTCGTCCAACTCGTCATCACCCAACTCTTCTTCGTAAGCTATCGTTTGCTGTTCAGCTAACGGCCTCTGCTGCAATGATTCTCGCGGGCGTTCATCATTCACTTTCTCGTCCGCTTCCTGGTCGAAAGAATCGGCGGGCTCAACATCTCGCGTTCGATTACTGCGCGAAGACTTCCTGCCAAACATTGAAAACAATGTTCGGCCCTTCTTGGGCTTGTCATCCTCAGCGTCGTCATCGAACAGACCGGACTGCTTGCCGCCACTTTTTATCGAGGGGTTTCCACCGATTCGCTCACCCGCCGTCATCGAAAACTCGTCTACATCATTGTCCGTGTCGAAGGCTTCTTGTTCGGCTTCTGCCAATTCATCCTGCGCACCGGCATCGATGTCATCCTCATTATAACCGTTATCATAGGTCGATTCGGTGACAGGCGCGTCGTCTTGCTCCGCGTAGTCTTCTTCGTTCTCGTCGTAGTCAGGAGCAACAGAACTCAGCGTGTCTATCTGACTGCGGTGCTTACGCTGGGCTGCTTCTTCCTCGTCGTATTCCTCATCGTAATCGAACAAGATCGCGTCTGGGTCTTCTTCCTCGACCCCTGCGGCTTGCAACTCGGCATGCCCTTCGATGGATGCTGCTACGTCCTCATCCTCATCCTCATCCCAGTCATTGCCAAGGTTTGGCGCCTGATCGATGAAGGCGCCAAACTCTTCTTCGTCGCTACTGGTGAACTCGTCCTCGATTAGTTCATCGAGCGCCGCATCTTCTGCTGCAGCTACTGACAACTCTTCGGCTTCTGGTGTAGCCGCTGGCGCCGCTTGCTGAATAGTCGGTTCAGCCAACTCGACGGCATCCATGAGTACCGGAATGGGGCTTTCATCGTCATCATCGGCAAGATTGATCGCCTTAGCTTTGGATTCTGCCTTATCCAAAGCACTGTTCTGCCGATTCACCTCTTCCAGAGAGCGCGTAACTACCCGCGCCCCGCCCCCAGGCAGCTCGGCCATCTCCAGCGCCTCGAGGTCGACGTTCTGCGGGATATTCTTGTCAATGGCAAGCCTGATCTGACCACGGCGGGCATTAATCGCCACATAAAGGCCGCGCAGAACTACCGCGACTATGGCTAAGCCCAATAAAAGGATGACTAATTCTCTTCCGCTCATAAGAAATCTATAACACTTGAATTAGAACACGTCAAAAACGTGAAAATTTTTAATGTTATCTTACAGTTACCGTGTTTTCTTTAGCACCGAAACGGGCTTTTTTGAGAGCAGCTACGGTGGCAGAACTACATGGCCGCCAATTCAGCCGCCTCTTCGATATCGACCGCGACGATTCTGGATACACCAGGCTCGTGCATGGTCACACCCAGCAACTGATTGGCCATTTCCATGGTGATCTTGTTGTGAGTGATGAAGATGAACTGAACATTCTCCGACATTTCCTTTACCAGATTCGCGTAGCGCCCAACATTGGCATCATCCAGCGGCGCATCAACCTCGTCCAGCATACAGAAAGGCGACGGGTTCAATCTGAAAATGGAGAACACCAGGGCGATTGCTGTCATTGCCTTCTCACCACCGGAGAGCAAGTGAATCGTGCTGTTGCGCTTGCCTGGCGGACGCGCCATGATGGCTACGCCGGTATCCAACAGGTCTTCTCCGGTCATGTCCAGGTAGGCGTGACCACCGCCAAACACCTTGGGAAACAGGTTCTGTAGCCCTGCATTGATCTTGTCGAAAGTTTCCTTGAAGCGAGTACGCGTCTCCTTATCGATCTTGCGAATCGCATTCTGCAAGGTGTCCAGAGCCTTCTCCAGATCCTCGTTCTGCTTGTCGAGATAGACTTTGCGCTCCGATTGCTGCGCATATTCGTCGATCGCGGCGAGATTGATAGGGCCCAGGCGTTGAATCCGGTTGCCGAGCTTTTCCAGCTCCTGCTCACAGTCAAGTTCCGTAATTTCTTCGGGTAGATTCTGCAATACCGTCTCTAGCTCGAATTTCGCCAGTTGCAACTGCTCCAGGATGCCGTCGCGTTTAACCGAAGCGCCTTCGCTCTTCAGACGCTTGTGCATTAAGCTCTCGCGTATCGAATTAACCTGTTCCTGCACCTGATTGCGTTGCTGCTCCAGAGCCCGGGTCGCATGCTCATTGGCATCGACCTTGGCCTTGGCATCGGCTAGCTCTTTCTCCACCTCGAGGCGCTGCTGTAACAGCGCTTCCAGATCACGGCGCATCTGCGCGAGCGGCTCATCGGCGGCGGCGATCTGTTCCTGCAGCGAATCCATGCGTTCACGCGAGCGCTGCACCTGTGTTGCCATGCGATCCATCGTCTCGCGGGTAGACTGCAGCTGCGACTGAACAGATTGTTGTTTTAGCGCAAGCTCATGCGCCAAGTCTTTGTCTTTTCTTGAATTTTCTCTACAGCTTGCCAGCGCTAATCTACGTTCCTCGCGCTGCGCTTCGAGTCGCTCTCGACTGCCAACATCCTGCTCCATACTGTCCAGCGCCTGCTGCAATCGCGCGCGTGAGGCCGCTGTATTTTCCTGCTCCACGGCCAACTGACGATTCAGCTCTTCCAACTCATGGTGAATGCGCTCTTTACGCCGCTCTGCCTCTTCGACTTTCGCCATCTGGGCACTGACTTGCGACTTCAACTCGCTGTGTTGCTGGGTCTTCTCTGCGAGTTCACCCTGCAATCTTTCGCGCTCAGCTTCGGCCTGACTCAAAGCTTCTTTTGTTTGATTTTGTCTTTCATGTAAAGCTGTAGATTCCTCCTCTAGCCTTCTGATTTTTTTAAATAAATCAGCTATAAGCCCGCGGCGCTCAACGATTGATTCCTGCTTGCTGAAGTTGCTCACCTGCAGCCATGCACTGCCCAGCCACACGCCGTCGGCGGTGATGATCGATTGCTGCGGGCCGAGCTCGGCGCGATGGGACAGCGCCTGGCTTAGATTGTCGGCTATATAGATGCCGCTCAACATGTCGTTCAATCCCCATTCACTGCTTACCTTGTCTGTCAGCGGGACTAGCCCGATCTGCGAACTGACGAGAGCCTCTCGGGGTATGCGCACGTCGATAAGTGCTACCTTGCCCTGCGGCAGCTCGGCCAGCATGGCCTCGATGTTATCCAGCCCCTCGACACAGATGCTCTGTAAGGAATCGCCAAGCACCATCTCTACTGCCCGCTCCCAACCTTCGGCTATCTTCAGCCCCTCGGCCAGACGAATCTGATTGTCCAGGCCCTGCTTGCCCAGCCACTTGTTCAGCGACTCATTGTCTTGGCCCAGGGCGGCCTGCTGCAGCGCATCGAGGGAAGCCTGTTTGCCCTTGGCAGTCTGCAACTCGCTGCGAATCTCATTGAGATCGTCAGAGCCTTTGCTGAGCGCCGCACGGTGTTCTTCGACTGAGTGATTCAGCTCGCGGTTCTTCGTCTGCATTTCACTGAGTGTTTCTTCTAACAGGAGTACTTCACTGGCACAGCTACCTGCCGTGTCATCGACCGGTCCGGCCGCCAGCGCCTTACTCTCGTCTTCCAGTTTGCGTTTTCTCTCCAGACCGCGCTCGACGATATTCTCCAACTGCTGAATTCGGGACTGCTCGACTTCGGCGACCTGGCGCGGTTCTTCCGCGCGTTGATTGAAGGCATCCCAGTCCTGCTGCCACTGCGTCAAACCCTGTTCTGCCGCGGCCAGCAATTCGGAAGAGGATTGCTCGGCTATGCGCGCCTCTTCGAGGGCTGGAGTGATAGACAACATCTCGGCGTCCAACTGCGTGATCTTCTTCAGATCTACATCCAACTCTTCTCTTGTCTGAGACCAGATCTCTTCGGTCTCAGTCAGATCGAGTCGCTGCTGATCGACGCGCTCCATGTGATGCTCTATCGACTGCTCGATTCTGGCGATATCATTACCCAGGCTATAGAAACGCGCCTGCACCTCACCGAAGGCGTCGGCCAGTTCGGCATTGTGCGAGAGGTGTTCCTCAATCTTGGCATCGATGCCACGCTGATCGGCGGTGCTCGCCTCGATCTTGATCTCGAGGCCCTTGATCGCTTCCTGATTTTCTTTCAATTCCTGATCGAGAGAGCGCCAGCGCAGGCCATTCAGATTGGCCGTGGTATCGCGCTCCTGTGTCTTAAGCTGGGCGTATTTTTCGGCCGCAACGGACTGTCGCTGTAGATGCGCCAATTGCCGGCCTAACTCGTCGCGAATATCCTCGAGTCGCTCCAGATTATCCTTGGTGCGCTTGATGCGATTCTCGGTTTCGCGGCGGCGTTCTTTATACTTTGAGATACCCGCCGCCTCCTCGATAAAGACACGCAATTCTTCCGGTTTCGATTCGATCAAGCGCGACACCATGCCCTGCTCGATGATGGAATAGCTGCGCGCACCGAGGCCGGTGCCAAGAAAAATATCGGTGATGTCTTTACGGCGAACCTTGGTGCCGTTCAAGCTATAAGTAGACTGCGCATCACGGTCGACCTTGCGCTTAATCGAGACTTCGTCGAAGTTCGCGTACTCGCCGGTGAGCTTATGATCGTGATTGTCGAAAACCAGTTCGACACTGGCCTGCCCAACAGGCTTGCGGCCTCCAGAGCCATTGAAGATAACATCCGTCATGCTCTCGCCGCGCAGATTCTTGGCGGAGCTCTCGCCCATCACCCAACGCACGGCGTCGATGACATTGGACTTGCCGCAGCCATTCGGCCCGACTACGGAGCAGAGGTTAGAGGGAAAATCGATTGTGGTTGGATCAACGAAGGATTTGAAGCCGGCGAGTTTGATACACTTCAGACGCATTTTTTGTTCTCGGTTTCCTTATCTAACATGCTGAAGCGCACAGAATTTCTTTCCTTCTTGTTCTTGCAATTGTGAGCATTGAGCAATTTGCTGCGACTGAGAGCCTTGCTAATTTCTGGCTTAATTTCAGCTCTCCGAACGAAGGACCAAAAATGTCATCTTACCCACCTGAATGCAGCGAGATTTTAGCCCACTTCCCAACTCAAATACACTAAATATTGTGGTTCGGGAGCAACTCGCATCTATTTTACGTCACCTTCAATTGCCGATATCAAACTCTCACAATTCCGCTACAATAGCGCAACGTATGCAAGCGCATTCTCAACATTAACATTGAGTTCGCTGTTTTGCTCCTGAGAACTCAATACAATAGTTAGAGAGTATCTTTACAGTATAACGATATGAGTATTGTCAACCACATTTCTTCTGCCCGACTCCGGAAATCAAAAAGTACAATTCCTGGCTTGCTGCTACTTGCTGCTATTAGGTGGCCAAATTCATTGAGCCACTACACCCACTACTTTCTCGGTGGATAATCTGGCAGCTGAGAATTGGAGCTCTCGTTTCCTTTCACCGTGTTCGCGTCGGTTGGCGTGATAAATGCGATTAATATGTCTACTGGCATCGACGGTTTGTCCGGCGGCTTGGTCATAGTGACCCTCAGTTTTATCGCTCTGCTCTCCTACTGGAACGGGCAACTGGTGCAGGCCAGCTTCTGCATGTTAATAACCTGTTCGATCGCGGCTTTCTTGAGCCTAAACTTCCGGTGCCCCTAGCACAAACGAGCACTGATCTATCTGGGTGATGCCGGCAGCACCATGCTCGGTTTCATATTGGCCTGGCTGCTTATCAGTAGTAGCCAGGGGCTGGCGCGCTCGTTCGAGCCTGTGCATGCACTCTGGTTTCTTGCCCTACCGCTTTTCGATACAGTGAAACTTTTAATCAAGAGACCACTGCGCGGCAGGTCGCCCTTCACTCCCGGCAATGACCATTTACACCACATGCGACTGAGCCGAGATTTTGCTGTCGAACAGACCGTGTTGATTATACTGAGCATGGCAATTCTGTGCGCTGGCATTGGACTTGTGGGTCTGCGCGCAGGTAGAGCGGATTCCACGATGTTTCAGCTCTTCATCGTGCTGTTTAGCTTCTATTTCTATTTTGCCGATCGCATAGCCAAGTAGCCCGCCCCAGCGCTGGATTAGAACCGCTGCCCGCTAGCTTTTCCCACCGTTAAAATGTCTCCTACTCTCCCCTGCTAGTTTGTCCCAGGCAGTAAACCTAAACACGTTCTATGCGTTATAAAGAGGTACAACAGCAAAAATGGAGAAACCGCTGATGCCTAAAATTTCATTTGTAGTGCTGTACGCGCTGCTTGTTTCTGCCTGTCATAGCCTGGAGGACCTCACTGGTAGTAATCCTATAATAGATAGTGCAGGCGTCGAGCTTGCGCAATACAACAGCGATCTGGCGCAGTGTGAAGTCTACGCCGACGAAGTGGCAGTAATGCAGAAGGCGGGAAGCGGCGCGGTTTCCGGCGCCGTGCTGGGAGGCGTTTTTGGCGCCGTGTTGGGCAACGGCGGCACGGCGAAGAGCGGCGCCGCCCTCGGTGGGATCGGCGGCGCCGCCAGAGGCATCGATGAGGGTTTCTCAGAAAGAGAAATCGTCATCAAGCGCTGCCTGGTGGGTCGAGGCTACCGGGTATTGAATTAAAGCGCTTCGGCTAGCTCGAGCTATGCTATCTGCATTGCGCTGATTTTCTCCTGTTTTCATTCTAATTCGTTTGTCTTGGTTAACTACGTTAACCAAGAGTAAATTTCTTGTTAACTGGTATTCCCTCCTGATCCGGCTATATTTATAGACAGCAAGGAATGCTGCCCAGAGGTACAAGGATGTGCCTCGATTCTTACTGCCACTATAAAACTACGAAAATAACTGGAGGCGATCGACTTGTTTACCCTGGACCTTCCCTCGGACATTGAGAAACGCTTGCTGGTATTGGCAATGCACAAAGGAAGAACCGTTCAATACTGCGCCCGTGAGGCGATACTGGATTACATCGATGAGGTAGAGGAAAGGTTTCTGGCGATCGAGGGAATAAACGAAGAGGAAGCTCAGGACGGTTTTGATTTGCTGGATTGAGTTTGGGTTCGCCAGTTTTAGGATCTTATTTGAGAAAATGGTCGGGACGGCGGGATTTGAACCCACGACCACTACACCCCCAGTGCGTTTTATACCCAAACCTACAGAAACCACAATAACTCGCACACCTCCCTTTAACCTCCCTAAATTCAACACATTCAACTCTATGTAGCGTTTCTCAAAGTTTGCGATGGCATCCCAAAGGATATAGAATGTGCAGTAAATATGCAGGTATTTATATCCGGAACCTGGAGAGCCACGATGAAAGCCAAACTCACAGCAAAATGCGTGAATTCTTTGAAGCCAAAAGACAAGATATTCAAGGTTTGGGATACCGAGATAAAAGGTTTTTTCTTGCGAGTCTCCCCTAAAGGGCGAAAAACCTATGCTCTATTCTATCGAGTCAATGGGAAAGCCAATGAATACACGCTTGGAATACATGGATCGATAACAGCTGAATTGGCACGAGTAATAGCCAAGAACAAAGCAGCCGAAGTCGCTCAAAAAGTCGACATACAGAAGGAAAAGAAGCGGCTGGGCCAGCAAACCCTCGCAGCAAAGTATTCTTCGCTGGGCAGGTTCATTGAGAATAGATACAAGCCGTGGGTCGAATCCAATTTAAAGAGCCACAAAGAGTCGTTAAGAACCCTTAACACAGACTTCAGCCACCTTCATGGTCGACAGCTAGAAAACATCACACCTTGGGATATTCAAAAATGGATGGCCGAACGCAAGAAGGACGGCCTTACAGAATCTACCATAAATCGACGCGTCGCTACGCTGAAAGCCGTGCTATCCAAAGCTGTGGAGTGGCAAATCATTGAAGCCAGCCCCCTATCCGGCATGAAACGCCTGAAAACTGACAATACTCCTAGAATTAGGTATTTGAGCAATGAGGAAGAAAAACGGCTACGGAATGCACTAGAAAATCGCCAAGATATACAAAGAACAGAACGGAAAAACCACCGGAAATGGTGCGAAACTCGTGATATTGCAGTACCTGCTGAACTGAGCAATTCTTACACTGATTATCTAAAACCGATAGTAATTCTAGCTCTCAATACTGGTATGCGCCGAGGAGAGTTATTCAATCTAAAATGGGCTGATGTAGACCTGAAAGGAAAGTTATTAACAATAGAGGGCAAAACAGCAAAGAGTGGCCATACTCGATATATCCCGCTGAACAGTGAAGCATTCTCGGTACTTGTTGCATGGAGAAACCAAAATTGCGCAAACGGACTGGTATTTCCCTCCCCCAGCACCGGAAGCCGCCTCGACAATATAAATTCATCATGGGGCAACTTAATATCTGGCACAGAAATTCCAAATTTCCGTTTTCATGATTTGAGGCATCACTTTGCCAGCAAGCTCGTTATGGCAGGCGTTGACTTAAACACAGTTAGGGAATTATTAGGACATAAGGATATCAGCACGACATTACGATATGCCCACCTTGCACCAGAGCACAAGGCAGCCGCAGTTGCCATGCTTAATACTGCGTCTTAGAATGATTTGCCGTCTCTAGGGTAGCTCCTGAAACGCGGACCCTTCTCCGCTTGAGACGGCTTATTTTTTAGAAGGAAGCACTGATGGGAGTGCAGGATGAACAAAAGAAAAATTGTCAGAGAGCTACCAACGTGGTTTTCAATTGAAAATTATAGCTCCATTTCCGAATTAAACATTAAGGAATTGTATTCATCCCTTAATTTTCGCGCCGCTCTAGCTCACAAATGGTTCTTCCCTGATTATTATGATGTGGATATGCCATGGGAAGAATTCACTGCGCCTTTCTTGAATTTATTGAAAGACCCAAATCAAGTTCCAGAAGAATATCGTTACGATTTCTTAGCTCGTGACACTGCGGAATTGGACGATAATAACCATCTAGCCGGCCCCTATTGGGGTTTTGCTGATACAACCTTAGTATCTGAAATGAGCATGGGTGATTTTGTCCGTTTATCGCGAAGCCTTGCCTACGAACAACCCAACCTCAGCCTCAATAAATCTCGCGCTAGTTACCTCCAGAGCTGCAACAAAGTGTTCGGTGAACTTACGCACGAAGGAACACTCCTAGTTACAGTTAATGTTGATGCAAAAGACTCTGAGATAGTTGAAGATTTTAGGAAGTTCCTAAAATTGTCGAGAATTGTACATAAATCTGAAGAACCTATAAAAACCGAAAAAGTAGAAACCATAGCGGATAAAATAATTAGATATAGAGTAATCCCCTATTGGGACTTAACTTTTTGGAGCGAGTTGAATAACTTAAAAATTAAAGACTCGGTACTAGTAAATGGTATTTTTCCAGACAAGACCGAATTTGGTGAATATGAACTAAGAATGAATACTCGGAAGTATGCAAAAACTGCCCTTTCCTACCCCTTTCTATCAAGCCTCGATTCCTACGCAAATAGGTAGTAGTGGATAATCACTGAACGATTTTCCACGTTAGTTATTCGATGTCGATCTCGCCATAGAAGTAAATTTCCCCAGTGGCAAAATAGCCTCTCTAAATCACTACCTACTGGGTGAAATCATGAACAACCAAAGCAAAGAATCTCGGCGCGTTGACACGAAAGCGGCATCTCTGTTTATCGGATGCGCACCATCAACGTTAAAAATCTCAAGGGTTACTGGCACACTCTTAGGCCATGCTGCTCCGGAATACATAAAGTATTCGAGGAAAGTCGTTTACGACCTCAACGTACTTCAATCGTGGCTAGACAACATCGGATCTCGAACTCACACTGCCTCATATGGTGACAAGCCATGAAGCCTAACAATGCTAACCCTACTCCTCTAAAGAGCTTCAAGTTTGATACTAAGACCGAGCAGCGCACCCCTGGGACGGTCGAGGCTCACACCAAACAAGAAGCTCTTGAAATGATAGAAGGCGGTGACGCTGAATTTGGCGATACCTATTACGCTCACACTCAAATTGATCTGCTTACAGCAGAGGAGATTTAGTTATGAGTTACCGCAAAGCAATTGATAGAAAGTGTAAAGAGTGCCTGTTTGATCCTATAGGCGGGTCAGGAAAATGGCGCGAACAGACAGAAGCCTGTACTGCGTATTCTTGCCCCCTTTTCGACGTTAGACCGCGCTCTTATGCAAAGTTGGCTGATAGCTCGCCCGCAAAGAGAACGTCGATTCTAGCTCGTGAGAAAGGCTAAATTAGGCCAATTCTCCCTATGAACTCCGATGAGCGAGCAAGGCAACAAACGGAAGACGAATGGTTGGCCGAATTGGACTCAGGCAAACCTGTGATGCCCGCTAGTCAACGGAATGTTACCCGTATTTCAACCGAAAGCACCTTGCGAAAATTTGTATTCGACTCACATCGCACAACGAGGAAAGGCAGCCTTGTGGTTAGCTTTATTGATCTTGATACAGGGCAAGAGTTCGTTAGCTTTTTCAATGCAGATATTAAGAGACAGAGAGGACCCCAAAAGGGAGAATCATATCGATCCGGAGTCGGAGGACAGTTCTTAACGAGGCCACGCTCAAAATTCCGCAAACTCTGGCTCAGTGCTACGGGTAAGCCCCCGATACGATGGGCATCGGTTTACAAATCTATGCGGTCGCAATTGGGTGGAATAGTGTTTACTGGAGAGCCGAGTGTTGGTTACGACTCTGATGAAAAGCCATTCAACAAGCTATTAGATCCAGAGCCATTAAAGAAAACAATTTGGGAACAAAGCAGGAACAATTAGGGAACAAGTTGGGAACAACGATTGGGAACAGCAATAACCCTGCAGGCCGCATAGACACTTGTGGTGAAAACCATCCAAAGCACACTGCGAGCAAAGTACACAATAACACGTTAACACTAACACACTGATACATAGCAACTGATAAGCAGCTAAAGATGGGCAGTAATTGAGAAAGGAAAGGCACTCTTACAAAGATACGCAGTCCTCTTGCCGTTAATGCAACGTGGCTAAAACTGGCAGCTCAAGTTCCGTAGTGCCCCTACCCCGCCATGTCAGGATAGTTGTCCGGTCATCTGAATCAGTGAAACCTAGAT
>JBBDIR010000020.1:0-34477 GCA_040880325.1 Pseudohongiellaceae bacterium
TGGCATCGACGAGCATATCGCCAATTCCATCCTGATCAAGTTTAACCAGATCGGAACGCTCACAGAAACGTTGGCGGCGATCAACATGGCGAAGGCGGCGGACTACACGGCGGTGATCTCACACCGTTCGGGTGAGACCGAAGATACCACCATCGCCGATCTGGCGGTGGCGACGGCGGCGGGGCAGATTAAAACGGGATCCCTGTGTCGCTCTGACCGGGTAGCGAAGTACAATAGGCTGCTGAGAATCGAGGAAGAGTTGGGAAGTGGCTCGGTATTCAACGGGATAAAAGAATTTTCAAAATTCACGGGCTGATTCCTTGCCGCCTCTGAATCCGATTCGGCAAAGAGGCACGGTACGCAGCGGCTTCGCTCAGCACTAGCGAAGCCGGCAGATAGGCTTATGAAAATATTATTCGGTTTCCTTGGCTTTGCATTCATCGTATTGCAATACCAGCTCTGGCTCGGTGACGACAGCGTGCGCACGTTGAATAGCCTGCAGCTCGAGGTTGAGGCGCAGCGCAGCAACAACGAAGAGTTGGCCCAGCGCAACAGACTGGTCGAGATCGAAGTGCTCGACCTGAAGAACGGTCTCGAGGCTGTCGAGGAGCGGGCCAGGTCCGAGCTAGGCATGATAGAGAAGGGCGAAACGTTCTATCTGATTGTTCCCGCCGAGAAATAGAACCAATCGGGGTCTGTCCCGGCATTGCTAAGCTAGAAGAGTGTCTATGACAATTTGGGCTGTCTTGCCGGCCGCAGGTATTGGTCGCCGCATGGGATCTGCTATCCCGAAGCAGTATCTCACCCTCGATGCTACGCCACTGCTGCTGCATTCACTGCGCAGGCTGAGCGCCGTTCACGCCATCAAGAAGATCGCCGTCGTCATCCATCCCGAGGATGCCCATTGGCCCGTGCTTGCCGAATCGATTGATGCCGAGTTCAATGACCGATTATTCAGTGTTAGTGGTGGCGAAGAGCGCTATCAATCTGTGTTGAACGGACTGAATGCCCTGGCACCATATGCAGAAAGTGATGACTGGGTGCTGGTTCATGATGCGGTCAGGCCCTGTGTTCGAACGGCGGACATCGAAGGCTTGATTCGGCAACTCGACGCACATCCCGTAGGCGGTCTGTTAGGTACCCCAATCGACAACACGCTAAAGCGAGTCGATGCGGATCTGAGCGTGGCTGAGACGGTCGATCGTGAATCCTACTGGAGCGCGCTCACGCCGCAGATGTTTCGCTTCGGCCTGCTGCAAGAGGCGATTGCCGCTGTGGTGGCCAGTGGCAAGCGGGTCACCGATGAGGCGGCGGCGATGGAATCTGCCGGTCATCGGCCTATAATGGTTGCCGGTAGTAAAGACAACATAAAGATAACTCGTGCGGCGGACCTCATACTCGCCAAACAAATTCTGGAATCCCAGGCTTTGGAAGCCAGCCTGTCTAGTCAGCAAGGCGCACAGCAATGAATCCTAATAGCATGCGCATCGGTCACGGCTACGACGTGCATCGATTCGATACCGAATACCGTAGCGACAAACCACTTGTCCTGGCTGGCATACAGCTGCCGGATAAGCTGAGCCTGCTCGCGCACTCCGATGGTGATGTTATCTTGCACGCGGTCTGCGACGCGTTGCTCGGCGCGCTGGGTGAGGGCGACATCGGCCTGCACTTTCCCGATACCGATGCCAAATTCGCCGGCGCGGCCAGTACTCGATTACTGCAACAGGTCCTGAGTATGGTGGATGCGCGCGAACTCTATCTGATCAATGTGGATATCACCGTGGTGGCCGAGGTGCCAAAGCTGAGCCCTCACCGCAGCAACATGCAATCCAGTCTAGCTATGCTGATAGGGCTGCCGGAGAAGCAGGTTAATCTGAAGGCAACCACCACCGAAGGCCTCGGTGCCATCGGCAGAAAAGAAGGGATTGCCTGCACCGCCGTGGTGTTGCTAGCCGGCCATGCCTGAGCTTATACCAACCCCGTCAACAGACTCTGCCGGGCAGGGCTTCGCTAGTCTCGATAGCCTGGCCTACGCCGCTGGCAAGCCCGAACTAGCCGCCACGCTGAAAACCCAGCCCAGCGATTTCTGCGTCGACGAGCAACTCGGCTTCACCTTCACCGGCAAGGGTGAGCATCTGTATCTGAGTATCGAGAAGACTAACCTGTCCACCGTCGAGGTCGCGAAGAAGCTGAGCGAGGTGAGCGGCGTGCCGAAGTCGGCCATCGGCTACTCGGGCATGAAGGACCGCCGCGCCGAGACGCGCCAGTGGTTCAGCCTGAAACTGCCCGCCGCGCGCGAAGCGAAGCTGGCCAGCTTCGAAGGCAACGACCTGCGCATACTCGAAAGCCACAGAAACGCGCGCAAACTGAAAATTGGCAGCCACCGCAGCAACCATTTCAAGATAGTGCTACGGGATTGCGTCGGCGCGCGTAGCGCGTTCGAAGACAGGCTGCGGCGCATCGTGAGCTGCGGCGTGCCCAACTACTTTGGCGTGCAGCGTTTTGGTAGAGACTTGAGCAATCTGCACCAGGTGCAGGCCTGGATGGCGGCCGAGCTGGCGCAAGCTGCCGCGGGCAGTGCCGAGGGTGTCACCGCTGGCATCGGCAAGCAGCGCTTCAAGCGCAGCATGTTGCTGTCTGCCGCCAGGTCTTACCTGTTTAACCAGCTGCTATCGCGGCGGCTGCAACTCGGTAACTGGGACAGCTATGTCCAGGGCGATGTGTTGAACCTGAACGGAACGGAGCGTTCATTTTCCGTGGCGAACGGGGCCGAATGGGATCAGACTCTGCAACAGCGTCTCGAACAGTTCGACATCCATATCAGCGGGCCGTTGCCCGGCGCGACCGAATCGAAAGATAAGTATATAAGCTACGGCAAAGCGGCCGATATTGAAGATGCGGCCTGTAAAGAATTCACCACGCTGCTGGCAGGCCTCAGGCATTTTGGCGTCAAAGCCGCGCGCAGGCCACTGCGCTTTAAGGCCATCGATTTAGAGTGGAAGTGGCTGGTTAACGAAGAAGCACTCGATGCTGCGGTGGAGTCGACGGCAACCCTACAGTTAGAGTTTTCTCTCTATAAAGGTGCCTACGCTACCAGTTTATTGCGGGAGCTCTGTGTTACGCGGGAACACGGGCAGTAAGATAACAAGATCGAATCACACAGGACTCTGGACTTGAGCAGTATTGGAAACGGTAAGCCAAACTTAAATGGCATCGGCATGACCTCTCAGCGCACGCGAGAGAGACTATTGGGCAGATTGATCGATCAGGGGATCAGCAGCATGGAGGTGCTGGATATCATCCGCTCCACGCCGCGCCATATATTCCTCGACGAGGCGCTCTCCCATCGTGCCTACGAAGATGTCGCCCTGCCTATCGGGCACAACCAGACCATTTCCCAGCCCTATGTGGTTGCCAAGATGACCGAGGCGCTGCTGACCAGTGGGCCGTTGGATTCTGTGTTGGAGATCGGCACCGGCTGTGGCTACCAGACCGCCGTGATGGCGCAGTTGGCGAAGACGGTCTACACGGTGGAGCGCATCCGGCCACTGCTGGAGCGCGCCAAGAAAAACCTGAAACTGCTGAAGCTGCGTAATATCAACTACCGCCACGGAGACGGCAGCGCCGGTTGGGCCAACAACGGGCCGTATGATGCGATCATCACCACCGCGGCCCCGCAGCAGATTCCCCGTGATCTGTTCGAGCAGTTGAAAGAGGGTGGGCGTTTAGTCATTCCCGTAGGCGGCGACAATCGACAGGAGCTGCAACTGATTACCCGTCACGGCAACGACTTCACGGCCGAGGTATTGGAGTCCGTTCGCTTCGTCCCGCTGCTGGTTGGCCAACTGCAGCACTAGCTTCACTATTTAACTCGACAAGCAATGGCGTGAACATGTCCGACAACTCGAGCAGGCAGTCGCAAGGCACTACTAGTTTCAGCTCCAGTTCCAGTTCATTGGACACTGGCCGTGGCAAGTTGATGTTGTATCTGAAAGGCGTTGCCATGGGCCTGGGTGATTCCGTCCCCGGTATTTCCGGAGGCACCATCGCCGTCATCACGAAAATCTACGATGAGTTGATTTTTGCAATCCGCTCGGTCGACCTCAAGGCTTGCAGTCTGTTTTTCTCCGGCCAGTTCCGTCAGTTCTGGCAGCACATCAATGGCGTCTTTTTGCTAACACTCTCCATAGGGATTCTTTCTGGCTTACTGATCTCGGCGAGCACCGTACTCTTTCTTCTCGAGAATTACTTTGCACCACTGATGGCGTTCTTTATTGGCATGGTTCTAAGCTCAAGCTGGCTGTTAAAGAATGAATTTTCACCCAGCGCCTGGCAAAATATTCTCGCCTTGTTTGCGGGTCTGCTGCTGGCGTTGTCGATAAGTTTTATCAGTCCGCGCTCGGCCGAGCTGTCGTTGTTCTATGTTTTCTTCAGCGGCGCGATTGCGATCTGCGCCATGATACTGCCCGGCCTGTCCGGTGCTTTTATATTGTTGCTGCTGGGCGTGTATGAATTTATTTTAAACGCGCTGCTCGATTTCGATCTGGCCTATATCACCGCGTTTATTCTGGGCTGCGCCCTCGGCCTGATCGCCTTCTCGCGCCTGTTGTCCTGGCTATTGGCAAAACACCGCCAGTTGAGCTACGGTTTCATCACGGGGATGTTGCTGGGGTCGGTGTCTGCGCTGTGGCCCTGGCAGCAACAACAAGGCTACACGATGGCGCTGCCGGCGGCGCTAGCGCTTGTCATTGGTGTCGCGGTTGTTGTATTACTGCAACGGTTATTTACCGAAAGCTCAGAGGATAGCTCGCACTAAAATGAACGCTCGATCGCTACTAATCCGCCATAGATCGCTTGGGACACTGACCTTGCTCACGAGTGTTGCCTTGCTATTAAGCGCCTGCGGCGGCGGCTACCAGGCGCCGATGTCGGAGCAGAGTGAGCGCCAGGTCGTCACTGCGCCCATTATCGTCGACAGCTCCACGCCCGACAGTAGTCTGCGTGTCGATACCTCGCGGCCGGTTACAGTCTCGTCCAGCTCCGCTGGCAATCGCTCGGTAGAGGTGATCTCGTCGCGGCCGACCCAGAGTGTCAGTCGAAGCCAAGCTCAGTCGCGTCCAGCGCCGACACCTGCCATACCTAACACTTACCGGGTGCGTTCCGGCGACACCTTGTTCTCCATCGCCTACCAGTATGATCTGGATTTTCGCAGCCTCGCTATCGCCAACGGATTGAACCCGCCGTACACGATCTTCGTCGATCAGGAGATTAATCTGGATATCAATACTGTGGTAGCTAGCGGCGGCGGGACATCGACTGCAAACCTGGGTAGGGCAGTGAGCAATAATTCCGTAGCGCGAGCAAGCTCCGGCGCCTCGTCCGCCGGTTCGGTTCTGCGGCAACCCATCGGCGGCGCATCGACTACTGTTTCCTGGCAGTGGCCGCACCAGGGTTCACTGGTACGCGGTTTTCAATCAGGCGTAAACAAGGGCTTGGATATAGCGGGCAATGTGGGCGACCCGGTGCTTGCCGCCGGCGATGGCGACGTGGTGTATTCCGGGCGTGGCATACAGGGCTCGGGTGACTTGATCATCGTTCGTCACAGCGATCGCTATCTGAGTGCCTATGCCCATAATAGCCGTATGCTAGTGGCCGAGGGCAGCCGCGTGCGCGCTGGCGAGAAAATCGCCGAGGTCGGTGAAAATTCAGCCGGTGTTGCCATGCTGCATTTTGAGATTCGGGAAGCGGGGGATTCGATCGATCCTAGCCGACTGTTGCCGGCCAGGTAGTGAGGTAACAAGGTAGCTGCGTTGTCAGCTTGTCAGAGCAGGCCGGATAAATTAATACAAGTCCAGTCTGAGCTTGGGGTATTCGGGTATTCGGGTATTCAGGAAAGTCGGAGCGCCAACACTAGCGCTCCAGGTATTGCAGTTTTTGCTTCTTGTCAGTCCATTCCTCGGCATCGGGCAGGGCGTCTTTCTTTTCGGTGATGTTTGGCCATATTTCGGCAAGTTCCGCATTCAGCGCGAGGAACTCCTGCTGATCTTCCGGTAGTTCGTCCTCGGCGTAGATCGCATCGACCGGGCATTCCGGCTCGCACAGCGCGCAATCGATGCACTCATCCGGGTGTATCACCAGAAAATTAGGTCCTTCGTAGAAGCAGTCTACCGGGCATACTTCCACACAGTCCGTGTGCTTACAGCGTATACAGTTGTCACCTACTATGAACGTCATGTTATCTCCAAGCCTTCTAATCTTGCCATTCTATCCAAACCACTGACTCTGACTGCGCTAACCTGACTGCTCTAACTTTACTGAGCTAAAGAGGCCAGCAACGACGTCTGTGAGAGGGTTTCGCGGCGTGCATTCTATCAGTTTTTTTCGGTCGTTTCCCATAGCGCTGGAGGATTTATTGCGCTGCTGCTGCAATCAATTCTGTGCAATCAGTTTTCCGTCTTCTGCTTCAATTCGAAGAGGATTTTCAGTGCCTCCTTCGCCGTAATGTCATCCACATCCAAGCGCTCCAGAAATTCGACAGCAGGATGGGGCGCTTTGGCGAACATCTCGCTCTGCTGCGGCCTGTCAGCTTGCGGCGTGGTTGCGGCAATGTTTGCGGCTGTGGCCGACGGCGTATCCTGCTCCAGCTGCCCCAGTTTCTCTCGTGCCTTGTCGATGACTGCCCGCGGTATACCGGCAAGCTGTGCCACCTGCAGGCCATAGCTCTGATTGGCGGGGCCAGCCTTGACCGCATGCAGAAAGACGATGCCGTTGTCGTGCTCGATCGCATCCAGATGCACATTGACGATACCCGGATAAGACTCCGGTAGGCTGGTGAGCTCGAAGTAGTGGGTGGCGAACAGGGTGTAGGCCTTTACCTGCTCGGCGATATACACCGAAGCGGCCCAGGCCAGTGAGAGGCCGTCGAAGGTACTGGTGCCGCGGCCGATCTCGTCCATCAGCACCAGGCTGTTGGCGCTGGCGTTGTGCAGGATGTTCGCCGTCTCGGTCATCTCCACCATGAAAGTCGAGCGGCCACCGGCGAGGTCATCCGAAGAACCAATACGGGTAAATATACGGTCGATGGGGCCAAGGGTAACGGCGCGAGCGGGCACGTGACTGCCACACAGGGCGAGCAGGGTGATAAGGGCGGTCTGACGCATATAAGTGGACTTACCGCCCATGTTCGGGCCGGTGATGATCAGCATCTTCTGCTGCCGGTTCAGGCACAGATCGTTGGCGACGAAGGCCTCGGGGCTAACCGTCTCCACGACCGGGTGGCGGCCACCCTCGATATTAATGCCGGGCTCATCACTGAGCTGTGGCTCGCAATATTCCAGATTCACGGCACGCTCGGCGAAACAGTTGAGCACATCCAGCTCGGCCAGCGCCTCGGCGCTGTTGATCAGGCGCGTGAGTTGAGTAGCGAGTGCTTCCAACAGCTCATCAAACAGCGCCTTCTCGCGGCTCAAGGACTTGCTGCGGGCGCTGAGCACCTTGTCCTCGAACTCCTTCAGCTCCGGGGTGATGAAGCGCTCGGCGTTCTTCAAGGTCTGGCGGCGCACATACTCCGCCGGCAGCTCGGCACCGGCCTGGCCCTTGCTGATCTCGATGTAATAACCGTGCACGCGGTTGTAGCCCACCTTGAGCGTGGCGATACCGGTGCGTTCCTTCTCACGCTGTTCCAGGTCCACCAGATACTGACCGGCGTTGCTGCTGAGGTTACGCAGCTCGTCTAGCTCAGCGTCATAGCCGGCAGCGATGACGCCTCCCTCGCGAATAACCACCGGCGGATTCTGCTCCAGCGCGCGCAATAACAACTCGCCTTGCTCCGGGAATTCACCGATACGCTGCGCCATCGTGCCGACATAGCTCGACGTCATAGTCGCCAGCAGTTGTTGCAATTCAGGCAGTTGCATCAGACCGTCGCGCAGCTTCGCCAGGTCCCGCGGTCGCGCCGAACGCAGCCCCAGGCGCGCGATGATACGCTCCAGATCGCCAATCCGCTTTAACACTTCGTGCATGGCCTCAAAGCGATAGTCTGTCTTCAGTGCCGCCACGGCCTGCTGCCGCAGCTCTAGCTGGGCCCGATCTCGAAGTGGCCGATTGATCCAGCGCGAGAGCAGGCGCGAGCCCATCGATGTCGCACAGCGATCGATCACCGCGAGCAGGGTATTGTCCTTGCCGCCGGCAAGATTACTGTCCAGCTCCAGATTGCGACGGCTGGCGGCATCGAGAATGACGCTGTCTTCCTGCCGCTCCACCTGTATGCCCTGAATATGAGGCAGGTCGGATTTCTGCGTTTCCATCGCGTATTGAATCAGACAACCGGCGGCCTGCAGGGCGGCGTTCAGACCCTGACAGTCGAAGGCGGAGAGGTCGCGTGTCTTGAAGTGCTCGGTGAGCACTCGATTGGCGTTCTCCAGCTCGAACTCCCATAGCGGTCGGCGCCGTATCGCCGGATGCCTGAGGGCGGCCTCCACCTCGCCGAGTTCGTCCTGCAGTAAAATCTCGGCGGGCTGAATGCGGCCGATCTCCGCGCTCAGTGCGTCCAGACCTGAAAGCTCGCTCAGCACGAAGCGGCCGCTGGAGATATTCATAAAGGCAATACCGTAGGTCTTCTGCGTGCCCAACGCACCTGAGATCGCGCTGATGGCTAGCAGACAGTTGTCGCGCCGCTCATCCAGCAGCGCCTCGTCGCTCACCGTACCCGGTGTGATGATCCTGACCACCTGTCGCTCGACCGGGCCCTTACTGGTGGCAGGGTCGCCGATCTGCTCACAGATCGCTACCGAGACGCCAGCCTCCACCAGTTTCGCCAGATAGCGGTCGGCGGCGTGGTAGGGAATGCCGCACATGGGAATCGGCTCGCCGGCGGACTTGCCGCGGGCTGTGAGGGTAATGTCTAAAATAGTTGCAGCAGATTTCGCGTCTTCGAAGAACAACTCGTAAAAGTCGCCCATGCGGTAGAACAACAAGCTGTCCTGGTGCTGCGCCTTGATGCGCAGGAACTGCTGCATCATGGGAGTGTGTGCAGACTCATTCATATTTGTCATATAAAACAATCACTTATAATTTTTTATGTGGGGCTTGGGGCAAATCTGGTTAAATTCTCGCCTTTAGTCTGATCTTCTCTAATCACGTTTCCCCGTCATTGTGGAGTGACCACTGGTCTGTCTTGAGCATGAAAAGTTCGAACAGACCGGGTGGCATTGCCCGATCACCAGCTTCCCATTGTTGCCATCCGCGTAGGGAAGCCTGAACGTAATGTGCCGCTTCGGTTTGGGTCAAGCCCGAAGTCATACGTGCTTGCTTTATTTCCATAGGGGATGGAGTTTTCTTTTTTGAGCCGATCATGACGCCTTTGATTGCGATCCAGCTAAGAGCCTAGGGCAGAGTGATAGGGAGATTATTTTACGTTCAATGCGCGTAATGACGCCAGTGCCTAAAGCCTGAGTTTATGAAAGCTCAAGGCGGTTTTCATACAGGATGTAATTATTAGCGGGTAAGGGGCAAGGCTCGTCTTGCCCAATCACGGCATCAAGCCCGTCCCTTGATTTATACAGCGGGGTAAAGCATGCTAGAAATTCCGCACTTAGCGCGTATTTATGAGAACGAATTGTTAAGTATTAACAAATCATGTTGAAATATCCGCTCTAAGTGCGGATAATGCAACATGGTTTACGATCAACGATCAGCGCTATCAAGCTATATCAGCACCCTGCTCTCATCAGGGAAGGTGGTTTTTACCGCCGAGGAAGCGAAGCAGGCGCTCGATATTGGACATGGTGCGTTCCTGGATGCAGCCGGACGGCTTCAACGCCGCAAAGTGTTATTGAGCCCGCGGCGCGGGTTCTATGTAATCGTCCCTCCTCAATATGCCTCATGGGGTGCGCCACCACCGGCCTGGTATGTAGACGCTCTAATGCATCATGAGGGGCAGGCCTACTATGTAGGCCTTCTAAAGGCGGCCGAGTTGCACGGTGCTACGCACCAAGCCGTTATGGAGTTTCAGGTCGTTGCAGCCAAGCGTTTTCCAAGGATTCGCGCCGGGCGCAATTTGATTGCATTCTATTACCGTAAAGAGGTGGCGGCGGTGCAGGCGGGTATTGAAGAACGTAAAACGGATACCGGTATGATGAAGATATCGTCAGCCGCACTCACTGCGCTTGATTTGTTACGTTATCCGCAGGCTTCCGGCGGTCTCGACAATATTGCCACCGTTCTTTCTGACCTTGGGGCTGCCATCAATGGTGAGCAGCTCGGGGCCTTGTCGATGGTAGTGGAAAGACCAGTCGTCCAGCGCCTTGGTTATTTGCTGGACCTACTCGGACACGGTCAGGTCGCCGAATCGATGCAGGCCGCTCTGCACGAAAGAGGAGCCATGCGCTGGACGGAGCTGGACCGAACAGAAGCCAGTGACCCGGATTTCGCACCGGAGCCCCTTGAGCGCAACGAGCGCTGGCAGCTCATTGTGCGGAGGGAGCCGGAGGTGGACGAATGATTCCAACGCAGAATCTTGTTGCCTGGGGAAATGTCGTTCCCTGGGCAGACCCACGACAGGTCGAGCAGGATCTGATCATCAGCCTTGCTCTGGTTGAGATTTTTTCCGACGAAATGCTGCGGAAGGAATTGCGTTTTCGCGGCGGCACAGCACTCAACAAACTGCATTTCCCGGCGCCGCTTCGTTATTCGGAGGATATTGACCTCGTGCGCACTACCGCCGGGCCAATCGGACCGCTACTGGATCAACTGCGTGTAGTTCTTGAGCCCTGGCTGGGGCGGGCGCAATTTGATCAGAGTCCCGTCGCGCCGAAGTTCCGCTTTCAAATTGATCCGGAGGAGGGCGGTGCGCCTATTCGCTTGAAGATCGAAATCAATACCCGTGAAATCGAGGCTTACGATGCACCTATTGAACTCCCGCTAAAGGTGGAGAACCCATGGTTTTCGGGAGAAACCGGCATTCCGACATTCTCATGGGAAGAAATGCTGGCAACCAAGTTGAGGGCGTTGCTTCAACGCGACAAGGGCCGTGACTTATACGATTTATCCCACGCACTGGCCGTTTCAGAAGGGCTTGATATTGACCGCACCATAGAAGTGTTCGGCCTTTACCTTAGTCTGGCTGATCAAACCATTACACGGGCAGAGGCTCAGCAACGCATGTTCGCAAAGTTGGCCAGCCCGCGATTTTTACTTGATATGCGCCCCCTATTGTCTGCCGAGCAAGCGGAAGCAATGGACGAGGCGTTCACAGCAGAGGCATTTCGCCAAGTCTTTACCACTTTTATTGATCAACTGCCTGGGGCGCCCTGGGCCAGAACAGATGAGATGAAGGATAGGTTTGGCATGGCGTGGTGAAGAGCCTAGAGAGCTTTTGGTATCTAGCTGGAACGACTGTCCTTCACCGCAAATTGCCGGTTACTGAGATCAGACGTTGAACAACAGGATTATGGAAGAAGCCAAACATTCATTGTTATCTAAAAAAGATGATCCGAGGGCTCTTTTTGAAGAGCTCCATGAGCTTTGGTGGGGCGAATACCAAGCGGAAATAAAAACACTACCTGCCCTTATCTTGGATCTGCATAAGGAAGCTAATATTGATTTCTGTCTAAAGCTTCCCTGGCGGTAGAGGAAGGCTTCAGTTCGTTTAATGTTACACATGTCTTCGAAAATGTGCTGCCAGAGATGGACCTTGAAGTTCACTCTGTAATGAGATTTATAAGAAGTCGCAATCGCACGGCAAGGCATGAATGGCTTGATCTACATTTATTTGAAAGCTTGGATCATGCACAAAGGTTGGCCGCCGAGTGGATGTGGCAATACAATAACGAAAGACCCAACACAGCTATTGGCGGCGTGCCACCGAGGCAACTACTGCTGGCAGCTTAACTCTCTATTTAAAAGGTTGGTTAATAATGGGGGGATTACACAGGGTGCAGCAATCAGCGTCGCGTCTGCTTGCTCGTTATTGAGGATTTTGTCCAAACCGCTATTGCTAAGGCCGCGGCCAGTTCGGAGTCGAGGTTTCTGCCCCCAAAGGACGAGAAATCCACGGATTTGCCGGAAGCGGGCGGGCAGCAGTGTGCTTTGCTGCACCTGCTCATTGTTGCATCTGTTTATAGTTGCACCTGCTTATAGTTGCACCTAGCCAAATGTCGCCGGGAACGACCCACCGAGTTCCGCCATTGCTAGAATCAAGGTTGGGAATATTTTCGCGAACAGGCTCATTTCCTGTTGGTTATTAGACTAAAGTGGCCGAAGGCGGGAATAGATGTCGCTCGCTGTGCATATTTGCAGTATTTTTCCCATTAAATTCAGAATCACTCAGATTTTCTACATTTTCGGGAGACCGGCCAGTTATTTCTATGATGAACTCGTTTATCTTTAACGCGTTGGCCCCTCAAAGGCTAACTAAATGTTTATTCAATAAGTTCCATGCTACTGAAAAGTTTACAGAGGGAGTCCATGAGTAATAAAACAAGCACAGGAAAAACAGGGGATTCTACACTCGAGAAACAACAGGGCGCGGAAAAGCAAACCGCAGTTCAATATGTAGAAGCCACCGATTCATTGCTCGAAACTGGCTTGCCACGTCGGCAGTTTCTGAAGGGAGCTGGCGCCACGATAGCCGCCTCTGCTGCCCCGGCAATTGCTGCATCTGACAATGATCAGTTGGGAAACAATAATCCTGCACAAGCCACCTCACAAACCTCAATTCGCTTTACTCTCAACGGCAAGCGCCACCGCATGATGGTCGGCGATCATTGGACTCTGGTCGAACTACTTCGCGATCATCTGGATGTTACTGGAACTAAAATTGGCTGTAATCGCAGCGAATGCGGAGCCTGCACTGTGCTGATGAATGGCACACCTGTTTATTCCTGTAGCCACCTTGCAGTTTGGATTGATGGGCAGGAAATAAAAACGATTGAAGGCTTGGTCAGCAACGGCAGATTGTCGTCAGTTCAACAGGCTTTTGTTGACAATAACGGAGCACAATGCGGGTTCTGTACATCGGGCCAGGTGATGTCAGCGACGGCGCTGTTGGCTGAAAACCCAACACCGAGTGTGGATGAAGTGAAAACGGCATTAGTGGGCAACCTTTGTCGCTGCTCTAATTACAATGCGATTGTGGAATCCGTTATAGCCGCGAGTAAAAATGGAGATGTTGCATGAGTGAATCAAATGTTCAGGCTTTAGGTACTATCGGAAACATCACTCCACGGATCGATGCTGTTGAACGTGTTTCAGGTGAGGCGAGATATTCGAGGGATGTAAAACTGCCCGGTATGTTGTACGCGAAAATTTTACGCAGCCCGCACCCTCATGCATTCATTCGCCGTATCGATGTTTCCAAAGCGAGCCAATTGCCCGGAGTCAGGGCCATTATTACTCATCAGAATGCTCAGGTGGTATGGGGAGCAGGTTCGGTTTCTGGTGGTCGTCAGTACAACGACGCGGTAAAGGCCACTACTTTGCACCGGCGCTATATATTTAATAACCCAGTGCGCTTTGTTGGCGACTCGGTCGCAGCCGTTGCCGCCGTTAACCGACACGTCGCCGAGCAGGCGCTTCGGTTAATAGAGGTTGACTATGAAGAGTTACCTTTCGTGTTGGAGCCCGAGGCGGCGCTGGAAGAGGGAGCACCGAAGATTTGGCCGGAAGGAAATCTCTGCCCTGATACGAGCAATAAAATTGAACCGATGCAATCCAATGTGGGTGATGTGGAGAAGGGGTTTGAAGACGCAGACAGCGTGTTTGAAGGTCGCTTCTCCACCAGTTTTGTTCACAATGCACAAATGGAACCGCGAAGCGCGCTTGCTCATTGGGAAGGCGAAAAGCTGACCATCTACACCCCTTCGCAGGGCATATCCAATTGTCGCCACGACACCGCTCGGGATTTGGGTTTGGCCGATCATCAGGTGCGTATTATCTGTAACTACATGGGCGGAGGTTTTGGCAATAAGAACCAGAATCAGGATGCGGATTTAATCGCCGCCACATTGTCGCGTCGCGCCGAGGCGCCTGTCATGTTGGAATTTTCCAGACGGGATGATTGGTTGGGAGTGCATGGACGTTGGCCGACCGTGCAGTATTACAAAGTGGGTGTAAAACAAGATGGCACACTTACTTCCTTACAACTTAACTGTTATAGCGGCATGGGGCCCTACCGGAAGAATTCCGGCGGAGTAAGTGGCATACAGGTTTACAACTGTCCGAACGTGCAGCGCTCAATTTACCCTGTCTACACCAACAGAACGACATCGGGAAATTTCAGAGGACCAGGGGACACCCAGGGCTTTTTCGGAATTCAATCCATGATGGATGATGTCGCCTACAAAATAGGCATAGACCCGGTGGAGTTTGCCTTGAAGAATATGCGCAGGCCCACGGATGATGACCCTTTCACCAATTACACGCTGGACCAGTGTATTGAGCAAGGCGCGCAATTGTTCGACTGGAAGCGTCGGCGACAAGTGGTGCCTGGTTCCGATAGCGGCCCGATTAAACGTGGCGCAGGGTTTGGTTTTATGATGTTCCGTGCAGGTGTTGGAACCAGCAGTGCCATTCTGCGCGTAGATGCAAATCAAAAATATACACTATACGTAGGTGTGACCGATATCGGTCCTGGCGCAAAAACCACCATGGGGATGATTGCCGCCGAAGCCTTGGGAGTACCCTTGTCGGAAGTGACAGTAGTTTCCGGTGACACCGACCGCTGTCCTTATTCTGTCGGAGAATCCGGCAGTCGAACGACGATACAAACCGGTTTGGCAGTAACGGAAGCGGCGAAAGACATGAAGTCGCAAATAGCCAGCAACGGCTTTCCAACCGGTGATGCTGTGCTGGTTGCATCGGCCACACCAAGGCCGACCACCGATGGCAAGACGCGGCAATGCTTCGCCGCCCATTTCGTCGAAGTAGAAGTCGATACTGAGCTTGGCACTACCAAGATCACCAAGTATTTAACGGTGCATGAGTCGGGACGATTGATAAATCCACAAACAGCGAAAGACCAAATTCGTGGCGCAGTAATTCAGGGCATAGGTGAGGCCTTATACGAAAACACGCTATACGATCAACGCAACGGCCAGCCGCTGACTACGGGATACTACAGCGGGCGTCATCTCACCCATCAGGATATTCCCGATATCGAGGTGAACTTTATCGAGGAGGACGATGGCTATGGACCATTCGGCGCAAAGACAGCGGGAGAGGCTGGCATCATTATGGCGGCAGCTACCGTGTCCAGTGCAATCGCGAATGCGATTGGCGTGCGAATCACTGACCTGCCGATAACGCGAGACAAGATCATCGGAGCATTGGCATGAGAACTTTTAGAAATATAAACGCTCGGGACTTGCAAGACGCTGTAGCTATAGCTCAGGAAATTCAAGAAGCAGGTCAATCTGTTGCCTTTTCCGGTGGCGGGACTGATTTGTTGCAACAGGTGAAAGACGGTACGCAGCGGCCGGACGTGATAATAAATCTGCGCAGCGTTGATCAGGAGCGAGCAGTCCGCTCGAGCAATGATCAGGTTGAAATTGGCGGCTTGATCAGTTTAAGCAATCTTGGCCGGGATGCCATTATTCAGGGGCAGTTTCCTGTCCTGACCCAGGCCGCTACCAGCGTAGGCTCTCCTCAGATACGAAATGCCGGCACCCTGGCAGGGAATATCATGCAGCGCCCGTGGTGTTGGTATTATCGAAACGGTTTCGACTGTTTCAAGGCCGGCGGTAAGCAATGTTATTCCGTCACTGGCGAGAATCAGCTCCATGCAATCTTTGGCGGTGGCCCAAGCTATATCGTGCATCCATCTGACATCGCGCCAGCATTAGTTGCTTTAGACGCCAAATTCAAAATAGTTGGGCCTGATGGCGAGAGAAACCTGACAGGTTCAGAATTTTTCGTACTACCTATCGTGGATCCAGAAAAAGAAAATGTACTCGCCAGCAACGAATTACTCGCTGGCGTGAGTATTCCACGAGCGGCGCCGAATACGCGAAGCGCTTACAAAAAGGTCATGGATAGAGAGGCCTGGACTCACGCGGTTGTCAGTGTGGCTGTAGTGTTAGAGATGGACGGCATGGTATGCAGCAGTGCGCGTATAGTCATGGGCGGAGTCGCGCCTATTCCCTGGAGGGTGCCTGAGGCTGAGCAGTTACTACAGGGTCAGAGAATAACGCCAGAACTGGCGCGTCAAGCAGCGCAACGAGCTGTTGCAGGCGCCGCACCCTTGGCTAAGAATGGGTATAAGGTGCAGATGGCAAGGACCGTTGTTGAGCGCACAATCTTAAGTTTGTCCGGCAATTCATAGTATGTGCGAAGAGCAGAATAGCCACAAGGTGGCGCTGTATCTGGAGATGTATCGAGCGTGAATAGAAGAAGTTTTATTTTCTTTACAGACACAAGTAATGGGAAAGTCGTCGATCTTTCTTGTGAAACGCTTTACATGCATATCATGGATATTCAGACCGCGAGCAGCATCGCAAAAATGGGCCAAAGCACTGTGGACGGGAATAACTGGGTGTCTGATGAACCTGCTGCGTATCTCGCAACGAGCAGCATTGAAACCTTGTTCCGGGATTTGCAGTTTCAGCTCAGTAGCTGTAAGAAGCTGCGCGTATTCGATTCGAGCTGGGTTTTGACAGGGCTTATCAAAAATGAGATGGAGACTCTAATGGCTAATTTTAGAGAACTTGGTGGTGAAATAGAGTTTGTAAATAATGCGGATAAATTAAATACGGTGTCTAACTAATGGGATATAGAAGAAACATACAAGCAGTGCTGCTGGGTCTTTGTCTTTTTCTGCAAGTTGCTTGTGCATCAACGCCAACACTATCGGACACTGAGCTGCAGCGTAATGTGGAGACCGCCATAAGAAGCGCATCGGACCTGCCTGGCCAGATTAGAATCGAGGTTGTCAGTGGAGTCGTTCGAGTGACTGGCACACTGTCATGTGACGAATGCGGTGGTAGTGTGACACCCGGGCAGGCCGGTACAATTCAGCAGAGTGTAGGAGCTGTGATAAGAGCTGTGCCAGGTGTAACGGACATCGAGTTTTTCCTCGATTCGGCATAGCACCGAGAAAGCTGTAAGCCTACTTGTATAAGCTTGTTTTATTTTCGTTTTGCTAGATGCCTCTAAAATCTAGCGAGCGCACAAACTATTCCGTGGCTTTCCTTCGCAATGGTTGGATGGCGCGCGCATTAATCTCCGTAAACTCCTTCAAGATTCGCTCTTTGTCACAAGAGCTCCCTCTGCATCTTTCTTTTTTCTAGCTTTCTAGATTCGAAGGCTAATCGATTCTAAAAACTGACATGTTGTTGGTTTTCTCCCGCCTGTTTCATCCTATTAATTCTTTCAATAATTCCTCAATTTCTTGAAAAAAACAAATTATTCGGAATCGCTTGGTTTGTTCACGCATTCAGGAGACAGGAAAAATGGGTGTGTGATTGAATCCGCGTTCTTATTCAGACTACATGCGGCTTCGAGTTGGAAACAGACACTGAGCCCGCTGTTGTCTTTATATGAATGCAGCTAATAAAAAAATAGCAGTGAAGATGTAAAACACTTAGGAGAGAACTAAAGTATGAAGACCACGAATAAGTTAACTCACAGAAAAAAGCTACTTAGTATGGCGATATCCTTGTCATTGCTTCCGCTGGCGACTCCCGCTTTCTCACAACAAGATTCAGTGGAGGAGGTGGTCGTAACAGGCACCTTTATTCGCCGAAGTGAAGGCTTCACTGGTGCGTCCTCTATTACCCAGCTCAATGCTGAGGACCTGGAAAATGAAGGTACGTTAAACTTGGGGGAGGTGATCCAAAACCTTTCCTTTGTAAATGGTTCAGCATCTGCAGTTACAAACACGGTGCTTGGGGAGTCATCAACAAATTCACAAATTGATCTACGTGGGCTAGGTGCTCGTTCTACTCTAACGCTCCTGGATGGTAAGCGACTAGTTAATGAAAATATTAACACGCTAATTCCAACCATCGCGATACAGCGTATGGACATTGTGGCTGACGGTGCGGCGGCATTGTATGGCAGCGAAGCGGTGGCGGGTGTGGTCAATTTTATTCCTTATAAATCCTACGATGGATTAAAGGTAGATACATTCGTCGAGCAGGATACTCGCGGAGACTATGATGAACATTCTGTACAAGCCCTCTGGGGTGGTGATATTGGGGAAGTGGATGTCGTTCTGGCAGGCCAGTTTCGTGCAAATTCCCGGCTAGCCTGGGATGAGCGGAGAGATTTAACCGCGGCAGGCCTATCGATGTCGGGCAACGGCCCTGGCAACTGGCTTGTTCCTGTGCGAGATCAAAATGGCATGTATACAGGGGATCAAGTGAGTCAAGTTGAGCCAAGTTGCCCGCTGGCTGCTGACCGAGCTGGGCTTCGACAGAATGTGGCCAACAATCCTTTTGGTGCTAATTTAAACGGTACTTGTTTCTTCGACTACAGCGATGGCCGAAGCACTCGTGAGCCGACTGAGACTAATCAGTTTTATGGAAACGCAACCTGGGAGGCCAATGATGATCTCGCTCTCTCGCTGCAAGGTTATCGTACTCGTTTCTTTATCAAAGGCCATACATCCACGTCTGATCCGGGTGCCTCACGGATATTTGAGCTGCCTGCAGCACGTGGTGAGATTCCTGGAAATCCATTTTTCGCGACCGATTCTTTGGGCAACCAGCTTTATGGCGTAGATGCAAACGGCGACGGCATCCCAGACCGAAACGCACAAGATCTGAACAATGATGGCTGGGGAGACTATATCGTATCCGGTACTGCACCGAACGGAGTCTTGCTTCATGAAGACGTTGTTCCCCGCACATTTCGACCTGTCAACAAAACACACCGCCAATCTAACAGCCACCTAAGTGATATGGATAACATAACTCACACAAACGATACTACTTGGAGGTATTCAGTTCAGGCAGATTTTACGGTTCCTTTTGTGGATGGATGGGAGGGGGTCGCATCCTATACCAATAGCGAGCGAGAGAGAAGGACAACCTCTGGCACGCGTTTCGACATTACAGCTATGCAGCAGGGATTGCGTTGCGACGTAGCAAATGATCGGGATGCTTGCTACAACCCTTTCTTCGTGGTGGATCAGGCAGATCAAAATACTCTTATAATGATGGACGCTATTACGGCTCGTGGTAGGACGTCTTCGCTAGACAGGTTGGACGTGATCGATATAATTTTCAATGGCGAGCTGCCATTGCTCGGCTTTGAATTGCCAGGCGGGCCAATCGGGGCTGCTGTCGGCTACCAGCGACGTTCCAGTCACTTCACCAACACACCTCACTTCCTTGACATAACAGGCGATGCTTGGAGAGGGGGAACGGAGGAGGCAAGGGTTACACGCGGTAATCGTGAAGTAGATGCGTATTTTATGGAATTGGCCGTACCTGTACTACCGAATCTGGAGGTTGAGCTAGCTATAAGGCGCGAAGAATTCAGTACAGGTCAATCTTCTACTGATCCTAAATTCGGGGTCAGTTGGGCTGCGACTGATTGGCTAACACTTTCTGCAACTAAAGGGGACGCGTTTATCGTTCCTACGCTAGAACAACTCTTGAATCCCGTTACCTGCGGCTCCACTCAAGTAACAGATCGTTTCAGCCCGTTTCAATCATTCATTGGAAGTTGTGGTGGCGGAAATGAATTTTTGGAGAACGAAACATCAAAATCTGAGCAGTTAGGTCTCAATATTGCCTTGGGTGATTTTGATTTTTCTCTGACTTGGAACCAGACTGATTTCCAGAATCGTATTATTTCTGTCAACGGCCAAGACATTATGGATATTGATTTTACGCGATTCAAAAATGCCACAGGATTCACAGGAAGCGGCATAGGAGCAGGGAACCAGCCATCTGAGCAACAGTTGGCTGACTGGATCGCTAATCCTCTCTCAAACAAAGATATTATTCGAGACCCTCGAAATATTTCTGAGGTTCTGAGGATCAACAATACAAGCACGGCAAACGCTGAAACGGTGAAAGTGGAAGCCTACGATATCCAAGCAAACTATCGGTTCACTTTAAACAACTGGGGTGATTTTAGGCTTAGCCTTCAAGCGACCAATATCGATCATTTCTATTTTCAAGGAAATGAAACACAACCGGTTCGAGATGGTGCTGGTAAGTACAACAACGCCACTGCCGCAGCGCCGGCACTCCCTGAATGGAAAGCGAATCTCCGGCTTGGTTGGACTCGTGGAAATCATTCGGTCATGTCTACGGTTCGTTATATAGACGCGATACCTTACGACGGGCCTAGTTTTGGGCATTGGGCCCTGTTTGGGAACAATAATCTGCCAATAGGTATGACAGAGATTCGTGCCTGGACTGATTTCGACGCATCTTACACCTATCGCGGCATAAGCCTGTTTGATGGTGAGGCTGCTTTTACATTGGGTTCTCGAAACTTGTTTGATCGTCAAGCGCAAAGCTCACCTGAGATAGGCGGAGTCATCGGCGAGCTTCAGGATCCAATGGGAAGATCAATCTATGCTCGTTTCATTTATGACTTCTAGGTAAATCTCGCATTGTATTGAAGAGAGCGAGGTCTTTCGCTTATTGAGGGTTTGAAAAAATCCTCGATAAGCGGAATTAACTCGAGTTGATGCTAACTGTCCATGTGCCTACCTGGAGTAGACCCCGGGTTGAACGCTGGCTAGCTTGGCTGCCTCGTGCTCAATTTACTGGAATCTAGTGAAAGTAACAAAAAAGTTACAGTAAATTGGTAGTCTGGAGATTTGGGTAAAAATTAGTTTGTAGGGGCAATTTCTCGGTAGTTAGTTTTATGCAGGAGAAAAATATTGAGGTGCATTGTGTTGCATCTCTAGATTACTAACTTCCCGGTTTCGTGTTGATGGAATTCTGTGAAGTTCATACAAAATCTATGTGTTTTTATTTCGCAGTGCGAAACATCAAATTTCGGGAATTAACCCTATGAAAAGCGTTATAAGTCAACCTACCGGGGGTCAGATTAAAGTAATGTTTAATCATTTAATTAGCAGGAAAAAAATCGCAGTATTCTATTTGTCGCTCCTAATGGCCGGGTCAGTTTTTGGGCAGCATGTGAATGACAGGCCAGGCGCCGAGTCAGCCGAGTGGCAATATATTGGTGGTGATGCGGGTCATACTCGATCCACGCCATTGGCAGAGATTACTGCTGAAAATTTTGCAGATCTTGAGCTTGAATGGACGTGGGAAGACAATAGTTTTGGTTCAACGCCACCGCGTTCTACACCGATCTATGCTGATGGAAAGCTGTTCACAGTCGCCGGATCGCGCCGCCATGTGGTTGCGATAGATCCAGCCTCTGGTGAAACGTTGTGGTCATTCCGTGAGCCCAATACCTTTCGTCAGGAGTATTCGATGCGCGCCGCCTGGGGCAAAGGCGTGGCCTATTCCGAGATTGAAGGCAGGGGTGTGGTTTTCATCGTCACCCCGGCATTTTTTCTCTACGCCTTAGATGCCGATACTGGTGTCCCATTGGAGAATTGGGGCAATGCTGTGCCTCTGGATGGCTTTTCTCAGACTGGCGTGGTCGATCTAATCCCCGATTTGATTGGAGACTGGGGGCCATGGCTGGAATCGGGGCAAAGATATGATCCCAATCAAGGCATACCCCTGGAGCTGGGCTACATAACCAATTCGTCGCCACCCATAGTGGTTAACGGGGTGGTTGTAGTGGGGAATTCGGCTGAGCAAGGCTACAACCAGACCAGGCAGGAAAACGTCCCGGGTGACATCCTTGGCTATGATGCGGGAACAGGCGAGTTCAAGTGGAAATTTCACGTTATCCCGCGGCCGGGTGAGATCGGGCATGAGACCTGGGAGAATGATGCCTGGAGCTATACCGGAGACGTTTCATCCTGGGCGCCGATGTCGGCTGATCCACAGCGAGGCATCGTCTATATCCCAACCAATGCGCCGACAATCGATTTCTACGGTGGGTTTCAACCGGGTGATAATTTATTCGGGGCCAGTATTTTGGCGCTGGATGTCGCAACGGGGGAGAGACGCTGGCATTTCCAGATGGTACACCACGACGTCTGGAACAACGACACACCGACTGCTCCGCTATTGATGGATGTGAATGTGGATGGCCGGACCATCCCCGCCGTCTTTCAGGCCACCAAGCAGGCAATACTGTACTCGTTTAACCGGGAAACAGGAGAGCCTATCTGGCCTATTGTAGAGCGCCCGGTTCCCCAATCTACAGTGCCTGGTGAAAAGCTCTCGCCAACCCAGCCTTTCCCAACCAAGCCGGCACCTTACGATCTGCACGGCCTTTCTGAAGATGATCTCATCGATTTTACGCCCGAGCTGCGGTCCGAGGCGCTGGAGATTGTCTCCAGCTATAAATTGGGTCCCATATTCAACCCGCCTATACATAAAGACAATCCGGAAGGGTTAATGGGGAGTATATGGTGTCCGGGCGAACTGGGCGGTACGAATATCTCTGGCCCCCCGGCTGCCGACCCCGTGACCGGAATTATCTATACGATTTCACGTACCAATTGCGGCTGGCGCACGCTCGTGCCCGGTGAGGAGCGCGACATCATACTTGAAAATCCGACGGGATCGACAGTGGCGGACTATGCAGTAGGCATGGGCACACCTAACGGAGTGCGCGGGCCACGGGGCCTCCCATTGGAGAAACCGCCATACAGCCGTATCACTGCCATAGACCTGAATACAGGTGATCACCTGTGGATGATTCCGAATGGCGGCACGCCGAGATTTATTCAGCAGCATCCGGCATTGCAAGGGATCGATATCCCACCGACGGGAAATATCGGTCATTCCGCTCTAATGGTTATGCCTGACATGTTGCTACACACGGCTATCGGTGACGACGGCGTTACTCCCTACCTGTTTGCCGTGGACAAAGGTACCGGGGAGCGCCTGGGTAGCGTGGAGACACCAGGCTTAGGTATGTATGGAATGATGTCCTATCAACATCAGAGCCGACAGCGCATCGTGGTTCAGACTAACGGGAAATTAGTCGCCTATAGTCTGCCTGGTAACGAATGAGTATTTAACAATTCTAAAAACCGAATTGTAGAAGTAAGGATGATTTATCGTATCAAGTGAAACTGTGTCTTTTGTACAGATTGGAATGACGATTCTAGTCTGCAGCGAGTAGCTGCTGTTGACAGGCTAACAAGGAGCAGCTCGCACAACTCCATAGCTCAAGACTTTGTGGGATTCCAAATTCTTTGAGCATTTTCGACACTCTTGGAATGAGAGTGTCGATTTTTTTATTCTGGACTAAAGGAATGTTTGAGTGGCTGAAATTGCGATAGCTCAGGATTGTTTCGATAGGCAGAAGGGGTGATTCCGGTAATCTCCTTAAAAGCCTTGTTGAATGAAGAGAGTGAAGCATAACCCACTTCAAATGAAATCAATGAGATAGTAAGGTCTGCACGTTCTTCACTCAGCAATAACTGACAAGCTTCTCTTATTCTGTAGTTGTTGAGAAATTGATTGAAGTTTCGATAGCCCATACCGGTATTGATTATTTTTCTAAGTTTGTGTTCTTTGATTGCGGTCTTGCTTGCCAGGCCGGTTATTGTTAACTCAGGGTCTTGGTAGAGTTTCTCGACTTCCATTTGCTCAGATATTCTTTGAATTGTACGCGGATTTATTCCATGTTGGGATGGGGCGACAGGTATCTGGTTTTTATCATCCCAATTAATCAATAGGCTAAATTGCGGAGTGTCTGCAAATAAGGAAACCATTATCAGGTTTGCTGTCAACGTGAAAATAAATATTGAGAAAATGCAGAATATATAAGTGGTGGGCCCAAGCAGGGGTACTGATTCTGAATTGAGAACGGAAACAAAAAATACAGAACCGAAGAGCGACGCACAAATAAAACCCATTCCAATAGCAAAGGGAACCCTAAGTCGCCTGCGTTTTAGAATCAAGTCGTCGGCTCTGCCTGCCAAGGCCATGACAATCACGTGTATACCCATGGCAAACATTATTATGTAGGCAGGCCTGCTAACTGATGTATAAACAGTGTCGCTTGCTACCCAAAAGATTGGGAGAATTGCTAGAGCAATTTGATAGGCGGCAATTAACAACCAGGCTTTTAAGGGTACGCGTTGATTATCGGCAAAAAGTTTATAGGCCAATATCCAGGTTACTGCAGGGGAACCGCCTGTGTTAAGCGCTGGGAGACATACATTATCCAAAAAGAATCGGTGCTGATGACGAGCGTTGTTAGCCTCACCACCATGCCAATTAGGCATATGCACAAAAGGAGCGGGAGCACGGCTCCGATATTTCGTCTAAAAAACAGGATATAGAGCAGCGCCAAAAACAGCAGTTGTGAAATTGCAAGAGAGCTAAGTGAATAAAGGAATATAGGCATTTTATAGTTGTAGTATTTACTGATTCTCTAACTGGAAAAATGGATGCAGTAGCCATGTTATCGGAAATTATTGCTTACATGAACTGTTCGTTCAGCATGAATAAAAGTGCTGAGCCTCGATCCTGCGCGTAAATTGAAACACAAATCTTCCAGCAACTATGCCGTTAGAACTGGCATAACTATCGTTCTAAACTAGCTAGGGAAATAATTGATTGAGAGACAAAGTGTTAAAAAGCACGAGGGAGTGGCATAGGGTAATTGTCTGGCTTGTTGCGAAACTGTTGCGAAACTGTTGCGAAACTATAGCATGCAGTCTGCATGTCTAAACTGGCCACATAATATACCATCTGACAATAAGATTTGTGACTTTCTGTGACCGTTAAAAACGTCGAAGCCTCCATTCTGGCGGGAGGCTCCAGCTAAAACAGTACAATGCTCAATGGGGCGCCGTGGTAGAGAGCCGGGCAAAGCCTGGCTCAGAGTTTTGTTGCGCTATGCAATATCCCTCGCAGCTTAAATAGCAGAAGAACCTTATCTGGCCGGGCTGTATTTTTGCAGTGACATACTTCGAGTAGATGATCCGTAAATGTTTCCAGCGGCATCAGCAACGACATCTTCCTGAGACGCTGTCTCGTCCGTGTCGGGAATAAAATTAATCACTTTCCCGTCAGCCACGCTTGCTATTCGAATTCCCCGATTCTTGCCTGGCCGTGAAGTGGAGTCCGTGACATAGATGATGTCGTTTGCGTCGATGTGTATCCCGCTTGGGTCTCCAAAACCAGACCATTGCTCGAGAAAGTTGCCATCTTGATCAAATAGCTGAACAAGCTTGTTGCCGCGATCGCCGACAAATAGGCGGCCAAGGGAATCCATAGCAATAGTGTGAGGTGTGGCGAATTTACCAAGGCCGTTTCCTGAGCCTCCCCAGCTTTTAAGGAATGTCCCGTCACTACTGTATTTCACCAGGCGAGCATTGGATTCGCCCCCGTGTCCATCGGCAATAAAGATATCGCCATTGGCTGCTACCACCACATCGGAGGGCTGGTTAAATTCGTTCGGTCCGTCTCCTGCCACTCCCGCTACTCCAAGTCTCATAAGTAATTCACCGGTTGCATTGAACTTGAAAACTTGATGTCCTTTTCCTGAACGTCTCGGATCGATTCCATTTGGACCCTCACCGTCTGTTACCCACACATTTCCATCATGGTCCAGGTGCAAGCCATGCGGGCGCACGAACAGATTGCTACCAAAACTTCGTAGCAGTTTTCCAGTCAGATCAAATGCCAACACCGGGTCCAGGCTGGACCCGACGCAATCGTTGGCGCCACATCGATCCACCACCCAGAGGATGTCTCCGGCAGGCGAGATATCGATGCTCGGTGCAGAGCCAATGGTTCTGCCAGCTGGTAGTTTGAAGAAGCTTCGATCGACCACGTAGCCGTCACCCCGAGCAAGGGGGAGATCTTCATCCTGTGCACTGACCCCACAGGAAACGACAAACAAAGCTGTAAGCAATTTTGGTAGTAGCTGGGTTTTAAACATGACGGGATGCCTTTCTATACTCTTTATATTCTGACCTATACTCTGAGTGTTGATTGGAGATGCCAACCTTATTCTCTGGCTGAGATTTTATTGATACATCACAGATTTGTGTCTGCAAAATATTGCGGGCCAGCTGAAGGGCTTATCCACAACAGGTTGTTTAATTACGCGACCAATGGATTGTGCGATTACCCGCAGCGCGGTCAAACGCGCAGTCCTAGACAACAAGATTGGAACACTTGCGAATGCTGATGTCTTCCGAATAATTACAAAATCTCCTCGATTATTTACTATTTTAGCGCTTGCTTGAACGTCGCGTATTCGAGCAACTAATACGCTGGACTAAGCGCTATCGAGTGCGGTATCAATAAGCAGCTTTAGCAGTCTCTCGTTCGCCACGAAGGGTGAGGTTTCGCAAATTTGCCAGGGCAGTTGCCGCAAAAGATATCGGGGGCTTGCTGAAGCGAAAGACAGCTATGTGAGTTGCACGTGGTTAACGGGAGATGACTCGAAATTCACTTGCGAGAAGTTCGGTACTGAGGGGTTTGAAATGAATCGTCGATTAGTCATGTTACTTTCACTGTTTTGCTTAAATGGCGCGTCTGCCGATGTTGTTCCGGGCGCAGAGGCTGATATTCATATCACTCCCCTCGTTCATGCCAGCGTGCAATTGGAATACAGGGGCTTTGTGGTACAGGTAGACCCATGGGATTTTCTGGGATTGCGAGGCGCCAAGATCGCAGACTTAATCCTGACCACAGATGACTCCAGTCATCATCTGGACCCGAATGCCATCGCTAAATTGCGTAAACCGGGTACCAGCATTGTCGTAACAGAAAAAGGGCTGAGCCATGTTCCAGATGGCATAGTCATGCGCAACGGTGCGACCAGGGATTTTGACGGCGTCACCGTCGAGGCGATTGCAGCCTACGACATTATCCCGGGGGAACCATCCCATCCGAAAGGCGATGCAAACGGTTACCTGGTTAGTCTGGGCGGAAAGCGGTTTTATTTTGCCGGTGTCACCGAGTGTGTGCCGGAAGTTATGCAGCTCAGGGATATAGACGTTGCATTCATCCCGCTAAATATCCCCAGAGGCAGGATGGTGCCCGCCGCCGCTGCCGAATGTGTCAGGACTCTCAGCCCCGATATTGTTTATCTGTATCATTATGATCAAGGCTACGCACGCCGATTGACGCAACCTGAGGCGGCAGGACCTGTATTGCCGGGGAATCTAACAATACTGGAGTCATTAGAAAAATTTGAATCCTTGCTGGCAGGAGACGGCATTGAAATCAGGAGAGGAGATTTCTATCCGGAATTGACCCCGTAGCGCTCGCTTTGATTGCGCGATGTAACCGCGTCACTTTGTAAACGCTTGCTTGGGTCTTGCTTAATCATGGCCTCACACATTGACTTGTAATTCGTACCCGACAGCATTGGCCTGTTGTTGCAGCGTATTTTAAGCGCAGTTCACTTTGATTCTTAAAGTCGTTACTATGAGTGCGTGTCCGATTCATCGACCCTGCCCAGCGCTCCCACCGTGGCCGAGATTGTCAAACAACTCGCCGCCAAACTCATCGCCAAGAATTTGATCATCGCTACCGCCGAATCGTGTACCGGTGGCGGTATTTCCCGAGCCCTCACCGCGCTGGCCGGAAGCTCGGTCTGGTTCGACAGTGGCTTCGTCACCTATTCCAATGCGGCGAAACAGCGCCTTCTGAATGTACCCCTTGCTTTAATTGAGATCGATGGCGCGGTAAGCGAGGCGGTGGTGCTCGCCATGGCCGCGGGGGCGATCGAGAACAGTCGCGCGGATCTGGCCGTCGCCGTCAGTGGCATCGCCGGGCCCGATGGTGGTAGCGATGAGAAACCGGTAGGAACAGTCTGGATCGCCTGGCAATGGCAAGACAAGAGCCTGGCCCGCTGCTTCCACTTCAGCGGCGACCGCGAGTCGGTGAGAGAGGCTACAGTGCAAGCGGCACTGGAAGGTTGCTTGCTGTTAGTCGAGTAGGGGCAGCGTTGCCAAGCGCCGCCTGACGGCAAGGCGCCGTGCTCCGCTTTGACGAGAGCCTTGCACAGCGGCGTTAGATTTAATCCCGGGATCTCTAAAGAAATATTAAAGGATTTGGATTTTTTGCCAATATACTGGTTGTATATACAGTAATAATTTGTTTAAATTTCCACTGTTCGTTTATACAGTAGTTTGGAAAACGGACGCAGGCCACAGAACACGGCCGGTGCAGGGCATAATAGATAGTTATAGTAGGTGCAAGAGTAGATACAAGAGCAGATACAAGAGCAGTAGGCAGACGAATAGAAAGATCAAACGATAGTGAATTTCAGGCAGGCAGGCAAACAAAAGTAAGGCAACGGCAATGCAAAACAATCGATTCAGCGAAAGCAAATATTCATCGGCTTTAGGGGCTGAGAGCGTGGCTAATAGTGCGGCTAATAGTGCGGCTAATAGGGCGGCTAATAGGGCGGCTAATAGTGCGGCTAATGGGGCGGCTAATAGAGCGCCTAATGGGGCGGCTAATAGGGTGACAAAAAGAGTGACAAATAGGGTGACAAAAAACGTGGCCAGAAGCGCCAACGTCGCTACCAACACAGGATTGTACGATTTATGGCTGAACTCGATGTTACCCACTGTGAGTCCATCGATGGTCACGGGGGTGATTTCGAGTTCGAGCCACCAGTTCCATAGTAATGAGCTCAACGTGAAAGTAGATAACGTGGAAGTCGAAATAGACAGCGAGCGTCTGGCCGAGAAGCTCATGCAGATCAGCTGCGGCGAGGTGCCTGGAGACAGCATCGAGGAAAGACTGTAAAAAATTTAGCAAGTAGCTGGGGACAGGCTACTATTTAGAACTCAGGAGACTGAGTATTTAGGGGCAACCCGACAACTGCTTTACTCATGGAACCAGGCTTCAGTTGTGAATTTAAACACAAGGAAATTAAGATGATTGAAGATAACGGCAATAAAGACAAGGCACTCGCCGCGGCACTTTCGCAGATCGAGAGACAATTCGGCAAGGGTTCCATGATGCGGCTCGGCGATACTGATCGCGAACCGATACCAGCCATTTCCACCGGCTCTCTGGGTCTGGATGTGGCGCTGGGTATAGGCGGTTTGCCACGGGGGCGAGTGGTAGAGATTTACGGGCCGGAGTCTTCCGGCAAGACCACACTGACCTTGCAGGTCATCGCCGAAGCACAGCGAGCCGGTGGCAGCTGTGCGTTTATCGATGCGGAGCACGCACTCGACCCTATCTATGCCGGCAACCTGGGTGTCGATGTCGACAACCTGCTGGTTAGCCAGCCGGATACCGGCGAGCAGGCATTGGAAATCTGCGACATGATTGTGCGTTCGGGCGCGGTAGATGTCGTGGTAATCGATTCCGTCGCCGCACTCACACCGAAGGCCGAGATCGAAGGTGACATGGGCGATAGTCACATGGGGCTGCAGGCACGTCTGATGTCGCAGGCACTGCGCAAGATGACAGGCAACATCAAGAACTCCAACACACTGGTTATCTTTATCAATCAGATTCGTATGAAGATCGGCGTCATGTTCGGCTCCCCGGAAACCACTACCGGCGGCAACGCACTTAAATTTTACTCTTCGGTGCGCCTGGATATACGACGCATCGGCTCGATCAAGGAAGGCGACGAAGTCGTCGGCAACGAGACCCGAGTGAAGGTCGTTAAGAACAAGGTAGCCCCGCCGTTCAGGCAGGCCGAGTTCCAAATCATGTACGGCACAGGCATTTACCATCTGGGCGAGGTCATCGACCTCGGCGTTAAGCAAGGTCTGGTTGAGAAGTCCGGTGCCTGGTATGCCTACCAGGGCGAGAAGATTGGCCAGGGCAAGAAGAACGCTAGCCTGTATCTGGAGGAGAACCCTCATATCGCCGAGGAGATCGAATTGCAGATTCGCGCGCAATTGCTAGGCGGCGATCTCTCGAAGAAGGCGGCGAATTCGGAAGACGAAGAGCCAGCCAACGATGACGATGTGGTGGTTCTCGCTAACGCAAAGAAGAGCAACTAGCGAGTAGTTCAGAGCGACAACGGTGATGCCTTTGTTAGTCAGAGACAGTGAGTTATCCAGAAGAGAGACGGTTTCTGCTAATAACGAAGGCATTGCTAACAGCTTTACCAGCCGTAAAACGAAAACAGTGTCTGAGACAGCAGCTTGTAACGATGTCCCTGTTCTCCGGCGGGCCGCAATGGACTATCTGGCCCGTCGGGAACATTCTTTTTATGAGCTCATGCAGAAGCTGAAAAAGAAATTCCCCAACACCGAAGCCGAATTACTCCGTGAGGTAGCGGATGCTCTAAGGGCCCAAAACCTGCAGTCCGATGAACGCTTCGCCGAATCCTTTGTGCGCTATCGCATATCCCGCGGCTTTGCCTATCTGCACATCAAGGCCGACCTGTCGGCACGCCAAGTTAGCGAGACGTTAATCGACAAATACCTCGCCCCCGACGAAGCCCACTGGCAACAAGCGGCAGACCAGCTGGTGGTCAAGAAGCTCGGTGATAGTGAGCAAATGAGCTTCGGCTCTAAGCAGCACCTGAAAATCTCGCGGTTTCTACAGTCAAGGGGTTTCCTTCCCCTGCAGATTCGCAGAGCGCTGGAGAAGCACCTCGATTGAAAAACTGCGCACGGGCCTCGGTCGATACTGATTAATTACCCTGTAATGGACTATAATCGGCTTTCGGTCTCGGCTAGAAGCTTCCTAAATGCAGTCTCCTCAGCTAATTCGCACGCTAAAGCTCTACGCAACCTTCTGTGCGGCCTGTGCGGCGCTATTGTCACTCGAGGCAAGCGCTCAGGGCTTCAGCTTTTCTCAGTTAAGTGTAAATGCCGGGCATGAGAGCAATGTTCCCCGTGGCCGCGACGGTCCGCACGAGCAGGAATCGAGCTTCCTCGCGGCGGAGTATTCGATAGGCAGGCTCTACGAGTTGGGCTTGAAGAACACCTTCGTCATAGGCGGCGCCGTGAGCGCGGCCAGATTTAATGATTTACGCGGCTTCGATCGGGCTGGCCTCAGCGTATCGGCGAACTACAATTACAAGTGGGCGCTCGGTGCCTACGCGCCCGTGCTGTCATTGAGTACGTCCTATGCCCTGGAACAGTATGAGGGCAGTGCCAGAGACAACGATCTGCTTAGGCTAGACATCGCCTATCTAAGGCGTCTATCGCCGGCGTGGTTTGTCACATTGGGTATCGACTATCAAAACAGCGGCAGTGATTCGCTCACTTACGACCCGGTGATCGAGAGTTTCGGCTACGACCCCGAAATGGGCCTGCCGAGCGAGATTTATGACTACGATTCGAATAGCGTCTATGGCGATATCGAGTATGCGTTCGCGAACGGGATGCTGGTCAACGCCGGCTATCGCAGAGTGAATGGCTTTACCGTCTCCAGCACGACGCAGCCGACACTCGCGCTGTATAAGGTCTCCGATGCAGTGTATACAGACCCAGCCTTCGATGGAGCATGGATCGCCTATCTGCTGGAAGCAGACACCAATGAATGGAGCCTGGGGCTTAGCATCCCAAGCGGTGTCGATTCTTCCATTAATTTTGCTTACAGCTTCTATGACATCAAGGCGGTCAGCGGAAACTCCTACCTCAATAGAATATTTAGCGCCAGTTATGTGCACAACTTTTAGCCTTACCATTGGGAATAGACGCCGCAACCATGAGTGATCAGTCATTAACGAGCCGAGTACTGCAACTATTGATGTTGATGATAGTGCTGAGCAGTTTTAATACCCAATCCGTTTCAGCACAGGGTATTACGCTGCGCTTACAGGACGGCGACGGTGAACCGCTACAGGGCGCGGTGATGGAATTACTGCGGGACGCTACAGACGCCTCAGCTTCGGAGCAGATGCTGGAAGCCGAGATAGACCAGCGCGATAAGGAATTCATCCCCGCCGTGACCGCCATCGTAGCGGGCGGCAGCATCAGCTTTCCTAACAGCGATGATATTCTTCATCACGTCTATTCATTCTCTCCGGCGAAGACCTTCGATACACCGCTGTACGGCAGCGATGCTGACAGTCAGTACCGGGAGCTGTTCGATGTACCCGGTGTTATCGAGATCGGTTGCAATATCCATGACTGGATGCTGGCCTACATCTATATAGGGCAGTCTGAGTTGATGGCGATAAGTGACGATCTTGGCATCGCATCGCTTACTAATCTTCCGGCTGGGCAATACACGCTGAAAGTCTGGCACTCGAGATTAGACGCGCCACAAAACAGCCTGGAACAGGATCTGATCATCGAGGCGGGCCGCACTGCTGAGCTTGAACTAACGCTCGATCTGCTGCGCGATCGACGCGTGCGCCGGGCCCCGTCGGCGAACCGTAAACGCTATCGGTAGCTGCACAAGACAGCATTAAAGACATTGCTGCCATGGATTCACAGTTAAACAATGTACATCAGTGGAAGCGATAGCTTCATCGCAGACAGGAATTTATCTCAATGGCTTTGGCCAACTCGCTATTTTCTTTCCGTAGCTTTCGCTCCCGCCTCATCGTCTTTCTGCTGTGCCTGTTAATCCCCGTTCTCGGCGGCATTTTTTATTACGTCAATACCAATAACACTGAATATACGGAAGAGACAATCAATAGTTATCTCGAACTGGGAGCGGATGTTTTCGATTACACGAGAGAGCAACAGGCCCTGACGCTGCAGTCCATTACTAACAGTCTTACTTGGGATTTTGGTTTTCGCACCGCCTATGCGGCGAACGATCCCGCGACTCTGTTCGATGCCGCGCTTAACGTGTTGGACAGATCGATGAACAGCGCTGACATGCTGTTAATCGTCGGTCTTGATGGCCGCGTCATCATCGATACCGAAACACAGGGCATGGATGAACTTACCGGCCCTTGGCAGCAGTTGCTCGATGTTGCCGATGCGAGCGAGGAGGGACGCTCCGACATGATAATCACTATCGACGGGCTGCCGTTTCAGGTGATTGCCTTGCCGCTCTACTTGCCACGACAGGTAGCCTGGATTATCGGCGGCTTTGCACTGGATCAGGAATTCGTCGAGCGGGTTAAGGAGACGACCGTCTCCGAGGTCAGCATCGTAAAGAGGGAGAGTGCTAACGCTGCGGCGACCCCTGCCATTGAGGTGATTGTCTCGACCTTAAGTGCGGCCGATCAGTCCTCGCTCAGCAAGCAGATGCAATTCGACGAGGCGCAGCTCTCCAGCCTGCAGCGCATCAATGCGGATTCTCAAGATTACACTTCACTGCTGCGTCGGCTCTACGGCGAAAGCGGTGATCCGCTGCAGGTGTTTGCCGTGATCCAGCGCTCCTATGATGAGAACAGCGAGAACGTGGTGCAGTTCAGGGCGCTGCTCATTCAGTTCTACTTGTTGGTTCTCGTGGTGAGTTTGCTCGCCGTACTTTTTCTGGCGCGCTCGATTAGCACGCCGCTGTCCAGACTCGCCGCTGTGGTAAAGAAGATAGAGGAGGGTGACTACAATCGTTCGGTCAGCGTTAGCTCTCGCGATGAAATCGGTGTGCTCTCCGAGTCGGTTAATTCCATGGCCCGCGGCCTCGCCGAGAAGGAGAAGGTGCGTGATCTGTTAGGCAAGGTGGTTTCACATGAGATCGCCGAACAGCTCCTCAATAACCCGATCGAGCTCGGCGGTGAGGAGCGCGTCGCCACCATCTTGTTCTCGGACATTCGCGGCTTCACCACATTCTGCGAGGGCCTGCCACCGAAAGAAGTGCTCAAGGCATTGAATACAGTACTCAGTAAGATCAGTGATATCGTGGAGTCTCATCAAGGCGTGGTGGACAAGTACAACGGCGATGCCGTGATGGCCCTGTTCGGCGTGCCGATCAAGGGCGAACAAGACACCGAAAATGCCATGGCCGCTCTGTTGGAGATTACTGCCGCGCTTGGCTCCATGGATTCGCGTCTGTCCGCCTGTGTCGGGATCAATACCGGAGTCGTGGTCGCTGGAAATCTGGGTTCCAGCAACCGCATGAATTACTCCGTAATTGGTGACACGGTAAATCTCGCCGCTCGTCTTGAGAGTCTTACCCGGCTGTACAATGTCTCCAATATCGTCAGCGCGGCAAGCAAGGCGGATGCGGCGAATTTCGTCTACCGCGAACTCGATGTGGTCTGTGTCGCTGGCAAGTCACAGGCGGTGCGTATCTTCGAGCTCATTGGCAGGCAGGGGCAGGTCAGTGCCGAGAAACTCTCGGAGCTCGATGAGTTTGCCGCGGCGTTAACAGAGTACCGAGTACAGAATTGGGGTGCGGCACAGGCACTGTTTTCGCAACTGCAAATAAAATGCGACAATGCGCCGCTGTGCCAGGTCTTCCTCGACAGGATTGAGCTATTCCGAGAGAACCCACCGCCCGCCGACTGGCAGGGCGAATATGTTTTTGACAGTAAATGAACGAGTGAACAAGCGCACTCACAAACAAACAAACAAACAAACAAACAAACAAACAAACAAACAAACAAACAAACA
>JBBDIR010000020.1:34577-36961 GCA_040880325.1 Pseudohongiellaceae bacterium
ACAAACAAACAAACAAACAAACAAACAAACAAACAAACAAACAAACAAACAAACACATAACGAGCTTCTAGCTAAAACCTAATGAATTGGAATCCACAATGAAACTGATCAAACCCTTTCGGGGCCTTCGACCGAGCCGCGAGCTTGCGGCAAAGGTTGCCTCTCATCCCTACGACGTATTGAATCGCGAAGAGGCCTACGAGCTGGCCAAGGACAATCTCTTTAGCTTCCTGCACATCAACAAGCCGGAAGTCGATATGGACCCCTCGGTAGACGTGCACGACCCGTCGGTGTACGCGAAGGGGCGCGAGAATCTCGATCGCTTTCAGGCCGAGGGCACGCTGAAACAAGACAGCGAGGAGACGCTGTATGTCTACAAGCAAGTCATGGGTAAACACGAGCAGGTGGGATTGGTTGCGGTCGCCTCGGTGGAAGCCTATGAGCAGAACCTGATCAAGAAGCATGAGTTCACCCGCCCCGAGAAGGAGGACGACAGGGTGAATCACATGGTCGCCCTCGAAGCACAGGTCGGCCCGGTATTCCTGACCTACAAGGCTCACGAGGAAGTGGATGCCCTGATTGCCAAGGTGATAGAGGGCGAGCCGGAATATGAATTCGATGCCGACGACGGCACGCGTCATGTGTTTTGGGTAATCGAAGACGTCACACTCTCTGCCGACATCGAGACCGCCTTCGCGCAGATCAAATATTTATATGTGGCAGATGGCCACCATCGTTCCGCAGCGGCATCGCGGGTCAAGCATCTGTACCAGAAGAAAAACCCGAAGCATACTGGCGATGAATCCTATAATTATTTCCTCGTGGTGCTGTTCCCCGACAATCAGATGCAGATCCTCGATTACAACCGAATCGTAAAAGACTTAAACGGAGTCGACTCTGCCACTTTCCTGAAAAAGCTCAGCGCTAATTTCGATATCGAGAAGCTGGACCGGCAGTCGGCGAAGCCGACCGTGGCGCGAGATTTTGCGCTGTATCTAGACAAACAGTGGTACCGCCTTCGAAGCAATGCAAATCTGACTGTACAGATCGATGACGCCGACCCGGTGCGCAGTCTCGATGTCAGCATCTTGCAAGATTATGTGTTTACCCCGCTACTCGATATCGTCGATCAGCGCACCGACAAGCGCGTCGACTTCGTCGGCGGCATTCGAGGCCTGGCGGAACTAGAGAAGAGAGTCGATGCAGGAGACTGGGCCGCGGCTTTCGCACTGTATCCGACCTCGATCGAAAGCCTGATGGCGATCGCCGATGCCGATGAGGTGATGCCACCTAAATCGACCTGGTTCGAACCGAAGCTAAAGAGCGGCCTGGTCGTTCACAAGCTGGACTAATAAAGCGCAAAGCTGGACTAATAGATAGTTCAACCCTTCGCCGGGCAGCAATCCTCAGTGCAAAGCGCAAGCTCGTCCTGATAGGGCTTGTCATTCAGCACATGGCTTCTGAATCGCAGCCGCAGGCAAACGTAGTGCATGAGGGCGTCGACAATAAGTCGGGTGGTTTTGTTGAAAAAGTTCATCGTGGTCTCTCGGTCGGACGGTCATCCGTATTAGCTGCTCTGTTAGTTATTAAACGCTGTAACTGCCGAAATGGTTTACAGTGATTCCATCTATTCTATCTCTTCCATCTGGCGTTGATCTTCTGTGCAGCGCTGTATAAGAAGCGCCATATATAAGAAGTACCCTATTAAGAAGCGCCATATATAACAACGGGTGTATAAAGCGTCGCGCCGTTTCCGCTTTACTTCCTGCCGCCGTCCCTGGCTACATATTCCACTTAGAAACAAAGCGGGAAACAAAACGGTAAACAAAACAGGGCGTTCACAGCTAAGCGTGAACGCCCCAATGGCTTACAGCGAAGTAGTTAACTTAGGCAGCATCTTGTTTGTTCACATCGATAAGCGCGGCCTTCTCATTGCCGATGGCGATCTTCTTCGGCTTCATCGCCTCAGGAATCTGCCGCAGCAGGTCAATATAGAGCAGGCCATTTGCCAGCCGGGCAGCCGTTACCTCGACATGGTCGGCCAACTGAAAGCGGCGCTCGAAATTACGCGCGGCAATGCCCTGATGCAGGTAATTGCGATCGTCGGTCTCGTCGTCAGCCTTCTTACCGGCTACCGTTAGCGTGCCTTTCTCGGTCTGTATGTCCAGCTCTTGCTCCTGGAAGCCCGCCACGGCCATCGTAATCTGGTATTTATCCGTCTCCAGCAACTCGATGTTGTAGGGCGGATAGCTCGGCTGGTTGCTGTCGCCACGGTTTACAGAGTCCAGCAGCGAAGACAGGTGGTCAAAACCCACAGTGGAGCGGTATAGCGGTAAGCGTCCGGCCAACCCCACCTGTAGAAATTCGTAGCGCTGAATAGACTG
>JBBDIR010000021.1:0-36137 GCA_040880325.1 Pseudohongiellaceae bacterium
GGAACTATTGCTCGCGGAGCAGTTTAAGGTGCTGCTTCGATTAGTGCAGCCGCGAGAAGAGTCACAACAGATGAAAACCGCAGCGGCGCAGGCACGCTGGCGCCAGTTCCTGATAAGCACGCTCGACCGCTTCGGCGATCAGCTCGAGGCAGTGGAGATTGGTAACACCATCAATCGTCGACGCTGGTCCGGCTACCTTACTATTGATCATTTTATGGCTGCATGGTCGATTGCTCATGAACAGTTACGAATACGTGGGATCCAGATAGCGGGCCCTAATATCAGTGATTTCGAACACCCCTACAATGCCGGTGTGCTGTCAGTGATGGCGCGTAACAGTTGTCTGCCTGATATCCACACCAACAACCTGTTTGCAGAACGTGCGGTTGAACCGGAAAATTATGATCACAAGATTATTGGCCGCAGACTGGTAGGACTCCACAAGCTCAATCTGGTAAAAAAAGCCTGCCTGCTGGGACGTATCAGCAAATCGCACAACATCGGGAAAACCTGGTCAACATCGGCGTTTTGGTCGCTCAAGCGTATCGCCCGTCGTCTTGAGAACAGTGAAGAGAAGCAAGCCGATTATCTGGTTCGTTATCTGGTGTTGTCAGCAGCATCCGGGGGGCTCGAACGCGCTTACTGGGGGCCGCTGGTCAGTCATCGAGAGGGGCTTGTCGATGACGGCACCGGTTTTCCTGCCAAGAATGAACTGGTAAGTTTCTATGGCAGTACCCTCGGAAAACTGAAGGACTATCGAATCAGGCCCGCATTCCACGCCTATGCCTTTTTCAATCAAATGATTCCTGGGTCCCGCTACAATGGGAAACTGACGGCCAAGCGTTTCCAGCAGGTTCATGAATTTGAAACGCCTGACCATAGAATACATGTATTATGGACGACCAATACTCGCATCCTCAGCTTGCAATCTCTGTACAGTGAAGAGGTCCTGCGACAAGCAGAGTGCATCTCCCGTGATGGCCAGCATCTACAGGACACACCCTCGGCCGCCACGGAAAGGCCGCTTTATCTGCGCTGGCCGATCACGGCTGACGTCACAGTGGATCGCAATGCGACGGTGAGCAACGACGTCTTGATCGATGGCAGCCGTCGGGATGGGCAATACTTCCATTTTTCAGATGGCCGCTGGAAAGGGCTGGTATTTGCAACTGATCGCGAACAGGCGGATCTGATCATCGCCAATATCCATCCCGAGAAGATCGCGGCACCTACCGCTGCAAACATCCTGCGCAAGTCCCGCAATCTCATCTGGACTATTCCCGATCCGCGCCACCCTGACCGACTATTGGCAGTAAAGAAGCCGAACCGGTTGCGCTTCAACAAAAAGATTTACGACTATTTTAAACCAAGCAAAGCTGTTCGCAGTTGGAATGGCGCGTTTCAGCTATTAAGACACGGCCTGAACTCGCCATTGCCGGTTGCCTTTATTGAACGGGCCGAAGGCAAGGATACGCTCAATAATTGGTATGTCTGTGAGTACGCAGGGAAGGTGCCGTCTGTTCGCGAATTCTTTGCTGCATTCGCGACTGGGGAAGATTCCTATCTGGGTGTTTCCAAAACAGATTTTATGCGCAGTCTCAGTAAATTCCTGTTAAAGCTCCATGCCCGGGGTGCCTATTTTCGCGACCTCACTGGCGGCAATATCCTGGTTGAGCTGGGAGCGGGGCAGGCAGTGAAGTTTTCCCTGATCGATACGGCGCGCGCCAGATTCTACCAAGTTGCGACCCCGCTCAATCAGAGGCTCGCGGACCTCAGTCGCAGCTGTTACAAACTGGACTGGCAATCCCGTATTCAATTTATGGAGCTCTATTTGGCAGGCCTTAACAAAAAATTCTCTCTGCTTTATCGATTACCGTTTCACGGCTTTGACTTGAAGATGAAGGTGAAACGAAGCTGGAAGCGCAAGCCATCCAGACAAATTACCTTTGGGGTACTGCTACCTTTCCTTTGCACCCGCCTGAGCGGTTCATCCGCCAAACATATCAATGCTGATCGGCAGCAGCTATCTACTGAATTCATGCAAACAGCGTTTCTGAAGTGCCACAATTTGTCCGGCATTATTCATGAAATTAGTCCCTTGCTTCTTGTTTGATTAGTCACCGTTGTTAACTTCAGGTAAAACCGGATAATTTATCGGTTTATCACAACGCGCTATAAATAGAATGAAACGTTTTTCAAGGGCAAGCGTCTTCGTAGAGAATTCCCGTAACATCGGACTACTAGCTGCTACACTTTGTAGGCAATTTCGAACTCCCTCTCTTATGTGGTAGCTCAGACTTGATCTGACTGCTACCCGTTCTTACTCAGTGTCTGTCAGTTTAGAATTGAGCTAAATTTTTCTCAGCCCAAATTGATTTACTGTCAATCAAAGTTTCACTTAGCGTTCTGCCGCAGCACATCGTGCCTTGATAAGTTCGTTCATTGGTCTGGTATTCCATCCAATCGTCCAGATCGTTTTGTAGCTGCTTGAATGTAGAGTCTGGTTTTTTGTGAAAAGTAATCTAATAGAGCTCATTTAAGATAGTTCTATGAAAACGTTCGTAGATGCCGTTGGTTTGTGGTGACATGGTCTTGGTCTTGGTGTGATCGAGTATCGCTACGTACTAATAACAGCGATATCTATATGGTGAGAGTTAGCGATTAGCTACGAAATTCATTAACGAATTCGCTCTAGACCCAGCTTTTACGTATTAGCTCATCGGGGATATTGTGTTTAATCTTCTCATGTAGCTGCGGCAGCTTCGACCAGTGCAGGCCACCTTTATAATGATGTGCGGTGTGGTAACCGAGATTACCAGTAAAAAGATTGTACCAGCGGTTTAAATTATTAAACGATGCCTCGAACTCGTTCTCGGTATTCAAGCCGGCATGATGTTCATAGGTAGCCCAGGCTGTCAAAAACAAGCCCATGATCATCGGCAGTATAAACAGCAAGATTCCGGCCGCAGGTTTGTAGGCAACCAGAGCAGCCAACAGCGTAACGGTAAGCAGCGAGAAGATAACGAAGTCGCGCTGCTCTTTCGGGTGTTCCTTGCCGACTTGATAGCCGCGATAGTAGGCTGTCGCGGTAATTTTCAGGCTGTATTCCAATTCGCCCATCTGCGTTCCATCGCGGCGAGTCCAGCGGCTCTCGTCGGTGTCTTGATCCAGAAAGTTATTGTGATGCCCATACACGTGATGCAACACCCACAGATTCGTGGTAACACCCGTATGCAAGGCATAGAAGAACTCTAGCAGCCGATTCGGGATAGTCGTCTTGAATGTTGGTGCATGCTGATGGTGGTGATTCCAGGCGCAGATCTGCGATTTCGGAATAATCATCAGGTAGAAATAGACGCCCAGCACATAGGGATTGCTGACCAGAAAATACAGAGCGAAATCCAGTGCGCTAAGGGAGAGAATGAAGAATACCGGCCAGCGGTCTGCGGAATTTTTAAACACTTCTAAAACTACTTAATTCTTACGCTATTCTGTAGAGGTTTAAGGTGAGATGGAGATTAGCACATTCTAAAGCCGGTTTGCAGCACAAGATTTAGGCCGCGCCCAATTAATGGCGCTGCTTTTAGCTGAGAAATCCTGTGCTCAGGTACAGCGGCGGCAACCACATGAGGCAACAAAGCAGTGCAGAGCTGGTAAGCACTAGAAGCAGGCTGCTGGCGGCCAGATGAGAGGCCATTACGCGGGGCCTGAAGCAGTACAGTTCGGCGAGTAGGGTACAAACGACTAACACGCTGCGCTTGAATTCCAGCCAGCGCTCTAAAACAATATAAGCTGTTGATTTTAAATAGTAAATAGCAAATAGAACGGCAAATTCGGCGCCCGCGACATCCGCCAGCAGAACCACCTCGAGGGCAAACGGCGCCACCGCGATGATGATCAGGATGAACAGAATTTTTTTTAGCAGGGCTCGATCCAGTTTCATCCGAGATAGTCCTATTCGTATCTTAGTGCGTCTATGGGGTCCAGATTAGCGGCCTTTGCCGCCGGTAAAATGCCGAATAGCACCCCGACAAAGCCGGAGAACCCCAGTGCCAGCGCGATAGACCACAATGGGATGCTAGCCGGCGGGAATGAGGGAATGCTGCTTGAAATAAGCGTACCCGATCGCCAGACCGATCAGCCCGCCTAGCAGGGAGAGCAGCAGCGCCTCGATCAAGAACTGCATGAGAATGTGGTGGCGCTTCGCGCCTATCGCCTTGCAGATGCCAATCTCGCGGGTTCTCTCGGTGACTGAGACTAACATGATATTCATGATGCCGATGCCGCCGACCAATAATGAGATGCTAACGATACCACCGATGACGATGGTAACCATGTTTATAACCGTGTCGAAAGTCTCCATCAGCTGTTCGGCAGTTTGAATCTGAAAGTCGTCGTCCTCGTCGCTATCGAGATTATGCGCGTTACGCAGTAGGGTGGTAAGTTGCTGCGTGACATCTTCGACGACCGCGGTCTCGCTGAGACTCAGTTGTATCTGAATATCCGTACGTGCCTGATTACCCTGCAGGCTGCGCATCGTGTTGTAGGGAATCAGCACGATATCATCCTGGCTCTGGCCCATGATCTCTCTTCAATTTGTCCATAGTATATGAAGGCTTGGTGCAGCTATTCAAGCAAGCGCTGCCGTGCCTGGGAGTGCGCGGCTATTTCTTTCGATCGACAGCGCTGAGACTTGCGCTCTATTCGATGGCTTTCTCGATTGCGCGTAGATAGGCAGGGCGCTCGAAGTTCCGCAGTAAATAGGCTTCCAGAGTAGGATAGGGCTTTAACTGACCGAGTCGTCTCGCGAGAGATACAACGTAACTAATGCCAAAATCCGCTGCGCTAAATGAATCGCCCAGTATGAATTCATTGTCTCCAAGCTGGTTGGAGATATGACTAAGATGTAACTGTGTTTCACGCTTGCTGTAGGCATCGAGTCCTGCGTGCGAGACCTCGGATCGAAGCAATATCATCCTGACTAAAAGGGGCCCGAACACAGAACCCTCGGGGTAGTGGAGCCACTGCGTGAAGTTGGCCCAACGCTTGATGTCTGTCCGGGGAGGGGCGAATCTATTCTCGTTATCGAATTTTTCTAACAGATAGCTTGTGATTGCACCTGATTCGGATAGCATCAGGTCGCCGTCTTCGATGACCGGTGACTTACCCAGCGGGTGTACTGACTTTAAGTCCTCCTGCGCGAGAAATGTTTCAGGGTCTCTGTGATAGACTTTCAATTCATACTCGATGCCGAATTCTTCCAACTGCCAGACGGCAAACATAGATCGGCCGATGCGTAGGTGGTGCAATATAATCATGTTCAACTCCCGTTGGTTATGCCTGAATACTCGCATGTTGTTGCCGATTTCGCCACAATCGTCGGCAAAGATCGGGTCCGCAGAGACCGCCAAAGCCAACAATGCATAATCCTGAATCCATTAGCTATCGGTTCCTCCTGGCGAAGGCCTGGCCCATCATTCTGGCCAACGCGGCCGTGCCGCTATTGGGGTTGGTAGATACGGCCGTTATAGGCAACGTAGGAAATATAACCGATCTGGGTGCGATAGCATTCGGTGCTTTGATCTTCTCCTTCGTTTACTGGAGCTTCGGCTTTTTGCGCATGGGTACTACAGGGTCTGTTGCGCAAGCTCTAGGTGCGGGCGATCAGGGTGAGATTCGTGCCGTGCTGGGCAGGGCGCTAGTATTGGCAGTGGCGCTGGGCTTTGCATTGATAGCACTGCAGTGGCCTATTCGGCTAGTCGCGCTTTCATTACTAAATGGCAGTGTGCCGGTAGAGGAGGTTACGCAGCAGTACTTCAATATTCGTATATGGGGTGCACCTGCCACCCTCGCCACTTTCGCTCTGATGGGGGTGTTGATTGGCTTAGGTAACAGCCGCCAATTGCTGCTCGTGCAGTTGGTCCTGAATGGGCTAAATATCAGTCTCGATGTGTACTTCGCTGGAATCCTCGGCTGGGGTGTAGAGGGTATTGCCCTGGGCACTGTGATCGCCGAATGGTCGACTGTCGCCTTCGCGACCTGGCTGATTGTGCGCGAGCTGAGTGGGCATCGCGAACCCAATGCCGAGTTTTGGCCCCGCGCTCGACTCATCGATGCCTCGGCGTTTAGAAAGATGCTGAAGGCGAACAGAGATATCATGATTCGAACCCTGGTGCTGGTATTCTCTTTTGCTTTCTTCATCAACCAGAGTGCGCAGTTTGGTGACGTGGTTCTCGCAGCTAACCATATTCTATTGCAGCTTATTTCCTTCGCCGCTTTCTTCCTCGATGGCTACGCATTCGTTGTCGAGTCGCTGGTGGGATCAGCAATGGGTGCGAAACGCCTGGATTCATTCGATATGGCAGTAAAGCGGTCAACCATACTCGCACTGGTTACGGCAACAGCACTGGCCGGTTTACTTCTTGTGTTTGGCGAGCTTGCCGTAACAGCGCTAACCGATATCGAGCTCGTGCGTGAGGCGGCACTTAGTTCGTTGTTTCTGGCGGCGATCTATATCTTCTTTTCCTTCGCCGCGTTTCAGTTGGATGGCATCTTTATCGGTGCCTCCTTTACAAGGCAGATGCGAAACGCTGCCGTGCTCTCGATAGCGGTTTTTCTTCTGGCCTGGTGGATGCTGGTGGACAGGTTTGGCGTGAATGGGCTTTGGTGGGCGATGATAATTTATGTCGCGGCACGCGCCGATGCGTTGCTGATCTATTTTCCATCACTGAGAAAATCACTTACATCCTAGTGCAGAAATTTGTCATGGTCCTCGGGTAACATGTGGGCATCGAGGTGCAAGCTGTGCAATCTCATGCCGAGAAGCTCGGCACTCCCTTGCGAGCGTGCCTCGCCGGTGGAGGTAAATTCAAAACTGTAGCGTCTTCTCAGTCGCAGCAGGCCCTGCTCATCACGCACCGGCCACACTCCCTTCAATACCATGGTCTGATCCAGCAGTTGCAGGTTCTGCTCCTTGCAGAGTCGGTATACGTGAGACATCGCAAGGCTCTTTACCTTGTCTCCCTGCCACCAGAACGTGATGAGGGCGGCTATAACAGTACTCCAGATGAGAAAGGACAGGCTCAAGGTGTGTTCCAGTTTGCAGGAAAGAAAAGTTTAACTACGGGTAATACTGACGACGGTTGCCGCGATGCCTGGGGCAGGAATCGTGCCTAGTCTTTATTGATTCTTGCCGCGTGCTCCGTGTAGCGCTTGATATGAGGTGCCAGGATTTCCAATGCCGTTTGATTACAAGGCGGCATTTCAGCATCGCTCAGCTGTAACGGCGTGACGCGATCACCCCAGCGGATTAGCCCCGCGCCCCAGGTTAACCCGGCACCGAAGGTGGCAGTGAGCACATAGTCCCCAGACTTTACTCGGCCTTCTTCAAGCGCCTCGGTCAGTGCAACCGGAATCGTGCCAGCGGAGGTATTGCCGTATTTGTGGACATTGGTGAACACCTTGTCTTCGGGGATGCCTATTCGCCTTGCGAGGGCATCGAGAATGCGTTTGTTTGCCTGATGCGGGACAACGAGATTCACCTGATCGAGAGAAACTCCGGTCTCTACCAGAACATCCAGGCACGCCTGCGTCATCGCCTTGACGGCGCGCTTGAAGACCTCCTGGCCCTCGAAATTCCAGCCTACATAGAGGAATTCGTCGCTGAGGCGGCTATAGGCCGACCCCAGGTTTGTAATCTGGATGGCGTATTTTGCATCGGCCTCACAACCGATCTTGGCTGCCAGGAGGCCGACTTCTTTATCGCATGCCTCAATAACTACGGCGCCGCAGGCATCGCCAAATAAAACCGCGACATCGCGTCTGGCCCAGTCCATGTAGTGAGAGATGAATTCGCCGCCGATTACCAGGACTTTCTTGTGTGCGCCAGTTCTGATGAGGTTGGTGCCGATGTGCAAGCCGTAGAGGAAGCCGGTGCATGCGGAATTAATATCGATCGACGCGGCATTTCTTGCGCCGATTGCATCCTGAACCAAGGAAGCCGTGTTAGGACACATGCTGTCGTTGGTTAGGCTGCCGAGCAGGATCAGATCCAGTTCCATCGGATCCATGTCGGCTGCCGCCAAGGCATGTCGCGCCGCCACGATCGCCATATCGGAGAAGTTACTATGGCAGATGCGGCGTTCTTTGATGCCAGTTCTGGAGGTGATCCATTCGTCAGAGGTGTCGATGAAGGTAGCCAGATCATCATTGCTGAGCACGGCAGGCGGTACACATTTTCCCCATCCGGTGATTTCAGCATGCATCATGGTAATTCTCCAAACTCTCGGAGCCGACTATCTCAATTTCCCGACTCGATCGTCGCGAAGAATGTATCTTTTTTGAAAGAGAATCGGCAAAAACCTTTCTTGTTATATTGACCGCTGGAAATTATTCTTTACCCGTCTGAATCCAAGCCTTCATTCAATCGGGCCGCGTGTCCGCGTGTCACAGTAGCCTGAAGCATACTTCATTTTGTCAGGCCTTGATAGTTTCCAGCCCAATGAATCGGCTGCCTCCAGCGTTTTTGGCAGAGACTGGGAAGGGCGTCACACACAATAGGGAGAATACGCTTGAATCAGTTGCTAAAAATATTAGGCTTCGTGCTTTTGCTGCTACCAGGCAGCGTGCTGGGAGATTTCGATCATAGCCGATGGGATGGCCTGTTAGCGGAGCATGTAAGAGTACTCGAGGGGAGAACTGCCACGCAGCTAGACTATTCGGGAATGGCAGCACAGAGGCCGGTACTAAAGGCGTATCTGGCCGAGCTAGCTGCGGTGCCGCGTGGCACATTTGACAGCTGGCCGCTGGTCGAGCAGTTGGCTTTCCTCATTAACGCCTACAATGCCTGGACCGTAGAGGTGGTTCTGGGAGAATACCCGCGTATCGATTCCATCCGGGATATCGGCTTTTTCCTCTCGTCAGCGTGGAATCAGGATTTCGCCAGCCTGTTTGGTGAGCCGGTCACGCTGGATGAAATCGAGCATGAGATGATCCGTGGCTGGAGCCGTTATCAGGAACCGCGAATTCACTTCGCCGTAAACTGCGCCGCGATTGGATGCCCCGCCTTGCGCGCCGAGGCTTACACTGGCGAGAAGCTGGAAGCGCAGCTGGATGACAGCACGAGATTATTTCTGTCCGACCGCAGCCGAAATTACTACCAGAGTGGACGCATGCACATCTCGAGCATCTTCGACTGGTACGAGGAAGATTTCGAGAAAGGCTGGGGCGGGATCGACTCGGTGGCAGAGTTTTTAGCGAACTACCCGAGCGAGCTAGGCCTGGACGCCGCGAGCGCCGCAAAACTTCGCTCCGGCAACATACCCATTCGGCATCTAAAATACGATTGGGGTTTGAACGACGTCCCCTAGCGCTGTGCTCAGGGTGACTCGAACCCTGATTATGCTAAACTCGTCGGCGGAAGAGTATCATCCCCGGTGGGGTGCCCGGACTTCAAACCCGGTGAAGTCTGTTAATAACAGGCTTGGTGGGTTCGACTCCTGCCTCTTCCGCCAATTGCTTGCTATTCTCTCTCTCTATTCATCCGCCGCGACAGTGCCCTGCGTTTCTAATGGCGTGCCGTCGGCGTTCGTGCCTCTTTCATGCCAGAAGTTTTTGTAGGAAATTACTCCCGGCGGGTAGCCAGCGCCACCGACCGAATCGATGATCAGATCGCGGTTTTGCCGACGTAGTTCAAACTGCTCCCATTCGGCGACTTCTTGCGCCGTTAGGGTGGCCTTGTCGGCGAGTTCCGCTGGGCGATTTAACGGAGTAAGGGTAGATTTGCTTGGGTGTCTATAGCGAGCGGATTCAGCTCCAGTAGCATCACTAAGAGTTAAAAGTGTTACTACCTCGTCCTCACTACAGCTAGACATAGAAACCCAATCTCTTTGCATATTCTTAGATCATGAGGCGGAGATGATACACAATGATTTGCCCGGAAAAGGGGAGTATCCAGTTGAAAAATATAGAATATTTTCCCTATTGCGGTATTTTCTATGCGCCATTTTAGTTGCGCATAGACTTGATAATTGCGCATAGAGAGAGTTAAATTGCGCATATGACAAATAGTTGCGCTTATCCTTGAGGCTTGCGCATAGGCGTCTGGATCTGTAAATGGCTAAACAAATATCAGAACAAAACCTGCGGGCCATTGTGGATATCGTGGCGGGCAATCCGAAAGGCGTGAGCATCGCCGATGTCGAAAAGGGGCTCAGAGACAAACTGGCCAGGAGGACCTTACAGTACAGATTAAGCCATCTTGTTCAGACAGGAAGGCTTATTAGGGAAGGGGAAAGGCGCTGGTCCAAGTACAAGATACCTCCAGAGAGTAGTTCAACGCAGAAAGGACAAGAGCAGAAAGAGAAAGCTAGAGAGATCAAACTGCCACTTTCAGAGCAGGCAACAAAGGTACAGCAATATGTACGAAGGCCCATGGGGGAGCGGGAACCAGTAGGGTATCAGCGTGAATTTCTCGACTCGTATAGGCCAAATGAAACCTCATATCTGGCAACCGAAGAACTCAAAAAACTGCAGAAATGGGGGAGTGCCGCACAGGAACAGCAACCTGCTGGAACCTACGCCAAGCAGATATTGACGCGCCTGCTAATTGATCTGTCGTGGAGTTCCAGCAAACTGGAGGGGAATACATATTCACTTCTGGATACAAGGCGGCTCATTGATTTTGGAGAAGAGGCCGAGGGCAAACAACAGCTAGAAGCGCAGATGATTCTCAATCATAAAGAAGCGATTGAGTTTCTTGTCAATACAGCAGAAGACATAGGTTTTAACCGGCATACGATTTTAAACCTTCACGCTTTGTTGGCGAACAATCTGCTCACTGATCCAGGTGCGACGGGCCGGTTAAGGCAAATTGCCGTGGGTATCGAAAGCTCTGTATTTCATCCACTAGAAATGCCTCAACTCATTGAGGAATGCTTTGAACAAATATTGGCCACTGCGGATGCGATAGAGAACCCCTTCGAGCAAGCGCTTTTTGTCATGGGGCAATTGCCATATCTGCAGCCATTTGATGATGTTAACAAACGCGTTTCGCGACTTGCTGCCAATATCCCTCTGATAAAGGCCAATCTGGCGCCGCTGTCGTTCAACGATTTACCGATCGAGTACTACACCCAAGCGATTCTGGCAGTGTATGAACTCAATGACACGACTCTGTTAAAGGATGTATTCATGTGGGCCTATGAAAGATCGGCAAGCCGATATAAGGCAGTGAGGCAATCAATTGGGGAGCCCGACCCCTTCCGGCTTAAATACACGGTGACACTGCGAGAGATAGTAAGAGTTATAATCCTGGAGGGCCTCAGTAAAAAAGCAGCTTACCAGCGGATCGCTGCGTGGGCGCAAGAAAACATACCTGCAGATGATCGCGAAAAATTTCGTGAAATGGCAGAAGATGAATTGCTTGGTTTGCACGCAGGAAACTTTGCAAGGTACCAGATTCGGCCATCTGAATTTGAGAATTGGCAGAGATCATGGAAATGATCCCTGAAAAATTGGAGTCTGGTTTTAGTCTACTGATAAGTTCAAATTGAACTTATTCAATCTGCGCAAAATAAGGATGACTCGTGTCTAATGTGACACTCTATGTAACACAAACTGCATTTAAGAAACTAAAAATAATTATAGTAAATTGTTCGACTGCTGCCGCTTCCGCCAACTTGCTTGCTATTCCCTCTCTATTCATCCGCCGCGACAGTGCCCTGCGTTCCTAGTGGCGTGCCGTCGCCGTTCATGCCCATGGACTCGTAGCGGCGCCAGCCGGCGAGTATGCCTACCAGGCCGTGGTTGCCTTCGTGGCAGGCGTATTCGTAGACTGGATCGGGAGATTCGTGCAGTGGAAATTTAGCCGACCATGGGATATCCCAAGATAGCGGGTCTTCTACGGTAAAGTCATATTCCAGCGTGTTCTCATCGACACGGGTAATACGCTCGGTCACGACGGCTTGATCGGAAATGCCTTCTTCGTTGTAATCGTGATAGAAATCCTCGGTCTGGATAACCAGCGTCTCGCCTTCCCAATGCGCTCGGGAATTTCCTTCCCATAGCAGTTGTTTGGTTTCCCGTTCATCGGTCAGGGGAATGATGCGCGCGGAATGCACCATTTCGTTCAGAATCATGACTTGATCTTCGGTCTGCACGATCTGCATATTGTTGTTGTAGCCACCCGGGACGATAGGTGGGCCGGCTACGAAGCCGGTCAGGCATCTGTCGACCGTGGTGCGGCCTTCGGGGCCAGCGCTTTCGAACAGCATCTGATTTCTGGCCTCACGGCGCTGACGGCCTGCCTCGTTCAGGGGCGGGCGTCGACCATTCGCTGGGTCATAGATAAGGGATGTGCGGTAATCGCCGACGGCGTTCGTGCCTCTTTCATACCAGAAGTTATTGTAGGAAATTACCCCCGGCGGGTAGCCAGCGCCACCGACCGAATCGATGATCAGATCGCGGTTTTGCCGACGTAGTTCAAACTGCTCCCATTCGGCGACTTCTTGCGCCGTTAGGGTGGCCTTGTCGGCGAGTTCCGGTGGGCGATTAAGCGGAGTAAGTGTTCTAAAAGTGTAGGTGCCCTGCAGATCGGGTTGACCGTATTCGGTGCGCGGGTTGGCGCTATCTTGTGCCAGCAAGACAGGCGCAAATAGATAGACGCCCAGCCCAAGGCAGAGGGCGGTAGGAATTCGTTTAATCATAGTGTTCTCCAGATCTAAGCCTGCGTAATGTCTGTCTCATGCCTATCACATTCAAACTAACGCGACAGACGATAAACTTCAAGCTTGGATTTCAGGTAGCCGCGCATAAATACGGTTATTAAACGATAAGTTAAGGAATAACGCGGCGAAAAGTGCTATCAATAACAGGCTCGATTCTCGATTAATGGTGCAATGATTGAATAATTTCCCGCTACCAACGCACTGAGTTTGTCCCAAAAGTCACCTGCCTTTGTTAGGTGCTCTAAAGCTCAGCAAGGCGGGATTTGAGGATGGTTTTTGAATCTGCGATATAGAAGGTTTCTCGGCAAAGGGTAGGCTCTGGTTATGAAAGGTTTAAAAACAGCATTACGTCAAGTCCCCAACCATATTCGCATTTCGTTGCTTTATCTGGTGTTTGCCTCAGTCTATATAGTTGTTTCAGGGTTATTACTCAACAGCTTTAGTGACTATCCTCAGCAGCTTTTTGGTATAGAAATACTCAATGGGCTCGCTTTCGTCATCGTCACTACGTTTATCCTCCAGTACATTCTCCGGCGGGAGCGTTCGAAACGCGCACTGGATCAGCTGCCATTCACGCAACTTTTGGAGAACGTAGATTATGCTGTGGTCATGCTGGATTTGAAAAAATTAAATCTCGTCTATGCCAATCCCATGTTTCGGAAAACCTTTGTTAATGGCGATTTGTTAATGGCGATTTGTAAATCGAAGAATTTCAGATTGATAACATATTCGATGAGACGGTTTCAGTGTCAACATTGATAGCCGATGTGACTACCCTTGGCGCAGGTATCAAGGTAAAGGATTTGGAGCTAACCCTGGTACGTCATGACAGAACTACATTCCCTGCCAGATTATTGGTATCACAGATTGAAGTCAGAAACAGTCAGGCTTTCGCAGTGATGGCTATCTCCGATTTAACTGAAGCGAGAGCAACCGAAACTAAAATACTCGAGCATCAGGATCTTTTAAGACAACTCGCGGAAAACATCAGTGACGTTTTCTGGGTAAAGAATGCAAAGACTAATCAGATCGAATATGTCAGTTCAGCCTGCAATGAAGTGTTGGGGCTCACAGAGCAGGAGTGCTATTCCAACAAAGATTATTTCACCGGAATAATCCATCTTGATGACAGAGAGAGAATCATGAACCAGCGAAAAGTTATTGGCAATCTGGGGTTGGATCTCAGATACAGAATCATAAAACCAGACGGCGAAGAATGTTGGGTGCGGGAGCGACTGCAACCTATGATAGACGCATCGGCTGCTGTTTATCGTACTATTGGTATCATCGAGAATATAACCGAGTCAAAAATTCAGGATGACTATTCAGCACAAACTCAGAGGCTCGAGGCAATTGTTAAACTTACCGATGGGATTGCTCAATCCAGGTCAGGCTCGTAACGCATAAGTTGCTCCTCTACCTGAGATGCTCGGAACCATTGCTTTGGATGCATTGGGTGGTAAACCTGAACGCTAGGGTGCCCCGACAGCCAGGCTGCCACTGTGATCCTTCTCTTCGATCGGCCAGTGTAAGGCGGCCGCCAACACACCGAGAGCGATACCTGCCATCCAGATGCCGTCGTAATTGCCGTATCTCTCATACAGGAAGCCGCCCAGCCACACGCCACTGGCGCTACCTAATTGATGGCTTAGAAACACGATGCCATAGAGAAAAGTCATATAACGCGTGCCGAAGAACAGCGCCACCAAGCCGGACGTAGGCGGCACCGTAGCGAGCCAGAGAAACCCCATGGCGGCACTGAAGATGAGTATGCTGGCCAGCGACGGTGGGATTACCAGAAAGCCGGTAATGGCGACAACCCTGCCCAGATAGATGAAGGTAAGAATCTTGCGCATCGGTTTCCTGCCGCTGAGCATGCCGGCATAAAAAGCACCTATTACGTTGCACAAGCCGATGAGGCTGATGCTCCAGGCACCAACCTGCGCGGAAAAGCCGAGATCGAGTACGTAGCCAGGCATGTGCACGGTAATGAAAGCGACGTGGAACCCGCATACAAAGAAGCCTAATAGCAATAACAGATAGGCGCGAACCTTTAATGCCCTGCGCGCAACGTCGATGAGGCTGACCGGTGCGATGCCCGCCAGCTTGTCTGTTGATGCCGCGCTCGCCTGCGCTAGGGGAATCGCCAAAAGCGCCATCAAAAATGCCGACATGCTGAGATATTGCAGTGCCTGAAACCAGCCGACTGCGTCGACGACAACTTGTATGACAGGTACTACCAGAAACTGACCGAAGCTACCCGCTGCGGTGCCGACGCCCAAAACCCAGGCGCGCTTGTGTTCAGGGACTGCCTTCACCAGGCTCGGCAACACGATGCCGAAGGAGGTGCCAGCAACACCTGCGCCTACTAAAAGGCCGGCGCTAGAGTTGATTGTGAGTGCTGTGGTGGAAAAGGCCATGCCCCACATGCCCAAGGCATAGAGTGCGACGCCGCCGAGAATGACCTTCAAGTTACCAAAACGGTCTGCGAGGCCTCCGGCGATGACCGCACAGACTCCCCAGGACAGATTCTGAATGGCGAGAGCCAGAGACAATACATCGCGACCCCAGCCTCGAGCCTCCGACATCGGTTGCATGAACAGGCCAAAACCGGCGCGATAGCCGAAGGACAACATTAATAGCAGGCAGCCGCAGATAACGAGAGGCAAATAGGCGCGTGTGGAGCTATTCATCGTAGAGTCGCTGTTGCATCTTCCCTGAGACAGAGTAGCTCAAAGGCCTAATTTTGGTCAGAGAAACAATTAAGAACACACTAAGCAATGTAGTCTACAAAAAATGCACCATTTTGTCCCAGACAAACAAACACATTGCAAAAAGGCAGGGATTCCTTCAATTTTTTTTCAAACTTCGCCAGGCAGCATAGAATGGTGCAGCGCATACTCCTCGTATTCCAGAAACAGCAATTCAATCTTTTGCTGATGGGCATTCCTTGCTATTGTTGCGCCTTCGAATTTTCCTGAGTAAAGGGTTTTGGTTTCATGGTAAATATATTATTCATCGATCATGACGGCGCTGAACATCCGGTAGCGGTCACTACTGGGGGTTCAGTCATGCAGGCCGCCGTTTCTAATGGCGTGCCAGGCATCGATGCCGATTGTGGCGGTTCTTGTTCCTGTGCTACCTGTCATGTCTATGTCAAAGAAGAATGGCTAGGCAAGGTGGGAGAGATTGCTCCCACCGAGGATGCGATGCTAAGTCTCAGCGCCGACCGCAAAGACAATTCGCGTCTGTCCTGCCAGATTGTGGTGACCGAAGAGTTGGACGGGCTGGTGGTAACCACGCCGGAGTTTCAATTCTAGCGAGTCCAAAAGGCAGTAAGCGCTGATGTAATGTCCTATGGGGGGACGGCAGTATGAGCGAAGTAACAGGCGGTCAGCCGCCCAACAAAAGTAAGTGGAGTATGGTAGGGAAGGATCCCTACACCATGCCGATCGAAGAGATCGATCTGTCCCATCCGGGCATCTGGCAGGCGAATCAATTTCTGCCGTTCATGGAAAGGCTGCGCAAGGAAGAGCCTGTTCACTTTTGTGCGAATTCAGCAGTCGGTCCTTACTGGTCGGTTATGAAGTACAAAGATATTATGGAGGTGGATACATCACCCCATATCTACTCGTCCGAGCCAACGATCGGCATCGTCGATAGCTACGAAGAATTCACACTGCCTTCGTTCATTTCCATGGATCCGCCGAAACACGACGAACAGCGTCGTGCGGTACAAGGAGTGGTAGCACCGGCCAATCTAAAAAACCTGGAGGGGCTAATTCGTCAACGAGTCTGCACAATACTGGACGGATTACCACTGGATGAAGAGTTCGACTGGGTCGAACGAGTTTCGATTGAGCTAACGACACAGATGCTGGCTACGCTGTTCGATTTCCCCTTCGAAGATCGGCATAAACTCACGTTCTGGTCCGATGCCGCGACCGCGATCCCTGGTGGTGGCGTCGTAGAGAATCAGAGTGAGCGCTGGCAGGCCCTGCAGGAATGCTTCGCCTATTTTGTGCGTCTGTTCAATGAGCGCGTAAACGAGGAGCCCGGCAACGATCTGATCTCCATGCTGGCACACGGCGAGGCGACGCGTAATATGCCGCAGCAGGAGTATCTCGGCAATGTCATCTTATTGATTGTGGGTGGCAATGACACGACTCGAAACTCGATCACAGGTGGCGTACTGGCACTGAATGAAAACCCTGCCGAGTACGACAAGTTACGTAGCGACCACAGCCTGGTTCGTAATATGGTTTCCGAAATTATTCGCTGGCAGACACCTTTGGCCTACATGCGTCGAACCGCCTTGGTGGATACCGAGCTTTCCGGCAAACAAATCAAGGCAGGGGACAAGGTCGTCATTTGGTATGCCTCTGGCAATCGTGACGAGGAAGTCATCGAGCGAGCAGATGAATTTATTATCGACCGACCTAATGCGCGCCAGCATCTCTCCTTTGGTTTTGGCTTGCATCGTTGCATGGGTAATCGACTCGCCGAGATGCAACTCACGATCGTTTGGGAAGAAATTCTGAAACGCTTTCACAAGGTGGAAGTGGTGGCAGAGCCGGAGCGCGTCTACTCGAGTTTCGTCAAAGGTTACACGAAGCTACCCGTTATCTTGCAGCCAAAGCGTTAGTCGGGTTCGACGAGATAAAAAAGACAGTCCTTGCGTGCGATCTCCGGATTGCCGGTGACCATGAACAGTTTAATCTTCTTGCGCGGATAGAGGACGCCTTCGCGGTTCTCGAAATAATCTGTAACCCGTTCTCTGCCGCTATTGTCTACCAGAGTGAGCAGTGCGGTCAGCTCTCCCGCTACGAATCCAAGCGGCTTCGAGGTGTCGACAAAGCCGAAGTTGTAATTTTCCACACCAGGCAGGAGTGTCACGCCTTCCTGCAGCAGACAGTGCTCGCCGTAAGCGATGTCTATGCCTGCTGCGAGTTCCAGCCGCATGGGGTTGTGGAAGAATTCCAGTGACATCTCGCCGTGTTGATTTGATAGCACGTCAGCTAGCGTGAAATAGCGACTTAAGCCCTCGGCCGCCATAATATTCGACTCCAGATCTTGTGCGCCGCCACACTCTATCGTTACCGTTGGCATCATCGTCTCGCTGAGTTCCATCAGTGCGCCGAGCCGCAGGTCAGTTACGATCAGTCGATGGGTGAACAGTGAAACCAGGGCGTCGTGACGGGAATCCATAAATGTCGTGACGCCGAACGACGGGCTAGAGCCCGAAGTATTATGAATGTCGATGACGCATTCTGGTTGCAGACTTCGTATTTTCTCCAGCAGGCTCTTCGCTACTTGCTCCGGTTCGCTAGCGCCGAACGGTTCTTTAAAGCAGCGATTCATGTCCTTGTGTTGTGGCAGCATACGGTAAACAAAGCCGGGTGCCTGTTTGGCAGCGTCCACGTTCAGTATAAACAGGTGTATGTCGACTACAGGCTTGAGCTCGCGGTTCAGTAGATCGAAAATGGCGAACAGGCCTGAGGGTTCGTTGCCGTGCAGTAGCGTAACTGCCGCTCGCGATCGAGAGCCGTCACTGCCCTCGATGTGCAGATGTGTAGGGCCCTGCAACTTATGCAGGAATTCGACGGCCGAGTTCCCGATGTCCTCGGCTTTCGGGTTAGCCCAGGTGGTGATATGCCCAATGGTATCTGCGCTGTGCTCAATTACTTCCATTGCGCTACCGGAATATTCGCCGCGCTATTGTGTTGGTACTGCGCAAACATCTCGGCGAGGGCTTCGCGTTTATGCATGTCTTTGCGTAGCTCGGCAAGTTTGCCTAATTGCCACTGCGCACCGGTTTGTCTAGTCGCCAGGCGTTCTTCTATCACCTTGATCAGCCCGGCGTAGTCGCTTTCTATAAAACCCATGGCGGCAAGGTTTTGGGGAACTTCAGGCAACAGACTCTGCAGAATCTCAGGGACTGTCTTGTACTCTGGCTGACTCTGTTTTAGCGAAGGCCAGAATAATTCGGCCGAGAGACCGCTCTGCGCCGCACGGTAGAAGTTAGCGATGGCATAGGTAAAGGGAATGGCAGGCAGGAGCTTCTTGATGCTCGGCTGCATGAGTTTCGCGAGGCCTATGGCCAATGCCGCATTTGCGAGCATATCAACTATACTGGGGCCAGCGGGGAATGCGCGCAGTTCAATGCGCAAATGACCTGCACCGGTGGGGTCGTACACTGGTCGATTCCACTGCCAGATAGAACCCTGGTGCAATCGAAGTTCATGCAGGCTCGGGGTTCCACCGCTCTGTGCTATCGCTATCGCGTCTTCATCTGAACAGTCCGGCAGGATCGGTCTATAGAGAAGGGCGGACTCTGCAAAAAGTTCGAAGGCGCTCTCTCGAATCCAGTTGTTGCCGAAGTTCACTCGAGCGGGCATCGGATGCAGAGTGTCTAGCGGCCGGCAATCGATCGACTGCTTAAAGAGAGGTATTCGGGTCTCCTGCCAGAGCCGATGCCCGAACAGAGTGGGAGAGTTTGCCGCCATGGCGACGGCTAACGGTGTGATTAGCTGCAAGGCATTATAGAAATCGGCGAACTCGGCGGCGGGCACGCGAAGATGCACCTGAAACGAGGTGTTTGCCCCCTCGAGTGTCACATCATCCATCGCCAGTTGTAGCTTCTCCTCACCTTCGATCGCGATGGTAAATGGGCCGCCACGAATATCGGTGAGTTCTTTGGTCAGCGCCTCGAATCGCGCTAGCTTGGTCATCGCATGATAGCCGGTATCTGACTGCTCCAGCGTGGGAAGAATGCCTATGGGCACGACATTCCCGTCCCACTCGGCCGCCGCGCCATTGATCTTGTCGATGGCCGTTAGCGCCTCCTGCTGAGTCGCAGCGAAGCAACTGTCTTTTATCAGTACCGGGCTGAAATTGTATTCCAGATTGTAGCGATTCAGTTCGAGAGTGAGTTGTGGATCGTTTAGTTTGGCAATGATTTCCTGATTAATGTGCAAGGGGCGGCCAGCCTTGTCGACGATATACAGTTCCAGCTCGGCGCCGAAGGAGAGTTCGCCCTCGCCAAAACCCGGCCTGGCTAAAACCATCTCGAGCGCTTTCAGGTTGTCCTGCAAGCGCTTGCCAAATTCTTCGAAGTCTTCGGCATTAAAATCAGTCTTGTCTATTTCCAGACCCATCGCAGAACCTCTAACAATACCTATGTGTGTTAGCCTTGAAGGATTAGAGTAGCAGTTTTACATTGTTATGGAAAACCAATAACAGCGCTGGTCGATTGAACCTGTTGGTCACTTGCCAAAGATGTTTTCCTTTCTCGTGCGCACGAAGCGGCTATTGCCATCGCGGCGAGTAAAGCCGACGCTGTCAAAATATTCGAGAATCTCGATGCACAGATTGCGGCCTATCTGGGAGGCGTCGCGAAACTGAATGACAGAAAATCCTTCACCGTCATCGGCGGCTTGCACTAAGTGTTCCGTAAAGCCGGCCAGAGTCATGATGGTTTCTGGCAGATAGTAGCGGTTCTCGGCTACCTTGATTAAGGTGCCGGCCTTGGCCGATTCGCGTAGGATGCGCTCCAGTGACATCAGCGGAATACCCGTGATTTCTACCAATTCTCTTGTGCGCGGAGGCACGAACCCTGCCTGCAGCAATATCGGTCTTACCTTTTCGAGGAAGGCCTCTTCTTCGGCGCTGAGCGAGGTCTGATGAGTTGGCAGGTGGAGCAGGGTGCCGGTACGCTTGATCGCATTGGACGCGGGCAAATCTTGCAAGATTCCATGAAACAGCAAGTGCGAACTGGCAAAGTCTACGCCACGACTAAGAGCCGGCTCGCTTATCCCCTGTTGCTGTGCATGCTGAGTATGAAAGTCTGCTATGAAGGCAAGAATGTTGTCGCAATACAGCTTGTGAAAATTGTCGTGTAGCAGCACCGGCAGCGATGATTTTTCCAGCGCGAGCGAATGATAGCCTGTCTTGTCTTGCTTTAGCCTTTCACACAGCATGTCTAGCGCGGCCGTATCGATGTTTCTGCAGGTCGAAAATTCCTGCAGTTTTACGCCGTCCGGCTGCAGGCTTAACAAGCCTTTCAATGCGCCGTAAGAATCGGTATTCATCGCGCTCAACTGAGCGAGCCGGTATTCGCTGCTGCGCCTGCGTCTGGGTACGAAGATGTCGACCACGCGACCGCCGCCCAGCGTGTGTTGCGAGGCAGGATCGCGCACGATGAACCGGTCACCGTGATGCGCGATCATCGGCTGCAGGGATTTAATCTGGTAGAAATTTTTATCTAGATGTCTAACATTTACTATATGATGAGAGGCGCCAATATGCAGATGGTATTGGGCGCTGCTCTGCAGCTTGAAATTCTCGGCGATGAAATTCAGCGTCGCGTCGAAACGGGTCGTTGCTGAGAATATTTCCTTGTCGATCAGCCAATCGCCACGAGTAAGCAGTTTTTGATCGAGGCTGACATTCATAGCGGCGCGCTGGCCTGTGTGCACTTCGGTGAGCTCGCTCTTGTCGAGCCTGGCTCCTCGCAGTTTGCAGAGCTCACCGGATCCCGTATGCAGGAGATTGGCGCCCACCGTGGTGGCGCCTGCGCGCACGCTGCCGGTCAATACCGTGCCGATGCCCTTTGCAACAAAACTTCGATCGATCAGATAACGAAAGTATTGGCCTGTGCCGACGCCGGACTTTATTGAGCTGGCATCATTGAACTGGCTGTGCAGGTGTTCTGTCAGCGCTTCCATTCCAGCGCCGCTCTCGTTGGAAAGCGGAAAGATTGCGGCGTCTTTGAGGCTCGTCTTTGCCGTTAGCTGTTTGATCTCCTCGATCACCGCCGTTACGCGTTCCGGCTCGCAGCGATCGATCTTGCTGAGGGCAATGGCGCCGCGTGGAACGGCCAGAAGATCGAGAATCGCCAGGTGCTCTAGAGTCTGCGGCATGATGCCATCGTCGGCGGCTATGACTAGCAGCGCGCCATCCACCGCGCCCACACCCGCCAGCATGTTGTTGATAAAGTCACTATGGCCGGGTACATCCACGAAGCCAAGAGTACAGTCCGCCTGCTCACCGTCGATCAGCTTGGTGAAATGGTGATAGGCGTAACCGGGCATGATGGTGAGGCCGCGTTTCTTCTCCTCGGCCAGGGTGTCGGTATCGATGCCGGTGATATTGGCGACCAGCGAGGTCTTGCCATGATCGACGTGCCCGGCGGTGGCAAAGATGAGTGAGCGTGAATTGTTCTCTGAGGCTTCAGGCATTTAACAGGCTGCTGGGAAAATCGGGCGCTGGCTAGCGGGCAATTGTCGAAGCACCAAGTATAGGCTAGTGGCAGCTATCTGTCAGGACGTGCTGTTTCGATTGAATCTGAAAATGAAATAGATCATCGTCGCGAAGATTAAAGTGGCCAAGATAAAGCCCGCGTTAAATAGGCCCGAGTTCATATTCACAATGCCATAGCCCACCGCGCCGGTGAGTAATGCATAGTAGAAGAATGGCATCAGCGTCTTGCGAATCACCGCGCCTTCCTTGCCGATCAGGCCGACCACAGCGGAGGCGGCGACTACGTTATGCACGCAGATGATATTCCCCGATGCTCCGCCAACCGCCTGCAAGGCCACAATCCAGGTGGGGTCGGCCATGATGCGTTCACCCACGCCAAACTGGAATAAGGAGAACATCATGTTCCTGACGGTATTGCTGCCGGCGACGAAGGCGCCGAGTCCGCCGATAAAGGTGGAGAAGAAGGGCCAGGCGGAACCGGTTAGATTGGCTACGCCCTCGGCGAGCACTAAAGGCATCTGCTCGTATCCTGCTGCTCCGCCGCTGGAGTTGATGAACACCTGCACCATAGGCACGGTAAACACGAGCGCCATCGAGGCGGGCACTAGAGTCTTCAGAGATTTATTCAGCGCCAGCTTGTAGGCGGGCATCTTTAAGCCATGCAGGCCGATAGTTAGCAGTGAGACGATAATGAAGATGGTGCCCGGAGACCAGAACGGTTGAAACGACGCCGTTATGTCGCTGCCGAAAATCTGGCTCCATGACCAGGTTGTTAGGATGCCTGGGCCGCGCAATACAGATTCCAGATTGAAATAGGGCAAGCGCGTAATGACCAGCAGGCCGGCAACGAACAGATAGGGTGACCAGGCGCGTTTGATGCCCATCACGGGTTTGCTTTCGTCTTCGATATCCAATTCCATGGTGCCGGTCCAGTCCTCGTCCCAGTTTTCCTTGTCATCGAAAGTCCAGATATCTTCTTCCTTTGGCATCAGGAAGCCTGCCTTCGCCGCGCTAACGACGACGGCGAGACCAACCAGGCCACCGATGAGTGAGGGAAATTCCGGTCGGAAATAGGTGGCAACCAACAGATAGGGAATAGTCATGGCAAACGCGGCGAACAGGGCAAACTTCCATACCCTGAAGCCTTCGGCGAATGTCCTGTTCTTACCGAAGAAGCGCGTCATGACGCCGACTACGAGTAGCGGAATGAAGGTTCCGCCGATAGCGTGAAGCAAGGCGATCTTGGTTGCGATGAAGGCGAGAAATTGATCCCACTCGGCATAGCCGAGTTGCGCTGCATAGACAGCCATCTGCGGGTCGGCCGAGAGCCCGGTGTTTACACCAACCATGATCGGTGTGCCCATGGCGCCGAATGACACCGGCGTGCTTTGAATTATCATACCCGCAACCACCGCAGCCATCGCGGGGAAACCGAGGCCAACCATCAACGGCACGGCAACGGCGGCTGGGGTACCGAAGCCCGCAGCGCCCTCGATAAAGGAGCCAAACAGCCAGGCGATAATAATGACCTGAATGCGCCGATCCGGCGTGATATCCGAGAAACCCTGACGAATTGCGCGGATAGCGCCACTTTGCTGTAGCGTGTTCAGCAGCAGGATGGCGCCAAAGATAATATAGATGAGCGTAGCCGCTACCCACAGGCCGTTGGCCGTGGCGGCGAAGACTTTATTGACCGGCACCTGCCACACAAAAAAGGCGAGAGCCGCTGCCACCACATAGGCGATAGGCATCGCGCGGCTTGCAGGCCAGCGTAGCAACACCAGGAAGATAGCGACGGATACGATGGGCAACAGCGATAAGAGGGCGAGTATACCTGTGCTCATAATATTTATTCTTCTTATGTAGTGAGCGGTGCTAGGCAGCTTAGCAGATATTGGAGATACTGAGAAACCAAATTGCCTTACGCCTATCCTACGGGGACAAGCGCGCTCAGAAGTGGAATAATGGCGCCAGTGCCCCGCTGCTGTGGGTGATCATTTCAACTGTGGAAGGAGTCAGACTATGGAAATATCGACGATTGTGGTGTTGGTCGTTGTTGCCGCCTTGTTTTTCTTTGTCGTTGGCATATACAACCAATTGGTCAGCCTCAAGAATCGCTACCAGAACGCATTCGCACAGATCGAGGTGCAGCTAAAGCGCCGCTACGATCTGATTCCTAATCTGGTAGAAACGGCGAAGGGCTATATCAAGCACGAGAGAGAAACTCTGGAGGCCGTTATCGCAGCTCGTAATGCGGCCGCCAACGGTTTGGCCGCCGCTGCCGCCGACCCTGGCAACGCCGCCGCCATGCAGGAACTCATGGGGCAGGAGGGCGCTCTCGCTGGTGCGATGACCCGTTTTAATGTGGTGATGGAAGCCTATCCTGATCTCAAGGCGAATCAGAATATGATGCAGCTGAGTGAAGAGCTAACCACTACAGAAAACAAAGTCGCGTTCTCGCGTCAGGCCTTCAACGATCAGGTTATGGCCTACAATACCTACCGTCAGTCGTTCCCGCCGGTGGCAGTTGCCGGGCTTTTTGGCCACGGCTCGGATGCAAGCCTGCTCGAGTTTGAAGACAGCGCGGAGATTCAAGCGGCGCCCAAGGTCACTTTCTAGAAGCAGTAGAGTTTTGGTCAAGACTGTTGCTATGGGTTTTTCAAACGCGCGCATATAACGATGAATTTTTTCGAATCGCAGGACACGGCTAAACGTAATACGGGGAGATTAATTTTCCTGTTCGGCCTCGCCGTGCTGTCGCTGATCGTGGTGACCAATGTATTGGTCATGGTGGTGTTTGGTTTCGCCGAAACCGGCATGACCAGCATGGCGGCCACGACGCGGTTCGAATTCGATGTCAAAACGTTTCTCATTATCGGCGCAGTCGTCGCCTCCATCGTGTTGCTGGGCAGTCTCTACAAGATCAGTTCCCTCGCCGGTGGTGGCGCTCGTGTCGCCGAGATGATGAACGGGCGCTTGCTGGTGTCGGGTACGCAGGACATGGCCGAACGGCGCGTTCTCAATGTCGTCGAGGAGATGGCCATCGCCTCGGGAACGCCAGTGCCCCCGGTGTACCTCATGGAAGAGGCTGGCATCAACGCCTTTGCCGCCGGATACTCGCCCAACGATGCGGTGGTGGCGGTCACCAGAGGCTGTATCGATACGCTGAGTCGAGATCAATTGCAGGGTGTCATCGCACATGAATTCAGCCATATTCTGCACGGTGACATGCGCATCAATATCCGGCTCATCGGCGTGCTGCATGGCATCATGGTGTTGGGTATTGTTGGCTACCACCTGCTTCGCAGCGGTCGCTTCAGTCGTCGATCCAAGGGCGCCGCCGGCGTCATGTTTCTCGGCTTGGGGCTTGTTGCGGTTGGCTTTGTTGGCACCTTCTTCGGCAACCTGATCAAAGCCGCAGTCAGTCGCCAGCGCGAATATCTTGCCGACGCGTCGGCGGTACAATTCACTCGTAACCCGGATGGCATTGCGCAGGCATTGATGCAGATCGGGCGTCATCAGGAGCGCTCCTACTTGCAGAACGCTAACAGCTCCGAGATCAGCCATGCCCTGTTCGAGGAAGGTCAGGTCTCTGCACTCGGTGGTCTGTACGCAACCCATCCACCTCTCGAGGAGCGAATCAGAGCCATTATTCCACGTTGGAATGGTGACTATGCCGAGAGTGATTGGGATCGATCGGCGAGTGATGCCAGTGAAGAGAAGTCGCAAGCCACGGCTCAGAGTCAGCGCGAGAAAGCAACGGCAATACTGAGCGGTGCGGCCGGCGTGTTGCTGGCTGATACGCTGATCAATCAGGTTGGCAACCCCGACGGCAAGCATCTCGATTATGCGGATGAGATGCTCAAGCAGATCCCGCGCCCGTTTCTGCAGGCGGCACACGAACCCTCGGGGGCCAGAGCGATCGTCTATTTTCTGGTACTGAGTAACGATGAGTCGATTCGCGCTCGGCAACTTGAGGCCTTGCAAGCGAGTGCTGATATTGGTGTATTCGATGAGTTGCACAACTTACTGCACTGCGGCCATCAGGTAGCAGCCGAGCAACGCCTGCCACTGGTGACGATAGCGTTGTCCAGCCTGCGCCAGTTGTCACAGAATCAATATAAATTGTTTAAATCCAACTTCAAAGGCGTGATCGAGTTCGACCGAAAGATAAGTCTTCTGGAATGGTCGTTGCAAAAAATAGTCATGCATCAACTGGAGGCAGTGTTTGAGCAGAGCGCGGTGCCACGATTCGGCAAGAAGAATTTGAAAAATTGTAAGCAGTCTGTTGCGGTGCTGCTGTCCATACTCGCGCACTCTACCAAACAGGCTGGCCTTAGCAACGAGGAAGCCTTCGCCGCTGGCGCCGATGCCTTAAAGCTGCCACTAAAATTCATCGAAGTTGCCAATATTGATTTCACAATCTTGAACACGGCGCTGGATGAGTTGGTCGATCTAAAACCCCTGCAGAAGCCCGCGCTACTTAAGGCCTGTGTTAGCTGCATTAGCGCCGATGGCCAGATTCAGGCGATAGAAACCGAATTGCTGCGTGCGGTAGCCGCCACCATCGACTGTCCGCTACCCCCATTGTTATCGAACTGACTGCAAGTTTCCCAGCACGCGTGAAGGCGAATGCCTAGATAACGCAATCCATCCCGTCCAGCAATATATGCAGGCACAAGCCGATGCCCAACGCGCGCGTCTTGGGATGAATCAATAGCAAGGCGTAAAGGATAATGGGCAGGGCTGTGTGCAGAGGGTGAAAGCCTATACTGCAACGATCGGCATCGTAGATCGGGTCGGCCAGAAGATGATCGATATCGATCAATAGCCCGGCAAGCATCAGGGCATAGTTCTTCAGCCACTTCTTTTTGTACATTGCCGCCGCAAACGGTAGCGGTAGAACGAAATGGAAGAGTATGTGAAAAATGATCGAATTCTCTGGAAATTAACTGGCGGCAAATTGTTCATCACTGCCAGTCTTGCCGATGCCTTATTGCGCTACCTCAGTTACATCTGACGCCAGTGGCAAAGAGCGATGCAGGCAAAAGCCCTGTCAAGAATACCACGAGAACGCCAACTATACCGAGACCACCTCCGTCGAAAGAGGGTCGAGAAGTTTTTCCTATAGCTTGGAGCTTTATTACGTTTAGCTACTCATACCTATAACCAATATGTATAAGGATCAATAATGGTGAAGGCTAACGCTGCATTTATGTCTGGTATCCCGGAGCTGGTCATCCTGCGCGTTCTGGCGAGGCCGCTCTATTGCTGTGCTTTGGCAGCGCTCTCCAGCCGCCGAGCACCAGCGAGAATGCCGGCGAGTGAATAGTTACCCTCGTGACAGGCAAACTCATAGATGCGGTAATCGGGTGTGTTCCTGGAAAGAATTCTTTCACCGCTCACCGGTTGCGTGTAGGCCTGAGGGTCGTCGAAAGTGAACGCGTAAAGAATCTCATTGTCGCCAACGAGGGTATAACGTTCCTCCAATTCGAAGTCTTCCGATAGGGTCACCGACCGACCGGAAGATTGCTCCGGGCGAAAGTTCTTGCTACGTACCACCAGCGTGTCACCCTCCCACTTACCGACAGAGTCGCCCATCCAGTTGCGCACACCAGTGTCAAAATGCTCGCTGTCCAAGCGAATAATCCGAGCGTCATTAATCATCTCGGTCATGATCATGACGTAGCCTTCGGTCTGCACGATCATCAGGTTTGGATTCATCATGATGGGTGTTAGCGAGGGCACCGCCGACCCGAACAAGATGCAGCGACCAGAGAGAGGCTGTCCCTCGGGGCCGTCAGTATCTGCCAAACCCGAAGCCTTGCGGACGGCAGTAAAGTCCTCGAAGCCTTCACGCTTCGGCAGGCGTCCATTGGGCGGATCGACGATCACGGAAGTCCTATATTCACCGTTTACCTTGACGAGTTCCGGTTTCTGCCAGTGTGCGAGAAACGTGTCATCTGCTTCCTGACCGATGGGAGCACCTGCCTCCGGCGCATCTCTATTTGGATCCAGAGGAACATCTGCGCTTACCAGTCGCGCCTGCATCATGCGCTCTAACTCGGCAGCTTCCTCTTCGCTGTATGTCTGTTTCAGTCCTAGATTCATGCGCCGCTGAAACGGCGTCGTAGATCCGAATAACCAGGTTCCCTGGAAATCTGGGTGGCCGTATTCGGTTCGAGGCATTACCCAATCAGAACTTGCAGCAACTTGTGCAGATTCAGAAGTTCCCCCAAAGGACTGCGCGAGTCCTACCACGGGCAGGAGGCTAAGAGCGATGGAGGCGAACAAGTTATTCCGCATGATTTTTCTCACGTTGACTAATTTTAAGGTATGGGAAGATTATAAGTGCCGACTGGCTTAGCGGGGTGGGACAAATTGCCGCATTTAGAAGGAAAAGGGGGCGATTTGATTGATCTGAATCAATTTAGAAGCCGGATCGGGTGACTGGCGTCTATGTACAGGACGGCTGTGGTCACTATGGCTTTCACCACACGGCCCCCCGACCGTCGAGCAGCTTCATCACTTGCTACATCAGGTCAGCGACAGAGTGGCCAGTTTCCTGGAAAGGAAGGGCATACTCGAACGGGAAGAAAGCAGCAGTTACCTGATGCTCGACGCGCTGGAGAAATATCCGCTGCAAGACATAGCAGGAGCGTCCATATATGTCCTGTTTATTGTTTATTGATTTTGAGCTAACGCAATAAATCATGTGGTCAGGCCTCGACAAGTCTGCGCAATCAAGTTTGAATAGTGGCCTGTTGCGATTTATTGCTATTATCGGCGATAAACAAAGCACACAGGCTCCGAATTGCCAAACGATCTTGGAGGATCACACAATGAGCAACAATTCCGATAAGCTTTCGGGAAGACGTAGATTCCTGGCTGGTGTCGGCTTGGCCGCAGCAACCGCCGGTGTAGCCTCTTCCGCACAAGCCGCGAATCATAACAATGGTGCAAACAGCGGTTTCACGCCGCTTCGTCACGCGGAAGATGCCTGGCTGGATGGGAATTCTGCCAGCCATAGGGTCTTTATCGATACATCCACCTCATCGGGTGGTGTTACTGCCCTGAATTATGCCAGCAACCTGATGGCTGGGCAGACAGAGGGATATGACGACGGGGCCGAATCGGATATCTCTATTGTTGTGTGTTTTCGCCATGGCTCCACGCCACTTGCTTATAACGATGCCATGTGGGAAAAGTACGGCGCACAATTCAGCCAGATGCTGAGCCTTATGGACCGCAAGACAGACGGCCCATTCAAGATTAATCCTATGAATCAGAGCGAACAGGATTTCGGTAATCGCGGCAATACTATTGATTCCCTGATCGCCCGTGGCGTCAGCTATGTGATTTGCCGCAAGGCAACACGGTCTTTCTCAGGCAGGTTGGCCAGAGCAACTGATGGAGATGTCGATGCTATCAATGCAGAACTACTCGGCAACAATATCCCCAATAGTCGATTCGTACCAGCCGGAGTGTTAGCCGCAACACGCAGTCAGGAATACGGTTATAGCCTGCTGTACTCTGCTTAAAACCAAGAGCTTAACGCACGCGGCAAAAACTGTTTTTTAAGCGACTCGAGTAACAAAAAACTCCTGTATCAGAGATTACGGTAGTACTCGCGGATGGGTTCAAACGGCCCCAGTAGATGCTGTTGGTGGGGAAAATTATCGCCATAGGGTGGATAGGGGCTGTCTACCGGCTTCCTGTTGATGTCAGGATAATCCGCCTCAAGATTGGCTTTGCGAGGTCGTTCATGCGAATTCATGTAAGCGGCCACATCATAGGCCTCATCGTCACTTAAATCTGCCTGGCCCAGCGGCATTCTTGCCTTGATAAAACGTGCCGCCGTCAGAATTCGTGTCATGCCTGCGCCGTTATTAAAGCTATCCGGCCCCCATAGTGGTGGAAACAGATAGCCATCCACAATGTCCGTGGTCTGTAATAAGCCTTCACCATTTTCCCCATGACATAGCTGACATCTTTCGCGGAACACTTCTCCGCCTGCCTCAATGCTCGCCATACGATTCGGCTCTATGAATGCAGGAGGTTCATCGGCAGCACGCTTGCTGTCGCCCATTAATTCATACTGTCGAGCAAGCCCCTTGAGGTACATCTCCATGGAAACCATCTCGATGCTGTCGCGGGCCAACTCCATACCATTCATGCTTCGGGTCATGCAGCCATTGATGCGATCGCGTAAATCACCTTCTACTCCGTCCCTGCCTGAAAACCTTGGGTACTTGGTATCGGCAAGCAAGAGCGAGAGCGTGCCCGGCTTAGTTCCTGTTGCGAGGTGACAGGAAGCACAATCGAGATTGGTTCCGGAGAATCGCATGGAAGGATCTTCATGGTTTGGTCCCATGGTCGCCGAGGTTTCGCGAATCAATTGCCGCCCATACTCAATGCTCGGCTCGGCGTTTACTTGCTGCTTCGAAATCTGACCTGAGTGAAGAGACAAGGCCGCTATAATCACCACCACACCGAGCACGCCACTGCCTGCCAGCGCCGCTATAAAGCCGATGCCTTTTTGATTTGAATTTGAATTTAACCTGAACTGTTTCATTTGCTTCTCACTACCGACTCTTTTTGCTGTCGCTTTGATTGCAGTCTTTACTGCTGTCTTTATCAGCTGTTTCAGTGTGGCTTTCACCTTCGTATTCATTGTCGTCGCCATGCTGCTCAGCTGAGATGCTTTTATCATACATCGATAGCTGCTGAAGAAAAGCATACTTGGGCTGTTCGACCCGTGTGCGAAACTTTGGCCGAATTATATACAACGCGGTGAAAAGCACAGCAAGAAAGAGTGTGGAGAATACAATTAGCTTACTAATCATCGCCTACGATCTCCTGTGCAGAGCCTGATTTATCAGTCTGAACCAAGGTTCCGCCAGCTTGGTACAGAGAACTTAGATACTGCACAGCTGCAGACATTTCCTGCTCACTCAATCGGTCTGTCCACGGGGCCATAGATGTTCCCGATACACCTTCGCGCAAAGCGCGCATGGCAGCCTCTTTGCTCAATCTTTCACGAATGAAATCTGTTGGCATTATCGGAATGGGCAGGTTCTCCGCCGCAAAGCCATCCCCATCACCGTTATCTCCATGACATTCGGCACAATGAGTGGAATAGACCTGTTGGCCGGTGCTTATTTGCGCAGCAGAGCCTGCAGCTGTATCTACCTGACTAAAACTATCGACAACATCTGCTAGTGCGCTTAGCTGTGCAACAGACAGGTCGCGCCAGGCCGGCATGGAAGTGCCATGCACCCCGTTCCATAAAATATCTGCCAGCAAGTCACGGCGATAGCGATGCTCCATAAAATTCACCGGCGCGGGTTGTAACCATTCTGCGGCAGGACCGTCGCCGCGGCCCTGAGCACCATGGCATCCACTACAATTAGCGAGAAAGAGTTGTTCACCGAAAACCTTACTTGCTGAATCCGCTAGCGTGGGAGCCGATCCTCGCGGTCTGGTGCGAGCAGGATGTGCATTGAGCACTTCTGCGTTCAATGACATCAGGACTTGTTCATCATCGGTAAGTGACCTTGCACGCTCATCACCTTCCGGCCAGGCTAATTCACGCTCTCTGCCGAGAGTTTCGATATAGGCCAGAAGATCGAGGGCTTGACGATTCGGTTTGTCGGCGGAACCATCGAATAACTCGGGGTAGGCTGGCATAACAGATTGAGGAACTACGGCCCTTGGCGCATACAGGTGAACGAGATGCCATTGGCTGGTTCGAGTTCCAGCTGCGCGAGCAAGGTCGGGCCCGATGCGTCGGGTGCCAAGCATATGAGGCGTATCCAATCTTCCTTCCCAGCCAAGAGTGGGTGCGCCGAAGCGTTGCACATCGGCTGGGGTGAATCGCACTTGTTGCGTGTGACAATAAGAACAACCCTCTCGAGCATAGATAACCCGGCCTCTAGCCTCGGCTGGCGAGAGTGCGAGAGACGCTGCGGGGGCTAGTAGTTCAGTTTCATCGATAAGAGACTGAAGAGGCATTACGCCGAGCATCGAGACAGAAAGAACGAAGAAGCCAACTCCCCCTACAAACGCAGCTGCGTAGGACATACGCATAGCTGACGGTAGCCCGGGAGTTCTGAAACTGCTCATGTTTCCATTTTTGGAGTGTTGTTCGCTGCGCATGATGGCGTCTGTTGGCTCACTCGTGGCAGTTCTGGTTTTGCTGACTAATAGACCATAAAACAACAAGCTAAAACCCGCTGTGATTGGTATTGCTGATAGGCTGCGGATAGCCCAATAAGGCGCCGATGCCCGGACTGACTCGATCCACGGAGTCGTATCCAGCCATAACTCTCCCTGCAGTAAACCGGCCAGAGTAAGATCCAGCACCATCAAGGTAATGCCGAAGGTTAATAAATAGTAAGACCAATCCAGTATTTTATGGTTGAGACTGAATCCGGGCAGACGTTGCCATACGTGAATGATGCCCGCAATACCGGCAAAAGTCGCAAACCCCAACATCGCCAGGTGGGAATGACCGATGATGTAATCGCTAAAATGCACCAGGCTGCTGAAGGCCATATTCGCCTGCCAGGAGCCTTGCAGACTCACTACAAGATAGAAGACGACGCTCATGGAAGCGAAGCGCAGCACAAGGTTCTTTGGTATTAAGCCAAAGCCACGTTGAGAAAGCATCAGGTTCGACACGACGATAATTACAACCACTCCCAACAGGAATGAAGCAACGATGGCTGTGAGTTGGGCAGCCATTGGAATCGCTGAATAAATATAGTGGTGAATGCCGTTGAGCGGATAGAGAAAGAACAAACCCCAGAAACCGAGCATGGATAGGAAATGGCTGTAGATTGGTTTCCCAGTATTGGCCGGAACCACATAGTACAAAATAGCCAAGGCCATTGGTGTTACGAATAAACCAACAGCATCATGGATCCACAAGCCACTAAAGGCTGCACCGGCTGCGCCTGGGACTAGTTCAGGCACGATATTGCCCATGGGAAACGACAACAGAGTGAACACCAGCGCGCCAATGATATACCAGCTGGAAACATACAAGTTTTCAAACCCGCGCTTGAAGAAACCAGGCAGAAACTGCACTGCGGCAAGAATAAACGCAACAACCACAACCACATCGACAGGAAGAGGAAACTCAGCCCATTCCAGCGGCTGACTGTATCCACTGAGCACCAGTATCCAACCTGGAATCATCACCGCAAAATTCCACAGAGCGAACAGCACGATACCTAAGGTTCGGCTAGTGACAGGCCTGCCACTGAGCACAGGTACCGCATGGTACATAAAAGCGATGAATGCATTGCCGAGCCAGCCCAACATGATGCCCTGCGTATGGGCATAGCGCATACGGCCCCAGGAAGGAAAAGCGCCCAGGGCATCAGGGAACACAAACTGCAATGAAACAAGAATACCGAAACATACCGCCAACAAGAGAGTGGTGAAGGCTGCCAGGGAATGCGCCCTGACCAGCAGGCTTTCTATCTGTGGGTTGAATTCAAGAGCGGATTCGTCGGGAGATTGCTTTGCCATACTGCTCACTGCTTAAATTTGTGGTTCTTATGTAGCAACTCGAAAGCGAGCTCCTTGCCTACTCTAGCTTATATATACCGCACCCATAGAGACGGATCCGCGGTAGCTTCCAGATCCGAGCGAATCTTATAGTTCGAAGCTTTACAGTTCCAAGCTTATTGTCTGCAGGCTTGGAAAATACTAGATCTAGCGGGGTTTGTTAAGCATTTAGCCCAATTTGCAGCGTGCTTGTACTCTTTTAGTGATCGAGATCAGCAAAAAACAGGTCTGCCATCCCCTTAAATCTGTAGAATAGGGTGGCAGATTGGGGCTCTGGGAGCTGTCTCCCTGTTACAACCTATTTCCCCTCTCAGGTCTATATCTGAGTAAACTAGTAGTTGCGTAGAGTCGCTGGCGCCGTAGTAAGCGAAGAATGCTTGCAACTGTGCGACATCGATTAGAAGCGAAGCAAGTGAATAGCTGTTTAAAATTGCAAGTAAAAATCAAAAATCAAAAGTAATTTGAGTTGGAGAAAAAAATGTCGAAATTAGCAACAATATTAGGCCTCGTAGCAGCCGCGCTGCTGGCATCCAGCCAAGTCGCCGCGCAATCAGATGCGGCGACAATTGAAAAGGCTTTGTCACCATTGCCTATGGATCTGCGTGCAGACGCTACCGTATACAAATACGATGACAACGGAAACCGTGTCACTCTGAAAGTGGGTACAAATCATGTTGAGTGTACACCAACTGACGCAGAGGGTTTCACCCGTTGCGGGCCTGTTTCACAGCGTGCCCGCCGTGACCTGCAAGCCAAATTGTCAGCGGACGGTCTTGAAGGCGATGATTTGCAAATGGCTATGCAAAAGGCGCAAGACGAAGGCAGGATTCCTGCTCGCAAATTCGGCTCGATAGCCTACCGTAGATTTGACACGCCTGATCGCATTCAGTACCTGATGGTTGTCTCTCTACCCAACGCGAGTGCTGAAGAACTTGGCATGCCAGTTGGTCCTCAGCGTGATAATTCTCTCGCCGGAAAGGGTACACCCTGGATGATGCGTCCTGGTACTTCCGGAGCACACTTGATGATTCCTATTAATGGAACCGAGTATTCCAATAAAGGACATTAATCCTGTAAGTGAAAACAGAAGACTCTAGTGTTGCACGCGGTCTACGACAAGCCTCGCTTTAAGCGGGGCTTTTTTATAGCTTACTCCAAACCATGTCCTGGGGACGCGTCATCTACTGCTTTGCTCGAAAATCACTCCTAGCAGGCTGTTGGAAAACTACCTGCGTTGCCATTGCTGCGTTATAAATGGCCGCAAAATGCTTATTTTACTCCGAGAAAAAACAAAAAAAACAGGACATCGACTCTTTACCTTTAGAAAAAACAGTAGAAAAAACAGAACAAAAAAAACAGGACATCGACTCTTTACCTTTGGTTAAAACATTCCGGATTAGTCTGGCAATTCAATTCAACTACAGTTGATCTGGTAGTTAAAATTGGATTATCAGGCAGGGGTTATTCCAGGCGGATCAGCCTGCATTTGGGGAGTGATTGATCAGGCAGCCAGTGTTTTAGACTGCTGGTTGTTATGGGCTTTCAGCCGTTCCAGCCCATGGATGGTGTTGATGCTCCGCTTCTGGATGGCCAGTGAGAGGTATTCCCAATCCTGTGTCGTTAATCTCAGTGCCTTGAGTATCTTGGGCTCCTCAGCGGCGATAAATCCACGTTTCTTTTTCCTGACTATCCTGCCGGTCCAGTCCACCAGTTCAATGTAGTCTTTCAGGTGGAAGGGGAGGGTTGTTACTTTTTCATCGTGGGTTTTGCTTTCTGAGAAAGCCATCAATGGCGGTTTATGGTTCAGTGATTGTCCTGCCACTTCTTTTATACGGTCCTGGATGGAGGTAAAGCTGGACTCTTTCAGATTGTGGGCAATGCCGGCCCTGACCGGGTTCAGATCCACGTAGGCCATGGTGGACAGGAGTGCTGTCTCATCCAGCAAGGCCTTGGACACAAACCGTCCTTCCCAGAATCGGCCTTTGCAGTTGTCTTCAGCATTGGCTTTGCGGGCGATGTATTCATTCAGACAGGCCATGAACCAGCTGATGCTGGAAAGCCTGTCGCGCCAAGTATGGACGATTTCCAGCATCTTGCTCATTTCCGCCGGTAATAATGGCTCTCCTTTTTTGAATCGCTGCACCAGGACTGGACCTTTATACAGCATCAGCCAGCGGTCAATCACTTCATCATCCGACCATTGCTGGCTTCTGTGTTGGTCCACATGCAGGACTAAATGGTAATGGTTGGACATGACGGCATAGGCCGCAATATCGATGGCAAATACGCCGGATAGAAGCCGGAACCGCTTAACCAGCCAGGGTTTGCGGTGATTGAAGGATTTACCGGTAAATCGATCCTGGCCACAGAGAAAGGCCCGCCTGACGCAGCGCGAAATACAGTGATAGTAGGGCGTCTCCTCCAGGGAGACGAGGGCGGATCGGGGCCGGGTCATAGCAATTCGTTTTATCTGTTGTTACAACCCAGTATAGTTGGATTTTTGGTTCTCGCCAGAAAAGTGAGTGATGAGATGGACGCTCCCAAGTGTTAACGGCGTCGTAATGCGCCAAACTG
>JBBDIR010000022.1:0-150460 GCA_040880325.1 Pseudohongiellaceae bacterium
AAAACCGGCTGACGCTACCTGCCTGTTCAGACTCATTTATGGATTGGAAAATACTATAATACTCTGTGCTCTGGCAGCCCGTGGCCGTTGGTTTGGGCGCCAGTCAGGGGGCGGCTTTGCTTCGCCTTGCCACGCAAGGCGAACCGCTGCATCAAATATGGGGCCGTAGATACGTTTTTCAAGGGCCAACGGGACAAAATAAGCGGCTGCTACCTATAAACAGCTAGGGACTGATACCTCGAATATGGCGCAAGCTAGCGAGCAACGAGGCCGTCCAGCCGATGAGACCGCCTGCGATGATTAACAGAAGGCCATTGTAGAGGCCGAAACCCTGGAGCTGAAAATTGCTCTCATAGAGCTGCGTCAGAGCGACGAGGCTCGAATTAAAAGCAAAGAAAACAATGAGTTGCAGTACTGTAGCCAACATTCCACCGGCGAGTCCATAGAACAGGCCACTGTACAGGAAAGGTCTGGCTGCAAACATATCACTTCCACCCACGAGCTTTATTACGCGGATCTCTGCCTTGCGGTTCTCTACCGCCAGCTTAATCGTATTGCCGACGACGAAGAACAGGCCGAGAATCACAATCACCGAAAGCACTCGCGTGATAATTGTCACCAGATTTGATATCGCCGCGAGGCGCTGAAGCCAGCGGCTATCGACTTGCACCAGATCGACCGCGTCGATTTGCTGCAGCTCAGCGACGAGAGCGTCTACGGCAGTCGGTGATACATCGGACGGGGTTAAGATAATGGCTCCGGGTAAGGGGTTGCGAGCTATTTCCTGCAGCAGGCTCTCAAGGCCGGTCGCGGCACCGAATTCGTCTAGCGCCTGGTCGGGAGAGACATAGTACGCGGCTCCGATATCATCCCGGGTTAGTAAGTTATTACTAACTTCCAAGCCATTAGTTTCTGAGATGTCGTCTCGCAGGTAAAGGGTTACTTGAGCGCTGTGGGCAAAACCTGCCAGCAAGCTAGCCAGGTTACTATTCAAACTAAACAGCAGGGCGGGTAATAGCAGAGATACGGCCACCACGAAGATGGTAATGAAACTCGCTGCGGGTGTTTGCAGGAGCTTGCGGGCGCTGCCCTTGGCGATGCGTTTATGCACCTCGATCTTCTCGGCCAAGGATTTGGTCTGATTCACACGGGTATTGCGCCGTGGTCGCGGCCGAGCAATCTTGTCTTGGCTTCGCTTCGTGGCATTCATGACCGAGATCCCGGTTTCCGGTCAGCAATAAGCTTTCCTTCGTCCAGCACTAGCGTCCGGCAATTGAGGCGCTCGATCAGTGCCGCGTCGTGACTCGCTACCAGCAGACAGACACCGACACTCTGAAACTGCCCAAACACTCGCATCACTTCCGCCGACAATTCCGGGTCCAGATTACCCGTAGGTTCATCCGCGAGGATTATGCTGGGTCGATTTACTACGGCACGGGCGATTCCCACGCGCTGCTGTTCTCCTCCGGAGAGCGCTTGCGGAAGGCTTTTTTCTTTCTTCAGCAATCCCACCTTGTCGAGCGCAGCTCTTACGCGACGGCCAGCCTCGATCGGTGTATAGCCACAGATCTCCAACGGCAGTGCAACATTGTCATAGACACTGCGGTCGTGCAGTAGTTGGTGATCCTGAAAAACGGTACCGATCTGTCGACGGTGTAGCGCAATTTTTTTGGAGGAGATCCGATTCAGGTTTACACCGTTTGCTATCAGCTGACCGGAACTCGGTGCCTCCATTGCCAGGATAAGTTTAAGCAAGGTGCTCTTGCCAGCTCCCGAGTGTCCGGTAATGAAAGTGAACTCACCGCGACTAACCTCGAAACTAATATCCGATAGCGCTTCCTGGCCATCGGCATAACGCTTACTGACGTTATCAAATTTGATCATTCCACTGGCCTTGGTCAGAGCGCATTAAATGGCTGAAGGGCCTCATTCAGAAAACAGCGCATCGACAAATTCTTTCGCCTTGAACGGGCGCAGGTCATCAATCTTTTCGCCTACGCCAATGAAGCGAATGGGCAGAGACAGTCGCTTCGCCAGTGCGAAAACAACGCCACCCTTTGCGGTGCCATCGAGCTTGGTAAGCGCAATACCACTGAGGTTCGTCGTCTTATTGAAATTTTCAGCCTGGCTGAGGGCGTTCTGACCCGTAGTGGCATCCAATACCAGCAAGGTCTCATCCGGCAGACGCTCATCCTGTTTCTTCAATACCCGAACGATTTTCTCTAATTCGTTCATCAGATTGTCTTTCGTGTGCAGGCGCCCGGCGGTATCGGCAATGAGAACGTCAACCTTCTTTGCCTTCGCCGATTGATAAGCATCGAAAATCACCGAGGCGCTATCGGCTCCGGTGGCTTGCGCAATTACCGGAACTGAATTTCTCTCGCCCCAGACTTGCAGTTGTTCCACGGCTGCCGCCCGAAACGTATCGCCGGCAGCCAACATGACACTCATGCCTTGCGACTGATAGAGCTTTGCGAGCTTTCCTATTGAAGTTGTCTTGCCGACGCCGTTTACCCCTACCATCAAGATAACGAAGGGCTTGGATTCGGCTTGAATGATGAGAGGGACATCCACCGGTTGCAGGATAGTAGAGAGCTCAGCTCTGAGTGCGGCCATGAACTGCACTGGATCCGCGAGCTGGCGGCGATCTAGTTGTTGTTTTAGGTTGCTGATGATCTGGTCGGTAGCGTCGATACCAACATCGGCCGAAAGTAGCTGCGTCTCGATGTCATCGAGCAGCGTAAGATCGATGGTCTTTTCGCCGAGAACGACTTCCGCCAGACCATCGGCCAGCTTGCTGCGGGTTCGGCTGAGGCCATTCTTCAGGCGCGCAAATATCCCTGCCTCGCCTTGCCCGTTTTCCTCGCTGCTTGAAGTCGCTGAATTCTCGCCTTTTTGCGCGCTTTTGGTTTTAGAGTCTTGCGACTTCTGCTTATTGCCCAGGCCAAACATGATAGGAACACTCGATGGATACACTACAGGGCCGCTATGCTACCACAGCTGAGTGCCGCAACTAATACTACTCTGTCTTAGTACAGGACTGTGATGGTAGGCTTAGGTTCCTCGATTAATGCTGGAAAGATCAGCTACAGAAAATTTTCGATTATGCCGCAATCTGAACGCGATCGGATCAACAGTGTGCGAATCATTGGCGGTGAATACCGAAGTAGAAAGCTGGATTTTCCGAGTCTGGACGGATTACGGCCGACTGCAGATCGAACTCGTGAGACTCTCTTTAATTGGTTGCAGGACAGCATTCAGGGAGAGGTTTGCCTGGACTTGTTCGCCGGTAGTGGAGCGCTGGGGTTCGAGGCGCTGTCCCGTGGTGCGAGTCAAGTTTATTTCATCGAGAAAAACAGACAAGCCGCCGATGCCTTAAGCAGGAACATAGAGCGCCTGGAAAGCAGACAGGGCAGCGTATATTGTGCCGATGCGTTTGCATGGCTAAGTCGGGGTGCGCAGAACAAACCCCAATTTGGCCTGGTGTTTCTCGACCCGCCCTTCAAAGAAAAGCTACTCACAAATTGTATTCTGGAACTGGAGAAAGCAGGAGTAATGAAAGATGGATGTCTCGTTTATATCGAGCTAGAGAAGCTATCAGACAAAGTTGAGCTTCCTGTTAATTGGATAGAACTAAAAAACAAGCAATCCGGATCCGTTAGCTATGGTTTGTCCAGGGTTACCGTAAGCGAAGATAAAAAATGACAACTGGCGCTATAGAAAGTGAGTTCAAGCCTGCATGGTGGTTGCCGGGAGGGCACAGCCAAACGCTCTGGAGAAAATTCTCTTCGGCGAAATTAGTCGAACATGTACGGCAACGTGTTGAACTCGATGACGGCGACTTTATCGATTTGGACTGGACGACAATCGACCCAAAAAAATCCAAAGACAATACGATCGTGTTGCTTCTGCATGGACTGTGTGGTTGTTCGAAGTCTTCCTATATATTGGCCATGCAAAATCTGTTAAATGAGCAGGGCATCGCTTCGGTTGCAATGAATTTTCGTGGTTGTAGCGGAGAATTGAATCGGCTGGCACGCGCATACCATTCGGGCGTGTCTGAGGACGTCAACGAGATATTTCAAAAATTGTTGATCGAATTCCCCGACCAGAATTTTATGTTCGTTGGTTATTCATTGGGTGCAAATGTATTGTTGAAATGGCTGGGTGAGACCGGGGCACATAGCAGGATTCGCAAAGCGGTGGCGGTATCAACCCCTTTTGCTCTTGAATATTGTTCCCAGGCGATGTTGAAAGGCGTAAGCCGCGTCTACGGACAATATTTTGTGCGACGTCTGGTGAAAGATTTCCGAATGAAGCAACAATATCTGCTACTCCACGCGCCACAGGAAGCCGCACGCATTGCAAAGCTGGGTGACACCAACGGTATCGCCTCAATCTGGGATTTTGATGACAGAATAACTGCAGCGTTACATGGGTTTGACGGCGCCAAAGACTACTATCGACGATGCAGCAGTTTAGGCTTTCTCCGTTCTATTGCGGTTCAGACTCTGTTGATTCAGAGCAAGAATGATCCCCTTATCCCTGGCAAATCGATCCCGCAGGCAGACATGCTCTCCCCGTCTACATGCCTGCAGTTGACCGATAAGGGTGGGCATGTGGGCTTTGTATCCTCCCACCCTGGGAACTGGCTAGAGCAGAGAATATTGAATTTCATGTGGCTGTGAGTGATGATAGGCGCGAGTTCTGGCAGCACGGATAGCCGCAAGCCGGGGCCGCATACAACCAGCCTTCTATAAAAATGAGAATGTTATGAAAACTGCCGTCTACCCAGGAACGTTTAATCCAATCACGAATGGTCATAAAGATCTGGTGGAACGGGCCGCAGGCCTGTTTGACAAGATCATCGTGGCGGTAGTCGGACAGAATCAACAGAAGTCGAATGCGCTGCCGTTAGCCCAGCGCGTCGACCTTACCAAAAGGGTCTTGAGACACTTGGACAATGTGGAGGTACGCTCGTTCGATAACCTGTTAACGCAATTCGTAAAGGAATGCGATGCCAAGATTATCCTGCGGGGTTTACGCACTGTTGCCGATTTCGAGTACGAGTTTCAGTTAGTAGGGATGAACCGCGTTCTTGAGCCTAGCATCGAGACAGTTTTTCTGGCACCTGCTGAACATCTTTCATATATATCGTCTACTCTGGTGCGTGAGATCGCAGTCTATGGTGGCGACATCTCGAAATTCGTCGATCCGGTGGTGGCAGAAGCCATGGGGAAACGAAATTAGCACAAGTCTGTCTTCATACTGACTCTCGGTGCTGCCTAGCGCTCCTAACGTTGACACTTGGGACAGTACACCGTGCTGCGCTGTCCCTGGCGAATCTCTATCAGGGTGCTGAGGCAGCCATGGCAGGGTGCTCCCTTGCGACCGTATACGTGAAGTGATTGCGCGAAGTAGCCGGGCTCGCCATCGCTATTGGTAAAATCCCTGAGTGTCGTTCCGCCTACTTCTATAGCTGAGAGCAAAACTTCTCGAATACACCTCACTAAATTTTCATAGCGAGCTTTCGAAATTCTACCCGCACTGCGCTTCGGATTGATGCCGGCCAGAAAGAGTGATTCGTTCGCATAGATATTGCCCACTCCGACCACTGTTGCGCTGTCCATAATGAAATTCTTGATAGCTGCGTTTCGTGCGCGACTCTTCATGAATAGATAGTCGGTATGAAATTCATCGCTTAGGGGTTCAGGACCGAGTGCTGCCAGCAGTGGGTGTGAAGCGGGAGGACCCGTCTCCCAAAGTATGCAACCAAATCGTCGCGGGTCTGTGTAGCGCAACACTTTATTGTTGGCGAACACGATGTCTACATGGTCGTGCTTAGCGGCGCCCTGCAGCTTGTCGACGATGCGCAGGCAGCCAGACATGCCGAGGTGAATGATGAGCGTTCCCCTGCGTGTTGTGAGCAGCAAATACTTTCCGCGTCTGGACACGGTTTTGATCATCTCTCCCGGAAGCTCATCGATAAGCGATGGAGTGATCGGCCAGCGCAAATTCTTGCGGCGCAGAATAACTTCGCTGACCCTCCTCTTTGTGACATGTGGCTCGATGCCGCGACGGGTAGTTTCTACTTCGGGTAATTCCGGCAAATCGTTCCTCGTTAGCATGATTGCTAGCAGCCTGCGCAGACTGCTTTATAATCTTTTCATCAATTGAAAGAAAGCAAGGACGAATGTGACACAGAAAATATTATTGGGGGTCGATGCGGGCGGAACGTTTACGGACTTCGTACTGGTGCGTTTATCGCCAGAAGTTACTATCAACGTGCACAAGACACTCTCAACTCCCCACGCGCCCGAACGAGCGATACTCGAGGGCATAAGAGCGATGGGATTGGAGCCCTATCTCGGGGAAAGCTGTTTACAGATCGTCCATGGAAGCACTGTTGCAACGAATGCAGTCCTGGAGGGAAAGCTGGCGCGAACTGTGTTCATAACAAACTATGGCTTCGCCGATATGCTGCAGTTGGCACGGCAGACCCGGCCGCAGCTCTACGCATTGGAAACAGCTGCTATCGCTGCGCCTGTGCCGCCAGAGCTCTGTCTCGAAACCGGCGGCAGAGTCGCCGCTGATGGGACTGTAATCTCTTCTCTCACCGATGCCGAGATTGCCAATTTAATGGAACAAATTGAGGTATTGGCGCCTGACGCGGTTGCGATCAATCTTCTCTTCTCGTTTCTGGACGATCGCTTCGAACGCCGTATTGAGGCGGCAATCGAGGCGCTTCCCGGAGATCGTTTTGTCAGTCGTTCATCTAGCGTGTTGCCGGAATACAAGGAATACGAGCGGGGAATTGCAACCTGGTTGAATGCTGCTCTGGGGCCGGTTATCAGTAGCTATTTAGGTAAATTGCAAAATGCATTGAGCGGGGCTTCACTGCAGGTTATGCAGTCCAGCGGGGAAACCATGTCGGCGCACACGGCGGCGCAATCGGCGGTAAACCTTTTGCTTTCAGGACCCGCAGGAGGGCTCACAGCGATAGCCTATATCGCTCAACAACTCGGCAAATCAAAATTTATTAGTTTCGATATGGGAGGCACATCGACCGACGTCGCCCTGTTGGATGGCATGATTCGCAGCAGCAACGAGTCTTCGATTTCGAACTATCCCATTGCCGTGCCGATGGTCGATATGGAAACAATCGGAGCGGGTGGTGGATCCATTGCCTATGTGGATACTGGTGGTATGTTGCAAGTCGGGCCACGCTCGGCCGGTGCTGAGCCGGGACCGGCCTGCTACGATCGCGGCGGCAGACAAGCTACGGTCAGCGATGCCAATCTGGTTTTGGGCCGTCTGCAAGCCGATTTGACTCTCGCCGGTGATCTCAAACTCAACCCGGAAAAGGCTCGCGCAAGTATCGAGCCACTAGCGCAGCAGATCGGTTTATCGATAGAGGAAACGGCTCTGGGTATTGTCGATATCGCCACTGAACATATGGCCAAAGCCATACGACTGATCTCGGTCAACAAGGGATACGACCCCAAGCAGTTCATCCTCGCCAGCTTCGGCGGCGCGGGCGGCCTGCATGTGTGTGCCCTAGCCGATGCGATGGGCATGAGTCGAGGATTAGTCCCTGTGCATGGAGGTGTTCTGTCAGCACTTGGTATGGTGGTTGCCGATCAGGGTCGGCAGTTCTCCAAGACGCTGAGCCTCGATGTGCAGCAGATTGAAGAGCAGGCTTTGGAGAAGCAGTTCGCGCAACTGGAACACTCTGCCATGGAGCAACTAGGCTTGGAGGGATTGGATGCTAGCTCGTTGTTTTTCAAACGCAGCGCAGATCTGAGGTATGCAGGGCAGTCCTATACGTTAAATATCGACTGGCATTCTTTACCGGGAGTATTGGACGGATTCGAGCAACTGCATTTACAGCGCTATGGATACACCCACGATGTGGCCATTCAGTTGCTGACGATCCGAGTCAACGGCTCGACCCGGAAAAAGCCCTTCGTCATGCCACCAGCTATTGCGGCAGCGCCCTGCAATAATAATCAATACTGCAAGGTCTATGGTGAGACAGCGCAGGCGAAACTGCTGGCGCGGGTTGATCTGCGAGTGGGACAGCGGGTGCAGGGTCCCGCGATCATAACGGAGTACGCCGCAACAACGTTTATTGCTAGTACCTGGAGTGTTGCTCTCGATGAATTCGGCAATCTTGCCTTAGAGAAATCGGGTTGAGCGCGCAGCGCTTGCTGCGCAGGGCAAGGTACGATGGTGACTGATTCAGTGCTTTCTGCGGTTTTGCGATGAACTGCTCTGTAGCAGGGCAACGTAGAATAGTGCTATGACGCCGTGAATTTGTTCAGGATTCATTTACAGGTCAAATTCGCAGGTGATATAACTGATTAGCTCGGCGCATGAATTTACGGCAAAGGCTTCATTGCCGCATCGGCGGCAGATCTCCCGGCGGGCAGGCCTGACTACCGAATTTTAGCACTTCTTCGCTCCGCTGATCATAGGGCAGTACAGTGATGGGTAGGAAAGGCAGAACAGCAATAGCATGAGACGAAGCACACTTCATCACAGCACGATTGGTTTAGCCTCAGCGCTGCTCGCGGCGTTGGCAGGGGCTACTAGCGTGGCTGCACAGGATGCGGCCGAGCCGGAACAGAACCAGGTTCGCCGACCCCCACTGTTGTACGTCGACCAGCCTTACTTAATGGAAGAAGGCATAGACCCCGCAATACCTCAGGTCGCCAGACTCAGCGCCCCGGAGTCTGATCCTGCCTTCGAGCAACGTGTAGACAGCATTGATCAGTACAACAACAGCGTCTCTCAGATAGAGCTCAATGGCGGTGCCTGGGATGGCAGCTTGGTGGAGGAACTAGCCGCGCTGGGCCGCCTACAACAGCAACAGGGAGATCACCTGGCGGCGATAGATATCTTGAACAGAGCAATGCACGTAAATCGCATTAATTCTGGCCTCTATACGCTGGAACAGGTTGCCGTGGTTGAGCAGCTTATTCAGAGCTACGTGGCTCTGGGCAATTGGGAGCAGGCAGACCTTTACAACAATTATCTTTACCATGTACAGCATAAGGCCTACGGAGGAGATGATCCGAGACTGATCCCCGTGTTGGATCGGCTGGCCACATGGAATATCCAGACCTTCAACATCGGCTACGGTGACTTATTGGGAATTCGGTTGCGCCAGTCCCAGATCATGTTTGCCGCTGCGGCGCGCATGGTGAGAATACATTTTGGCAAGTCTGATGAGCGTTTCGTCGATTATCAGAAAAACATCGCAAACTCAGCCTATCTTGTTGCCAGAAATCCCGATCTGATGATGCAGATTGATCGGCCGGAATACAGAAGCATGCAGGACATGCTGGCGCAGCAATTAAATGAGCAGCGCCGCGTGCAGCCGCCGGGCTTCAGAACAGGTGAGCGAGCACTCACGGAGATTGTTCAGCTGTACCAGGAGAGAGGCGATGATCCGTATGCTACAGCCGAAGCGATTACTCACTTAGCTGATTGGTATCTGATGTTCGGACGCCGTCGAGGAGCCGCAGACAACTACGGACTTGCGTGGCAGATATTGCAGCAACAAGAAAATGGGGAAGCGCTAACACAGCGTCTGTTCGGTAAGGTCGTGCCGTTGCCGGCATTTGCGTCATCCATTGAGACACCGGATGCGTTCTATCGAAGTGAAGACGGTACCGAGGCGCTGAATTTCGACTACACAGACCTCACTTTTGACGTAACGGAAAATGGCGTGGTGCGCAATGTAGAGAGTCTCTCCGAGGAAACGGAGGCGAACCAGGCGCAGCTTAGCAAGTTGCGCATCTGGGTTCGTTCGACCTGGTTTCGGCCTCTGATTGTTGATGGCGTAGCACAGCGCTCAGATGGCAATCGTTTTAGATATCGGTATTGGTACTAATTTAATAGCGTAGCAGGTAGCATCGAGAGGATAATCCTTATGTATAGCGGGCTTTGAGGGCAGGTATTAAGCCTTGGTTCAGCCGCTTATGGCTAGTATAGAGTGGCTAATTTGCCAATGGTGTCAATTGGCTAATGTCTTTGAAATATCGTTTATATTCGGCAAAAATCTTCTAGATAGCGATTAACATTCGAAAACTGGCGCGAAAATCGATTAAAGGAATACACAGTATGGATCTTATGGAACTGAAAAGCTTCCCGCTTAGGCCCCTCAGCAAATTGATTGCTGTGGCGGCGGTGAGTGCGGGTCTGCTGGCATGCCAGTCGAGCAGTTCAAGCTCGAGCAGCCCGCCGTCCATGCCGTCGTCTTCTTCCAGTTCGAGCCAAAGCCAAAGCCAAAGCTCGAGCCAAAGCAGCTCGTCCTCTAACAGCAGTCAGAGCAGTGCAAGTTCAATTCCAAGCCTACCTTCCAGCCAGAGTGGGCAGCAATCCAGCCAAAGCAGTTCGTCGTCGAGCCCAGCGTCCGCCAGTTCAAGCAGTTCGGGGCAGCAGGGCAGAGATGGCTCTAGTCCTGCCGCGCAGGGTAGCCAAACGGCTGGCAGCACGGCGGGGTCAATACCAACGGGAGCGACCGGCACGAACCCGGGTCAGACAGCCGGCTCTGAGGCACGATTACCTGGGCAGGGTAGTCAAGCGGGCAGTAGTGACAGAGATGGATCAACCGGCGACCTTGCTGGTGGCACAAGTCAGGCATCTGGCGGGGGTTTAGGTAGGCCAGGTGGGGATTACAGTCTGGATACTCTCCCAGATGGCGTGCTTGGTGGGAGTTCTGCTGGAGGAGGAGCTGAACAGCAGGCCAATACTGGCGGTTCTGCGGGTAATGGCAGTAGCGGCGTACAGCCGGTCGGCGCTATGACTGCCGAAGAACGTGCGCGGGTGCTGGATGAGAGATTGCGCAAGGGCTATGAGACTTTCGATGGCTATATACTCGGTGAGCGAGAGCGAGCCCAGGCCGAGAGCAATGCGGCTGGGTCATCGGCGGCCGGCGGCAGCTCTGGTGGCGGCGGTGGTGGCTCGGCGCAGCCACAGACGATACCACAGTCCGGCTCTTCGCCTTCTTCAGTGATCGCCTCCACATTGCCGCAGACGCCATCCAGCGCGCGGCCGACAGAAACTTTTCCAGCGCCCGAGGACATCCCGAGTGGTCGTGACGATGACGTCGTAGCTAGACAACTACGCGAGGCCGCGATGAGTGAACCGGATCCAGAGCTGCGTGAGGCGCTCTGGCAGGAATACAGGAATTACACGGGTTTAGGTGAGGGCCAATGAGGGCACTGAGAGAAGTAAGCGCACAGCAATTGAAGAATCTGGTGGGCATGGCAATGCTCACCCTGTTGCTGGCGGCCTGTAATACACATACTGTTAAATCCACTACCTACACACCGATCGTTCAGGACAGTCAGGATGTGCCTGAAGATTATCTATTGGATGTTGGTGTCGCGGTGTTTGATCCAGGCATCGATGAAATTGACAGGCGTGACGAGGAGACGACCAATCCCGAGATTCGTGTCGCCGAATCACGCTATGCCCCGTTCCTTTTAGCTGAAACCCTGCAGCGGTCGGCGAACTGGGGCATTGTGCGTCTAATGCCGAACGATGAAAGCCCGATGGATGTTTCTGTCAACGGCACCATCTTGCAATCCGATGGCGAGACCATGCAGATTCGAATTACTGTCTCCGACTCCAGCGGTCGGCACTGGTATACCAAGGTCTACGATGAGGTCATAAGCCAGTTCAGTTACGAGTCGTCGCAGCGACAACTGGCCGATCCGTTTCAGGTTATCTATAACAAGATATCCAACGACTTGTTGGAATACAGGCAGCGCAATCTGAGCGATCGACAGATTATCGAGATACGGACAATTTCCGAACTGCTGTTTGCTCGCCGGTTCTCGCCGGACGTCTTCGATTCCTACCTCTCTACCAATCGGCAGGGGAACTGGACAATCGTTTCACTACCGGCCGAAACCGATCCCATTTTGCAGAGGGTGCGTGATATTAGAGAGCGCGATTTCATGTTCATCGATACCGTTCAAGATTACTACGCGACGTACACCAGACAGATGCGTCTGCCTTATGATACATGGCGCGCATTGAGCTATGACGAGACCATTGAGCTTCGCGAGTTGCGGGCATCTGCCAACCGTCGTTTCGTTGCTGGAGCGGCGGCCGTTCTCGGCGGCTTGGCTGCAGCGACTAGCGGTGGGAACTACGCGACGCAGGCAGGCGGTGCGGTAGGGGTTGGCGCTGGAGCCTACCTGATCAAGAGTGGTTTCGACAAGAGGGCGGAAGCGCAGCTACACTCGGACGCGTTACAAGAATTGGGTGAATCATTAGAAAACGAAGTAGCGCCACGAGTGTTTAGCCTGGACGATCGTACCATCACGCTCACGGGTTCAGTCGAAGAGCAGTATGCCCAGTGGAAAGAAATTCTAGCGGATATTTATTCGACAGAGATAGGTGATATTTAATCGGTTCCTCCTTGATAGTGGGTTTCCCCACGCACAGAATGCGCTATGTCAGATAAAGATGTCGACAAGATTGACGCCGTTGGTTTTGAACACAATGATAACTCGGTATTCCTAAATCAGGCCTCCACGCTAAAAGCCGACAAAACCTCGCCCATGGTTTGGTTTTTCTTGGGCGGCCTGTTGCTGCTCGCGCTTTTGGTTATCTTTGTCTTACCTTCCATCGTTTCCGAATATGAATTGCCCCTGGAAAGAAGAGCGGAAATTGTCAGCACAGCTGCTGTCGGCTCGGCAGCGAGCACCGCGAATTCGGTTTCGCCCTTTGAAGAGGCGCAGCGTTCACTGCAGAGGAAGGAGGCGCAGGATGTTCTTGCGCAACTCTTAACGAATCAGGCAGAACTCGACGCCAAGGATATTGAGCGTTGGGGGCAGCGTGAATATGAGGCTTCTCTGGAACAGGCAAGCATCGGTGACGAGTACTATAGATCGCAAGAATTTATTCTGGCGCGGCAGTCCTACGAGGCCGGAAGAGATGGTCTTCAGGCATTGATAGAATCAATCCCCTCGGTATTGGAGCAGACACTGATCAATGCAGAGCGGGCGTTGATTGATATGAACGCGGCGCAGGCTCTGGAAAACTATACCCTGGCTCTTGTGCTCGATCCGCAGAACGAGGTCGCACAGATCGGAGAGCAGCGTGCATTAAGCCTGGACGAAGTGCGAAGATTGCTGCGAGATGCAGAGGGGCTGGTTGAGGATTCAGAGCTGCAGCAGGCGCTGGCCAACTACAATGAGGTGTTGAGTCTCGACAGCTACAACGAATTGGCGGCGCAGAAGGTAGTCGAAGTCACGCGCCTGATCACAGAAAACGAATTTGCACAGATCATGTCCAGTGGCTATTCACTGCTGCAGCAGGGTGAACCGGAACAAGCCATAGCCGCTTTTCAACGAGCCTCGCGACTTGGCATTAAGCAGGCAGAGGCGCAGGCCGCCATCACCCAAAGCGAAAATGAAATCGCAAATACTGAAATCAATCGTCTTCGTGCATTAATCGAAGAGGCTGAAAAGGATGAGCGATGGCAGGAGGCAGTCGATCAATATGACAAGGTTCTTGCCATCGATAGGAATCTATTATTTGCCATAAACGGCCGCGACTATGCCGACAAACGCGCACGCTTGGATCGTCTGTTGGAACAAGCCATAGCAAACCCTGAGAGGTTCTCCGAGAACGCAGTTTATGAGCAGACTTTAGATGTGTATTACACAGGACGTGCCATTGAGAATCCTGGCCCCAGGCTAGTCGCTCAGTTGGATGAGTTGCAGGTCTTTCTGGAAAACTCGCAGCAGCCGATCGATATCTCTTTCGTATCCGATAGTGAAACAGACGTTACTCTGCTAAGGGTCGCAAGCCTTGGTACATTTCAACAGACATCTCTCTCGCTTAAACCAGGCCGCTATGTTGCCGTAGGCAAGCGCGATGGCTACAGAGAAGTTCGCGAAGAGTTTACCGTGGGCTTTGGCCAAACTCCCGAGTCCGTCATTGTTCAATGTGATGAACGCATCGTTACTTCAAGCAGGCGGTAGTCGATGAGCGTCATTGATGAAAAAAATGGCATAAAAGGGGCCTCTGACCCTATTGTTCCGATAGATTTCACGCCTCATAGCGAAGAGGCGCGAAAGTTTTCTTACCAATTTAGATGGCTACATGTCTTCGTGGGCGTCTTCCTCCTCACTTCGATCTCGGCAGCATGGTTTGTGCTGACGGCGCGATCTGTTTTCGTCGAGGTTGATCCGATAACTGCACAGATTAGTATCGATACTGGCACTAGCTTCAAGCTGGGTCAGCGTTATCTAATTCGGACTGGCTCCTATCAACTTAGCCTAAGTAATGAGGGCTACCATGACACGGTGACGCGTTTGCTGGTCGGTTCGGAGCAGGCACAAACACACAGCTTCGTTATGCGTAAATTACCGGGCATAGTGAGCTTTGATAGTTCGAATATAAGCGATGCACGCGTTCGAATCGACGGCGTCGACATCGGCCAGACTCCCCTGGCGGATATTGCAGTGGAGCCAGGCGACCATCAATTATCCATCTCGAAGGACCGCTATCTCGATTTCTCAGAGACCATAACAATCGAAGGTAGGTCGGTGGAACAGAGCTACTCGGCAAGCCTCGAGCCAGCATGGGCTACGGTGAGTTTGAATACTTCCCCGAGTGGGGCGGAGGTATTGGTGGACGGCGAGCTTGTTGGTAACACACCATTAAATGCTGAAATTATTCAGGGGCAACGCGATGTGATTCTGAAACTGGCAGGTCACAAGGCCTGGCAGGAGGACTTCGATGTGCTAGCGGGAGAAGATTTCTCAGTGCCGCTGGTGGAGTTGGAACCAGCTGACGGCTTGTTGTTTATTCAGTCCAATCCTAGCTCCGCCAGTGTCACGATCGGGGGCGAGTTTAAAGGGCTGACTCCTCTGGAGGTCGCATTGCCTCCGGGTCAAAATCACGCGCTAACCTTATTCAAGAACGGCTACACCTCGAGCACGCTCTCCCTGCAGACGCGAGCCAACGAGGAACGAGACATCAATATAGAGCTGGAGCCGATCTTGATGACGGTAAGCATTCGGGCACAACCGGAAGATGCCGAGTTGTATGTCGACGGTGAGCTGAGAGGAGTTGCAAATCAGACCGTAGAACTGATGGCTGCCAGCCAGCAGATTGAGATACGCAAGACGGGCTATGTTCCCTATTCGACGGAGTTTACTTCGCGGCCCGGCTTGGAGCAGGTAATTAACGTCTCACTAAAATCTTTAGAGCAGGCGCGTCTCGAACAGATAGAACCCGTTATTACATCCGCTGGGGGCCAGACCCTGAAATTGTTCTATCCGGGCGCCTTTACCATGGGGGCATCGCGGCGTGAGGCGGGCAGAAGACCGAATGAAAATCTTCGAGACATTAGGCTGGAAAGGCCATTCTATTTGGGCGTTCGCGAGGTGAGTAATGCCGAGTACAGGCGATTCGATGAAGAACATAGCTCGGGTACGTTGCAGGGCCTGACTCTCGACAATCAGGCGCAACCGGTTGTCCGAATCACTTGGGCACAGGCGGCACTGTATTGTAACTGGCTAAGCGATCAGGAATCTCTGCCGCCTTTTTATGAGGTGTCCGGCGCAGATGTAGTGGGGTTCAATCCCGAGTCTAATGGATACCGACTCCCCACAGAAGCGGAGTGGGCCTGGGCGGCCAGAACAGACGGTAGCGGCAATCAACTCAAGTACTCTTGGGGCGATGATCTTCCTCCAGGGGAAAACTCTGGAAACTTCGCCGATCTCAGTGCGCAGTCTTATCTCGGCGAGATCCTGTTCGACTACAATGATGGTTATCTCGCCACCGCTCCAGTCGCTTCTTTCGACGCTAATCAATACGAACTTTACGACCTGGCCGGAAACGTCGCGGAATGGGTACACGACTATTATGGTGCCGTAGGCTCGATCGGTGGCGTTGAGGTCGACCCCATGGGGCCGACTGAAGGACAGTTTCATACCATCAGAGGGTCGAGTTGGGCTCATGGAACGATAACCGAGCTACGACTTTCCTTTCGCGATTTTGGTGAAGAAGTTCGTGATGATGTTGGCTTTCGCGTAGCACGTTACCTGGAGGAATCAGATGATGGCTAAGTTGATAGTTTTTATATTGTTAGTTTTCTGTCAGCTCACGATAGCAGCGGAGAACGAATTGCCAACGCAAGATGCTGCTGCCGATGAAGATCAGGCTGCTGAACAGCTTAGTCCCCAAGCGGCACAGATAAACACAGAAGATGCCGGGCAAATCGATGCCGAAGAAGAGTCCTCAGTACGCTTTATCCCGACAGAGGAGATTTCACAGGATCTGGGTGTTTCATTTCCTGTAGATATTTAGCCTGGAATTAAAAATTTGAAGAGTAAGCCAAGGAATTAGTATGAAGCAAAGGTTGTTATCGGAAGCGCTCTATCAAATAGCTGCATTGATCATCGCGGTTATCGTTGTGCATGCAGCTTATGTTGCGGTTATTCGCCCGAATGCTGAGCTGATTCAACAGCAACAGAACGTGCTACAAGAGACGGATCCTAACTTCGTACCTGAACGTTCGGTCTATATAATTTTAAAAGATTTTGAACAAGAGACATGCATTATCTTACTACTGTGGGCGCTCTCGATTATCGGTATGAAGGTTCAGCAAACCTTGCGAGAGAGATCGTTGCTCGAACGCACACTGATAAATATTTCCGATGGCATGAGTATATTGCCAGAAGATGCACGCAACTATGCGCGACCAGTACAGGCATTGCCAGAAGCAGAGCGGCAGTATCTCCTGCCAAGAGCGCTGCTAGCCGGCCTACACAGATTTCAAGCAACCAGAAACATCCAGGATGTAGCGACTACCATTAAGGTTACCTGCGAGACTGAGGCGGATCGCATGGAGACCGAGCTGACCATCGTGCGTTATATCGCCTGGGCGATTCCGTCTATAGGTTTCCTGGGCACGGTGCGCGGTATCGGCACAGCGCTTGGGCAGGCCTATCAAGCCGTCAGCGGAGACATCGTAGGTGTTACCGTCAGCCTGGGTGTGGCCTTCAATTCAACATTCGTGGCTCTGGTCGTGAGCATCTTTCTTATGTTTGTGCTGCACCAGCTGCAATTGATTCAGGACCGTCTGGTTTTGGATTGTCAGAATTACTGCGATGAGAAAATGCTTCGGCACTTGCAAGTGCCAGAGAGGAATAAACCCGAATGAGCCTAAAGGTTATCGAATTGAACGATAACGCCCTGCGCGTTGGTGATGAGTCTGGAATCCTCATTGAGAGTCCGGGCTTTGCGCTAATGGGTAGCAACAAGCAGTTACAGCTAGGAGATATCGCCAAACAACAAGCTCGGATTCAACCAACCAACAGCTACAACAGATACTGGCACGAGCTCAGTCTTGACCCGATTAGCCAGGCAGTCGGAGTACGGCACTTCGCCGACATCGCTTACGCGCATCTACTGCACTTGGCCGAAGCATGCGACATTAAAAACGATGTGATTCTGGCGGCGCCGGGAAATTTTACGCGCCAACATCTGGCTATCTTGCTGGGTCTCGTAACACACAGCCCCTTTCAAGTCGTTGGCATGGTGGACTCGGCACTCGCCGCCGCTTACGCGGCCAAGCATTCGGGTTCACTGATCTATGCCGAGATGCAACTGCATCAGGTTGTACTGACCAAGATCGTGGCAGGTAACAATGCGTTGACGAGAGAATCTGTGATCCAGGTCCCTGGGGTTGGCAGTCAAAACTTTATGGACTTGATGATGCAGCTGGCGACCGACCTATTCATCCAGCAGTGTCGTTTCAATCCACAACACGACGCAGAATCGGAGCAACAACTTTACAACGCCCTACCGCACTGGCTGAAACAGGACGACAGGGATCAGAATAGTCTGTTATTGGAATTAAAGTCGAATGAGACAGTTCACACCGCGAAGATGCCCCAAGAAAGCCTGGTGAATAATTTGTCCAGGCATTACAAGAGCATCGCCGAGCAGGTCGCCGAACTGGCTGCAAGCGGTGACAACAAGCTTCTATTGAGCCCTGATTTTGCAGAGCTACCTGGTTTTCGTGCCTTTCTTGGCGAGAGCATCGAATTGGAGGTGTTGCCAGCAGAGGCGATTAGTAGAGCTATTATCCAGAATTCGGACAGCATCAAGCGGGATGCCAATCAGATTCAATTGATCACTTCGCTGCCAACAAGTTCGCCTGTGTCGAAGGCAAATGGCGGCGCTGTCCGGGCCGCCGTAAACCAGGCACAGAACCCGGCAACACACCTGCTTATCGGCTCTACTGCTGTTCCGTTGGGCGCGGCGAATCTGCCAGAGCAGTTTGGTCGAATTGAAAAACACGATGAGACGTTCTACTTAGATAGTGGGAAACAAGAATTCCTCTTGAATCAGCAGAAAGTTACTGGAAGACAAGCAATCAATCTGGGTGATCTGATCCAATCCCCGGAAGGCGGCGAGACGATGCAGTTAATACAGGTAGACAATGGCTAGCACGAAAGCGAAAAGACGCAATTTGAATCCGATCAGCCTGGCATTTTTGGATGTCATGTTCTGTGGTTTTGGTGCGGTGATACTCATTTTCCTGATCCTGGATCACACCAGCAGCATGATCCCTACGGATGTAAGCTCGGAGCTGGCGGCAGAAGTGAATCTGTTACAAGAAGAGGTGAGAGAGGGCGAGATCGGCTTAGTCGCACTGCGTAATACCCATTCCGATGTTAGCTTCGAGGTAGTTACCGCCGAAGGGCTTGCGCGCCAGATTCAGCAGCAGCTGGAGACCTTCTTGCAGGAGTTGGCGGCGCTGGAAAATTCCAGCGTTGCAACGGAGGAGAGTGTCGAGCAACTGCGTGCCGATGTGCGTGCATTAGAAGAAGAGCTGCTGCGGTTACAGGCCAGTGCGCTAGAGCAAGAAGGCAATAGCGCACGGCAGTTTCTGGGGGACGGTAATCGGCAGTATCTGTCAGGTCTGTTTCTGGGCGGCCAGCGTATACTAATACTGGTAGACAGTTCCGCGAGTATGCTCGACAGTACACTGGTAAATATCATTCGTACCCGCAATATGTCGGACGAACGCAAGAAGCAGGCGCCGAAGTGGCAGAGAGTGGTAAAGACCGTAGACTGGATCAGCACCCAGCTGCCCATTACCAGTCGTTACCAGATCTGGCAGTTTAACGCGGAACTTGAATCGGTTATTAGCGGCGGCAGAGATGTGTGGCAGGAGGTTGCAGATCGTGACCGACTGAACGCGGCCATCGAGAGCGTGCGACAGATCGTCCCGGCCAATGGCACCAATATGGAGCAGGTGTTTAGGGCTGTCGCCAATATGTCACAGCGGCCGGATAATATTTTCCTGATAACAGATGGCCTGCCAACTATAGGCGACCGTGGGTCGCGCGATGCGCTGGTTACTCCATCTCAGCGATTGGAATTGTATGAGCAAGCATTGGCAGAACTGCCGCAGGGCATACCGGTGAATACTATCCTGCTTCCGCTTGAAGGCGACCCGAGCGCGGCCGCTGTCTATTGGCAGCTGGCTCAATACACTCGAGGGTCATTTATTACTCCATCGAAGGATTGGCCATGAGACGCAAACGCGGAGAAACTGATTCTTTCTCAGTCTCGTTCCTGGACGTGGCTGCCTGTGGCTTTGGCGCCATGATTATCTTGCTGATGATTACCAAATCCGGCGAGCCGATCTCCATCGAATTCGTCGACGTTCCGCCGGAGGGGGCTATAAGCGAGTTACAGGAGCAACTGTTTGCCATACGTGGCGAGACTGCAATTTTGAATCGGGATTTAAATGCCAAGCATGAGCAGCTTTCCGCCATGAAGGATCGGATTGCGCGGCTGCAGCGCGACCTCAGTGAGGTGCAGGGCCGCTATCAGACTTCAAATCAGCTGTCTTCGGAGATTACCGATGAGATGGGTCGGCTGGCGATAGCGCAGCAGAGCATGACCGAGGAGATGCAGCGGCTGATGGCAAATAGCTCGGCACCGGAGAACAATGCCATCGGAGGGATACCGGTTGATAGCGAGTACATTATTTTCGTGATCGATACCTCAGGCAGTATGTATAACTACGGCTGGAACAAGATGTTGCAAGTCATCGATGACACCTTGAACGTCTATCCCGAGGTGAAGGGTATCCAGATCATGAACGACATGGGGGACTATATGTTTAGCTCCTACGCCGGAGACTGGATGCCTGATACGCCTAGTGGACGAAATACGATTCTCAATACACTGCGCACCTGGAATCCATTCAGCAATAGTAGCCCTGTAGAAGGAGTGACACGGGCAATTAATACCTTTTATGCGCCGGATAAAAAAATTAGCATTTATGTCATCGGTGACGATTTTCAGCCCGGCGGGTCTATTCAAGACGTGCTGCGGACGATTGATCGCATTAACGTCGAAGACGAGAATGGCGACAGGCTGGTGCGCATACACGGCATCGGTCTGCCGATTATCTTCTCTAACGCCGCGCGCTATCAGCAGAGTGTTTATCGCTATTCCACACTGATGCGCGAGATGACACAGCGAAATGGTGGTACATTTGTAGGCCTGAATGATTACCAGTAGCTGCAATGATTTCCAGATTTACCTATCAAGGCAAATAATGGCAACAGCAAGTAAGACATTGACGGGATTTTCAAGGAGCGCGTTAGCTGTGCTGGCGCTTACAGTGTTAGTGGCTTGTGGCGTAAGCAATGTTGTGATCGAGGGAAGCTTTCCTACGCCCAATATCAATAAGCTGCCGCTTAATGTCGCCGTGTACTACGATCAGGCATTAACTGATTTCGCTTATATCGAGTACACCGAGACCGGGAACGAAGAATACAATATCGCCAGTGGGCAATCCCATATCGAACTTTTTAATGCCGTGTTGCCGGCCATGTTCGACTCGGTAGTGATAATCAACTCTCTGGAGGATGCCCAGGCTCAAGGCGTAGATGCGATCTTCGCCCCCGCAATTGAAGAGTTCCAATTAGCGCTACCGGCCAAGACCAAGCTCGATGTCTACGAGGTTTGGATAAAATACAATATGCGACTTATGACTGCCGAAGGAGATTATATAGCCGACTGGGTACTGACATCTTACGGCAAGACACCGACAGAATCGCTGCGCTCTGTTGAGGCGGCCATTAATGAGGCGGCGGTAGTTGCTCTTCGCGATCTGGCGTCGAGCTTCTCACTAAGTTTTACCCAGGTCCCGGAAGTTAGAGACTGGTTAAACACACTGTAAAAACGAATTAAATTTGGCCCGATTGTCACGAGGACTTTCATGAAAAACTTACTGGTAGGAAATAGGCTAATCATTGCGCTATTGCTGTTGGTATCGTTTGCCTCCTGCACGACGACGACGATCGACGAATTTCGCCAGGGCGAAACAGGAATTGAAAGTCATGAGTCGGTGGTGATTCTTGGCCGACGCCAAGCCAGCGACTACGAGACACGCTCAGAATTTGTAAGTTGTGTCGGCGAGCGAATGGAGCGCGGTGCCGCTGGAATATCCATCATTCCCGAGCAGGAGTTCGTGGATGCGATGTTTCCCTGGTTCGAACCAAGGACCGCACCGCTGCGAACTCGTGACCTGGAGCGACTAATGACAGAAGAGGTGGTGGCGGCGAAAATGTCTGAGTTTGGCGTGCGCTACATAGTCTGGCTCGATGGCTTTACTGAAACAACGGATCGCAGCGGCTCGATTTCTTGCACTGTAGGCCCCGGTGGGGCAGGTTGCTTCGGTTTTGGCTCCTGGGAAGATGATGCCAATTTCGATGCGCGAGTTTGGGATGTAGGCTCCCTCACCAACGTCGGCACTATCAGCACTGACGCGACCGGTCAGTCCTATCTTCCTGCGCTCGTTATTCCCATTCCGCTTATCGCCAGGGTCGAAGCAAACGCCTGCTCGCGTTTGGCGGAGCAACTGCAGGCATTTGTAAACGGTAGCTAGCTGGCGATGCATTCAGTTGGCAGTGAATCACTAGATAGAGAGGTGGCAATATGATGAATCTGGCTTTTACAAGCTCGGCTGAATCATCAGCTCTGATCAATCGAATCTCGAAGACGCTAGTCTTGCTTGGTGCTATCTGCCTACTTCCACTTCTTACTTCCTGTGCTGTAAACCCTGCGACCGGTGGCGCCAATCTCGTGCTCATGACGGAGAATAGAGAGAAGGAAATTGGACTTGAGGAACACGAGAAAGTTCTTGCAAGCATGCCTCTGGTAGAAGACGAGGAACTGCTTGCCTATATCAGGGAAGTTGGAAACAAGGCCGCTGCTGTGAGTCATCGGCCTGACCTGGAATATACGTTCAATATAATAGATAGCCCGGAGATAAACGCCTTCGCCCTGCCCGGCGGCTATGTCTATGTGAATCGCGGCCTGCTTACATTTATGAATTCCGAGGCCGAGCTGGCGGCCGTACTATCCCATGAGATCGGACACATTACAGCGAGGCACGCGGTACAGCAACAAGCCAGGGGTCGCCTGGCGCAGACAGCAGCCACCGTTGGCGGAATCGTTACGGCGGTAGCAACAGGTAGTGGCTACGTAGGTTCCCAGATCAGCGACGTTGCTTCTATCTGGGCACAGACTGGATTGAGTGGTTTCGGAAGAGAACATGAACTCGAGGCTGATAGTCTGGCCGCCGAGTATTTGGTCAAAGCCGGCTACGATCCGGCCGCGATGATCGAAGTGATTACGGTGTTAAAGAATCAGGAGGATTTTAGTCGTCTTGTTTCCGGTAACAGCCAAGGTTATCACGGGCTGTTCGCGACCCACCCTCGAAATGATACGCGCCTGCAACAGGCAGTTGCGCAAGTAGGCAATATATCGGGGAATGAAATAACCCAGACGGACAACACAAAGTTTAGAGAAAGCCTCGATGGTCTCGTGATTGGTCAGAGCCAGCGCTCGCAGACCAGCGATGCACGAAACCGCTACTATCAAACCTTGCTGGGATACACAGTCGTTTTCCCCGATCAATGGGAAATACAGGAAACTACTACTACAGTAACAGCAACGCATGCAGAGCAGGGCTCGATTCGCATTGAGGCACTGCGCATACAGGACAATATTGAGCCGCGCCTCTTTATTCGAGACAAGATGGGCGTGCAGGTGCTGCAGAAATCTGAGGAGCTTGAGCAGTATCGCCTTGTCGGTCATACCGGCATTACCGTGTCACCTGAGACGGGCAACTCTGAACGGGTTGCCGCCATCTATCTTGGGCCTAGAGTCTTCACATTCCGAGCGGAGATTACCGATGCAGATTCATTAGATGAGATTGATGAATTGCTACTTTCTTCGATTCGTACCTTTAGAGCTATTCAGCAGGGGGAGACTTCCTCTAGCACAGAAGCGAAGATCAAGTTTGTACAGGCAAGTGAGTTCTTCGATTTTGCAGTCGTGGCTCAATCTAGCCGTATCGCCAACTATCCGGAGGAAACTCTTCGCCTCCTGAATGGCTACTATCCCCGGGGCACTCCAGCGGCTGGTGAGTGGATTAAGCTGATCGAGTAGCAGATTACCAGGCTGCCTGAAGACCGCTACCTCCGCACCCTGGCCCCCAATGTTGACACTGAATTCTGCGGATCAGACCCCATTTAGTATGCTCTAGTGTTTGTTTTTGCTCGGGGCAAGGTTAAACTTGGGATTCACTTAGAGTTTATGGCGCCGCAGAAGAATCAGATGACAGCTACCGAAGAAGCTACAAAACTTTCTCGAAAGAAGAATTCTTCATTGGATTTGAAGGATTTTCTAAGCGGCTTGCTTGCCGATGAACGAATCAATCAAGAAGATTTTGATAACTTAATCAAGAATCGTCGATCGGTAGAAGATCGCGACAAGCACATTCTGCACTATCTTGCCGATCTCGAAATTGAAGATCGCAAGTCTCCTGGTCGCAAGCTCGATATAGAGAGCCTGTCGATGGCGCTGAGTAAACAAAGCGGCCAGAAATACTATCGAATTGATCCTTTAAAAATCGATGCCGCCCAAGTTACACAAGTGATGTCGTATGCCTTCACCCAGCGCCATCATATATTAGCTGTGGAGGTAACTCCTACCGAAGTAAAAATAGCCAGCGCTGAGCCCTATATGAATTCCTGGGAATCAGACCTGGAACATGTTCTGCAGAAGAAGATCGTTCGTGTCGTTTCCAATCCGATCGAGATTAAGCGACTGACAACAGAGATGTACAGCCTGTCTAGTTCGATTAGCCGAGCGCAGGAAGGCGGTCCGGTTAAGAAGGGGATCGGAAATCTCGAGCAGATGCTGGAGCTGGGGCATATCAAAGATCCGGAGGCGAACGACAAGCACATAGTTAATGTCGTTGATTGGCTGCTTCAATATGCATTTGAACAACGAGCGAGTGACATACATATCGAACCACGCCGCGAGAAAGGGAATGTTAGGTTCAGAATTGATGGCGTGCTCTATACAGTCTATTCACTCCCTATGCAGGTGCTTGCAGCGGTTACCAGTCGACTGAAGATTCTCGGCAGGATGAACGTTGCGGAGAAACGAAAACCCCAGGATGGCAGAATCAAAACGAAGAGCCCCAATGGCAATGAGGTTGAACTCCGCCTTTCTACGCTACCAACAGCATTCGGTGAGAAGCTCGTAATGCGAATCTTCGATCCGGAAGTCCTCTTGAAACCATTCCAGGAGCTTGGTCTCATCAATGAAGACTTAATTCGTTGGAAAGACATAATTCAGAATAACAACGGTATCGTTATCATCACCGGTCCAACAGGTAGCGGTAAGACAACGACGCTGTATTCCACACTTAAAATGCTAGCCACGGAAGAGGTTAATGTTTGTACCATCGAAGACCCGATAGAAATGGTCGAAGAGACATTCAATCAGATGCAAGTTCAGGAAAACATAGACCTGAACTTTGCCGATGGAGTAAAGGCGCTACTAAGGCAGGATCCGGATATCATCATGATCGGAGAGGTGCGCGACCTTGCCACGGCGGAGATGGCCATTCAGGCCGCGTTGACCGGCCATCTCGTCTTCACCACCCTGCATACCAACGACGCCCCCTCGGCGATCACTCGTCTGCTGGAATTGGGGGTGCCCTCCTATCTGATAAAGGCGACCGTGATTGGTATCATGGCACAGCGGCTAGTCCGCGTGCTGTGCCCGCACTGCAAGCAGGAAACGGAGATTCAGGCCGAGGCTTGGGAAGCACTCACGCGCCCATGGAAAGTTAAGCTGCCGAAGAAGGCCCATGAGGCAGTGGGTTGTCTGGAATGCCGCGAGACCGGGTTCAAGGGCAGAGAAGGTATCTACGAGGTAATGCCTTTCACTGAGCCCTTACAACGTTTATCCGATGATAAGGGAGACCTTCCTGCGCTGCGCAAGCAAGCCTATAAGGAAGGTATGCTCAGTCTGCGTCTGAGCGGTGCCCAGAAAGTAGCTGCGGGGCTTACTACCGTCAAAGAGATTCTTCGAGTTACTCCTGAAAACAAAGACTAAAAATAATCACTTCAGGTCGAATCATGGGCTCCCCGGATGACACAAGATAACCAGGAAAATATTTTGGTGGTTGGCCCTGCATGGGTTGGTGATATGGTCATGGCGCAGGCCTTGTTTATGTGCCTGAAGAACCTACATCCGGATTGCCGTATCTCCGTGCTGGCTCCCGAATGGACTCGCCCCCTGCTAGAGCGAATGCCCGAAGTAGAAAGGGGCATAAGTCTAAAAATTGGCCATGGTGAGTTAGCGTTGGGTGCGCGCCGCGCATTGGGCAAGTCCCTGCGCAGTGAAGGGTTTACTAGCGCTATTATCTTACCCAATTCGTTCAAGTCGGCATTGATTCCCTTTCATGCGGCTATTCCCAAGCGCGTGGCTTTCAAAGGAGAGTGGCGTAATCTTTTATTAAGCGATTGCCGCAAGCTGGATAACAAGGCCCTGCCATTAATGGTGCAACGCTTCGTCGCTTTGGCCTTTCCGCCAGCCACTAGAGCACCGACGTCGATCCCTCAGCCTAGGCTGCGGTCCGACCCTGACAGCGTAGAAGCGGCACTACTCACCTTCGGTCTTCAAATCGGTGATCGGATTCTAGCGATTTGTCCTGGCGCTGAATACGGAGTCGCCAAGCAGTGGCCTGCGGAGCACTTTGCCACTACCTGCAAGGCTAAGATAGACGAGGGTTGGCGGGTCTGGATATTTGGCTCCGAGAAAGATGCCACAGTGGCTGGTGAAATTATTAACTTGCTCCCCGAGCAACAGCGGCAGCGATGTATATCGTTGGCGGGCAGGACCAGCCTGGCCCAGGCGATCGATCTGCTGTCGGTGTCAGACGCGGTGCTTTCGAACGATTCGGGGTTAATGCATATAGCGGCGGCACTTGATAAGCCGGTGGTGGCACTTTATGGTTCAACTTCGCCAGACTTTACTCCACCCTTAACACAGAAGTCGAAGCTGTTATACACGGACATCGAATGCCGGCCCTGTTTTCAGCGAGAATGCCCACTCGGGCACAAGAAATGCCTGACTGAGCTCGACCCTGGCAGAGCACTTAGCGCCATAGCAGAACTAGTAACGACGGCTCAATAAATTCGATGACAATAAAAGAACTAACAAAAAAAGGAATAGTTCATTGCGAGTGTTAATAGTAAAAGTTTCGTCACTCGGCGACGTAATCCATACGCTCCCTGCCGTGACCGATGCGCAACGAGCTAGAAAAGACATTCGTTTCGACTGGGTGGTCGAGGAGAATTTCGCAGAGGTACCAAGTTGGCATCCTGCCGTTGAAAATGTTATCCCGGTGGCGCTAAGGCGCTGGCGTCGCAACATTATTAAGACGTACATGAATCAAGAGTTTCGAGCTTTTAAGCGCATCTTGCAGGGCGTGCACTATGACCTGGTAATCGATGCACAGGGCTTGATCAAGAGTGGTTTCATCAGCCGCCTATCTAAGGGTCTGACTATTGGTCTCAGCAATCGGACTATACGGGAGCCGATGGCCACACTGTTCTATAACAAGGTCTATTCTGTCCCATGGACCGAACACGCGGTGGATCGCGTCCGACAATTATTCTCCCGAGCATTGCAGTACGAATATGACCCACAACAGATAGATTACGGAATCGATGTCAGCAGAATTAAAGTCACTGATAGAGAAAGCCCAATAACAAAAGTCGACAAGCAGGTGTTGTTTCTGCATGGGACTACCTGGCAGACGAAGCACTGGCCACTAAATTATTGGCGCCACCTCGCATATATTGCTACAGAAGCAGGGTACAGAGTACTACTGCCTTGGGGAACTGCTGAGGAAAAAACACGCGCTATATACATCGCGCAGGATAACGGGATGATAGAGGTGCTTGGCAAACAATCTTTGTCCGGTATCGCGCAGTATATTCAGCAATCAGGCGGGGTAGTTGCAGTCGATACTGGATTGGGCCATCTTGCTGCCGCCCTGTCCAAGCCTACAGTTTCTCTCTATGGGCCAACAAACCCAGGTCTGTCTGGAACTTTTGGCAACAATCAACTACATCTTAATTCGAGCCTGAATTGCGCGCCCTGTGTGAAAAAAACCTGTACCTACTCGGGCCCCGGAGTAACGGAAGACTATGCGGGTGAATCCTTCGCAGTTAATCCACCTTGTTTTGCCTCCCATGGTCCGGTTGAAGTCTGGCATCAGTTTGAAGACCTTTTGGAAAAATCCTACCAGAATAGCTAAACGATGAAACTCAGCTTTCTTATATACTCCTACTTCCCTTTCGGTGGATTGCAGCGGGATTTTCTGCGCATCGCCAAGGAGTGTCTTTCTCGGGGACACGAGATTACTGTTTACACACTGAGCTGGGAAGGGGATGTTCCTCAAGGGCTCACCGTCATCATCGTTCCTGTCGCTACTCGAAATCGCATCAAGCGGAATGAGGCCTTTACCGCTTGGGTGAAGAGCGTACTGGACAAGCAGGAACCCGGCCTGGTAATCGCCTTCAACAAGATGCCGCTCGGAGATATCTACTTTGCGGCGGATCCCTGTTTCATGGAGAAGGCGACACAGCAGCGTGGACTCTATTATAGGTTTACCGCGCGCTACAGACACTTTAAGGAGTACGAGGAGGGGGTGTTCGGGAAGCAACGAGATACAGAAGTCCTGCTACTCTCCCCGTCGCAGCGTGCGGCCTTCGAGAAATATTATCCGGCTTGTGCTGCTAGGCTACATCAGATTCCGGCGGGCATTTCCGAAGACCGTAGAGTGGACGCGATAGACACGCAGGCTGGGGTAGAAGTGCGTAGTGAATTGGGCCTGCCGGCTGCGACCAAACTAATCTTGCAGATCGGCTCGGGATTTCGGGTAAAGGGCGTAGATAGATCTCTCCGAGCAGTCGCCTCGCTACCAGAGGAGGTACAAGATCAGTGTCATTACTTACTAATTGGCCAGGACAAGCCTGAACACTTTCAAAGACTCGCCAGGAAATTGGGCATCGCTGATCGATTTACAGTCTTACAAGGCAGAACCGACATTCCCCGATTCCTCGCTGCCGCCGACCTGTATCTGCACCCTGCCTATTCTGAGAGTGCTGGGTATGTGTTGTTGGAGGCTACTATCGCCGGGCTACCGGTACTGACAACTGCTACCTGCGGCTATGCCTTTCACATTGAGCAGGCCGAATCCGGTCTCGTATGCGACGAACCCTTCGATCAGAAGCAGCTAAACGCATTCCTGGCCAGGATGCTCATTGAGGCAGTTGATGCAAAATGGTCAGCTAATGGTCTGAACTATGGACGGCGGGACGAGCACTATTCGCAGGCGGCTTTCGTGGCGGATTTTATCGAACAGATCTCGGTGAGAGAGGCTAAGGGCACAGCGCATGCACCATCTTAACGAAGACTTCGCTCAGCGGCTTCCTCAGGGCGATCCCTTTCGAAGCCTGCGATCGATGCAGGGGAAAGTCTATCGCGAGGTCAGGGGAAGAAAAACTCTTCAGTTTACTCTCGATGGACAAAGTTACTTCGTCAAGTATCACCTGGGTGTGGGCTGGACAGAGATTCTTAAGAACCTTGTTCAATTTCGACTACCGATTCTCGGAGCAGAGAACGAATGGAAAGCTATCGAGAAGTTAGAATCCCTCGGCCTGACAACCATGACCTTGGTCGCCTATGGCAGCCGTGGCTGGAACCCGGCAAGACGCCAGTCTTTCATCGTAACCAAAGACCTTGCCGATACCACAAGCCTCGAAGACTATTGCAAAAATTGGCAAAGGAGCTCTCCCGGTTTTAAACTGAAGCAAAAGTTGTTAAACAGGATAGCGGGATTCAGTCGAACACTTCATACAGGAGGCGTATGTCACAGGGACTATTATCTCTGCCATTTTCTGTTGCCCAACAACGCGTTCGAAAACAATTCCGATGCGGCATTCGAACTGTATATAATCGACCTACATCGAGCGCTGATAAAGAATCCATTAGCGACACGTTGGAGAGTCAAAGATATTAGCGGCCTTCTTTACTCGGCGATGGACATAGGGCTTACCCAGCGTGACTGCTTTCGGTTCATCAAGCTCTATGACGACATGAGTCTGCGTGACGCGCTTACGAAGAACAAAGCGTTCTGGACCTCGGTTCAGAAACGCGCTAGATCCATGTACAAAAAACTTGGTCCAGCGAAATAGTCTTATGCCTCAACTTTCCAGCACAGAACTTGTCTCCATGGGTCGTCACATACCCTTGCCCTTCAGTATCTCTATTACCACTGAGCAGGGAAATGCCGTGCTGAAGATCGATACCCTGTTACGTGTCGTACCGGGTAAGCGGCTGGTGGCCTTGACTACTTGGCAAGATAGAACTGTTATCGTGAAGATATTTATCAGCAGCAATCGTTGGAAGCGCGCTTTGCTTAAGGAAATCACTGGTATCAATACGCTGCGACAGGCGCGGCTTCCGACACCGAGCTTGCTACTTCAGACCAGCACCGCAGATAGCAAGGCTGGGGTTCTGATCACGGAATACCTGCACAATGGGGCTAGCCTGGCCACATTGTTTGCTGAGGCTAAGACTGAAGAAGCAAGGGCAGCAGTATTGGAAATGGGAGTGAAAGTCGTGGCGGATTGCCACATGGCAGGCCTTTGGCAAGATGATATCCATCTGGATAACTTTATGCTTTCAGCCGGTGTGGTCTATGTTCTGGATGGCGCCGACATAAAGACCAAAGGGAAAATCCTCAACACTCTTACTCGGTTAAAGAATTTCGCGCGCTTTCTCGCGCAATTCCCTGTAGAGCAGGACGAGCACTGGCCTTTGCTCCTCGAGCTCTATAGGCTGAAAGCACCGGAGCTGAAGGTCGATGATACGACTGAGTTCGGTGAGATGTTGAGAGAGGCCAGGAGCAAGAGGCTGAACGCTTTCGAGCGCAAGCTCAATCGCTCCACGACTGCCAATCGCTGTGAGCAGGGCTCTAACTTCTTCTATGTCTACGACAGGTCAATCCATTGTGCCGAGCTAGAACACTTCCTCACCGATCCAGACAGTTTTATCGACAATCACAAACTGCTGAAGAATGGCAACTCATCGACTGTGGCGATCGTTCAAATCGATGAGCGTAACTACGTATTGAAGCGTTACAATATAAAGAATTTCTGGCACGGCCTCTCCAGGGCTTTTCGACCCAGTCGCGCGCATAATTCTTGGCGAAACGCCTCGATGCTGGAAATGTTGGGTGTAGCTACCGCCCACCCTTATTTGTATCTGGAGGAGCGTTTGCTGTGGGTATTCCGCAGGCGCGCCTATTTTCTGTGCGAGTATCTCGATGAGAAAGATCTGGGTACGGCATGGGAGAATAATGAATTGGAAATAGCCGAAAACGATATGGTTGCTCTATTTAGGAAACTATTTCAGGTATTAAGGGATTACCGAATAAGCCATGGTGATATGAAATCAACGAATTTTTTACTTTGCAACGGAAGGCTCCATGTCTTGGACCTTGATGCCATGCAGCGCAGTCGCTGGAAGACACAATTTTTAGAAAGATTCAGCAAAGATCTGAAGCGATTTCAGCAGAATTGGACAGGCTCTTCACTGCAGCCTGAGATCGATAAATTGATAGCAGAAGTAGCAGGTAACTAGTCCATGGCTTTCGTTACATTAGGCTTGTCAGGAGCAATTGGACACGATCCTGCCGCGGCATTGTTCGTCGATGGTGACCTTGTTGCCGCTGTTGAGGAAGAACGCCTGATTCGGCGCAAGCATGCCTACGGTGAGCCAGCCTATCTTTCCGCCAGACGCTGTATGCAGATCGCGCGAATCGACCCAGCAGACATAGATCAGGTAGCGATTCCCTTCGCGCCAATCAGCCTCTTTACCAAAGCGCGTTGGCACTATGCCTATCGGCACTGGTATGCCCCCGACAGGGCAATTGACAGTCTGTTCAATGGCAACCGGCGCTTTCGTCGATATAAAACCGGGCTGAAACAATTATTAGAGAAACTCCATATACCTGTAGATAAGGTAAAGATCGTGCCCGTTGAGCATATGCTTGCCCATGCTAGCAGCGTCTATCATCTCGACGAGCGAGAGGGTAAGACGGCAATATTTTGCAACGACTCGAAGGGTGAGTACTCCAATATTTTTCTCGGCTATGGCGAGAACGGAAAGATAGTAAAAGTAAAAGAATTCTACAATCCTGATTCACTCAGTGGCATGTATGCTGCGCTAACCGACTATCTCGGTTTCGAAGTGTTGAAGGGAGAGATTAAGGTGATGGGCATTGCGCCCTTGGGTGATCCTTCAAAGTACGATCTCTCATCGCTGGCGACGTTCAACGGTAAGAGGTTCAAGGTAGACAATACATTGGTCGGTACTGTGGGTCTGCGTCGCTTCAAGGCAAAGTCGAAGGGGCACTACTTCAGTCAAAAGCTTGTAGACATGCTGGGCCCCAGACGCGTAGGAAATCTGGTCGATGATCCCTATGTGCACTATGCAGCGGCGATACAGAAACTCTACGAAGACTTATCTGCTCAGCTCGTGCAGCATTATCTATCTGATGTGCTGGAAGAGACCGGCCGGCTCGCTATTGCTGGCACCGGATCGATGAATATTCGTCTCAATCAACATCTCGCCAACCTGCCTCAGGTGAAGGAGCTTATGGTACATCCTGCGTGTAGCGATGCAGGTACCGCGATCGGTGCGGCAAGCTACGCGGTGAGACAATGCGGCACCAGGATCACTCCCGTCACACATATGTTTCACGGACCTTCTTATACAACGAGTCAATGTATCGAAGCCTGCAAGACCAACCGCGATCGACCCTTGTGGGAAGTGCTCGATAAGCCCTATGAGAAGGCGGCGCAGATTTTGGCCGACGGGCATTTACTTGCCTGGTATAAGGGCCGACTTGAATTTGGCACGAGGGCTTTAGGCAATAGAAGCATTCTCGCCAATCCGAATTTTCCAGAAGTCGCAGAGAAGATCAACCACCAGGTCAAATTTCGTGAAGCCTGGCAACCTTATTCAGTTTGCGCCCTGGATAGTATTGCCGCGGAATTTATACCCGGTCAGCAACTCGACAAGTACATGTGTCGAGCGGTGATGGCGAGCGACAGCTGGGCCAAGAAGTATCCCGCGATCGTTCATGTCGACAATAGCACCGAGACTCAAATTGTAGACGCGCAAAGCAATCCGGGCTTGCATGAGCTTCTGCTTGCTTTTCAGAATAAAACCGGACATGGAATGCTTATCAATGCACGATTGAATCGGCCGGGTGAGGCGCTGGTGTGTTCACCAGAAGATGCGCTGAACATGTTCCTCGGTACAGACCTGGAGTATCTCATCATGGAAGGTGTGTTGGTGACGAAACGAGAGCTGACGGAAGACTGGTAAGCACACTGGCCTATTGTATGCGTTCGAAAAACACGATACGGCTCTCGTCTGTGTCTGGAAACGAGGCAAGTAATCTTAACTTGTTTGCGATGGACTCTCGCTGAAGTAGCTGCCTTGTCACGAAGGTAAGCTCTGCAGCAATCGTGTCCCCAATGTTGCTGGCAAGAATCTCTTCCGCGCTCAGGTCTTTCATCACCAAATCATAGTCATCGACCTTGCCGCTGAAATAGGCGATGGCATGATTATTGGTTACCAGCCCCGCAGAATCCTCAGTATTTTCAGCATACCACTCGATAGAATCTCTCACATAGGTTTTCGACTCACCAAAGCTGTAGTAGGAATCTATCGCGCAGTATCCCAGGAAGATCGCGAATATGTAGTGAAACGTATTCCGGTTTTCTTTCCTCGCGGTCTCTAGAAACTGCAACAGTAATAGCGGCACGAACAGTGCGAGTAAAATGCACATGAGCATGGCGTAACGACTGGACAGATATCGAGTAAGCACAATGAAACCCAGCAAGATGATGAGATTCAAGCCGAGATAGATGATAACTGGCACAGCGATGTGACGACTCAAATGGATCCGACTACGAATTGATCCGATGATTAGGATAATTAGAAAGGGCGCACCAATAGCGGTAAACAGATTGGCAAACAGGATTGCTATCATGCCCGCAAGGAGAAAAATTTCTATGTATTCGCGAGAGAAAGTGGCGGCGTAGTCAGAAAAGAGAAGAGAACCTAACAGAACTCTTTCTTCCTCGGTTAAAGTATAGTTACCTGAAACAAATGGTTCATAGATGGACGCAAACTCCACAAACAATCGAGCAACATTCAATCCCATGAATGTAAGAAACAGAAGCAGGCCAAACGAGAGTACGATCACCACAGCATACAACCGCAGGAGTAAGACTTTGCGTACACTGGAAGCGAAGCGAGTATCGAACAATAATGCGAGAGGAGTAAACAGTAAGTAAGCCAATGCCTCAGCACGAAAGGATGCTGCCGCTAACAGAGAGGCACTAAAGATGATTGCATGGTGCAGCGCATGTGTCCTTGCATAAACAATGTATCGCCACAGAGCAAACACGGAGAGTGCCCAGAATCCTATATCACGAATTATTAATTCACGATACTCATTCAATTGCGGGTACACCAATATGCAGCAGGCAGAGAGTACAAGCAGAGATTTGGATTCATTGATCTCTCTTATGATGCTTAGAAAAGAGTAGACAAGGATGGCATAGAAAACTCCATTCACCAGTAAGGCAGCCGAAAATATATCTAGCCCAATCGAGGACACTATGCCAATTAAGATCGAATAGCTTGCCCATGAGTAGTGTTGATAGGCCGCTGCGAGCCCATCGGACAAGAAGATATCCGCCGTGCGCGCATAGGTATAGGCATCCGAATTAGGGATCTCTTGCAATAGCAAGGTGAAGACAGACGATAGTAGGCTCGCCGCTACAGCGATCAGCCTGATGTCATATTGTCGCCAATCCAGCTTCATTTTTACTGATATCTCTCGCAAACTAGTACGGCCTTGCGGAACGTCCCGCAGCCTGAGTCTTGAATCGCTTGTGTAGCCAAAGGTATTGGTCGGGTTGTTTTCGGATGGCCTGTTCCACTAACTCATTTGTGGTACGCGCATCGGCTATTTCGTCGCCGCTCGGAAACCCTTCCAGAGCAGGTGCAAAGTCGAGATGATACCCCGAGTTATCTTCATTCCGATAATGGCTGTAAAACAATACAACGGAATCATTCGCCTTAGCGAATCTCGCGGTGGCAGTTATGGTAGCCGCTTCGACGCCAAAGAAGGGGACGAAGACGGAATGCTTGGCTCCATAGTCCTGATCGGGTGCATACCAGAGCGTTCGCCCGGCTCTCAGGCTGCGTAGAGCGCCACGGACGTCCTTGCGATCATAGACATGTCGAAAGTGACGAATTCTCCCATTGAACATGGCAGCCTGGAACAAGGGGTTCTTGTTAGGCCGATAGGTGACGTCCATTTCCCCGACCAGCTTGAACAGGAATCCACCCATTTCCAGGCTGGAAAAGTGCGCGCAGAGCAACAACACGCCTCTGCCTTCGCTGATAGCCGCCTCGAGATTGTGCAGTCCGGTCACCCTCGTACGGGAACGGTAGTCCTCAGGATTGCGAAACCAGGAGATCGCCACCTCAATAAGGCCAATACCGTTGGCAAGGAAGGTCTTCTTCGTTAAAGATCGCCGCTGTTGTTCCGAAAGCTCTGGAAAACACAGGCTTAGGTTGACCTCGCAGATGTGTCGCCGCTGTCTGGCAAAGTAGTAACTTAGCAGCCCCAAACCCTGGCCGATGCGAACCTGCAGGGCATAAGGCAGATGCGCAGCCAACCACATGCCAGCCAGGCCGAGCCACGTAGGCCAAAAACGGGGCGCCGTAAATTGGCTTAGGGGTGTTCTTAGTTGAGAGTGTTCAGCCACGGGATATGCCAGCTAGCAGCAGAGTAGATGCTGGAAGTGTAAAGAATATAAGGGTTATCGCTATTGCTGGCGCGAATTGTAGCAGAAGCCGATTAAGAACAGCACTTTGGCAGACAGCGCATGAGAACCCTTACAATAAATAAACTAATTCCCACTTTTCCTTGTAAAAACGCAAGAAATAGCGTTAGTTTCCCCACTTTGAAGGAAAAGGCGACGAAATGCGCCGGGCAGGGCATTATTCCCGAATTTAGTCCGTATGATATGATCTGCCGCCAGCAATAGCCGCCGATACCCTTGATCACAGGAAACCCTAGATGAAACTTGAGATGCCACCCTTCCAGCAGGCAAAACTGTTGGTAATAGGCGATGTCATGCTGGATAGATACTGGCACGGCGCGGCCGCGCGTATCTCCCCTGAGGCACCAGTGCCGGTGGTTCAAGTAGGCAATCAGGAGGATCGACCGGGTGGCGCAGGCAACGTGGCGCTCAATATAGCCGCACTCGGCTCAGCGGCCACGCTGATCGGCGTGGTGGGTGAGGACGACAACGCAAACGATTTAGAATCCCGGCTTACCGCCGCAGGTGTCTACTGTGAGTTTCTAAGATCGAAAGACAAGCCAACTATCACCAAGCTGCGAGTCATTAGTCAGCATCAGCAATTGATCCGCCTCGATTTCGAGAAGCAATTCGATGAAGCCGACGTGGCTGACTTGCAAACTCTGGCCGTTTCCTTGATGCCCAGTGCACAGGCACTAGTTCTTTCCGATTATGCCAAGGGTGCGCTGCAAGATGTCGGGGCATTGATCGAGCTCGCCAGGAAGCAAAATATTCCAATCATCGTCGACCCTAAGGGCACCGACTTCCAGAAGTATCGCGGCGCCACATTGATAACACCGAACTTTAATGAATTTGAAGCCGTGGTCGGCCCCTGCGCGAACGAAGAAGAGCTTGTAAGCAAGGGCCTCAAGCTAATGAGCGAGCTCGATCTTCAGGCGATGCTGATTACCCGAGGCGAACACGGCATGACATTGCTGCGTCCGGATTCGGAGGAACTGCATCTGCCAGCTCGCGCGCGCGAAGTATTCGATGTTACGGGCGCAGGAGATACGGTTATCTCTGTGCTTGCCGCGGCACTCGCGGCTGGCGATGATCTGGCCGCGGCCACTGCTATCGCGAATCTTGCTGCAGGACTGGTCGTTGGCAAGCTGGGTACGGCTGCAATCAGTGGGCCAGAGCTGCGTCGCGCTATTCTCGCCGAACAGAATTCCGGTCTGGGCGTGATGACAGCAGAGCAGCTTAGCATTGCTGTGCATGATGCCAAGGCACACGGAGAGAAGATCGTATTTACCAATGGCTGTTTCGATATTATTCACGCTGGACATGTGGGTTATCTGGCCGAAGCGAAGAAGCTGGGGGACAGACTCGTCGTGGCGATCAACTCCGACGCTTCGGTTACGCGCTTAAAGGGGCCGGGGCGCCCTATTAATCCTGTTGAACGAAGAATGGCGGTTCTCGATGGGCTGGAGGCAGTCGATTGGGTAGTTAGCTTTAATGAGGATACGCCAGAATCGCTTTTAGAATCGCTACAGCCGGATATTCTGGTGAAGGGCGGAGACTACTCTCTCGAGCAAGTGGTTGGCGGGGCGTACGTCTTGTCTTACGGTGGTGAAGTGAAAGCGCTGGATTTTCTGGATGACTGTTCGACATCAGCCATTATGGAAAAGATGAAAGAATCAGGCGAAAAAACCTAGCAACGTCGATTACTGAACCGCTTGTACATTCTCAGCGAGATGCTTCGGGTTAATGGTTCCAACGATCACGCTACTGACCCCCTCCCTATCGAGCGCGAAGCGCAGATTTCTTTGAGTAAGGCTGACTTTGCTAGCTTCTGCCGTGGCGACGCAGTCGTGCCCGCTATTTAAAGCTTTCTTTACGAGGATACCCTTCTCGAGAAAATACGCATGGTCGATTACCTCAGAATCATCCTGCATCGATGGGTTGTAGGTAACCATTGCCAGATCAAGCATCTCTAGCGCCTTCATGCCCCCGTCTACGGTCTTGGTAGACATGCCCACGGCCCTGATTAAGCCCGCTTCCTGCATGCGTAACAGGGTTTCTGGGCAGTCACTGGATTCAAGAATCTTGCGATCTCTGCCGTCGGAATGAATTAGAACGATGTCGAGATAGTCTGTTCTCAAGTCGCGCAGGCTGCGCTCTATGCTGTGCCGTGTATGTTCAGCGGTAAAATCGAAGAATGACTTTCCTGTCGTGAACTCCTCACCGACCTTACTACAGATAATCCAATCCACGCGATCTTTGAGCAGTCGTCCCAGGCGTTGCTCGCTGCTGCCGTAAGCCGGTGCCGTGTCGAGCAAATTGATGCCAAGCTCTTTTGCCTCGGCAATCAGGGCAGATACTTCTGTGTCGGTGGGTAGCGAGAACCCGCTCGGGTACTTCACTTCTTGATTGCGACCGATCTTTACCGTGCCCAGGCCGAGGCAGGAGACCTCGATGTCTGTGCTACCCAGTACTCTCTTAGCCAAGCTCATTTGATTCTATTCCCAGCGTGAAACAGCGATCTCTGCCGAATTTAGTACCTCGCCCAGGTCTCGCTCTGCACTGAGGGACGCTCGATCGAGATTGGAACAGGCAAAGTGTTCAATAATCTTATCGGCCAGGTTTGGCGTGAGAGTTAACTTCGTCGGCCATGCAACAAGTACATTTCTGTCTTCGATGAAGTAGGCATCTTCGGGACGGTAATTATTATTCACATTTGCCTCGGCTCTATCGATCGTGAAGCAATTAAACTCGGCACCATCCAGATCTACCCAGGGGAATAATTCGGCGAGCAACGTCTGTGCGGCACGAATCTGAGTAGTCCTGTCCTTACCGACGCCGGACTCAGCGATCTCGCCGCCCAGATACCAGACCGTTTTTCCATCCGCATCGGTATGTGAGGTAACGGTGAGCCTGGGCGTCAGACTAAAGCTATCCCCGATACAGTGTACAAAAACAGCTGGCAGTGTTTCTCCCTTCACGTAGACCATATTCAATGGGCGCAACTGGGACTTGGGTTTATCCAGACCGGCATTCTCGATAAGCCCTTGATTACCCTTGCCTGCGCTGAATATAAAGCGTTGCGCCTGCAAATGAATCTCGCCGCTTTCACTATCCAGGGTCAATGCACAAACATTGCCTGCTGAGTTTCGATGGAAACGATAGCTGCCTGGCTTAACATTGAATATATGGTTCTGCTGCTTCTCGACTAATACTTGTAACAGGGAGCCAGTGTCCAGGACAAAATCGGGTAATCGATACAAAATTCCCTGCGTGGTCGCCCCCTTAAAGAAAGCTGGATAGTCCTTCTTGTCAACGGCACAGACGCGACCAACGAGGCTCTTACTGCCGAGAAAGGTTTTAAGTTTCGAACGGAATCCAGAGTCCGACCACATATAATAATGGTCGCTCAATACACGGCAGCCTCTGAGATCGATGTCTCCTTCGCCTGCGAGGCAACTACGCCAATGCGCCGGCATGCCAGCTATAACATTTGATGCGCCATTCAGTGCGCCATTGAGCGCGTATTTGAGGCCGCCATGGATGATGCCCTGAGATGCCAGGGTCTGTCCTGAGCCGAGCTTATCGGCTTCTAGCAAAACCGCCCGATAGCCTTCATCGCGCAAACGATTGAGCAACCAGAGTCCCGCAATACCACCGCCAAATATGACGATGTCGGTTGAATAGCTTGATGTCATTCGTTACCTTAGCGCATTGTCGGGTACAGTTGGCGAGAGTGTCGACTATAGAGATCGATTACAGGGCTCAAATTATATCGGTATCAGGGACTATTTCCCAATCACTTCCCAATTGCGGTAGCGAAACTACCCTCAGGCTGAGTCTGCATGCATCGCATCATCTATAGCGTTATTTTCTATCTTGCGCTGCCGGTCATTCTTCTTCGTCTGCTGTTTCGTTCTCTCAAGGCGCCTGCCTATAGGCGGCGCATCCTCGAACGCTTCGCCTTACAGGCGCTGCCGCAAGAAAAATTCAGAGACGGACTCACTGTTTGGATTCATGCGGTCTCGGTGGGTGAGACCGTGGCCGCCGCGCCGTTGGTGACAGAGATGCGTAATCTCTACCCCGATGCACGAATCGTAGTGACGACCATGACCCCCACGGGTTCCGACCGAGTCCGTAGCCTATTCGGTGAGGCGGTATATCATTGTTACATACCCTACGATCTGCCCGGCGCCTGCAATCGCTTCCTCGATAAGTTTCAGCCGCGGCTGCTGATTCTGATGGAGACAGAATTGTGGCCAAACCTGATTCATGTCTGCCACCGCCGCGGGGTTAGATTGATGTTAGCCAACGCACGACTGTCGGAGAAGTCGGCGGCAGGCTATCGCCGCTTCTCTCGCCTTACGCGGGAACTTCTGGAAAAAGTCGATAGCATTGCCGCGCAGGCAAGCCCGGACGCCGAGCGCTTCATCGCCCTGGGTGCGAAGAGATCCATTGTTAAGATTACGGGAAGCCTGAAGTTCATCGTTGAAAAGCCAGGGAAGGAAAAGCCCGCCTACTTCACTGCTATTCAGAACAAGCAGCGGCCGATTTTAGTTGCTGCGAGCACACGAGACGGTGAAGAGGAGAAGGTGCTTCGCGCATTTGCGGAATGTCTCAAATTAACACCATCTCTGTTGTTGCTACTAATACCGAGACATCCCGAAAGATTCAACAAGGTGTACAAGCTGAGTACGGACAAGGGGTTTACTACGGCGAAGCGCAGCGACGGCGAAGAAGTCGCAGCTGCCACTCAGGTGGTAGTCGGCGACAGCATGGGCGAGATGATCGACTACTATAGTGTGGCAACTATTGCTTTCGTGGGAGGCAGTCTCGTAGACACCGGATGTCAGAATGTTCTGGAGCCGGCGGCGATGGGGGTTCCGATTCTAGTAGGGCCCTCGCAATTCAACTTCGCAACGATCTGCAGACAATTGGAATTGGCCGGGGCATTGATTACTGTAGAGGATGAGAAAGAGCTAGCGCAGGCTATACTGGCACTGCTTGCCGACGAGGACGTTCGTACAAAGATGGCTGCGAGCGGCCTTAGGCTGATAAGTGAGAATCAGGATGCACTTTCCGAGCTGATGAAACTGATCGACTCTTTTATTCGAACTGACTTTATTCGAACTGACTTTATTCGAACTGACGGGTAAGATTTTCAGCGCCATCGTTGGTCACCCGAATATTGTCCTCTATACGAATCCCCCCACAGGGGTAGAGTTCATCTACTTGTTTCCAGCTTATCTGTTTGCCCCTGGCGGAATCGCGTTCTGCCTCGAGAAGCAGGGGAATAAAATACAAACCCGGCTCGATGGTAAATACCATATTGCTTTGCATGACGCGAGTGTTTCGCAGAGCTGGCGAGTCTTTAGGCGGAGAGAGTATCGCTCCTGAGCTGTTAGATTGGTGACCGCCGACATCATGTACTTGAATGCCTAATAGGTGACCTACGCCATGGGGCATGAAAAGCTGGGGGATATTGAGCGCCAACAGGCTCTCCACGCTGCCACTGCAGATTTCATGCTCGATCAGGATTGCTGCCACTCTCGCTAGCGCAGATAAATGTACAGCTTGATATGACTTGCCAGGTTCCACCTCCTCTACCAGCGCCAACTCCATTTCTACTAACGCGGCGGTGAGCGCTCTGAACGTAGGATGTACATCATCGGTAGTGGACGTACGCGTAATATCAGAACCATAGCCTCGAACGCGACAGCCCGCATCGATCAATAGTACCCGGCCTTTTTCCTGGTGGGTCTTACGTTTGAATTGATAGTGCAATATGGCGGCTTTCTCATTCAGCGCAACGATATTGGTATAAGGGCTTTCTTCTTCGAGGATCTGCGTGGCTTGTAAGTACGCCATGTGAATCTCGTACTCGGTTCCTCCACCCAGAAAACAGGTCCTGGCGGCAGCATGACCAAGCAATGCCAGTCGATTTGCCCAGCGCAGCTGATCGAGTTCATACTCGGTCTTGATGGCACGAGAAAAGTCCAGATGGGCCAACAGCTTCTGTGGATTAATAAGCGCTGCGTCGATTCCCAGCGATGCCGCGATATCTGCGGCCTCTCCTATGTAGGCGAGATCGCCGTTTGCGCGTTGCTTCATCTCGCGGGCGAGTTGCTCCAGGGTGCTCAATCTGATGATTGTGAACTGCTCGTCCCAGGCCGGCTCTACGTGTATGTCTTGTTCATACCAGAAATCGCTGGGGACGATCTGAAAATAGATGGGCTTCTCGTCAGGGCGGAAATAGATAAACTGATTGGGTCGATTCACTGGAATCCAGTGCAATAGGTGGCCGAAGGCCTGAAATGGCACATTTCTGTCGTCGCGGAAATAGTGATGCTCCACTCCGCTATGTAACAATACAGCAGCTATACCAATGGGTTGGGCGTCTGCTGTACGCAAGGCCTCAGTATAGCTACTGGTGAGGGTTGCGATGTGTTCGGCGTAGTTTTCTGTGGTCAACTGAAGTGTCCCTAAGCGCTGTTTTATGCAATGAGTTGGAATTATACTGTGGATTGAGCAGGAACAGACAGAGATCGTTGCGACGATCATTAGGGGGACAAGATGTTATATGCAATGTTCATGTTAGTCATACTGACTACAGTAATTATGGTGCTGACGGCGCGTGTGAGAATTAGTTCTGTGGTCAGCGGAACGGTGCCACCGAGCTATTACAGTCTGATGGATGGGCACGACGTGCCGGAATTCGTCGCCAAGACGACTAGAAATTTCAATAATTTGTTCGAAGTCCCGACCTTGTTTTACGCAGGCGGGGCAGTCTATCTCGCGCTAGACCAAACCGGACAGCTACCCATCATCTGCGCCTGGATTTTCGTGGCTGCACGGGTACTGCATAGCATAATTCATCTGAGCTATAACAACGTGATGCACAGACTCGTCGTGTTTGCCTGCGGGAATCTTTCGGTTCTCGTTATGTGGTTAGGCATTGTCAACGCGGCGGGGTAGTTCGACTTACATTCTCGACTATTAACTCTGAAGCGAATAATCAATGAGTGCAGACAATATTGCACCTGGAGAAACAATGCCTGACGTAGCTGTGTATATGATCGCGAACCTGATTGTCCAAGATGCCGACGAATATCGGAAATATGAGAAAGGGTTTTTCCCTATCCTAAAAAGATTTGGTGGTGAATTCATCACATTCGATGATAATCACGAAAATCTGGAAGGCGATTCGGCGCTAACGGGCCGAGTTATACTCTTCAAGTTTCCCTCTGAGAAAGTAGCGAAGCAGTGGTTTAACGACGAAGAGTATCAGGCGCTGTCCGAGTTCCGACGCGCGGGCACTACGCTACGAAGTCTCACCATGGTTCACGGCCTGCCGCCCAGAACCTGAACAAGCAGACGAGGAAGCTGGCCGTTGAATATTCCACCGCCTCCCGATGTGGCGAGCCTTCTCGATCGCAGCTTCGCAACCGATGTGTTGATTCTGCACGAAGATGAATTGGGCGAACATTTCTTCCGCTTGCGCAAAGGCTTACTCGGCGAGCTGTTCCAGAAATTAACCAACTACGATCAGAAAGTTGCCTTGATCGTCCCCGATCACAACGCTCATGGGGAACGGCTTAGACAACTAATCAATGAACACCGCTCGCACCCCACTATTCGTTTCTTCCCATCCATGGAGTCGGCAACTATCTGGGCACAGAAAATTATCGAAGAACAAAGGTAAATCGAGACAGCTTTGTCCGATGACCAGTCCGTACGGCAATACATAAAAACGGATCGACTGGTAGAAGGACTGGCGGGAATGCAGATGCTGTCCTAGACTTAGCAGACATTGACTGAGTAGTTAAGGACAACGCCCAGTGCAATATCTTACAAATGCCTTCTTCGGCCGCTTCATTCGCGCACTCGCGCGATTATTCCAGGGCTCTAGATTCCTTCATAAACAGGGCGGGCTTGGCTACTGGCTGAATCTGTTATACGAAAAATATCGCCCCAGGCTGAGGCAATCATTCGATACGCTGGCGCAAGGCTTATATAACAGGCCCAGCCTTGCCGGCGAGCATCATATTTCGCTGCTGTTGCGACTGCCGCTACATGAGACGCAAATCCTGCTGGCGAAAAACAGACTGCATAACAGTCGTTTCGAGCATAGACGAACTACTGTCGATGATAAAACGATCGTTAGGCGATATTGCCGCGCATTTCAATTGCCGCAACGGGAAGACTACCTCGAGCTAGTTCGTAGCGACGGGCGTTCGCGTATCATTGCGTCCTTTCACTGTGGAGATTTCCTATACGGCTCGGCAAGGCTGTTCGAGCTAGATGCCGCCACGCGCAGAAAGTATGTGCTAAGCCTGAATAAGAGCACTCCTGCCTGTTACGCAAATTTATTGGCGGGTTTCGGCCCTGCTGCACCCGGGGCAGAGTGCGAGCTTCTGCTATCCGATTCCACCTCATCGACTCTGTCGCAGCTGCTGCGAGCCGGCAACACATCCCTGCTGCTGTTCTGCGATCTGCCGCCGGGACTCACCGAGGTCACACGAATAAGATTCCTTAACCGCTACGCATGGTTCTCCGTCGGACCGGCTATTTTGGCACTGACAAACTCAGTTCCGTTGCTGCCCCTGATCAACTATTTCGACGGCAAAGTCAGCCATGTGAGTTTGGGCAGGCAACTGGAACCTATGCTCATCGGTTCCGAGACTCTCAGGCAGGGAGCGAATCGACTGACGCAGGAACTCGTTTCCTTGTTCGAGGCGGTCTTTCTCAAATACCCGGAGCAATGGAGGTTTGTTTCACTGTTGCCACTGTATTTCTCGAAACCAAACAGGGGCTCGGCCGAGCCGATTCACTCTTAAGCGGAATCCAGGGGCACAAGATTGAGTTTATGCAACGACGATCACCTGGCCGAATGGTTGCGCCAACATCTATCGACGCAGGGCAACCACATGCCTTTTGACAAATCCACAGCTCTGAGTGCGCTAGATATGGATTCACTGGAATTTATTGAAGGCCTCTTCGAGCTAGAACGGCACTTCGATAGAACATTAAGCAACACTGAGCTAGCGTCACTTACTACCGTAGAGGATTTGATTCAGATTTTTGAATCCTGTGCTTGATAAAAATTAGATATTCTATATGCATACAGAAGAGTCAAACAGTTTGCTCCGCGAAAAAGCAATTGCCTACAAAATGTTAGGCCCACAAGCCACCCCCGTGATTTCAATTGCCAATCATTCAAGGCTACAACTTGTTTGTTGGCTGCTTCTGCTTTTATTTGCAAGCTACCTGCTCGCAAAGACTAGCTACAAGGAAACGGTAGCTGCGAGAGGCGTGTTGGAGCCAAGGAATGGAATGCAAAAGATCATTTCTCCCGCCACAGCAAGAGTCGAACAGATTCATGTTGCGCCTGGCGATCAGGTTCACAAGGGTGATGTACTGGCTTCTTTGGCTAAGGACATTCACAACGAAGCGGGGTATTCGATCTACAGGGAGAATATTGATCAACTCACACTGGATCGCGAATTACTGGAAAAGCAGTTGTACAACCAGCAGCAGGCGGCGCTGCAATCCGTACAGTGGAGTCGGATAGCGAAGGAAAATCTGCACAGTGACAAACTTAACTTAAAGAAAGAGGCGGAGCTTTTGGGACTCCAACTGCAACTTAGCGACCGTAACCTGCAAGCTGTTGCGAAATTGCTTGAGGCCGGTAATAGCTCCACTCGAGAGTTCGACCAGCAGTATCGAGGGCATCTTGAGCTGCTTGGCCGTAAGCAGGCGCTTTCCCAGCGCGAGATGCAGATTGAGCACGAGTTAGATGCCCTGGACAACCGGCAACAACGTGCCGAATTCGAGTCGCAGCAATCACGGCTTACGCTTCAGCGCGAACTGCAGTCTATCGATCAGAAGATCAGAACCCTGGATAATCAGGCTTTGTTCACAGTGGTTGCCGAGGGCCCTGGCGTGGTGGCGGAGCTAGGTTTGGAAGCCGGCAAGCCGGTGCTAGTGAACCAGCCGCTGTTCTATATCAATCCATCCAGTACCGAGCTTCAGGCTACGATTTTTGTACCCGCCGCAGTCCAGGGCAAGCTCGTCGTGGGCCAGTCTGTCTTGCTTCGCTACGATGCGTTCGACTTTCGTCTCTACGGCAGGCAAGAGGCGACCGTCATCGCCATCGGTCAGGCTCGTCTAGACCCCAGAGAGACTCTGCTGGCGGTCGCGGGCATAAGCGAACCCGTTTTCAAGATAGTGGCGGAGATTTCCAGCCCAACAGTAAGCGGGAGTTCTACCTATCACTTGCAGTCGGGTTCGACGCTGATTGCGGACTTTGTCGTCGCCGAAATGTCCCTTCTACAGTTCATCTTTAAGCCTGTCCTGGGCTTGCGAGGCAAGGTGACATGACAGGTATATTAAGTTCCCGCAACAGGCTTCCCATGATTTTTCAGTCGGAAGTTGCCGAGTGCGGCTTAGCCTGTCTTGCAATGATCGCAAGTTACTACGGTAAGTATTCTGATCTACGTAGTCTACGAGAAAGCCTCTGTCTTCCTGCAGCCGGTGCATCGGTAGGCCAGCTGTTGCAGGCAAGTCAACGCTTGGATTTGCAGGGGCGGCCACTCAAACTCGATCTGCAAGATATTGGCCTACTGACATTGCCGGCGTTGCTGCACTGGGATACCGATCATTTCGTAGTATTACGTTCTGTTACTGGAAAATCCATCGTCATCCATGATCCGGCGGCGGGCATACGCAAATACTCATTGGCGGAGCTGGATTTACATTTCACCGGGATAGCCATCGAATTGGCACCGAAGACCTCTTTCACGCGAGAGAAACTAGCAAAAGAATTTTCCGCTCGAGATCTATTCAGAATAACGCCGAGTTTTCGCGCGGCGATCGGTCAGGTTTTCCTGCTCTCACTGTTGCTGCAGATACTCTCGCTGGTCTTCCCCTTGTATCTGCAACTTGTAATAGACCAAGGCCTAAGCAAGGGAGATCCGGATATAATTTTGCTCGTCGCTCTGCTCTTTTTACTGGTTATTCTGGCGAAGGCCAGCGTAAGCTATTTTCGTGGCGTGCTAGTACTTCAGTTCTCTAGCCAGTTAGGTTTTCAAGTGGTGAGCAGTACCTTTGCTCATCTACTCAGACTTCCCCTAGCTTACTTTGAAAGAAGGGAGATGGGCGACATAGTTTCCAGATTTTCGTCTATCGATAATATTAAGCAGCTAGTTACCCAGGAGATGATCACCGTAATCGTAGACGGTGTTTTCTCACTGCTCACATTATTTCTTCTATTTCTTTACAGTCCAGTCCTGGCGGCCGTAGCGCTGATCTTCGTAGTTGCCCTGTCAATAGTTCGATTGTTGACTCTGCCGATGGAGAAACATCAACGACAGGAGGTTCTGCAAACAGGAGCAAAGCAACAGACTCGATTTATGGAGAATATTAGGTGCATCGCTGTGACAAAAAATTATGGCATAGAAGCTGATCGCCTATCGGAGTGGCAGAATTACTATGCTCATTTCGTAAATGCCAGCTATAGACTTGGTCACCTACAGCTCAGGCTGAGCTCTTTTCATGGCTTTCTTTCTGGCATGGACCATGTGTCGACCATCTATCTGGGATCGATGGCAATATTCTCGGGGGAGCTGACAATAGGTCAGTTGATGAGCTTTGTCTTTCTGAAGCAGCATTTCTCTGGATCGATTCTAGCGATGTTGCCGAAGCTTGCCGAGATCAGACTATTGAGACTGGAGCTCGATCGAGTATCAGACATTGTGTTGGCTGAGCCGGAATCAGGCTATCTCGAGCACAAGCTTCTTAATACAAAATTAACAGGCGCAATAGCAGCCGATGACCTTGGGTTCGGTTATACGCCTGAGTTGCCGAACTTGTTTGACAATATTTGCTTTAGCGTCGGCTCGGGAGAATTTCTCACAGTTTCAGGACGCTCCGGGTGCGGCAAGTCGACCTTACTAAAGCTGCTTCTTGGGTTGAGTGCTCCCTCCAGTGGGAAGGTCATCCTCGATGGATCGTCGATCTCGCGAATAGGAGTAAAGCAATACAGGTCACAGACAGCGGCTGTACTCCACGGAGATAGCCTGCTGGCGGGTTCGTTAGCTTACAATATTAATCTCGGCCTCGAGCCTTTGAATCTGGAAAGATTAGAAGCGGCCTGCCGTGAGTCTTGCATACTCGACGATATTCGTCGCCTACCGATGGTGTTTAATACTCAAGTAGGAGAGATGGGGGTCGCGCTCTCCGCGGGACAGATTCAAAGAGTGCTGGTAGCGCGAGCACTGTACCGGTCTCCGAAGATTCTGATGCTGGATGAGGCTCTATCCCATCTGGGCACTGATGTAGCACAGAAGATTATCGCGAATATCCGGCGGCTGAAAATCACCCTCATACTTGTTAGTCACAATACGGAACTAGGCCGATTTGCAGAGCACGAGCTGGCGTTAGACGGGGCAGAAATTGAATTCAAAGAACGAGCTTAACGAAGGTCAAATGAATAGCAGAAATCTCAGAGCACAGAACAGCTATTTCACCATAATCAGACAGAAGACATTGTGCGCCGGCTTCTTCGATGATGCCTGTAAAGATTTTTATCTCAAACGTCTGCTCTACTGTCAGCATGCCTATCAAGTTCAACTACATGCCTATGTTCTGATGGAAAGAGAAATATTGCTCCTGTTTACACCGCTTGCACCGTCGAGCTTCGATACCTTCATCAGGTTTCTCAATACGAGTTATAACGGCTATTACTTTATACGGTTCGAGCGCCGAGTGCAGGCGTGGCGAAACAGGGTGCCCATTTGCCTGTTGCCAAACAGCAACCTCGTGTTAGATTGTCAGAAATACATCGAACGTTATGTGCTTAAGTCTGAGTGTTGTAACCATCCTGGGGAGTATCGATATTCTAGTTATTGTTCTAATGCTTTTTTTCACAAACCCAAGCCTCTACAACAGCATCGGGCAGTCTTTGAGTTCATGACAAAGAAAGGCAACACGCTTGAGAGTTATCGAGAATTTATCGCCTCCCCGTTCATTGTAGAGTACGAAAGATTTTTACAGAGTCGGCTTTTGAAAGGGCGCCCATTGTTGAGCACAAGAACCGGGTTTCGATTCGAGAAAACTACAGCTTTGACCGATATAAAGAAAGACGGCACAATAGCGAGTGCTTGACGAGGTGGCTTGATTAATTCAGAAATAGTATCAAGTGTACCTACTTTATCTGCGACAATTTGTCGCACCCTTGGTTGTAAGAAGCAAAAATGGTTGCAAGAAGCAAAAATGTCGAAGTCATATAAATCAAATTTCTATCCCTTCTACGACCCCTACAGAGATAGTGGTGTGTTGGGTTATGGAAGCAAGTTGGGTATTTCACTGGCTATCGGAGCCGTCTACTCACTCCTGCAGTATTATGCCTTGCCGGATAAAATGGTTTTTTTCAGCGAGAATTGTTGGATTCTTGGGTTGATAATCACTACTTCCAGCTTTTCTCTTTATATAGCGACTGACGTATTCAGGCATAACTTGCAGACCATGCGTAAGATTGAAGGTACGTATTCCGACAGTTTGAAGGTCGTGAATGAATGGATGAATGATAAGTGGTTACTACTCGCGGGCTTCGGCTACGCTACGCTTAATACTACGGCAGGGCATCTTCTCGGCGTGCCTGCGGTATTCTTCGAGTCTACCTCGGCGCTATCGATGGTCTATTTGGGTTTTTTCCTCGCTGGCTTTGTCAGTGGCATGGGTCTACTGGCAATTACCGCGGTAGTAGTGCTGTATCTCAAATTTGCACCGAGCTTACAGTATTCTCTAGATCCGAATGATCCCGATGGTAATGGGGGAATCAAGAAGCTGGGTGATTCGTTGTGGCTCTTCGGTGGTCTTATCGGAGCCGTCGGCATTCTGGTTAGTATTCATATGTTCGGTGTCTCCTGGACTTATATGGATAAGCCCTACGTACAGTTTATATTTCTGTTCTGGATATCAGTCCCGTATATTTTAGCGGTATCGGCTGTGCTGATCCCTGGGCTTGCTGTGAGAAGGCAGGTTTCCTACTACAAGTCATACAAATCGAATCAACTCAAGCAAGAGAAAGTGAAGCTGTACTCGAACTATAAACAGTTCGAATACAAGGGTGATGAAGAGATTATCTCGGAGAAGAAAGAGCTGGGTGAAAAATTAGAGAAAATTCAAAATGAGCTCGACAAGCTGAAGCGGATGCGCACTTCCCATATCGATGGGAAGAAAACAGACTAATCCGCTTTATCCTGTTTAAGCTACTACCTACTCATAGTTTTCGATACTTGGGCAGGCACAGAATAAATTCCTATCTCCGTAGACATTATCGATTCGATTCACGCTTGGCCAGTACTTGTTCTGGGCGGCGACGCCTGCGGCTTGATTCGGATACGCTCCCTGCATTTTACCGTAGGGTCGGTCCCAGCCCTCATCCATCATGTCGGCCAGGGAGTGGGGCGCGTTCTTGAGAGGATTATTCTGACCATCGATGGCACCCGATTCAACATCGTCGATTTCCTTGCGAATCTGAATCATCGCGTCGATGAACCTATCCAGCTCCTGCTTGGACTCGCTTTCTGTGGGTTCGATCATCAGAGTTCCGGCGACGGGGAAAGACATCGTCGGGGCGTGGAAGCCGAAGTCCATTAAACGCTTGGCTACGTCTTCCTCGCTGATGCCGGAGCTGAGCTTCAGCGGACGCAGATCGATAATACATTCGTGGGCCACCATGCCGTTACGGCCGGTGTACAAAACAGGGTAGTGTTGCGCCAATCTGACGGCGATATAATTTGCACTAAGAATTGCCACCTGAGTCGCTTTTAGTAAGCCCTCGGCACCCATCATGGCGATGTACATCCAGGAGATCGGCAAGATCCCCGAGCTGCCCCAGGGTGCGGCGGAAACTGCGCTATTGCCGAGTTCGGGCCCATCCAGTTTTATCAATGCATGGTTAGCCAGATGCGGCGCAAGGTGTTTCTTCACGCCGATCGGCCCCATGCCTGGTCCACCGCCACCGTGCGGAATACAGAAGGTCTTGTGCAGGTTTACGTGGGATACATCGGCACCGATGTCGGCAGGCTTGGCAACACCGACCTGCGCATTCAGGTTAGCCCCGTCCATATAGACTTGCCCGCCATGGTCATGCACTATCTGGCAGACTTCCTTGACCGCTTCCTCATAGACGCCGTGAGTGGAAGGGTAGGTAATCATCAGCGCGGCGAGGCGCTCGCTATTGGCTTCTACCTTGCTACGCAGATCTTCAACATCGATATTGCCGTTGTCATCGCAGGCTACCAGCACGACCTTCATGCCGATCATCTGAGCACTGGCAGGGTTCGTGCCGTGTGCCGAGCTGGGTATTAGACAAACGTCTCTTTTAGTCTCGCCCCTACTCTGCAGATACTTCTTAATCGCTAACAGGCCAGCGTATTCGCCCTGAGCACCAGAGTTCGGCTGCATGCTTACCGCGTCGAACCCGGTGATTACGGCTAACATATTTTCAAGCTCACTGATCATCTGCTGATAGCCCGCCATCTGTTCGATGGGAGTGAACGGATGTGGTTTCGCAAACTCCGGCCAGCTAATGGGGGCCATCTCTGCTGCTGCGTTGAGTTTCATCGTGCAAGAGCCCAATGGAATCATCGCGTCGGTAAGTGAAATATCCTTATCCTCGAGCCTCTTCAAATAGCGCATCATCTCAGTCTCACTGTGATAGCTATTGAAATTGGGATGCTGCAAATAGACGCTCTGTCGCACCAGGACATCTGGGATAACACTTCCCGCTTCACCGTTAACGATCTTCGTATCTATATCATCAACGGAGTAGTTCTTAGCTGCGTCGCCAAGAATAAGCCTCCATATATCTTCAACATCACTAACTGTAGAACATTCATCGAGGCTCACGCCGATTAGATTATCTGTCTTGGCGCGGTCGAAGCGCAGGTTTATCTGACTTGAGTTCGCTCGCTTCATGATTACATCAACTAGTGCGGCATCAACCTTTATTGTGAGCGTATCGAAGAAACTCGTATTTAATATCTCAATGCCAGCTTCCTGTAAGCCGACCGCTAGAATAGTCGTTAGTCGATGAATACGTTGCGCAATATTTTTTAGACCTTTCGGTCCATGATACATCGCGTATAGCGCAGAAATGTTTGCCAGTAAAACCTGCGCCGTGCAAATATTACTATTCGCCTTCTCGCGACGTATATGCTGTTCGCGCGTTTGCAGTGCCATACGGAATGCTTGGCGCCCTCGCTTGTCGACAGAGACTCCAATAATGCGCCCGGGTACCGCACGCTTATAGTCATTCTTTGTTGCAAAGTAAGCGGCGTGTGGACCACCGTAACCCATCGGTACCCCGAAGCGTTGAGTGCTTCCGGTTACCACGTCTGCTCCCATCTCGCCTGGAGGCTTTAGCAGGGTTAGGCTCATCAGGTCGGCCGCGACTATAGCTACTGCATCGGTCTCGTGCAGCTGTTTGATGATATCGCTAAGATCGCGCAGCTCACCGGTAACTGCTGGATATTGAAAAATGGCCCCGAATAATTCGGATAGCGCAACATCATCTATATCGCCGATAACGAGTTCGAAGCCGAAACATTCGGCACGAGTCTTGATAACATCGATGGTTTGCGGGAAGCAGTGTCTATCGACAAAAAATTTATTGGCCTTGCGATTCTTGCTTACGCGCTTGGCGAGAGACATGGCTTCTGCCGCAGCGGTTGCCTCGTCGAGTAAGGAAGCATTAGCCAGATCCATCGCGGTAAGATCGAGAGTCATCTGTTGAAAGTTCAGCAGGCACTCGAGTCGCCCTTGCGATATCTCGGGTTGATAGGGCGTATACGCTGTGTACCAGCCGGGATTCTCTAATACATTGCGCAGGATTACAGTTGGCGTGAAGGTGTCGTAGTAGCCTAGACCGATGAAAGACTTCGTCATCGAGTTTTTCGAGGCGATAGTTTTTAGCTTCGCCAGTGCCGCATTCTCAGTAAGTGGTTTTCCGAGTTGAAGTGCTTCTTTTAATAAAATTGCCCCTGGGACAGTTTTGGCGACGAGATCTTCCAGTGACTCTAAGCCCAGCGCTGCTAGCATCTGTTCTATTTGTAGTTTGTTTGGACCGATGTGCCTGTCAATAAATTCACTTCGATATTCTAGTGAATCCAGAGAGGGAGTGGAGTCTTTCTGAGCGGCCGGACTGGATTGAGATTGCATTAAGTACTTTCCCGAAGCATGGCTTCGTTAAAACTGATGGCTAACGATTAAAGTAGGGTGGATAGCTATTGCGCGGGCTGCTTAATCATCTTCGCAATGATCGGAGTACGCATCGGCGTCCATTAACTCGTCCAGTTCCAGTTCGTCACTAATCTGAATCTTGTAGAACCAGCCATCGTCATAGGGGACCGAATTGACGGTCTCGGGAGCATCGACTAACAAATCATTGATAGCGATAATTTCACCAGACACTGGACTGTACACATCGGATGCTGCCTTAACCGACTCCACTACAGCAACTTCGTCCTTTGCGTGGATCGTGGCTCCTACTTCAGGCAGTTCGACAAAGACGATATCGCCCAATGCATCCTGGGCATGATTGCTGATGCCAACGGTCGCGGTTCCATCTTCTTCGAGTCGAACCCATTCATGAGTGGCGGCGTATTTCAAATTGTCAGGATATGTACTCACGGGCTTTCCTCATTTAATGGATACTGGTTTCAATTCTAATACTAAGTCGTATTCAAGCCATATCGAAGTTGATTCTTGGCTCTATTCAAACACCTTCTGGCCAAAGCGCACGAAATTCGGCTTTACTATCCTTACGTCAGTAAGAGTTCCCCGGATGTCTACTTTGCAGGGGCCACTATTGGAGGGGATTCTAGCCAATGCGATTGAATGCTTCAATGTAGGGGAGAAGCTGCCACTGGTAATCAGCCCCTCGCCGTTCTCGCAAATCACCTGCTGGCCCTCTCGCAGCACACCGCGCTGCTCTAACACCAGCCCTGTCAGGATCGGTAACTTGCCAGCTTCTTGCGCGGCCTTGTGAGCAGTGACTGCCGCGCGCCCTATGAACTCGCGCTCAATTGGTTGCCAGGCTATGGTCTGTTCCATATTCGCGGCAAGAGGCGAAATAGATTCGTCCATATCGTGGCCGTATAGATTCATCCCTGCTTCCAGGCGCAGGGTATCCCGTGCTCCTAGCCCCACTGGCTCAACGCCTGCTGTCAGCAGTTTATCCCAGAGTGCGGGTGCTTCTGCTTCGGGTAGTATCAGTTCGAGGCCTTGCTCTCCCGTATAGCCGGTGCGGGCTATAAACCAGTCGCCGGATTCGAAGCCGCGGAAGTTCTTCAACTCAGCGCTGCTGGCGGCTGTGTTCGCATCGAGGACGGAACACACTTTCTCGATGGCCTCGGGGCCATGAATTGCAAGGATAGCGAGCTTTGGTTTTTCCTCGATGAGGACATCGAAGTTCGCGCTGTGAGTACCTATCCAGGAGAGGTCCTTCTCGCGCGTGGCACAGTTCACCACCACGCGGTAGCCAAAACTCGTGCTATAGACAATCAGGTCGTCTACCACGCCGCCTGCCTCGTTCAACATGCCGCTGTATAGAGCACGCCCGACCTCGTCTAGCTTAGCCACATCGTTTGCTAATAGATAACGCAAGAACGGCTGTGCTTCGCTGCCAGACACATCGATTACCGTCATATGTGAGACATCGAAGATACCAGCGTGATTTCGTACCTGATTGTGTTCTTCTATCTGGGAGCCGTAGTTAATGGGCATCTCCCAACCGGCGAAATCGACCATCTTGGCGCCAGCATCGAGATGCTTCTGGTAGAGTGAGGTTCGTTGACCCATTAGATACTGCTCAATCGAGGGGGAAAGAAGGCGCCATTTTACCCACAGCAAGAGTGTATTAATAGTTCAAATGTATCTGAGCGGGCGTTGATTTCGCTGGATGTTATGCGACCCGAACGGCCGCTCCTCGCAGTGCTCTAAGGCAGCCAGGCATAGCTAAACTTGGCGAAAATCGTTCGATTGATTTTCTCGATAGAGTCGAAGGCATCATTTTGAAACCCGGCATCGGAATAGCCGATGAAGAAACGTGTAGCCGCGCTTACCCTGTAGCTGTAGAGAAGTTGTGTGGTGAGCTGCTTGCTGCGTGCTTGCACTGGCGAGAGATACAGGTCCTGATTGCGCTTATTGTCGGTGTATTGCAGCGTGAAGCGCAGGAAGCTGCGAGCGCTGAACTGGTAAGTGCTCTTCAAATCGGTGAGGTTTGCGGTAAAGAGCCTGCCTCCTTCCACGTCAAACTGCTGTAAGGTGTGATCGAGTTCCAACTCCAAGTGCTTGCCCCAGCGGTAATTGATGCTGGGTCCGTAGCGCGTTGATCGGCCCAGGCGAGTATTGGCGAAGTCGACAACATCTTCGATACGGATGAGCGTGCTGAGGCTGAGGTTCGCGTGCGGTGTAAACCCGATAACCACCTGATTGAACTGTTCATCGAAATATTTGCCGTTCCAATAGGTCTCGCTGCCGCCAAACAGCCCGTTCAGAAACGACTGCTGGGGGCCATTCATATTCACGAATACTTCGAATTCTTCCTCCAGCTGCAAGCCAGATTGATCTTCAGTGCGGTCATAATCCAGCGCGATGCGGATGCGATTGAAGAAGTCATCCGACTCGCCGCGCCAGGTGTGTCCTACAGTGGCGACGACAAATTTAAAATCTACCCGGTTCACGAATCCGAGATCGGCGCGGAAGTCATCGCCCATATCGGTATAGCCCAGGCGCCAATCCCAGAATTCATCGTTATGGCGGTACTCCACACGATGGCTGCTGTCACTCAGGCTACTCGCCTGGCCATACTGACCCTGTATGAGAGTGGGATAGTTCGAGCTGGAGTGCATGGTCTGAATCGAGATGGCATCTTGATCCGAAGGTCTAAGCACGGCGTCTATGCTGCTTACCCTATTACTATAGCCATCGGCACTGCGGTCGGTTACCAGTGCGCCGATGGTGGAATTCTCGAAAATATCGAAGCGGTAGCGACCTATAGCAACCTTGGACTCGATATCCTCTAACGAGGCAACACTGGAGCCGAGGCTGCGGGGGATTAGGAAACTCGTGCTTACATCATTAGCAGTAAGCAGCGCGTAGGTATGACCTCCGTTCTTGCCGGTTAGCTTCAGTCCATAGTCGGGGTCGGAAATATTTCTCGTGTGTACCAGGTTCTCGAAGGTATCGAAATAGTCAGCTCCGTCGAGAAAGAAGGTTCGACGTTCAGGGAAAAACAAGCTAAAGGTGTTATTGATATCGAGCTGGGCACTGTCGGCTTCGACCTGAGAGAAATCAGGATTCAACGTGGCATTGAGATAGATGTCTTGAGAAATACCCCAGCGCACATCCAGGCTGGCCTCCGGGTCGATAGCCTCACTTTCCCAATCGCCGATTGCAGGGTTTCTATTTTCGACCGCGGACGAGGTAAGCGTTGGAATGATTTGAAGGTTTCTGCTGCTGGAAAGATTGGCGAATCCGTCGGCCTTGCTAAGCTGGCAGATATAACAAGAGATATTTCTGTCTCTGCGGTTATTCGCAATGCGTGTGCGTCGATCGCGCGGATAATTCCTAACCAGATCGATGCCCCAGGTCTGTGTACTATCGCTAGGGGTGAACCGTAGCTGCTTCACAGGTATCGCCATTTCTACGATATAGCCGTCTTCATTAATCTGCCCTGCGCTATCCCATATGGCATTCCAGGAGGCGTCCTCGTTATCATTGATATCGTCTTGAATGGCGTCCGCCTGCACACCATAGGGGTTGGCGAAGAACTCGAATGCACGACGTTCATCGTTAAACGTGTCCAGAACGATTCCCACCCAATCATCGTTCCACATGGAATCGCGATCTCTATAGAAAGCGCGGATCTGCTCGGGTTCTGGATCCAATGCAATAAAAGCGACGTACAGCACCTCGCCATCCTCCATCAGGAGAGCTTCGGCCTCTACCTCGGCGCGGATATTGTCACTGGGGTCGGTTTCGATATTGACGGCTATACGTGTAGCCTGGCTCCACTCCCCCGGGTCGATCTGTCCGTCGATGCGGGGCTCGGTAGTGACCCGGGGAATGCTGAATCTGGATTTTGATTGCGCCTCTACAGAAGGGGAGAGAAGTAATATGACTGTGCACACCAGGAGGGTAGCAGTGAGATTGCTAAAAATGGCAGGGTATGGGAACGCTTTCATTGCTGCTGCTTAATAGTTTATGGAGAGACCTATGCCGCATAAATAGTTTATGTCTGCAGCCCGGTTCATTCCCTGTGCATCGAAATTGGGCATAGATTATTACACTTGAGGCTGGGAAAGGGAAAAGGTTGCTCCATAGAGTGATTGTAGACACGACTGCGTCGCAACTGGAATCGCAGGCATAAAAAAGCAGGAAGCCTGTCGACTTCCTGCTTCGGATAAGACGGCTATAGCCCGGAGATAGCCTCTAGTATGTCCTCGAAGGGAGGCCGGTCCTGATACCTTTCTTCGGCAAACTTGGCCAGTATCACTCCATTTGGATCGATCAGGAAAATCCCGGGATACGGTATGCCATACACGCGGTGGCCAGGTTCGTAGTCCAGATTGCGAATGCCGAAAGCATTCACATGGCTAACTTCTTCATCGTGAAGAAGTGGGAACTGAATATCTTGATCTTCTTGTACGGTCTTCAGTGTTTCCACCGAATCGTAGGTTAATGCGGCAACGTTAATGCCCATCGCTTCGATCTGATCACTTATTTCGGTCAGCTGCACGAGCTGAGCTTTACAGTAGGGTCACCAGTCGAAGGAGCGGTTCATCATTAAGAGCAGCCCCTTTTCGCCTTTTAAGTCATCGAATGTCTGAATATTGCCGTCCTGATCCTGTGCCGAGATTTCCGGAACTGTTGCGCCCACCGGAAAGTCTGGTGCCCAGACGAAATCCTGTGCCAGCGAAAATTGGGAAACCCCCAGCAACAACAGGCCAAGCAACATTTTGTTCAACACAGCGACCTTTGTCTGGGTTTTCACGATCATCTAATCCTCTTGAGTTGAAAGAAACAGCGTAGTACGAACCTGAGTAGCTCGCAGAATTAAAGCCATAGTAACAATACCGGACTCGGAGGGGATTTATTGCAAGAAGATAGGCAAATAAATCGAGCGCAAGAAGGGATTTTCAGTTCGCTTCGGTTTATACAAGCACAGAGTGAATGTAGCTCTGTCGCTTCAGCGACACTGAGCGGAATTCAAATCTGATCGATACCAGCAAGAAATCTCTCGCCGCGGGGCAGGTAGTTATTATCGCTATCGAGAGAGAACACTACAGAATTGGAGCGGCCGATGATCTCCTCCCTGGGTACGAAGCTATACACGCGGCTGTCGGCACTGTTATCGCGGTTATCGCCCAAGACGAAATACTGTCCATCGGGGACCACGGCAGGCCCATAGCTGCGCGCCGTTCTGCTGGCGAAGCGGCTCGATAGTCGCGCCTGGTGTGCCATATCCGGTAGCTCTTCCAGTATGATGATGGCGTCGTCGTCTCGGGAGATCACATGGTAGTTCGCGGCTTCGCCATTGATTACCAGAGCGTTGTTCTGCATGTAAATAGTATCCCCAGGCACCCCAACGATACGCTTCACGAGGCGTTTATCGGCCTTCTTCGAGTCGATGATTATGACATCGCCGCGGGTGGGGTCGGATAACTCAGCGAGGGATATCTCAGTAAAGGGAATCTTAACGTCGTAGGCGAGTTTATTGACCCAGACCTTGTCGCCGTCGAGTAGCGTCGGCTGCATGGAGGCGCCAGAGATAGAGCTTAGGTCGGCAATTGCGCTCTTAAAAAAGACAATGCAGGACAGCAACAGGAAGAATTGACGATTCTCCCTCCAAAACTGGTTGAGATTGCGGCCGAGACGCTCGGAAATACTGGTTTGTCCTAGATCATTCATAACTTCTGCACCGTTGGGGACTATAAATTAGCCTACACCATCCAGACATGTCAATCGGCTTGAGACGGGGCTATAAGCGGCCAAGTGTCCTGTCCGCCCGCATTCGGCGCCGGCTCGACAACGTGCCAAAGAATGCGCCATAGTCTTGAGCATAGCACGACTATTGCAAAGCAAGAGGGTCTTCATTAACCTGTATGCCCGTACAGTAAATCCTCCAGCGGAATACAATATGGCGCTGACCCATTTCCACCCTGCTGCCCGTGATTGGTTTAATTCGCAGTTTGGTGAGCCTACCGAGACGCAGGTTCAGGCTTGGCCTGCGATCAAGTCGGGTCGGCACACGCTGATCTCGGCGCCAACCGGTAGCGGTAAGACGCTTGCGGCCTTCTACGCAGCAATCGATGATTTGTTGCAGAAGGGGTTGCAGCGCCAGTTGCACCCCGGAGTTCAGATACTCTATGTTTCTCCACTGAAAGCCCTGAGTAACGATATCCACAAGAATCTGGAAATCCCTTTAAAAGGTATCGCCGAGAATTTAAAGCGCAGCGGAAAAGTGGCAGCTGACATTACGATTGCCGTTCGCACCGGGGATACGCCGGCAAGCGAACGTCAGAAGATGGCGAAGAAGCCCCCGCATATATTGGTAACTACGCCGGAGTCATTCTATCTGCTACTGACCAGTGCCAGTGGCCGCGCGATGCTGGCTAATGTGTCGACGCTAATTGTAGATGAAATTCACGCAATGCTGGGCGATAAGCGTGGTTCACATCTGGCCCTCTCGATAGAGCGATTGCAGAGATTAGTCCTTAAAAACTCCGGACAGCGCTTACAGCGCATCGGGCTGTCTGCAACGCAGCGGCCGATCGAGATGGTGGCCAAGTATTTAGTTGGCAATAGTAATTACACTAAAAATACCATCGATTGTGAAATCGTGGACGCAGGTTCTCATCGATTTATGGATGTTCGTTTGGAGGTTCCGGCTTCACCGCTTACCGCTCTGATGAGTAATGAAGTTTGGGAAGAGCTCTATAAGCGTCTGGTCGAACTCATTACCACTCACCAGACGACGCTGGTCTTTGTAAATACCAGACGACTTTCCGAACGCCTGGCATTAGCCCTGTCTGAGCGCTTGGGCGAGGATGCCGTGTGCTCACATCATGGCAGTATGAGTAAAGAGTTACGGCATGATGCGGAACAACGACTCAAGGCAGGACAGTTGAAAGTATTGGTAGCTACCGCCTCGATGGAGCTCGGTATCGACATCGGCTCGGTTGATCTGGTAGTACAGTTTTCCTCACCGAAGAGCATAGCGACTTTTCTGCAGCGGGTGGGGCGCAGTGGCCACTCGATTCACGGCACACCAAAAGGAATACTGTTTCCTCTAACCCGCGATGATCTGGTCGAGAGCGCCGCACTTCTACATAGCATCCGCGAGGGGCAGCTTGACTGCATCGTGATGCCGCAAAAGCCCCTGGATATCCTTTCGCAACAGATCGTCGCCGAGGTCTCTTCTCAACTACACGATGAGGCTGGGCAAACAGGAGGGTTATTTGATCAGCAACAAGCTGGATGGAATGTGGATGAGCTGTACAGCCTTTTTCACAACGCCTACTCCTATCGAAACCTGGACCGAGAAGAATTCGATACCACCGTACAGATGTTGGCGGATGGCTACAGCAGCAGACGGGGCAGGCGCGGCACACATCTGCATCTCGACGCCATAAACAACCGGCTGCGCGCAAGGCGTGGTGCGAATCTCATCGCACTTACTAACGGTGGCGCCATACCCGATATGTTTGACTATCAGGTCGTGCTCGATCCGGAGGACATCGTCGTCGGCAGTCTGAATGAAGACTTCGCCCTCGAAGCTCTGCCCGGCGATATCTTCACACTGGGAACCCACAGCTGGCAGATGTTGCGGGTCGACGGGCTCAAGGTTCGGGTACGCGACGCACAGGGTATGCAGCCCACGATTCCCTTCTGGTTCGGCGAAGGGATCGGCAGGACACGAGAACTGTCAGAGGCAGTCTCGAATCTAAGGCAGACGATAGCGGACCTGCTCATCAACGATTCGGCGAATGCGGCACTGCAGTGGCTGGTCGACAACGCCGGATTGCCACGGGCAGGGGCGATGCAACTTGTTGAGTATCTTGAGGCGGGAATGAATGCCTTGGGTGTAATGCCAACCCGTACATCGATAGTAATGGAACGATTCTTCGATGAGGTGGGAGACATGCATGTTGTTATTCACTCTCCCTTCGGTAGTCGCATTAATCGAGGCTGGGGGTTGGCACTTAGAAAGCGCTTCTGTAAGTCATTTAATTTCGAGCTGCAGGCAGCGGCAAATGAAGACAGCATTGTCATTTCGCTAGGCTCTATCCATAGTTTTCCTCTGGATGATGTATTTAAGTTTCTGCAGTCGGCGACCATAAGAGACGTGTTGGTGCAGGCACTGCTCGATGCGCCGATGTTCGAAGTCAGATGGCGCTGGAACGCGACGCGCTCTCTGGCAATTCAGCGTAATCGCAACGGCAAGCGAGTGCCACCGCAATTCCAGCGCATGGATGCTGAGGATCTGATAGCCCACGTCTTCCCCGACCAGATTGCCTGCGCCGAAAACCTTACAGGTCGACGCGATGTTCCCGAACATCCGCTGGTGAATCAGACTATTCACGATTGTCTAACTGAGGCGATGGATATAGAGGAGCTCACTGAACTTATTGCCGATATTGAAGAGAATAGGCTGACACTAACCGCAAAGGATTTAACCGAACCGTCTCCGTTCGCGCAGGAAATCATAAATGCTCGACCTTATGCGTTTCTCGACGACGCTCCCTTCGAAGAACGTCGCAGCAATGCGATCAGAAATAGAAGCTGGGCAGACCCCGGCGAGGCGAAAGATTTTAGCCTGTTGGATATCCAGGCGATAGCGAGGGTTAAAGAGGAGGCGTGGCCCTACATCAACAATGTCGAAGAGATGCACGACGGATTATGCAGTCTCGCCTATATGAGCAAAGCGGAGTTTGAGAAAGAGCCTAATTACCGTCACTGGCATCAGTTACTGCTTGAGGCCGGGCGCTGTCTGCATCTATCCGAGTTGTCCAATGAGCTTTGGATAGCTACAGAGAAACTGGGCTACTTCATCGCGGTCTATCCACAGCTGCAGGCGCTGACAGAGTCGCACCATATTCCCCAATTCATCCTGGAGCAACAGTGGGATAGAAAGGACGCGTTGCGAGAAATCGTTCGAGCTCGGCTGGAATGTTTAGGGCCGATTCGAGCGGTGCAATTGGCTGCAGAGCTCGCTATCAATGTCGCTGAGATCGATATGGCACTGCTAGCTCTGGAGGTAGAAGGCTTTGCCTTTCAGGGGCAGTTCACTGCGCAGGCACGAAAGGATCAAGCCGCTGCCGAACCTCCTGTTGAGTGGTGCGAGAGAAGGCTATTGCAACGCATCCATCGTTATACCATCGATGCCCATCGCAAGAGCATTAAGCCTGTATCGCTGCAAAGCTATACAGAATTTTTATTCGATACTCATCAGTTAGTTCAGGTCAGCGAACCGACTCTCGGTTCAAGCACAGCTCGAGAGCCTGTTCTCGATGGCCAAACACGGCTACAGAACAGCCTCGGCAAACTCGATGGCATAGCCGCACCGGCAGCGAGTTGGGAAGCTGACCTGCTACCTACCAGAGTCGCTGACTATGATCCAAATTGGTTGGATATCCTGTGTATTAGCGGCAAGCTGGTATGGGGACGTTATACTGTGCCGAATACAGCGCTGCGAACAAAACGCCTGCAGAGTTCACCGGTATCGAATGTAGCCCGCCCCATCAAGTCTACTCCTATATCGATAGTCAGCCGTAACAATCTGGATATCTTCAAGGCGCTTGCTGCTGCTCAATATGGTGAAGCAGAGACTCCGCCCCGCAGTGAGCTCGCCCAACAGATCGAAGCGGACCTGGAACGCAGTGGCGCCAGTTTCTTTGATCAGATTCAACAGCGTACCGGTTTACTCCGCGCCCAGCTTGAACTGGGTCTTGCCGAACTTGTCTCGACAGCCAGAATTACCAGCGATAGCTTTACCGGCTTACGCGCGCTACTCACACCTAACAAGAAAAAACCGAGCAGCCATACAAGCAAGCGCTCGAGACGAGGTCGTCGCGCCATGTTCGGTGTGGAAGATGCGGGGCGATGGAGTCTGCTGGAGACAGATATTTCGAAGCCGCAACAAGGCAGCAATTCTCGCCATTGGGAGGTTCTCGATGAAGAACAGATGGAACGTCTCATTGGGATCTATCTGCAGCGCTGGGGAGTTCTATTCCGCGGTCTATTGGAGCGAGAATTGTTCGCTCCCCCCTGGCGAGTCCTGCTCGCGGCACTTCGTAAACTGGAATTACGTGGCACTATTCGCGGAGGCCGATTTGTTGCGGGAGTGGGTGGTGAGCAATTCGCTTTTCCGGAAACTGTCGATGCGCTGCGCAAGTTCAATAAGACGAAGGACGACGTTAGATTAAAGTACCATAGCCTGTCGGCGGTGGACCCACTCAATCTATTGAATCTAATCATGCCGAATCGAAAACTATCGAGATTAAGCAAGAATCGGGTTCTTTATGAGAATGGTGTTCCAATAGCTATATTGGAGTCAGCTCAAGTGCGGTTTCTTAAAGAAGTAGATCCAGCTCAGGAGTGGAGCTTGCAGCAGGCGCTGATAAAGAAAAACTTCCCCCCAAGGCTGAGAAGTTATTTGGGTAGTCGCTAGGCCCTATCGCGAATCGGTTCACAAAAAAATCCCGCTATCACTAAACGCGATAGCGGGATCTACTACTTATGGGAGCAAAGGAATCGCAGCATTACCACGATGCCCCTCCAATCACCCGATCAAGTATTATTGAAACTACTTAGATTGCGTAATTGGAGGCTCCCTTAATAGATTGACTATTGATGGGATCACCTCCTTTTAATGCCAGGGTAGCCAAGTATTGTTAGCAAATCCCCCTGTTAGAACTACTAACAAATGCCTGACGATTTTATATAACACAATCTCAAGACTGTAAAGCTGATAAGCAAACAATGAACTAACAGCGCGCTTATCGGCCTTAGCAATAGAGGAATATCTCTCGATACTGGATAAGGAATGAGCCGTACAGGCTAATCGAGGGCATTCAAGCGCCCTTAGCCCCTAAGAAATAGCGAAATCGGTCGAGATTGTAGGTAGAATTGCGCGCTAGATCACAGAGTGTGACGATTAATCAATAAACCTGAATTCATTTGCCTTCACAGGTAAACTAGAATTAGCTCGGATAATCGCGCCAAAGCACGCAATACGAGTATGCAACTATGCAAGAAAGAAGACGACATAAACGGGTAGAGGTAGATTTCTGGGCGAGTCTTAGTCATCCGCTACTGGGTACCATTACCTGTGATATCCAGGACATGTCTGTCAGTGGTGTGTCGATCAAGCTGGATGAAGACCTAAAATTTTTCGTCATGATGGAGCTGGATGTAAAAATTCGGGGTGAGGGTTGGGACGATTCTATGCCGGCATTGCCCGTGCAAGTGACGCGTGTCAACAAACGAAACATTGGCTTGGAATTCATCGAGACCTGTGAGGAAATTTGGTCGCCACCTGAAGACGACCTCGATTACTCTGCTGATGATTCCGATGACACAGATAGCTATTCGAACTTGAATAAGCATGATGAATTTGGTGAGCCGGCATAGTCTGCTGGCAACACAGCTCAGAAGATCATATACACCTGCATAGAAAGATAGAGCACGACACAGATCATCGCAGAAAAAGCGATAAACTTGATTGGGTTCTCTCTGAAGCTATGCCACAGTGTCTTCGCTTCGCCTCTTTCCCTACTTAATCGATATTCATTCCGCAGTCGTTCGGTTCGTTCCACCTGATATTCGTCTATCAGATTACGCGCAAAAGCAAATTTCTCGGCGTCGTTGGTCCAGATGGCAGGTAGGGAAATACCCCAATTGCCTGCAGAGGTTTCAAAATAGGCGATGTCATTTGTCTCCAATAACTCCCGTATATCTTGAGCCTCGTCATCGGGAACGTTACGTAGCCTGAAAAGTAGTTTTGACATAAGGAGTGTGTCGGCTCGCAAAGGGCAGAGCTGCCATGCTGTTAATCTGAGGTGAATCCGAATCGAGTATGCTACCTTTAACGGATAGATCTGTAAAACCAGCGTGAGAATATTGGCGGCGCGCGTCACGTTCTGGCAATGTGAGCAAATGTCACATTAGGAGAAAATTCAGATGAGGATAATTATCAGGAAAGTATTTAGATCGAGCATAGCGCTTGCCTGCGCGTTTCTGCTTGGACTATCTAACGCAGTGGCAGACACTTCGGTCTGGTCGGTGCGATCCGGAGATAATATTGTCTATCTCGGCGGCACTGTACATCTATTGAGGCCTGGCGACTATCCTCTACCGGATGAATTCGAACAGGCCTATCTGGCAAGCACAGAATTATATTTTGAGACGGATATTGGCTCGATGAATGATTTATCCGTACAAGCCCAAATGTTGCAGCAACTGACCTATAGCGATGAGCGAACCCTGCGCTCGGTCCTGAATGACGAGGCCTATACGGCGCTTGCCAGCTATACCGCCACCGCGGGTCTACCCATCGCCATGCTTGAAAAATTTAAACCGGGCTTGCTGGTCAGCACGCTTCAGGTTTTGGAGTTTCAGAGCATGGGCTTTACGCCACAGGGAGTAGATGCTTATTTCCATACGCGTGCACTAGGTGACAGAAAACCGCAAGGGCAGCTAGAGAGCGTGCAGGAACAGATTGGCTATATCGCGGCCATGGGCGAAGGCAGTGAGAGTGAGTTCATTCTGATGTCTCTGGACGAGCTAGCAGAGACTGGCGATGTCATGGAGGATATGATCGCAGCGTGGCGCTCGGGAGACAGTTCAGGCCTTTCCAAGTTGTTTGTCCAAGAGATGAAGACCGAGGCACCTGAGTTGTATGACTCATTGCTCTACCAAAGAAACCTCAGATGGGTTCCGCAAATTGATCAGATGTTACAAGATTCGAATACCGAATTTGTGCTTGTCGGAGCGGCGCACCTGGTCGGCGAAGGTGGTCTGTTGGATTTGCTGGCACAGAAGGGCTACGAGATCGAACAGCTCTAGCATCCTCAGCGTGGCGCTCGGGGGACAGCTCAGGCCTTTCCAAATTGTTTGTCCAAGAGATGAAGACCGAGGCACCTGAGTTGTATGACTCATTGCTCTACCAAAGAAACCTCAGATGGGTTCCGCAAATTGATCAGATGTTACAAGATTCGAATACCGAATTTGTGCTTGTCGGAGCGGCGCACCTGGTCGGCGAAGGTGGTCTGTTGGATTTGCTGGCACAGAAGGGCTACGAGATCGAACAGCTCTAGCATTCTCAGTGGTGACTGCTTAAACCTGCGTAATCGCAGTCTGACACAGGCCTTGAACCGAGCTGCCTAAAATTTAGGCACTGCCAAGCCGGGGTCTGAGAGTTGCTGCTCATACCCGGTTTAATAGTCTAAAAGTGCTAAGAGCTGGTTTTGTGGCTAAGTACGATCTGTCTTGGACCACTGGTAGAGGTTTGGCCGCTAACGCCAGAGGGAATCTGTTGGACTTTACCGCCTGACTTCAGGAATGCGTCTACGTGATCTGCCAGATCGGCGCGATTACTTACCGCCGCGTCTTTCTTTGATTTATTTGCCATGCCTAACTTTCTCTGTTGCTACCAAAGCCCGAAATTATACATCATCCAGGCTGTTTCGGCCAGATTGGGGAGCTTGGACCTTAAGCTGCCGAACAAATCTGCCAGCGGCTATCTGTTCGGGCAGGCAAGCTCTGTTCAGGCAGGCAAGCTGTTCAGGCAGGCAAGAAAATCAGTCTCGCCGCGACCCCTCGAGCGCATTAGCGAGATTTAGATCCCAGGCGCTTGCGCGGGCGCACATAATAGTCCGAGTAGTAGTCCTCGGGAACCTCGCCCACCAATTGGTCGAGAGAGGTCTTGTAGATGACCTTCATCTTGGCGAGCAGTTCGAGATCGAGGTGGCAACCGTAATTGCGGATAGTTTCAATATCCTCCAACTGTTTGCGGGAAACACCCAGCAATCGCGCTCCCTCGTTCATTGAGTAGCCGGCATTCAGCCGGAGTTGCCTAACGTTCTTCTTAACCGCCACGGTAATAGGAGAAAATTTGGAAAATTGGACCTGATTCATAATTTATTGCTCCACTCGACAGAGATTTATCCGTTTCTGTGCCGGATGCAGTCCTTCTGCGTTGATAGAATAGTGTAAATGTGTCTCCCCCAACCTGAATCCTTTTGAATTCCTAGTAATTGGGGTCAATTCAAGCTAACACAATGCATTTTTTATGGTAATAATTTCTTTAAAACAGTGGGATTTAGTTAGAATTTTGCAGTAATTAGTCAGCACTAAATGGAAGTTTCACTATAGAAACCTACCTCTTTCGTGATATTTGATTGACTACCTTCTCAATGCTCGTTTTAAAACTGGCTTACAAGAGAGGGTTTCAATTTTGAAACCGAAGCGTGACTGGGTATTTTGAGCGAATGGCTGCCTATTCCGCTGCCTGTAGCCTAAAGAGCCAGTTTTGCAGATAGCCGCCAGGGATTGGCTGCCCTCGTTGAGGGTGCTCGCTTCGAACCAATAGAAGTCGGGTTACCCAGCGGTACTTGCCGTTGCCAGGCTGGCATTGCTGTGCGGGGCAACATTGCCGAGGCTTGCTCTATGTTGAGGTTTACGTTGGTGCCCACTATAACTGGTCGAGAGTCATCTGCTAGAATCTGCCTCCCAGCGAGGAGAGCTATATGTCAGAAGTAGATTCAACAGAAGCAAGCAAGGGCGAGACTATCGCCATGAACAAAGTGGTCAGTTTTCACTATCGCCTCGCCGAAGTGACCGAAAGCGGTGAACGAGCCGATTGGCGCGAAGAATCTCATGGCGGCGAACCGCTCTACTATCTGCACGGGTTTCACAATGTCGTAGTAGGTTTGGAAAAAGCGTTGGAAGGCAAGCAGGTAGGCGATGCTATCGAGATTACTCTGCAGCCCGATGACGCGTATGGATATCGCCGCCCAAATTCGATACAGAGAGTGCCGATAAAGCATTTACAATTTCCTGGCCCGGTAAAGAAAATTCTTGCCGGGATGCCTGCAAATGTGGAAACGAATCAGGGCAGGCGATCGGTTGTCATTGTAAAGGCGGGGAAATTCAACGCCGACGTTGACTTCAATCACCCGCTGGCGGGAAAGATACTGTATTACGAGGTTCAGGTGCAGGGAATTCGAGATGCAACAGCTGCAGAGATTGCTCACGGCCATGTTCATGGAGCTGGTGGGCATAATCACTGAAAGTTGGGTGATTCTTAGAGCGCTTATGACATAGTTTATGAAATAGTTTATGACATAGGGGTTGCTTGTTTTCCACCGCAGCTTTCGAGTACTAGTGGGATGACTTTGCGATTAACAACAACTTCGTAGTAGACCCCCTCGCTGGCGGCGTCTACTTCTATCTGGGCGTCTCTCCAAACGCCAATTTCCCCTTCTCGTATCACCAAGTCTTTCTTACGGCCGCTAGTGTCAGGGTATTGACCGACGTGGAATAAATATTTTTTACCGTTCAGTTTCATGGAAACTGACTTCAATACAATCTCATCTTTCAATTTTTTAAACGCGGCGGAGTCCATGAGAATGCCATTCACATTGTAGTGGAAATACTCTTGTCCTTTCTCGCCCTTACCAATCTCGCCATCAGCGACACTGAACATGCCGACATTAAACAGGCTCTTCTTAATGGCCTCGCGCAACACCCAGGAGCAGCCAGACATGCGATCGGCACTGCCAATGGCCCCTGAAATCATTATTGGTTTATCTTCATCATACAGAAACGCCGGTGCCGCGTTTGAATAACAGATGCCCACACCCAATTCTAAAAGTGGCAGGTCCATTTGTTTCGAATATCGGTTGTTGGAGCTGACAATTTTTAACATGTCTTTGGCATAGCCACAGGCGCGGGATACAGAAAACCATTGCTGCGGTGTCTGCTCATGTTCCAAAAAACTCAGAATTATGGCGTCGCCTTCAATGAATACTTTATTGGCACCATAAGTCTCCAGAATTTTATTGATGGGATTGAAGAATCGCATACTGAAATAGGACGCGGGATTCAGTCCCTTCTTCTCCAATTCGTTAGTCACCGTCGTCGACCCGCGCACATCGGCTTTCAGAATTACGTGGTGACAAATACGTTCGTCGCCTTCTTCGATCTCGGCACTGGTTGGCATAAAGTAGAGTGTGCCTGCCGATTTTGAGAGTTTGATGTCTTCTTCATTGGTAAGTATCGAGAGTCTATTAAACGCGCGATGAGCAAATCTAAAGTATTTGAGATGCTGACGATAGCGGCTAATGTCACTCAGTAATTTAAGCGAATCGGTAGCATCCGCTTTGGATACTTGAGCTTTGAGTTGGGACCTTAAAGATTCTAATGATTTTATCTGTTCCGGTGATAACTTGTTTCCGCCACTGATACCGTCCTGGAGTTTGCCCGTCGTGATATTTCCACTGAGGAACTGGCAGACCGTTTTCAAATCTATGTGTTCCATAATAAGGGGGTTCAGAGACCGGCGCATATAGTGCGAGGAAAGCAATTGGGCAAGTAACTTCTCTGAACGTAACATTTTAGAAAAGGCAGCTAAGGTCTTCTCCAGGCCTTTAATCTCACCTCGTCGTCTCCACCAAGCTCCGAAGCCACACTCGCGTCGAATTTCTGCCAATCGTTCGTTGTTCTTTTGAACATTAAACAAGGCGAAAATATTCTCAGGATTTTCAAACCAAGTTAGATCTTCAACTACCACGGCCTTGGTGTCTTTAGCTGGCCCAAAAAAGGTATGGGTTAAAAAAAGCCCGCCCAATTCATCGTGAATCTCGGTACCTGAAACGGATTCTGTTGAATCTTGTCCGAGAGTAGCTATCGGAAGTAGTTTCAATCGCTTTTTAAATAATTTTTCTATCTTGGCGTTGAGTTCGATAAAACCCGCTGCTTCACTGTTCCAACTGAAAACGCTATATTCGTTTGCCAGCAAGGTGATGGAGCTAGGGTCGGAGACGGTAAGGATTGGATTCAGCAGCGTTTGAACAATATATTGATAGTCTTTGCCAAGAAATTGTTCACGAACTGTAGCCAATTGCCTGTCTTCAACGCGTTGCAGTTGAGCAAAGATTTGCTTGTTAACATTGTATAGAATCGAATCATAATTTTTCTTTAACCAGAATAGGCGTTGATCGGTCGCGAGCGCTTCTGAAGATCCTTTACTCCTTAATTCCGCTAAACGTGCAGTAACGTTGCTGATATCGATATCGATTTGGGCTTTTGTGACCCGTATGATTATCTTGATTGCTGCGAATTGAAGGAAGCAGATCTCATCGGCGCTTAGGTCTGTTTTAACGCGATGGATAAGAATTGTCATCATGTCGAGATAGGCGCTGCGAACTTTCTCGAATGCTTTAGAGTTGTCCCAGTGTTTTGGTTTTGGAATAGCGGTCTGGGAGACGAGTAGCGCGACTAGCTTTTTAACATCGGAGGAGAATTTGCTGCTGAGTTTTACATCGATATGATAGTTGTCTATGCCCTTTGATAGCTTCTCTAGCGAGAGCTGAACTCGTCGAGTCTGGTCAATTGATTCAATCAGACTAATATCTAGCTTCGAATTCATAGCGCTCTGTTCTTGTTAGTTATTAGACAGTTGTCGCAGCCAAGGGTCAAAAATTTGACTCGCATCGCAGTATTTCAAATTGGACTGGAATTACCAGATACATGCCTCGCAAATGTGATCCACGCCACATTACATAGAATGTACTGGAAAATCAGCAATTTGTAGCGTTTTTTTGATGTATGAATTTCTCATCTGGTTGAAATCAAGTGGTGGGGCACAATCATCGCCGTAGCCACTATATGTAGTAGCCAGGCCGTCAAATAGGCAGCGGCTGCATTCTTGATATGAAGTTAGCCGCAGTTTGGGCCCCTGATCGCCTAAGTTGCCACTCGAGTAGAAACGCCACCGGGCGTGCCCACGCCCTTATGCTTCTTTCGAGTTCCAGTGAGAGTAGCCATTGCGAATCCCTTGCGCTTGCGTGGATAGTGAAACAGTAGGCGACTTCGCCGTATCTCTGTCTGATACTGAAACACAGGCTCGAGGGTGGGTCCCAGCGATCGATCGAACAGATGGCTGCTGCTCTACCGCTGTTTATCTGAAGTACGGTGCCTCTGGCCGGCGAGTCCTGATCTGTCTGTTGCACGCTCTGTATCCCGGGTATCCAGTTTGGCCAGTTGTGAAAGTCAATCAGGACGCGCCAACCCTCATCACTCATCGAAGATAGCCAAGCCGAGGAGGCTTCTGTCGACTCAAGAGCGGCTGGGGAATTCACCTCAAGTTCCTGCTTGCATCGTATTACTTTCATAATAGATTCTTCGCTTTTCTCATTTCTGGCTAAATCCCCTGGGCTGGTTTGTTCGCCGTGCAGCAGGGTGGCGTTTCATGTCTGCACCCGATTGAATCATCGGCCGAATGATGCCAACATGAATCCCCTTGTAGAAGAATATCAGCATCCTAGCAGGCACTGTTCAAAACCTATAATAGGGCGGGGCAAGATGATTGAGGAGATAATGCCAGTTCTGATCGTCGCTATCGTGTTTGCCTTCGTGAGCTTCAATGTCTATCTCAGGTACCGCTCGAAACTGTTGGCGAGTGGAGTCGATCAGCTGAAGACCAGCCTGCAGGATGAGAACATTGCGCTCAAGGCTAAAACTCAGGAGCTTGAAGCGCGTATTCAAGTTCTGGAATCCATTGTAACCAGCAAGCATTTTGCCCTGCGGGAGGAGATAGAATCGCTACCCTGACTATTCGAGAATTTAGTATCATTCGACTGGGTTCGTACTAGAGTCATGTGATAAGGTTGCTACAACTAACTCCTATAATGTTGTCTCCATAGGTACATCCTGGGGCCAACTGAATCAAGAAAAAGAGAGAAGATCATGAACCAAAATGACAAGCCAACCGATAGTTCCCGACGCGAAATGCTTAAGCGTGCCTTAGGCACCGGAGCCTTTGCCGCTGGTGCCGCTACTGTACCTGGGTTTATCTTTCCCGCGCTAGCGCAGGGAGAGCGTCTCGTCCCTTTTACTGACGTTCCGGACACCTTCAATGTGCGCCCGCCTCGACCAAATGCGACTCACTATCTGGATACTCGTGAGATCACCACCTATTTTACCGATAATGACGATTTCTATTTGGTACAGCATTATGGCCAACCGGAGATTGATAACGATTCCTACCGATTGAAGATTACCGGTATGGTAGACAACGAATTGGAGTTTTCCCTGCAAGATCTGATGGATCGAGACAATATCGAACAGCAGGCTGGGTTTGAGTGCGGCGGCAATGGTCGTAGGCTATTTCAGGGGCTTATTGGTAATGCGTACTGGCGTGGTGTTTCCCTCGCCAAGATACTGGAAGAAGCAGGAATCCAGGATGGCGCCAAGGAAATCGTTTTCTTCGGAACCGATACTCAAATCGAGACAATTCGCGAGACGGAAGTAGAGAAGGCATTCGCTCGCAGTCTCTCCATAGATGACGCGATGCGACCAGAAAACATGCTTGCATTAGAGATGAATGGCGAGCCGTTACCGCACTACCACGGGAAGCCCGTACGCGCACTGATTCCAGGATGGTATGGCGTGGCCAATGTGAAGTGGCTAAATCAAATTCATGTTCAAGACACTCGTTACATGGGTCGATTCATGGGCCGAGACTATGTCACACTGAAGAAGGAGAACGTGGGCGGAATAGAGCGCTGGGTTGAAAACTCCGTAACTACAATGAATCTAAAATCTTCGATCGTACGAGTTACCGAAATGGCTGGACAGTACAAGGTTCAAGGCTTCGTTCTCAACGATGGTACACCTATCGAAAGTATCGAGGTTAAAGTAGACGATGGTCCCTGGGAGCGCGCCCAGATAAATCCGCGTTCAACAAAATACTCCTGGAAATTGTTCAGCTACGATTGGAACAACCCCGCGCCGGGAGAGCATACGATAGTGTCTCGTGTCACAGACGTTAAAGGTAATGTGCAGGCGACGCAGGAAGAACTTCCAGAGAAAGTAAGCTATTGGGAAGATTTCGGTCAGTTTCCTCGTACTGTGCGCATCTAGGAGTGCCGCAGAATTATACAATGGCAGCCTTGTCACACATGTGCACCAGGTAAAAAATGTACTGGTGCAAACTGATACGAACTTAGTTTCTCTAACTTCAGAGCTCGAGGGATTCATACTCACTAGACAGTGGGTTGAATCTTCTTCGGGAATCGATCTCATTTTCTGGATGGCCAGCGAGGCCGGACCCCTGCGTCTTAGAATTTCTGGCCAAGAAGCCGTTTGCTTTTTTCCTGCTGAACAAAAAGCCCTTGTTGAAGAAATACTTTCACCGATGAGCGGCTGGCGCATCGCTCCAACACAACTAAAGAATTTCGACGGCGAGTCTATGTCTGCACTCTATCTGTTGAGCAGGCGAAAGCTGTTAGACATTCGAAGCCGCCTTGTCGCAAAAGCGATCCGTGTAACTGAAACAGATTTGAAACCCACAGATAGGTTTCTTATGGAGCGTTTTATTACGGCGGCGATGGCAATTGATGCAAATTTGACTCCGCACAAGGACTACAGCGACGTCCAGCCCAAGAGCCTCAATACTACAGAGTATCGACCGCGCTTAAGCGCCGTATCCATTGATATAGAGACGGACTATCAAGCTAGCACTCTCTATTCGATAGCGGTCTATTCTCGCGAAGTCTCGGTGGTCTATATGGTCGGCATAACTCAGTACTCAACTTTGCAGACGGACTACGAAGACCAGCTTCAGTTCTATCAGATGAACTCAGAACGCGAAGTTATCACGGCGTTCGTGCAGAAAATTCAAGAGATAGACCCCGATGTCATCATGGGATGGAATATCGTTAACTTCGATCTACGCTGTCTGCAGGATTTTTGCGACCGATTAAAAATTTCCTTACAGCTAGGTCGTAATTCAGAAGAGATTTCTTGGCGCAAGTCTAGAGATGGTAACGATAGATATTACGCTTTGTTACCGGGGCGTGCAGTTCTAGACGGTATCGAGCTTATGCGCTCGGCAAGCTATCAGTTCGAAAATTTTTCGCTCGAGCATGTGTCACGCCAAATATTGAACAGAGGCAAGCTAGTAGACGACGTCGATCAGCGCGGGGAAGAGATCACCGGACTCTTCGAAAGCAACAAACCCGCTCTGGCGAAGTACAACCTTGAAGATTGCCGCCTCGTTTGGGACATATTCGATAAAGAGGCGTTGATCTCTTTCGCCGTGGAGAGGAGTTTGCTCACCGGGCTGGAGCTGGATCGTTACGGAGGTTCCGTGGCGGCGTTTGATTTTCTCTACCTGCCACGATTGCATCGCAAAGGATTTGTCGCGCCCTTCGTGGATGAGTCGACGGTCAGTAATGTTAGCCCCGGGGGCTACGTAATGGAGTCAATTCCAGGAATTCATCAGAATGTGATCGTTCTGGATTTCAAGAGTCTGTACCCGAGCATTATACGAACATTCCATGTCGATCCATTGGCGTTAGCAGTCGCCGCGTCGGAGGAAAACTCGATAGAAGGCTATGACGGGGGAAAGTTTTCCCGCAATGAATTCATTTTGCCAGAGTTGATATCCACCTTATGGTCCGCGCGAGACAAGGCGAAGGCGAGCAAGAATGCGGTATTATCTCAGGCCATCAAGATTATCATGAATTCTTTCTATGGGATCTTGGGGACCGTTGGCTGTCGCTTCCTGGACTCCAGATTGGTAAGCTCCATAACCAAGCGAGGCCATGAAATTTTAATACGAAGCAAGAGCTTCATCGAAGACTGTGGCTATCAGGTGATCTATGGTGATACAGACTCTGTATTTGTGCTCTTGGGCTCGGTGCCTCAGAGTGAAGTGAATCTAATAGGGAATGACCTAACGGCTAGATTGAATGAGTGGTGGGCCAATAGGTTGAGAGAGAAATACGATATACCCAGCTATCTGGAAATGGAGTTTGAGACGCATTTTACGAAGTTCCTCATGCCCACAGTTAGGGGCTCGGATGCTGGCAGCAAAAAGCGTTACGCTGGACTTATTGTAGAGGGCGATAAAAGCAGGATATTGTTTAAGGGGCTGGAATCTGTGCGTAGTGATTGGTCACCCCTGGCGAGGGGATTTCAGCAAGAACTCTATAGGAGAATCTTTCTCGAGCAGCCCTATGAGGATTATATTAAGAAGCTTGTCCGCGACCTTGCTGAGGGCAAGTTTGAGAATGAGCTCATTCTACGTAAGCGCCTGCGCCGGAAGCTGAAAGACTATGTTAAGAATGTACCGCCTCATGTGCAGGCAGCGCGTAAGGCGGAGAATATCCGGCGGCAGCGCAAGCTGCCTGCGTTGTATCAATCCGGAGGTTGGATTGAGTATATCATGACGATAAATGGTGCTGAGCCTCGCCAGTACCGTGAATCGACGATAGACTATGAGTTCTATATTGAAAAGCAGTTGACGCCGATAGCCGATGCCATATTAGTATTCGAATCATCTTCTATGGACAAAATAATGAATAATCAAATTGGGCTGTTTTAGGGCGGAGCCTTCCAGCTTAAGTAGACCCGAGGGAATCATGACAACGAATCTAGTACTTACCGTGATCGCAGACGACAAGCCTGGCCTGGTGGGTGCGCTTTCACAGACTATTGCCTCAAATTCGGGCAACTGGCTTGAGAGTAGCATGTCACAACTCGCTGGAAAATTTGCTGGAATTCTACGAGTCAGCGTTGCAGACGATCAGGTAGAGAGGTTGATCGAAGAGCTGAATGGGCTTTCCTCGGAAATAAAGCTCGTCATTGAGAGAGGCGGCGACAAAGCTGAAACCCGGCAATCGCAAATAGTTGAGTTGAATTTAGTGGGCAATGACAGGCCCGGTATAATCAAAGAAATTTCGGCTGCTGTTTCCGCTTTGGGAGTCAATGTCGAGCGACTCAATACCCAGTGTACGCCTGCGCCCATGTCTTCGGACGCGCTATTCAAAGCGACTGCAACCTTAGAAGTCCCCCAAAGCGTGACACTCGAACAACTCCGGGACAAGCTGGAGAAGCTAGCTGATGATCTCATCGTAGAAATCGACTTAGTCGCCCATTAATAAGTTGGTTCACTGCTGTCCCACAAAGCTCAGTAATGCTTTTATACAATACAGTAGACGTAGTGTTTCACAGCCGATCAGTAGAGTGCCGGACATGAATCCGGTTTAAGCCGCCGAGACACGCCGTGAACCCATCCATGGGGGCTCGGCACCAGCATCCCTGCTGGTGACGGTCTCAGCAGCTTAAACCGGATTCATGTCTTCATAGATTTATGGGACAGCAGTGAAGTTAGTTAGAAAGCTCGAATTTGAGTCGCTCAATGTGACTAACCATATTGGTTAACAGGTTGATGCATTCAACAATCTCTATTTGACCCTGATTTAATGGAGTTGTAGTCGCGCTGTCCAGGTTTCTGTACAGCAATACCAGACAAGACTTACTTGCGTCGAAATTCTGATAAAAGAATTCGGAAAATTCGTTCGATATGGCCGAGAAAATCAAGTCGAGAGTGGTGCCATTCTCGGTCTGACGTTCTAGCAATAATCTTTCCAGGCCGCTGAGCTGAGTCGAAACGGCAATCTGTGTAGACAGGCTAAAAGGAGACTGTACACTCTCGACGAAGTTTCCGTTTAACATGGGATACATCGAGCGTAGCAGAAGTTCCTCAGTTAGCATTGCGGCCATCGAATCTGCCAGGATTATAATTACTTCCGGGCCTGCGATGTCCTCAATGAAGAGTCGAGTCTCAGGCAATTGTGTCAACCATAAGGAATGCAGGCTACGAAAGTCCTCGAGCAGAGAGCTTGTTACTAGAGTAAGTAATTGTCGGCGCCTATTGTTTCCGAGTTGATCAAGGGTATAGCCGCTCTGGGCTAGATCCTGATTTAGTTGTTCTATGGCGAGATAGTCATCTACTGGCCGCGCATTCGAGTAAGTGTTATTTCCCCATAATAGAAATTCAATTACATGAAATCCCAAGGTGACTTCTGACACATCGAAGACGCCATGCTGCTCTCTAAGCGCAATGCTGTCTAATCTTACATTGATATCATTCACTATCCCGCTATCGATATAGCCGTCCACATAGTCGATGTAGCCGGGTACGATTGGCCAGTGATTGATTTGATATTGTAGTTGCATTAGCTCCAAACCTTGTTGTTCGTTGAACACCTGGCTTGCAAAGTACCGATGCAGGGCAGTTAGTTCGTAGGAGCCGTGTGCAGATAACCAGACTTGTTTTGCAAGGTCCAGGTTGTCTTGAGTAGGAAGATTAATCAGTGTGTCAACGGCAGACTGTAGCCGCGCAATATCGGCCTCAGCTAGACTAAAATCGACACCTATCTGTTCAACATAATCCAGTGCGATTTCCATAGCAGATGTATTCAGCGCCGGATTCAAAACCTTGAATGAACTTGGCGAAGTGATTGAGGATACTTCGATGTCGGGCTGTACTATCTCTTCTTCGCTACAAGCAAATAGAAATAGCATAATCATCGGCAAGGCTTTCGCCGCACCAAGCACAGATGAACCCAATGATGGAAGTGTTTGCATAGAATAGGGTCTTTGCACTAGTCCCGCAGTGTTAGGATTTCCCAGCCCGCGGACTGTGCTTTGGCACGAAGTTGCGGATCCGGGTCGACGGCGATCGGTTGCGCTACTTGCTCCAATAGCGGCAAATCATTTATCGAGTCGCTGTAGAATACGGCATCGCTCAGGTCATAGGCATTTTCCTGCCCGGCAATCCATGCCGACAATTTAGATACCTTCCCCTCCTGATAGCAAGGTGTGCCTTGAATTTTGCCATTGAATCTATCGTTCACTGTTTGCAGTTCGGTCGCTATGAGAAGATCAACATTAAACAGCGAGGCGATGGGTGCCGTAATGAACTCATTGGTGGCTGTAATGATTATGCAGAAATCTCCGGCACAGCGATGGCCTTGTACCAGCTCTTTCCCCTTGTCGAGAAGGATCGGAAGAACAGAATGCACCATAAACTCCGCACGTAGCTGGGACCGTTGTTTGGCGTTGAGTTGCATCACAGGCTCAAGAGTAAAGGCAACATAGCCATGTATGTCGAGCGCGCCCTGCTTGTATTGCTCATAAAAATAGTCGTTCTTCTCACGATGAGCGCCCGCGTCGACTAAACGCTTGCTAATCAAGAATTCCCCCCAGGCGTGATCGCTATCGCCTGCTAGAAGTGTATTGTCTAGGTCGAATAGAGCTAACCTCCTTGAGCTGCCTGACTGCATAGTGTCCTCTTTTATCAAGTAGTAGTATCGCTAACGCCTGGGCCATTCAACGATTTGGAGCATTATAGCCGCCTGACGCTCAAATCTGCACCGTACTGGCGCGGAAACAGCTACTTTCGACTTCGGCGAATACGGAGTTAACATGTTGATATGTAACAATAATAACGACATATGCCTGAGCGCGGCCATTGCTCAGGAGGGAAGTATTGTGAAACAATGAGCGCCTATTTTCGTCTTTAAGGCCGGTAGCAGTGATAGATTCAGAAGGTTTCCGTGCAAATGTCGGCATTGTGATTTGCAACAGGCAGGGGCAATTGCTTTGGGCGAAGAGAATCGGACAGAAAGCCTGGCAGTTTCCTCAGGGTGGCATCAAGCAAAGTGAGTCGGTTGAGGAAGCGCTTTTTCGGGAATTGGATGAAGAGGTCGGTCTGACCGAGGTGGACGTTAGAATTCTGCATCAGACCGCAGATTGGCTTCACTATCGGTTGCCCGAGAATTATATCCGTCAGCATAGTGATCCGTTATGTATAGGTCAGAAACAGAAATGGTTTCTTCTGAGTCTGGAAAGCGAAGACAGTAAAGTAGAATTGAGCAAGAGCGGTAAGCCTGAGTTTGATGATTGGCGTTGGGTAAATTTTTGGTACCCGGTGGGTCAAGTTATTGAGTTCAAGCGAGATGTGTATCGCAAGGCATTACAGCAACTCGAGACACCGCTTAGTAGCTACATCGGTAAGCCCGATAAATAAGTCATAAATGCTGTGCTAGAGGTTAGTAGCTAGCATTTTTGAGAACAAAAAAGCAGGCAGGATCAACCACACTATCCTGTTCGTAATCTCAGCCCTTTAAGCCGTGTTGCAGAAGATGAAATTTGTATCTACTGCAAAGAAACCTGTCGTGGTGTGAAGATTCTGGAGTGAGAATAAATGCTAGGGCATTTACGAAGCATCGTACAAAAGGTGAATGCAGCTAAAGATCTGCAGTCGGCACTGGATATTATTGTCCACAAAGTGCGTGAAGCCCTGGAGACCGAAGTCTGTTCTGTTTTCTTACTCGATAAAGATATCAATGCTCATGTGTTGATGGCATCCGATGGACTAAATAAAGAATCGGTTGGTCGCGTTAGCCTCCAGGCAGGAGAAGGTCTGATCGGTCTTGTCGCGAAGCACGCCGAACCGATAAATCTGCAGGATGCGTCCCTTCACCCTAGTTTTCACTATCTGAAAGATACGGGAGAGGAAGGTTTCCATTCCTTTCTTGGTGTTCCGATAATTCATCATCGCTCTGTATTGGGGGTACTGGTTGTTCAGCACGAGGAGCGCAGACGCTTCGATGAAAGTGAGGAAGCATTCCTTATAACACTATCGGCACAACTCGCGGGAGTGATCGCGCATGCCGAGGCAACTGGTGCGGCCGAAGGTGTAAGCCCTTCCGGTCAAAAAACATCGGACACCGTATTTTCGGGTGTGTCAGGATCATCTGGTGTCGCTATCGGTGAGGTTGTCGTTGTCTACCCGCTGGCGGATCTAAGTAAGATTCCGCAACGCCTTACCGCAGATGTAGAAAAGGAAATAAAATTCTTCAATAGTTGTCTCAAACTAGTAAGAAACGACATGCGCAACCTGCATAAGAAACTGGCTGGGCAGGTAGCAGAAGAAGAACGCCAGCTGTTCGATGTCTATCTGCGAATGCTAGAAGATGCGGCGCTGGGAAACGAGGTTGTCGAACGAATCAGGTTGGGTTTCTGGGCCCAGGGCGCTCTTGCCTATGTAGCCGGCGAGCACGTCAGAAGTTTTGAACAGATGGATGATCCGTATCTTAGCGAGCGAGCGGTTGACATTAAAGACCTCTGTTCACGCATTCTGTTTTATCTGCAAGAAAAGGAAGTCGTAAAGACAGAGTATTCCGACAACACGATTCTGGTGAGCGAGGAAATTACTCCGGCTATGTTAGCTGAAGTGCCTGTATCCAAGCTAAAGGGTTTAGTCTCGGTGAAGGGGTCGAGCAACTCGCACGTAGCGATTCTTGCCAGATCTATGGGCATACCGACCGTAATGGGAGCGGTAGATCTTCCCTACACTCAGTTGCATGGCAAGCAGGTCATACTCGACGGTTACAAAGGCGAGGTGATTACTAACCCTTCAGATCAGATTCTCACGCGATATCGGGAAACGATTCAGGAGCAGCTTCAGTTAAGCAAGGGCCTGGAAGGTCTAAAAGACCTGCCCTGCGAAACAGCTGATAAGCACAGAGTTCATTTGTGGGTGAATACGGGTCTAATGACAGATGTTATGCGATCGCTCGACCAGGGTGCGGAGGGTATTGGCCTATTTCGTACTGAAGTGCCCTTCCTGTTGAGCGAGAGATTTCCGAGTGAGCAGGAACAGTATGAAATTTATCGAGAGCAACTAGAGGCCTTTGCCCCCAAAGTAGTCACCATGCGGACTCTGGATATAGGTGGAGACAAATCCCTTCCCTATTTCCCTATAGAAGAAGCTAACCCGTTCTTAGGCTGGCGTGGCATTAGAGTAACGTTGGATCATCCAGAGATTTTTACGGCGCAAATACATGCGATGCTGCGTGCCAGTGTTGGTCTGGGTAACCTTCAGATTATGTTGCCGATGATTAGTAATGTGAACGAAGTGACGTCAGCGATGCAGCTCATCAAGAAGGCCTATCACGAGTTGATACAAGATGGAGTGAAGGTAGAATTCCCTCCGGTCGGTGTAATGATTGAGCTGCCTGCGGCCGTCTATCAGACTCGCGCACTTGCAAGGCAGGTAGATTTCATCTCAGTGGGTAGTAACGATCTCACCCAGTATTTACTCGCGGTTGATCGAAACAATCCGCGAGTTGCCAATCTATATTCGTCTTTTCATCCGGCGGTACTTAGCGCGCTGCAATTTGTGGTAACCGAAGCCCAGGCTGAGGGCAAGTCTGTAAGTATTTGTGGGGAAATGGCAGGCGACCCCGGCTCTGCCGTGTTACTCATGGCGATGGGCTTCGATGTGTTGTCGATGAATGCTTCGATGCTTCTGAAAGTAAAATCAGTCCTGCGTAGCATCACCCTGGCAGTTGCCCAAAAGCTATTGGCAGATGTAATGGTCCTGGACGATGCGCAGAAGGTTCGAAGCGCTGTAGATCTCGCTTTGTACAATGCCGGTGTCGATCGGTTATTGCGTTCTTCACGCGGTAACTAGTAGTCCTGTTGATCCGCTCTTTGTGAAATTTTAAACCTGCATACTCTAAAGCGGTTATTGAACCTCGCACGATCTATTTCGTAATAGACGTGCTCCCGCAGTTTAGATTCCTTGGGAACTCTGGGATGCGGAAAATTTTGCTCTCGATCTATCATGCCAAGTCTGGTCATTACATTTCTGGAGCGAGAGTTTATTGCCGCCGTGAAGGCGGCAACCCGATCCTGGTTCAAGACAGAGAAGGCGAAATGAAGTGCCGCCGTTGCAGATTCGGTTGCGAACCCGTTTCCCCAATACGGTTTATCCAAGCGCCATCCGACTTCAATGCAGTTAGGGACTGGCAAGTCATCCGCCATCGCTAGACCCACAAGGCCAATGAATGTGTTATCACTCTTGCGCTCGGCAACCCAAAATCCCCAGCCCCTGTCGTTGATTTGATTGGCAAATTTATCGGCGAGTGCATCGCTTTCTTGCCTCGAAAGCGGGCTGGGAAAAAAGCGCATCACATCGGCGTCCGCGTTCATTCTCGCGAACTCTCTGTAGTCAGCAGGCCGCCAATGACGCAGAATAATTCGCGGGGTTTCGAGTCTAAAGGGTTCTGTATTCATTCCCGAAGGTGTGTTCAAGTCTGGTGAAGGTTCGATATTAGCTGAAAGCCGGCAGCGTTGAGAGGGAAGCTCCACCGGGTTTACAGCCAAAAAATTGCCAACAAGTAAGTGAAAAAGCCTTAACTACGCCAGCCCTATTCGAGAAAGTCGACAGAGCCCGTGTCGAGACAGTATTCGGCTCCAGTGATTAGAAGTCCTTTCTCGGCAATCAGATCCTTGAGAATGCCCGAACCGAGCTTCAGGTTACGCACGGAGGCTGCAATATTGGCGCGCACGGCACTGCGCATAAGGCCCTCATCGCTGTCTGTGAGCAATAGATTCTCCACTGCTGGGCGAATTCTGTCTACTATGGAATACAGGTGAGGAGAGCGGTTCTCAACGGGCTTGACCAGTTGTTGCAGAGTTGCCTCCACCGCTCCACATCTTGTGTGGCCGAGCACGACTACCAAGCGAGTGCCAAAATTCTCTGCGGCGAATTCGATACTCGCTATCTGTGATGGAGCGACGATATTGCCTGCTACTCGAATAACGAAAAGATCGCCAATGCCCTGTCCAAAGACAATTTCAGCGGGTACCCGTGAATCGGAGCAGCCCAGGATTATCGCAAATGGTTTCTGGCTTTTTTCTGTAGCAGACTTCAGCAGCATTTCAATCTCTAGATGAAAGCCTTTTCCAGCGCGAAATTCTTCGTTGCCCTGTTTTAATCTTCGCAGTGCTTCTTCGGCTGAAATCATCTGTGCTGTGTTCTCTCGGTATCAGTGACCAATTTTCCCATCGGTGAAGAGGTAGTCTTTTAATTGTTTGTCCAAAAAGCTGTCTCTGCGCCGTATCCACTCCAGAACCATTGCGGCGTGTTCTTTTTCTTCATCCCGATTGTGTTCGAGAATCGCCTTTAGCTCTTCGTCTTTGCATGCATCGACTCGTTGGTTATACCAATCAACGGCTTCAAGCTCTTCCATCAAAGATGTTATAGCTCTGTGCATATCCCGCGTCTCATCAGTAAGTTCTTCGATGGGCTCATGATAGCCTTCGTTAGCCATGGTATTCTCCTTTAGGATAGTTTGTTGATCGAAGTCGTAATGTTAAGCAAACATACAGTAATAGCGGGGGCTTGCAAATATCTGTAGCAGCCGCTCGGTTAAATTTTGTTTCTAAAGACTCAGTTATTCCAGCTCTTTGGCCATCGCCCCAGCCAATGATTTGTATCCGGCCCTGTCGAGTTGCTGTCTAACGTTCGATTGGTCTGCTGCACTGCGATTCTGGCTAAGTTTAAATTTACACTGTAGCGACGAAATGGCAATCTCGACGCCAACGATACCACTCAACATCTTGGCGGCGTAGTCAGGGGTCCAGGGATTGTCAAATCCAGATTCATTCTGAGCGGTGAGGGTATCGACCACATGTTTCAATCTGTCTGGGTCGTTAAATACCGCAGCAACACCCTGGACATGTACGGCTTGATAGTTCCACGTCGGCACACCCGTCACTTTGTACCAGCTTGGGCTCACATAGGCATGGTTGCCCGGAAGGGTAATGAGAACAGCTTGACCACTTATCTGCTGCCACTGCGGGTTCGCTCTTGCTAGATGGCAGATGAGTTTTTCGGCTTTCAAATCATGGAGAAAGGGAAGGTGAGTAGAGGTGATAGCACCATCGTGTAGTGATATTAGCTGACCAAAAGAATTGGCTTCGATAAATCTGTCGATCTCGGCACTATCTGTGATCTCAAAATGCTTCGGGATATACATGGCCCCTCCGTTAGATTTCAATGGGTTCTAGGAGGCAGGTAGCTGGAACGAATGTCCCTGAGTCTTGTGCCCATTCGAATTAAAATTCTGCTCACTAAAGCGAATCTTACCGGCCCGCTCAAAGATCACAGCGGTAGAGCAGAGGGTTCCATAGTTTCTTTGGGGGTTCAGTATAAAGGCTGACGACAAATTTCGTTCTAGTTTTATTTCGATTCCAGTATTGGGCAGATCGGCATCGACCGCCGGTGTTCTGTCAGCCATCATTCGAATGAGTGCATCCGTAGTAATTTCCTCTGGTGACTCTATCAATGACCGAAGCCTCCCCTTCCCTTGAACTACTTTGGGCCAAGATGTATTCAACAGGCCATTTGACAGACCGTAGTAACCGGCTTCGAGTTTCCAGACTTTCTCTTCCTGGTTGTTCACATAGAACAGAGAGTTTCTATCTCCTACCAGCAAGTTATAGCCGGCAAATTGCTCGTAGTTTTGTGAGAGTTGGGCGCAGTATTGTTCGGGCGTTGCGTCACCAGCTAAAAACTGCCGTGTCAGATCGCCGCGCGATCGTGGTTTCGGTTCCGTCAGCGAAGGATCTCTGATATTGGTTACTGCCGCGAACCGGCCCTGTTGCGTGACCCCCAGCCAGGTTCCGCCGGCTAACAGGTCCCTGCCGGAAAGCAATTCGACTCTCGAATTTTCGTCCGTCCAGAGATCGGCCTGAGCGCTTGGTCGAGTGTAAAGCTCGTCTCTGTTGGCGGCTACAACCAGCGGAAAGCGGGGATCGCTCTGATAGGCAAAAATGATTAGGCACATCGTTGCTATGTTAACTTCTAACATAGCGAATGGATAGAATCGGCGAGCTACTTTCTTCTCATGGGTTGGGTATAATGGCCCCTCACTGACTTTCTCCAATGCGGTTCGATACAAGCGACACAGACTCATGCTGACATTTCCCCAATTCGACCCAGTTGCACTGGCAATCGGCCCGATCAGTATTCATTGGTATGGAATTATGTACATGATCGCCTTCGGTGGCGCCTGGGCACTGGCTTCCTATCGAGCTAAAAGGCAGCCGGGTCAATGGACTGCTGAACAGATCTCCGATCTGGTGTTCTACGGGGCATTGGGTGCTGTGGCAGGTGGCAGACTAGGCTCTGTGCTGTTCTACAATTTCGATCGCTTTCTTTCCGATCCAATATGGCTGCTGCGTGTCTGGGAAGGTGGTATGTCATTCCACGGCGGCCTGCTCGGTGTTCTATTGGCTTTCTATTTGTATTCCCGCCGCATCAATAAAGGCTTTTTCGAGGTTATGGATTTTATCGCGCCCTTCGTTCCCTTCGGTCTCGGGGTGGGTCGTTTTGGGAATTTTATTGGCGGCGAACTCTGGGGTAGACCAACCGACGTAGCGTGGGGCATGGTCTTTCCCCATGTTGATCAGCTGGCACGACATCCCTCCCAGCTCTACGAAGTGGCATTGGAGGGAATCGTATTGTTCGTCATAGTATGGTGGTTTTCATCGAAGCCACGTCCACGCATGGCGGTGACTGGGCTGTTCGCGCTAGGGTATGGAAGCTTCAGGTTTTTCGTCGAATTCTTCCGCGAGCCCGATCTGCACCTCGGATTCGTTGCCTTCGAATGGCTGTCCATGGGTCAGGTATTATCTACTCCAATGATAGTAGGTGGGCTGGTATTATTAGCTCTCGCCTATTCGAGGCCGCAGCCTCAACCGAATGCCAACTAATTTTAGACTAGAAGCCCAATTGTTATGCAGCAATATTTAACTCTCTGTCAGCGAATCGTCGATGAAGGCGTCTGGATTGAGAATCAGCGTACTGGCAAGAAATGTCTCACCGTGATCAATGCAGACCTCACCTACGACGTGGGTGGCAACCAGTTTCCAATAATCACGACACGAAAAAGTTTCTGGAAAGCGGCTATAGCCGAATTGCTAGGCTACCTGCGAGGGCTGGATAATGCCGCGGATTTTCGTGCATTGGGAACGAAATCCTGGGATGCGAACGCCAATGAAAATCAGGCCTGGTTGAATAATCCTGTCCGCAAAGGCAGCGATGATATGGGTCGAGTCTACGGCGTGCAGGGCAGAAGCTGGCGCAAGCCCGATGGATCCACTATCGATCAACTGCAGAAGATTGTAGACAATCTTCAGCGAGGTGTAGACGATCGCGGCGAGATCCTAACATTCTATAACCCGGGCGAGTTTGATCTTGGTTGTCTGCGCCCCTGTATGCACACTCATACATTCTCTCTGCTGGGGGACGTGCTTTATCTGACGAGTTATCAGCGCTCTTGTGATGTGCCGCTTGGATTGAACTTCAATCAGATACAGGTCTTTACGCTACTTGCCCTGATAGCACAGATAAGTGGTAAGTCCGCAGGCCTGGCCTACCATAAGATCGTCAATGCTCACATCTACGAGGATCAGGTGGAGCTGATGCGTGATGTGCAGTTGCGGCGTGTACCCTTCGCGCCGCCCAAGCTTCACATCAACCCCGACATCAAATCGTTAAAGGATATAGAGACTTGGGTGACTCTGGAAGATTTTACGGTCGAAGGCTATCAGCACCATGAACCAATCGCCTATCCTTTCTCTGTCTAGGGGATTCAGCCATTGCGCCACTTCATCGAGTAAGCAATCATGAAACTCGCATTAATCTGTGCCATGTCCGAGAACAGGGTGATTGGACGCGATAACGAGCTGCCCTGGCATCTGTCCGAGGATCTGAAATATTTCAAGCGTACCACCATGGGGAGCTGCATCATTATGGGCCGCAACACATGGGAATCTATAGGTCGCGCGCTGCCGGGAAGAACCAGCATTGTGATCACCAGCAAGGCTGACTACCAGGCACCGGGTGCCGAAGTCGTACCTAGCCTGGAAGCGGCCCTCGCTATGGCTGCAGCCATGTCATCGCAGCAAGGCAATGCGACTTCCTTCGTGATCGGAGGTGCAGTTCTCTATCAGGCGGCTCTGCCATTTGCAGATACGATTCACTTGACACGAGTGCACGCGAACGTAGAAGGCGATACCTATCTGCACGAGTTTGATGAATCGAACTGGTCGGAGGTTTCGCGCCAGAAATATCAGCGCGATGAGAAGAACGGCTTCGACTACAGCATTTGCGTATTGCAACGTACGGCCCAGGCCGAAAGTAAATCCACTAAAGCTTCTTAATCAATACCTTGGATTTTCGTTGAAAATTATACAACTCCTGTCTCTTCTCGGGCAGGTCACTGAGCTGAGCCTCCTGAAATCCCTTACCCAAGAACCAGTGAGATGCAACTGTAGTTAGTACGAACAGAGTCTTTATCTTATCCTTCTTGGCTTGGCGCTCCAGGCTGTTCAAGAGCCGATCCCCGTATCCACTCTTCTGGAGACTGTTATCGATAGCTATACAGGCAATCTCACCGAAGTCCTTTGCAAGCGGGTAGAGAGCGGCACAGGCGATCACGGAATTTTCGAGCTCAATAATCTGGAAGTTATCAATCTCCGTTTCGAGTAGCTCGCGAGAGCGCCCTACGAGAGATCCGTTCTCTTCCAGTGGCTTTATCAGCTTGAGTATGCCCGCCACATCATGAATCGTGGCTGCGCGCAGATTCTCGAAGCTATCGTTGCTGATAAGACTGCCATTTCCCTGCCGTGTGAACAGCTCACGAATCAGCGCACCGTTCTCCTTGAAGCTAATGAGATGAGATCGGTGAACCTTATTCGAATAGGCTCGCAGACAGGCGTCCAGCGCACGACTAATACACTGAGATTCTTCATCCAGTTTGCTAAGTTTATCGGCATAGAATTTTGCGTCCTCTTCGCTCAGAGAAGCAACCAGATTGCCGTCGTCATCGAGTACTCCGGCCTGGGGAACCATTAGAATCAATTTCTCCGCCCCTAATTTTATTGCGGCCTCGGTTGCAACTTCCTCGGCCGACAAATTAAAGACTTCGCCTGTAAGCGAATAGCCCAGATTGGAAAGCAGTACAATATTGTTCTGTGCCAGCTGTTGCTGGATCGCTTCGGCACGAATCTTTCTGACCTTGCCTGTGTAGTGATAATCGATGCCATCGTGAATTCCAACCGGCTTGGCCGTTACGAAGTTGCCACGACACAGGCGAATGTCGGAACCCTGCATGGGTGAATTGCTGATACCCATAGAGAATAAGGCCTCGAGTCTCGCACTCTCTCCCCCAACGACTCGCGTTACGGTCTCGATGCAGTCAGCTTCTGTGATACGAATATTTCGGTGATAGCCAGATTCCTTGCCGCTCGCTGCCAGTGCCGCCGAAATCTGTGGTCTCGCGCCATGCACCAGAACCAGTTTTACTCCGAGGCTATGCAGTAACGTTAGATCGTAGACGACATTGGACAGGTTCTTATCCGCAAGTGACTCACCGCTTAGTAGCACGACAAAAACTTTGCCCCGGTGCGTATTGATGTAGCTGGTTGAGGCGCGAAACCATTCGATCATGCCGATGCTATCGTGTTCGGTGTTGTTCATCATTCGGATCTCTTGTAAGACGCTGCTGTTCTTTTTTTACTGGCAATGATGAGTGATCATCTTCTGAATCACATCGATACAGGGCTCGACCATAGCTAGCGACATATACTCATCAGGCTGGTGTGCCTGATCGATATTCCCCGGCCCCATGATGATAGTATCCATGCCCATCTGTTGCAGGAAGGGGCCCTCAGTGCCAAATGCTACACTGATTCCCCCATGTCCAGTAAGCTTTTCTGCGGTGCGCAGAAGAGCGCTGTTCTCATCGGCAAAGAATGCAGGTACGCCGGTGAAGAGTGGAAGCAATTCAAACTGAATGTTCAATGGGTCCATGAGAGACGCAATTCGGCTTCTTATCTCCGCCCGCACAGTTTCGATGTGCATGCCTGGCATCAGTCGAATATCAAACTCCAGTTCGCAATGCCCGCAGATTCGATTCGGATTGTCTCCACCATGTATCACGCCGAGATTCAGGGTCGGGTATGGAATCGCGAATAACTCACTGTTATACCTTTGTTTCAATTCCTCTCGGTACAGCATGAGATCGCTAATCACCATGTGCATGGCATCGAGCGCATTATTTCCTAGCGAGGGATCGGAGGAGTGGCCGCTTTTGCCGAGCAGCCTAATGCTGTCCATCATGATGCCCTTGTGCGCCTTCACCGGGTGCAAGCCAGTTGGCTCGCCAATGATAGCGGCTCTGGCCTTCGGACGTCCCATCGCGGCAAGGCTCCTGGCGCCCTGCATGGATGTCTCCTCGTCTGCCGTAGCCAGCACTATAAGGGGTTCGTTGAAGCGCTTATCCAGTAGCGGCTTAACCGCCTCCATGATGATTGGGAAGAAGCCTTTCATGTCGGTAACCCCTAGCCCAAAAAGCTTGCCATCGCGTTGGGTAAGCTTGAACGGGTCTACGGACCAAAGTTCTTCGTCGAGAGGTACGGTATCGGTGTGACCTGCCAGGACCAGCCCGCCAGGGCCGGAGCCTAGTGTGGCGATCAGGTTAAATTTCCCCGCGGAACCGCCTGGTACAGGGATGATTTCGCAGTCAAAGCCCAAAGCTTCGAATTGCTCCGCCAGGTAATCGATCACCGCCTTGTTGCTCGTGTCGATGTCCGGGTTAGCGGAGCTGACGCTAGGCAGACCGACAACATCGTTGAGTCGTTCGAATAGAACTTTGGAATTAACGGACACGAAGATTCTCCAGATAATGCCTTGTGAAAATCAGGAAGGGGCTGAGAGCTTGGCGATCATGTCGGTCTTGGCTGCCATGATGAAATCGTTGATATGCAGACCGTTGATCTTATGCGTCCACCAGTAGACGGTTACCTTGCCCCACTCAGTCATGATGGAGGGGTGGTGATTCTCGCGTTCTGCCAGCGTGGCTATCTTGTAGGTGAAGCTGAAGGCGTCCTTAAACTCTACGAAGTGAAACTCTCGACTCAGTTTCTGCACGCCTTCGTGAAAATCTCTTTTCCATGCGGGCACCTTGAGAAGCAATTCATTGGCCTCTTCCTCCGTTACCCCAGGCGCACCCATCCGGCATGCTTCGCAGTGTTTCTCGTACAATTTATCCATGAGATTCCCTAGAGAAATTCTTGCAAGAGGCTGTTCAGTAGTCGATAACCCCTGTCCGAGGCGGCTATACGGCCCTCTTTTTGCTGGAGTAGGCCATTGTCGAGTAAGTATTCTACCTTCTTTCCTATGACGCTAAAAGGGAGCCCGGTTCTGTCCTGAAACATGGACTCGGTGAAGCCACGCCTGCTGCGCAGCGCATTCAACAGAAACTCGATGGGGCGCTCATCCAAGGCTATCTCCGTTCTCTTGAGATTGGACTGAATACTGTTGCTCAGGTAGTGGATTGGTTGTCGATGTTTCTGTGTTCGTACGATGGAGTCGGATACAGGCACGGTGATCTTGCCATGGGCGCCGGCACCGATGCCGATATAGTCGCCAAACTCCCAGTAGTTCAGGTTATGTCGCGAAGGCCTGTTTCCTTTCGTGAATGCCGACACCTCATAACGTTCATAGTTGTTCTCGGCCAGCAGTAAGAGCCCTGCCTCTTCCAAGGCATTGAGAACTGGCTCGTCTGGAAGTGCGGGAGGGCGCGCGTGGAAAACCGTGTTCGGTTCAATGGTCAGTTGATACCAGGAGATATGTGGTGGATCGAAACCTAAGGCTGACTGCAAGTCTTGCATGGCCGCTTCGATGGTCTGACCGGGCAGGCCATGCATCAGGTCTAAATTGAAGTTCTCAAAGCCGGCATTTCTTGCAAGCTCGATTGCGCGACGGGACTCCCCCGAGCTATGGATACGACCGAGATTCCGTAGCTGAGAATCATTGAAGCTTTGCACGCCAAGCGATAAACGATTGACGCCTGCGGAAAAATAGCCAGCAAACTTTGCGGCCTCTGCCGTACCTGGGTTCGCCTCCAAAGTAATCTCGCAGTCGCTGCTCAGCCTCGCTCGGGATTGTATGTATTGCAGAATTTTATCGAACGATTTGGCAGCGAATAAGCTTGGAGTGCCTCCGCCGATGAAGATGGAATGGATAGCGCGCTCGTCACAGAACTCATAGTCTCGGTCGAAGTCCTGGCACAACACTTCGACATAGTCTTGCTCCGGGATTTCTGTCTGCGCCTCATGGGAATTAAAATCGCAATAAGGACATTTCTTCACACACCAGGGTATGTGTATATAGAGGCTTAGTGGCGGGAGTTCCAACATGCTAGTAGCTGTTTGAGAGCTTGACCTCGATGACTAATTGCGTTCTTGGTTGTGGCATCCAGTTGTGCGGAAGCACAGCCATGGCTTGGTACGTAGAACAGTGGGTCGTAGCCAAATCCATTCTCGCCTTCTTCTTCGAACAGGATGCGTCCCTCCCAGGTCCCCTGGCAGATAAGAGGCATGGGGTCCTTGGCGTGACGCAAGTAGGCGATGACACATTGAAATCTGGCGCTGCGCTTGGCCTGTGCGACGCCCGCCAGTTCTTGCAATAGTTTCGCATTGTTGGCTTTGTCTGCCTGATTGCCATGGAAGCCTGCATAGCGAGCCGAATAGATTCCTGGCTCCCCCTTAAGTGCATCTACTTCGATACCGCTGTCATCTGCGATCGCTGGGAGACCGGTAGCCATGCAGGCATGGCGCGCCTTGATGAGGGCATTCTCGACGAAGGTGAGTCCCGTCTCATCGGCATCGCTCACCGAGAATTCCGATTGTGGCAGCAGTTGCACGTCTTGCTGCTGCAGAATAGCCTGCAATTCCGTGAGCTTTCCCTTGTTGCCGCTTGCCAGCACGACCTTACGCATTGTGCTTGCTGTCTTTGCTAATGTGATAGATCGCAATCTCACCCAAGAAATTAGGCCAGGCTTTCATGTACCAACTACCTTGATGCTCTAGATCCACTACTGTTCGGGCTAGTACCTTGATGTTCTTCTCTTTACAGAGAACGTCGAAGTCTCTAACCGTACAGAAATGAATGTTCGGTGTGTTATACCAGGCGTGGGGCATAAATTTTGACACGGGCATGCGACCTCGGCTGGCGAGATAGAGCCGGCTCTTCCAGTTACCAAAGTTAGGAAACGTTACGATGCCGTTCTTACCAATGCGCAACATCTCATCGATCAAATGATCTGGCTTGCTAAGTGCTTGCAATGTTTGCGCGAGTAACACTGTATCGAAGCTACCTGACTTGAAATTGGAAAGACCGTTGTCCAAATTTTGTTCGATAACATTTATGCCTCTATCCAAACAATGTTGGATCTTTTTTTCGTCGATCTCTAGTCCGATGCCGTACACATTCTTAGTCGTCTGCAAGTAATCCAGCAGGCTACCATCGCCACAGCCAAGATCGAGCACCTTGCTATCGGTTTGAATCCACTGTTGAATTATTTCCAGATCAGGACGCATCGCTCTCACTTTCTTGATGTACGCGGGCTAAATATCCCGAGAGGGCATCCACATAGCGCGGAATCGGCAGAAGGAAGGCATCGTGGCCCTGATCCGCTTCGATCTCGAGATAGCTAACTTCTCTGCCCGCCTTCAGAAGGCCATTCACGATTTCTCGAGAGCGCTCCGGCGGAAATCTCCAGTCCGTGCTGAATGACATGAGAAGGAACTTGCAGTCACTTTTAGCAAACGCTTTGGATAGGTCGCCGTCGAAGTCTACAGTAGGATCGAAATAATCCAAGGCCTTGGTCATCAATAGATAGGTATTCGCATCGAAATTCTCTGAGAATCTCTCGCCCTGATAATGCAAGTAACTTTCCACCTGGAAATCTACATCGAATCCGAAACTAAGTTTACCGGAGCGCAGGTCACGACCGAAATTTTCTGCCATCGTCGGCTCGACACCCGTATCCACCTTGCCAAATTTAGCACGCATGGCGCTGTCGGATAGGTAGGTAATATGCCCAACCATGCGTGCTAGCATCAGGCCCTGCTTCGGATAGGTGCCTTTCTCAAGGTAGCGCCCCTGGTGAAAATTTCGGTCGCTGGTTATGGAATGTCTAGCGACCTCATTGAAGGCGATATTCTGTGCCGAGAGTTTAGGCGCGGCAGCTATGCATATTGCATGACGCAGGCGCTCTGGATAACTGATCGCCCAACGCAGTACCTGCATGCCCCCGAGACTACCTCCCACTACAGCAGCCCACTGGGGTATATCCATCCGATCCATCAGTCGTATTTGACTGTTAACCCAATCGCGCACCGTAATAACGGGGAAATCGGGGCCGTAGAATGTGTTCGTTGCCGGGTTGATCGAGGTAGGCCCGGTGCTGCCATCGCAGCCACCGAGATTATTCAAACTTACCACATAGTAAAGATTGGTATCGATTGCCTTACCGGGGCCGATGCAATTGTCCCACCAGCCAGGTTTGTCATCGCTCTCGCTGTGGTAACCCGCCGCATGATGATCTCCACTAAGCGCATGACAAATTAATATCGCATTCGATTTTGCGCTATTCAATTTACCGTAGGTCTCAACGATCAGCTCATATTCTGGCAATACCTTTCCGCTTCGAAGAGTTAGAGGCTCATCAAATTTGTAGACCTGTGGTGTTACCAGGCCGACCGAATCTGCTGGTATCGAATCTGACATCTATTGTACTTCTTCTCTAATCTTTGGCTTGTGTATTTGGACTATCCGCCAGCTGTTGAAATTTCCAGTTCATCGGGAACAATGAGTGGTTTCATGATGCGTAGTCTTTTATGTCGTCCTGTCTGTCCTCTGACTATAGTGATTGCTACTTGCTTGGTGCGAAATAATTTCGATAGAAATCGAATCAACCGCTTATTCGCCTTTCCATCCGTTGCTGCCGCCGAGATTCGAATCTTAAGTTGCTCGCCCACCGGCCCGACAATTTCGTCGTGGTTAGCACCAGGCTGAATGCTGCAGTCCAGGTATAAAGCATCTTGATCCCATCGATAGTACATAGCCCTGTGTAATGTCCGGTCAATAGAACTCAAGGAAAGCTGTTTAGATTCCGACTATTACCATGGCGTGCTGTTGAGTGATGCCGAAGGTAGAGAGGATAAAGCTCTGGATAATTTGAATGGCAATGAATATAAAAATAGGTGAAAAATCCAAGCCGCCCATCGGGGGAATTATCCTTCTCACGGGCGCCATTACCGGCTCTGTCAATTGCCAGACTAATCTCAAGAGTGGATGGGGATTCGTGTTGCCGGAGAACATCATAACGAACGACATGATTATCGACGCGAGTATTGCGTAATAGTAGATCTTAACGATAAACATGATAACCCCAACAAAAGCCCAGGTAATAACATATCCGGCACCAGGAATGCTGCCGCCATAGATTGTAATTAATGCGCAAATAGCGATAGCCTCTATTAAAAAGGCCAACACGAGAGTTGAGAAATCTATACCCCTATAGCCAGGTATAAAAGTTCTGAATAGGCGAACCATGGGGTCGGTAATTTTAACCACGGCCTGCGAAACCGGGTTATAGAAATCTGCTTTTGCAACCTGCAACAGAAATCGTAGCAACACGGCCAACAAATAGATTCCGGCAAGAGTACTTAAGATTAATCCCGCAGAGCTACCCATAACAACTTTGTCCCTATTTTGATTAAATTTTCTAGGGGAGGGTTTCTTCCCTATTTGTGCAGAAACAAACAGATATTACGTGTTATCTGTTTCCTCGGCCAGTTCTACCGAGCGCGTTCTGGCTGCTCTAAGAGCCGTAGCCACCAAGGCTCTTAGATCACCTTTCTCGAACTGCAAGATGGCCTGCTCAGTTGTGCCGCCGGGAGAAGTGACATTTCGCCGTAGGGTCGCTGTGTCATCCTCGCTGCTTTGCGCGAGTGCTGCCGCGCCGGCGGCCGTGTGATAGGTGAGTTCTCGCGCCAGTTCCTTGCTGAGACCCATATCGACGGCGGCGGCTTGCATCGCTTCCATAAAAAGAAAGAAGTACGCCGGGCCACTGCCAGAAACCGCCGTTACGATATCGATATCCGTATCGGCGTCAACCCAGCTAACGAAACCCACGGCACTTACCACTTCCTGTGCCAGCTGCTTCTGCTCTATGGATACCTTCGTGTTAGCAAACAAGCCGCTCGCACCCATGCCAACGAGGGCAGGGGTATTCGGCATGCATCGCACTATTGCTGCGGATTCACCGAACCAATTTTCCAGCTGTGCTGTGGTAATGCCGGCGGCTATGGAAATTAGCAGTACGGCGCGGTCTGTCAAATCCGCGGCCAATGCGCGACAGACATCTGGCATCACCTGAGGCTTTACAGCCAGAACAATCACATCCGTGTTCGCCGCGATCGCGGCATTTTCTCCGGTGTGTATGCCGCAGTCTGTAGCCAATTTGCTGAGCTTCTCGTCGTCCAGATCGGCCGCCCAGATATGCTCTGCCGCCACGCCCTTGGCGATAAGGCCCCGAATCAGGCTATTGGCCATGTTCCCGGCGCCAATGAAGCCAATCTTAGTGCTATGCAAAATATGTCCTCGGAACAGCTCTGAGCCGCATTTACGCTAGGGCAGCGACCTTGAATTTGCTCGATATTCTATCGTATTTACCGATGCCTAGATAACTAGTTTGGCAACCAAAGTAGAGTCTGACGGGCTAGGCGCGTGGGCCGAATATCGCAGTGCCAATTCGTATCAGCGTTGAGCCCTCGGCGAGGGCTGCTTCAAAATCGCCGCTCATACCCATAGAGAGAGTGTCGAACTGTGCATAATGGGCACCAAGACGAGAAAACTCTCGCGCCAGGACGGCGAACGTACGGCGCTGTGATTCCAGATCTGCTGCAGCTGCCGGAATAGCCATCAGGCCCCTGAGCTTCAAGTTCGGTAGCGCCTCCACCTCATCGCACAGAGCCTCGGCCTGTGTTAATTCCACGCCTGACTTGCTCGTCTCATCGGAGAGATTTACCTGAACGCAGATATTAAGCAGCGGGCCGCCAGGGTCGCGTTGAGCGCTCAGGCGTTGTGCGATCTTGACCCTGTCGACGCTGTGCACCCACTGGAAATTCTCGGCTATGGGCCTGGTCTTGTTTGCCTGTATAGGCCCGATAAAGTGCCAGTTTGCGCGCATTGTCGGCAATTGCTGAATTTTACCCAGCGCTTCCTGCAGGTAATTCTCGCCAAAATCCTGAATGCCGGCCTCGTGAGCCTCGACTATGCTCTCCAGGGGATGACGCTTGCTGACGGCCAGCAGTTTCACACTGCCGGCGGGCCGCTCATATTGCTGCTCGAGTCCCCGCAAGCGGGTGCTCAGCTGCCCAATATTTTCTGCAATGGTGGTCACGTTTTAGTCTGAATTAAGCGAGCTCTGGCTATGGGATATTCGGTAAAGGAAAGGTACTATAGGTCAGCCTGTGGTTATTGGCTAGTGCTATCAACTCTCCAGAGCAGCCATAGAAAAAATATAAAATGCGGTAAGGAAGGCTAATGGATATTACAGAACTACTCGGATTCAGCGTAAAACAAGGCGCATCAGATTTACATATCACGGCCGGCATGCCCCCACTTATTCGTGTTGATGGTGATATACGCCGAATCAACGTGCCAGAGATGGACCATAAAGAGGTGCATGCGCTCATCTACGAAATCATGAACGACAAGCAGAGGAAGGACTACGAAGAATTCTGGGAGACTGACTTCTCCTTCGAGATTCCTAATCTCGCCCGTTTTCGTGTGAATGCCTTCGTACAGAATCGCGGCGCCGCTGCTGTATTTCGTACGATTCCCTCCAAGGTTTTAACCATGGAACAGCTGGGTATGGGAGAGATCTTTCGAAAAATCTCCGATGTGCCGCGCGGGCTTGTGGCGGTGACCGGACCTACAGGTTCAGGCAAGAGTACAACGCTCGCCGCAATGGTAGACTACATTAACGAGACAAAGTACGAGCATATCCTCACCATCGAGGACCCGATAGAATTTGTTCACCAGAGTAAGAAATGTTTGGTGAACCAGCGTGAAGTACACAGAGATACGCATGGCTTCAATGAAGCGCTGCGTTCGGCACTGCGCGAAGACCCGGATATTATTCTGGTCGGTGAACTTCGAGATTTGGAAACTATTCGACTCGCACTCACAGCGGCCGAGACCGGCCATTTGGTTTTCGGTACGCTGCATACAACATCTGCAGCGAAAACAATCGACAGGGTTATCGATGTATTTCCGGCGGCGGAAAAAGACATGGTGCGATCAATGTTGTCGGAATCTCTGCAGGCAGTAGTTTCGCAAACACTGTTAAAAAAACCAGGCGGTGGTCGAGTGGCCGCACACGAGATCATGATTGGTACCTCGGCTATCAGAAACCTGATTCGTGAAGATAAAGTCGCGCAGATGTATTCAGCGATACAGACGGGCGCAGGGTCCGGTATGCAGACGCTGGATCAGTGTCTGAAAGATTTGTTGTCGAAAGGCATGGTATCCAGAGAGGAAGCGAAGATGAAGGCGAAGATGCCGGACTCTTTCTAAGCATTGGTGCGCTGCTTAATTTCGATTGCTGGCAGCAAATTCCGAGAACCAATTTTCTAGAATAATCTGAGCTGCTATAGCATCTATAGCAGCTTTTTTTTTGGCGCCGTGATTTTCTTCCAACACTTGCTCTGCGGCGGCTGCAGATGACAGGCGCTCGTCCATTCCATAGCTTGGCTTGTTAAAGCGCCCGTTGAGTCGGTTAGCAAACTTAACCGCTCTAACCATGAGTTCACTCTCGCTGCCATCGAGATTGTAGGGGACGCCGACAACAAAAACACTCGGTTTCCATTCAGTGATTAAAGCTTCGATTTGAGCCCAGTCGGGTATCCCGTCTCTGGCCTTCAACACACAAACCGCCTGCGCGGTGCCTGTAAGACTCTGTCCAAAGGCTACGCCAATACGCTGTGTTCCGTAGTCGAATCCGAGCGCGGAGATTGGCGTGTCATGCTTGGGGAAACCGTCTAAGATCAAGTGAGGTAACCGTTTCAGGAATGTCCCGCCTCGGGTGACAGTTGCTGCAGTTGCACGCCCAGAATCGACGCGGCCCGCTGTGGCTTCTGTTCGAAGTCGTCAGAGAAGATCAACTCCACATCTGCTGGCACCGTAAGCCAGGCGTTTGCACTAATCTCCTGTTCCAATTGGCCCGCATCCCAACCGGCGCAGCCCAAGGCGACAATATAGTTTTTTGGCCCCTGTCCTCGCGCAATGTCTTCGAGGATAGTCTTGGAGGTACAAATACTTATGCCATCGGTTACCGTGATTGAAGACTCCCAGTTCCTCCCGGCGTCATGAATGATAAAGCCCTTGTCGCGTTCTACTGGGCCTCCGGCTAGAACCGGGCGGCCGCGAAAGGGACCCTCTTCGATACTGCATTCGATATCCAATTCACTAAAAATGTCTGCCACGCATGCTTGCAGTGGTTTGTTAATGACTATGCCGAGGGCGCCATCTTCATTGTGTTTCCACACATAGGTAACTGTGTTGGCAAAATAGGAATCCTCCATCTGCGGCATCGCGACGAGGAACTGGTTTTCTAGGTAGTGCGAATTGATGATGTCGTCCATTTGTTGAATATTGTCGAGTGATAGAAGCCAAAAAAGGAGTGGGCACTAAAAACTGGTAAGCGCATTGCCTTCGTGGAAGCGCCAGGTGCGTATGATTTCCAGTATATCAGCTTCGGCGCGTAATGCCTCTGGAAACGGATCAAACGGCGCGGCCATGGAAACGATTTCCATCGCAGCTTGATCCAGGATACTGTGCCCGGATGACTGCAATATTTGTATCTCAGAAACTTCGCCGTTAGGAAATAAAGCGACAAGCATTCGCAGGCTGCCGTACAGTTGCTGTCTTCTTGCTTCGAGTGGGTAGTTCACGTTTCCAACAGCTTCAATTCTTCTTCGCCAGCTGTCTAAGTAGAGTGCGTCGTGGCTTTTCTTCGTAGAGGCAGAGGAAATCGTATATCTTCGCGGTCGCTTTGCATAGGCCTGACGTTGTAGATCAAGTTGCGCCTGAAGACTGGCGATCGCAAGACGCAGATCGTCTGGTGTGGATTCTTCCGAAAGCGGCTTTTCTTCCTCGGGTTCTAGCTCATTGAGTTGCTGTTGTATCTGTTGCTCATTCTGAAACGAGGAAATAACAGCGGTGTCTTGTACTTCGATTTCGTTTACGATCTGCGGTGCTTGTGGAACTGGTACAACTTCCTGAATCTGCTCGTCGTTGAAATCGGATTTGAAAGGTGTGCTTGGAGCCGCGGCACTATCGAGTGTGCCACTGCCAATCTGATTTTCTTGGGCAAGAAAATCGGCTTCATCAGGAGCGAACTCGCTGCGATACTGAGCCATCGTGATCTCAAGAGCGGGTTCACTATTCAACTCTTCCAGATATGTGAAGCCGACACCCAAAATTATGATCGCGTGAACGCATGCGGAGAGAAATACGGTAAAACCGAAACGCTCTCTCGAAAGGTTCTCATCATCTGTTGACATGTTTTCGCCTCATCGAGGTGTTTACAACTATCGGGCAGTTTGTAGCTTCGCCTGTATGCAGTCCATTAGATCGCCGGCAATATCGAGATTGAACGCCTTGTCGATCTCGCGTATGCAGGTAGGGCTGGTGACATTAATCTCGGTCAGATAATCACCTATCACATCGAGACCTACGAAGAGTAGGTCCTTTTCTCGCAGAACAGGACCGACTTGTTCACAGATCCAGCGATCTTTTTCGGTGAGCTCCTGTGCTACACCGCTGCCGCCAGCCGCCAGATTACCTCGGGTCTCTCCAGAGGCCGGGATTCTTGCCAGGGCGTAGTCAACCGGTTCGCCATCGATCATCAGAATGCGTTTGTCACCGTTCACTATATCGGGAATATACTTCTGCGCCATTATCTGCTGCCGGCCGTTGTTGGTCAGCGTTTCGATGACGACACTCAGGTTGGGGTCGCCCACCTTGACGCGGAAGATGGATGCACCGCCCATGCCATCGAGTGGCTTATATATTACGTCTTCGTGTTCTTTGTGAAATGCCTTTAGCTTTTCTTGCGATGAAGCAACAATCAGGGGCGGGCAGCACTGGGGAAACTGAGTAGCGAAGAGCTTCTCATTGCAGTCCCGAAGGCTGCGGGGATCGTTCACGATCATCACACCATCGCGCTGAGCTTGTTCCAGCAAGTAGGTGGAATAGATATAGTCTATGTCGAAGGGAGGGTCCTTGCGCATCAGCACCACATCCAGCTCGGCCAGTGCGATGTCGGATTTCGCACCGAGGCTAAACCAATCCTTCGGGTCGTCTTTAACGGACAGTGTCTGAATGGTAGCTCGGCACTGGCCCTGATCCAGATAGAGGTCGGACTGCAGCATATAATGTATTATCCAGCCGCGCTTCTGCGCCGCTAGCAGCATAGCCAGGGTCGTGTCTTTCTTTACCGTGATGGACTCAATTGGATCCATCACAACACCAAGTTTTACACCCATTCTTTTAATCCTGTAGTGAGCGGCGGCAGTAGGGGGTTCTGCTGAAGTGGCCGAAACTGCCCGTTGGGCCGCGGCTGCTAGTATTCAGGGCGAAATAATATCCCACTTCTACATTAGATGCGATGTCCCTGGCTTGAGTTATAGTGAGTTATGGACAGCCACAATGAGTTTTCAGGTTCTGCAGCAAAGCCGTTATAATGGTGCATTATTTCCAGGCAGTGAAAAAATTGAAATTATTCGGCATGGCATGGGGTATTGGCGGAGTAGTATTGCTGTTGGTCTTCGCGATATTCAGGCTGGCGCCCATGGCGCTGGAGCTGGCAAGCTCGTCTATGAGTCAGTTGCAGTGGCTGGCTTTGGTTTTCAGTGTGATCTACATGGCTTACGCTGAAGGTTATAAGGGGTTTCATCAGGGTTTTGCCCCGCGGGTTGTGGTTCGTGCAACCTACCTCGGCAATAACCCTCGTCCGCTACATGTGCTGTTAGCACCGCTGTTCTGTATGGGTTACATCTATGCGACTCGCAGGCGCCAGATGCTTTCCATGGCCTTAACTGTCATGATCATCTGCTTTGTCCTCATCGCTCGCATGATGCCGCAACCTTGGCGCGGAATATTGGATGCAGGTGTGGTCGTCGGTCTTAGCTTGGGAGTGGTTTCTATTGGCTATTTCCTGATTTTATCTCGAGTTGATCCCGCTCGGCTGTCTATCTCGGCGGAAGTACCAGTTGACAGCTAGAGACGCGCAGGCGGGTCATGCTCCTGTCAAAACGGGCAGTTGCGCCGTAGTGGTGACATTCAACCCCGATATAACGGCGTTATTGAAGCTCGTGAGTCAGCTCAATAAGGAAACCGATTTCATAATCATTGATAACGGCTCAGCATCCTTCGACGAGGTCGCGGCCTCGATCACAGTTTACAAGCGCTGCATTGAATTAATCCGCCTTGCAGAAAATGAAGGATTGGCGAAAGCCTTGAATAGAGGGCTGGCATGGGCGCGTTGCAGGAGCTATGAATACGTATTCCTGTTCGATCAGGACAGCAGTCTCTGCGATCTCTTCGTCGCTCGCATGATAGAGGCTCACAAAGATGCTAGCCGCTTCAGCGAGAAGGGCGTAGCAGTAATTGGCCCCCGAATTATAAATCCGCAAACGATGCGGCAGACGCCGTTCAAATTGTTCAATAAACTCTTTTGGCGCTCCGATCGCTATTTCGCGGGTCAGGGGAAACTTTTTATTGCCGATTTTCTAATCACCTCGGGTTCGCTATTAGCCGTAAATTCGATAGACGAAATTGGAGATATGAAGGAGAGTTATTTTATCGACAACATTGATCTGGAGTGGTGCTTTCGTGCGAAGTCTTTAGGTTTCGATCTTGTAGGTACTGATGCCGCAGTTCTCTATCATGCTATTGGTGAGCGCAGCTCCAACCCTTTGGTCAAAGCCGGCTATATGGCGCAGCACAATCCTTCACGCACCTACTATTCGAGCAGGAACAGGGTTCATCTATATGGTGTTTCGTACTCCCCGTGGGGATGGAAGATACGGGATATAGTTCGTTTTACATTGAAGGCGAGTTGGATACTTATTACTTCTTCTCGGCGCGGAGAATATTTTCGGAGTATTCGTTCTGGTATTCGCGACGCAAGGAGCTTGTCGAAAACATGAATGAACAGATAAAAATAGCCGTACTACTTTCAACCTACAATGGTGAAAAGTTTCTCGCTGAACAACTCGAGTCACTCTTTGCTCAGTCGCACTCTAATTTCGTATTGGTTGTGAGAGATGATGGCTCGGTTGATAAAACAGTCTCCATCCTGGAAAGTTTTGCGCGCCAGCGGCCAGAGCAAATCCACTTGCTGCCTAGAGACGGTGAGAACAAAGGCGCGAGTCGTGGATTCGCGTTCCTGGTAGAATATGCCTTATCGAACAAGGCGGCATTAGAACTTCAGCCGGCCTATATGATGTTCTGCGATCAGGATGATATTTGGTTCCCGGAGAAAATTGAGAAACAGCTAGCAGCGATGTTAGCTACAGAAGCGCAATTCGAATCCGAGACTTTGATATTAGTACACAGCGATCTTGAGGTAGTGTCCGAGCAGAACACGGTGATCGCGAAATCGTTGATTCGTTATCAAGGGTTGGAGATCGGGCGTAACCGTTTCCCTAATCTGATCATCAGCAATTTAGTTACCGGCTGCACCGCTCTTATCAATGAGAGTTTGGCCCAGAAAGCCTTGCCGATACCAGATAATGCGATTATGCATGACTGGTGGTTAGCGTTAGTGGCGACAGGATTTGGCAAGTTAGTCTATCTGGATACTGCTCTGGTTCATTATCGTCAGCATGCTAATAACACAATAGGTGCTAAGCAGTTCACCAGCTTATCAGCCGTCAACTTCTCGCTCTGGCGCCGTCTAATAGCGCGAAAACCTAATGCGCATCTGATAGAGGTAGCGACTCAGGCGGCTGAATTCCGTCGCCGCTACGGCGCCGGGTTGTCCCCGCGGCAACGACTGAGCTTACGCATCTGTAGTGGCATGGCGATAAAGATTGGCGTCGTGCAGCGCCTCATGTACCGCCTGGCACGTCGCTTCTAGTGGTCTGGTTGAACAATGTGGATAGATTCTTACGAAACGTTTCCTGAGAACAATCTTCAGAAATAGCCTTCAATCCGGCGTCTCTAATATCCTGCCAAAGTTTCTCATCACAGTACAATCTAATACACTGCGCTGCATACTCTTGCGGGTCATTCGCGACCAACAATTCACTGCCGTCCTCCCAACCAAGTTGCTTGGCCAGTAATTCGGTAGTTACACAAGGCAGGCCCTTCGCTGCGGCTTCGTGAATCTTGTGCGGAATCCCTGCCGCGAATCGAGTCGGTGCGATGAACACGCGGCAGTTATTGTACATCTGGGTAACCGAGTCGAGGCGTCCGGTAAAACTAACATTCTCCTTTTCCACAGTGGCAAGAGAGGCGGCAGAGTTATCGCCGACGACGTTTAACTTGATGTCTGGAATGGCTCGCTCCAGCAATGGGAATACATTGATCAAGAACCAGAGTAGGGAATCGACATTCGGTGATCCTTCGTCTCTAAGTGCGCCAACAAACAACAAATCCTTGCGCTGCGAGAAGGTATTACTCCCCGGATCGCTTGCGATAGTGTGGCCAAGTACTAAAGTATCGCTATAGCCATGCTGCCCAAAGATGTCGGCTTCATTCTGTGAAACGGCAGTGATTTTATCTGCCAACTTCGCTTGCTCCAACTCCTTATCGATAAGAATCCGTTGATCTTCCTCGGACATGGTTTTACCAAGGTAAGCCATGCGCAATATTTCTCTAGGAGCGGTTACGGCCTCGGCATCATAGATAATCTTCGCTTCACCGAGCAAGTCGGGGTCGAGACTGAGACAGTGATTGAAGAACTCCATGTTATGGACGCGACTTACCATTACATATTGATAATGGCCTTTGCGTGCCTCGAGGAATGTGAGAAGCTCGTCATGTCCGCTATCGAGGATGACTTCGATGTTGTCAGGAATAGTCTTATAGACATCGGTCCATTCTTCCTTGGGGAATAACAGTGGATAAAAACTTATATTTAAATCCATCCTGCTTAGTTCATTAAGAAGATTTGAACAGCGCGGATAGCCGGCACCCAAGCTGGGATAAGGAACACGATCATCGATAAGCAGAACATTTGGGAAGTTGTTGTGAGTTCGTGCACGAAGAATATTGCCTTTGTCGTTCGATAGCTGACCAGCTAAGTAGTCCGGGTGTTTTCTACACAAAATCTCTCGATGTTCCGCCTGTAATCTGGTGGCTCCTTCCAGGCCGCCAGAACTGGCAAACTCATAGTGAGTTATCTCTGCTGATGGTTCGTAGACGATTCGCAGACCCTGCTTCTGCAATCGAATACAGAAGTCAGACTCTTCATAGTAGGCGGGCGCATAATCCAGATCGAATCCTTGCAGCGCGTTGAATGTGCTGCGTCGAAAAAGCAGAAAGGCTCCAGAGCAATAATCAACATCTCGCTGAAACATGAACTCGTAGTCATTCGGCGATTTTCCGCGACCGTAACCGAGACAGGCGCCGTCACTCCAGATAATACTGCCAGCCTCCTGTGTGCTGCCGTCTAATAGTTTGATCTTGCCACCTACGGCCCCAACAGTTTGATCACCTTCAATAACAGCCAGCGCATTCGATAATGTGTTCGCTTGAATAAGTGCATCATTGTTGAGAAGCAGGATATATTCCCCGGTAGCTGCATCGCCCGCCTGGTTCACGGCTTTAACGAAGCCAACGTTGTCAGCGTTGCGTATGATCTTTGCGTTGTCGATCGTATCCAGAAGTCTCGCAGTTTCATCTGTCGAGTTATTGTCGACGATGATCAGTTCGAAGCTAACATCCGCGTACTCAAGCAGTGATTGAAGGCAGAGAAAGCTAAGCTGTGCCTGTTGATAGAAGACGAGCACTATCGATAGCTTGGCCGGCTCTGCATTGGAGAACAGCAGTCGATCGTTAGAGGCGAGGAACTTCTTCAGAGCGGTCTTCGCGGAACTATTGAGCTGTTGTTTCTCCCTGAGCTGCCCCTCATTGTGCTGCTCGGAACGTCGGGCAGCTTGGGACTCGATAGCGGCCACGGGTTTCTCTGTGCTCGATGTGATAGCGGCCTTCAGCCAGCGCAGAGGATAGGTCATTCTCCAGAAGATGGAATTTTCGATAAGTTCATGAGCATGCTGCAGCCGTTCTGCGTGGGCCTCCAAATTCTTATAGTCGCTCTGCAGGCTTCGAAAATATTCCTGTGTCTGGGCAATCGCGGTAGTAGCGCTGAGCATAGTTCTTGTCTGTTTTGAGCTCGAGCGAGAAGCGCTATCTTGTAGATAAATGCTGTCTGCCGCCGCTTTGACGATACTCGCGATCGGTGCTGCCGCTCGCTCATTAGCCAAGGCAAGATCCCGCACGAGCTCGGGTATTCCTGATTTAAATGTGCGGCTCAAGAGTCGAATGCGCCAACGGAACTGCATGAAGGCGTGTTCCTGCAGTGCACGTTTGCGATTCTTGGGTAAGGCATCACTCTGTCTGGAGACTGACTCGTGATGAACTAGCACTGTCCCGGGATGGCACAGAACTGGTAGCCCCTTATCGGCGAGGCGCAGACACAGGTCAACATCGTTGAATGCCACGGCCAGTTGGTCCTCATTGAAACCACCGAGGCGTAAGAAAAGCGCTTTGCGAATGACCAGGCAGGCAGCGGTAACTGCGTCGACAACATAAGGTAGTGTGATGCCGAGTTTTGTAAGGAAATCACTGCTTTCACCGAGCGCAATGTGGGCGGCGATGGTCTTTTCATCCAGCGCTATACCCGCATGTTGAATACTTGAGTCCGGATACAAAAGCGTACAGCCCACGGCTCCGACTTCGTCGACCTTGGCGACAGCCAGAAGCTTATTCAGCCACGCAGAGTCTGATACTTCAATGTCATTGTTGAGAAAACATATAAAGTCGCTTTGGCATTGTTCGGCAGCGAAATTATTTATCGCCGAAAAATTGAAAGTCTCGTCCCAACTCAGTACACGTATATTCGAATTCTCGCTAATGACCCGCAGATATTCCTGAGTTTGATCCTCAACGCTTTGGTTGTCGACGATGATTATCTCTATGGAATCACTATCGTCGCTGGCTAGAACGCTCTCTATACAAGGCTTAAGGTAATTGAGTTTGTCCTTGGTGGGAATAATGATAGAACAAATCGGGAGTTGGGCTTGTTGGCCGCTCTGTTTATCTGATGCCATGATTATCAATCCGAGTTCGATTTGTCGACATCGGAACTGCTGCCTCTAGTGAAAGCTCGACCAACTCGTCTGACAGGCCCCATTAGTTTCCAACTCGTGGAATCATAGATAGCGTTTAGTCGTTGCTCTAATTCGTTGACGTGATTCGACTGCCGTTCGCTGTGTAATTTCAATTGGTCTAGTATGGAGTTGGTTTCATTTAACTGCATGTCTCGCTGCTCGACTTCATGCTGAAGCTGGGCATTTTTCTCTAGCTCTTTGTGAATTCGTGCATTCTGCTCAACCAACAACAGAGATTGATCGAGCTTGCCGATGAGCGTATTCACCTGTTCGCCAGTCCATTTCGGCAGCCATTTGTCGAAGATGGCGATGCGAGCTTGGCCCTGAACGCTGTTGGCTTGATAACGCAGGCGAACGTCTTCGGCGGCGGTATTGGAATCGCCGCCTTCGCGATAATAGGCAGTAATGACGTCGATGTGTTGGAATCGGCAGTACTCGTTGAGTTGCAACCAGAAATCCCAGTCTTCGTAGATATCGAAGTTCTCATCAAAACGGCAACCCTTCTCTAAAAGTGAACTGTTGAACAGAATCGAATGGATGGGGATAAAGTTGTCACGCATTAATAAAATTGGGTCGAAGTCTTCTTTAAACACGAAGCCCAGGAGTTCTCCGCTGGCATCGGTCTTCTGCGTACTGCTATAGGCGGCGCCGAGGCTATCGTCGCTGGTCAATGCAGTTACGAGCTGACTAACATGGTTGGGGGCGAGCCAGTCGTCGTCATCCAGGAATTGAATATATTTCCCCCGTGCTGCATCGAGGCCGGCGTTCGCCGCTGCGGATCGACCTAGTTTTCTCCCGGTCGTTACCAGCTCAACTTCCCTATCGCCAGTTGCTGAATCGTAATCGAGAGAATTGGTGCCAGCAGCATCGACGAGTACGATCTCTATGCGGGGATAGTCTTGGGCGGCGATGGATTGTAGTGCCTGTTGTAGTTCGGGGCGACCGACTGTACGACAGATTACTGAAACCTGAGGTAGATTCTCGGCCGGGTTTTCAGTAGACATTCAGGCAACCTCTGCTCAAACCCCAGAACACGAGAGAACTTTATTGTGCGGTAGAGGGTAGCTGTTTGTCGAGCACAGCGCCGACTACGTGGCCAATAAAATCGAGAAACAGGGTATCCAGGTTTACATTGAAATAGTTGTCAGTTCGATTGCCGAAAGCAATCAGTGCCAGCACTTCGCCATTGCTTATAACCGGGCAGAGGGCGGTCGACTTGATGTTGTCGCCATTTGCGGGGAATAGATACTTTGTTTGTTCTTCGCTCAATGCGCCACAATGAGTTCGTTTTAGGCGGAAAACATCGGCGAAGCGGCTTTTTAAATTTGCTTCCGATTCGGTTCTTACTGAGTCTGAAACTTTCAATCCCTTCTGCATTATGATAATAATCTCGCAGGAATCTATGTTGGCGTGATTCGATAATTGATCTTGAGCCAGATTCGCCATCTCTGTGACATTGTGAGCTCGGAGTAAAGCTAAAACCAGATTGCGAGTGGTATCGAATAGTTGATCGTTATTACGTGCATTCTCAAGCAAATTGTTGAGTTTCTGTCGAGCATCGATGCCTCTGTCTCTAAGAATAGTAACCTGCCGTTCTAATAGGGAAATCGCTTTGCCACTTTCGTGTGGTAGAGACAGCTCGGCGAGCAAATCTTGCTGCTCGATAAAGAATTCGGGATTCGCCTTCAGATAGCTGGCTACATCTTCCGCGCAGAGCTCAACTGTGCTCTCGGTGTCGATTTTTTCAGCCGCTGAATGATCGCTGTTCATATCTGGATTTTCCCCTCGTAAACGGTAGTGGCTGGCCCTGTCATGAGGACGGGAGAGTCGTTTCCAAGCCAAGTAATACTGAGTTCTCCGCCAAGCAATTTTACCCTGACGGTATCATTTAACAGGCCTTGTAGGCAACCGGCAACAACCGCCGCACAGGCCCCTGTGCCGCAGGCTTGCGTCTCGCCAGCGCCGCGTTCATACACACGTAATTCAATGGTATTTCTATCGAGCACTCGCATGAAACCCACATTACAACCCTCCGGAAAATCCGGGTGTGAGCCAAGAGCTGCCCCTATCTCTTTTACGGCTGTTTTGCCAAGGTCTTCAACACTAATTACAGCGTGGGGGTTTCCCATGGACAGCGTACAGAATTCAACTTCGAGCATGCTGCCGCAAACATCGAGCTGACGGGCGTGCAGCGGCCCGTCGTTGGTGGCTACAAATGGGATGCTTTGCGCCTCGAAAACGGGCGCCTCCATGTCTACCGTGATCATCCCATCGGTGCTTAGTTGCAGGGTCAGTACACGATTGACCGTCTTGACGACGATTGTCTTCTTGTCCGTTAGACCCTTGTCGGTGACATACTTGGCGAAGCAGCGTGCGCCGTTTCCGCAGTGTTCGACTTCACGGCCGTCTGCGTTGTATATGCGATAACTGAAATCGATGCCTGGCTCTGTTGTTGCCTCTACCAGAAGCAGTTGATCGAATCCGATTCCGAAGTGACGATCGCCTAGCAGGGCGATCTGTTCGGGGCTAAGCTGAACCTCATTGTGCAGATTACTGACCACAATAAAGTCGTTACCCAGGCCGTGCATCTTGGTGAATTCAATATCCATTATATCTGTCACCCGGGCAGGCAAGTTTCGAGTTCGAACAACTCATCCAGGACTTCGCGTCGTCTTACAACATGTGCAACGGAGCCATCGACCATTATCTCAGATACTCGAGGGCGAGTATTGTAGTTAGAGCTCATTACAAAGCCGTAGGCACCGGCAGAGCGCACAGCTAACAGATCGTCTGCAGCTACAATCAATTCCCTGTCTTTACCAAGGAAATCACCAGACTCGCAAATAGGGCCGACGACGTCATAACTGACAGGATCACCGTTTCGCCTAACAACCGGGATGATGTCCTGCCACGCGCCATACAGGGCAGGCCTGAGCAAGTCGTTCATGGCACCGTCCACGATGGCAAAATTTTTGTTCTCGGTGTTTTTAATATATTCGACACGTGTGACGAAGATACCCGCATTGGCAGCGATGGAACGTCCTGGCTCCACCATGAGAGTTAGACCGCGATCGAGAAAGCGGTTCTTTACCGCCGCAATTAATTCGGAGGGCAGTGGTGGGCTTTCGGAGCCGTAGCTAACGCCTAGCCCGCCACCCATATCGAAATGACTGAGGCTAATACCTTCTTCGTTGAGCCGATCGACCATGGCGAGCAACCTATCGATGGCGTCGAGAAAGGGTTCCACAGACGTGAGCTGTGAACCGATATGGCAGTCGATCCCCGTTACTTTGATTCCGTCGAGTTTTGCAGCAGACCGGTATACCGCTAACGCTCGATCTACAGAGATACCGAACTTGTTCTCTTTCAAACCCGTAGAGATGTAGGGATGGGTACCCGCATCGACATCGGGATTGACCCGTACTGAAATAGCGGCGGTCATACCAAGTGCTGCCGCCACCTCGCTGATACGAACCAGCTCGGGTTCGGACTCGACATTAAAACAATGAATTCCAGCATGCAGTGCCTGTTGAATCTCGGCTACTGTCTTGCCGAGGCCTGAAAAGATAACCTTAGCTGGATCGCCACCTGCTTTCATAACGCGACTCAGTTCCCCGCCCGACACGATATCGAACCCCGCGCCCAACCTTGCCAGGACATTCAGTACCGCCAGATTGGAATTTGCCTTCACCGCGTAGCAGATCATGTTAGGCAGCCCGGACAACGCCTTTTCATAGGCTCTGTAGTGCCGCTCCAGAGTGGCGCGGGAATAGATATAACAGGGCGTGCCGTGTTGATCGGCTATCTCGGAGACCGCCAAATCCTCAGCATACAGAACATCGCCTTTGTAATTGAAATAGTCCATTCGTAGTTGGAGTCCGGTTGGTGAAGGGCAAGAAAGCCCTCTGAGCTATTTGCCCGAGACGAAGTTGGAGGTAGTGAATGCCGATTGTTCGGGACGAGTGAGACCGCCTTTCTGTCCGCAAGTGCTAAGGCTTAACGTCAGGCAGGTCAGCGCCAGGAGAGCGAGAAGTCTGTTGGTCTGGTTATTCATGGTGCGTATCGATGTCTGAATTGCCGGAAAGTCGCGATTATAACGCCAGCGCAGGCAGAAACACAGGCTAAAATTCAACAACGCCATGTGCCTGAAGCCGCGGTCCTTCTTTTCCAGGGAGGGAGCTGGATAGCGTCCGAAGCCTTGAAAAATTGAGATTAAGTGCCTATATTTGTCCACCACATTTAGCAGCACGAGCTTGCTATTCGATTTCGGTATACACGGTAGCCGAAAAGCACTGCAGATGCTCCTGCAAAACCAACTAGATAAGCTACAAACTCAGGGTCTGAAAGTAGATGATTGAAATTAAAAATTTAACAAAAAACTTTGATCAGTTTATCGCCATAGACGATCTCACCTTCACAGTAAAAGAAGGGGAAGTTCTCGGGTTTCTCGGTCCCAATGGTGCCGGAAAATCGACGACGATGAAGTTAATCACGGGGTTCCTTTGTGCAAGTCACGGTTCAATAAGAATAGATGGTTATGATATTAGCCAGAGCCCTATCGAGGCGAAGTCCCTGATGGGTTATCTGCCAGAAGGTGCCCCCTCCTATGGCGATATGACGACTCTGGAGTTTTTGAATTTTATCGCTCAGGTTAGGGGCTATCGAGGAGAAGAGATCACAAGACGAGTTCAGCATGTGCTCGATGAAGTAGAACTCAATTCGGTAAGCCATCAAACCATAGAGACCTTATCCAAGGGGTTCAAGCGTAGAGTCGGACTGGCGCAGGCGATTATGCATGATCCTAAAGTTTTGATTCTTGATGAGCCAACCGATGGTCTCGACCCGAATCAGAAACACCATGTGCGTGAACTGATCAAAAATCTGGCGCGGGACAAGATCGTGATTATATCCACTCATATACTGGAAGAAGTAACCGCAGTGTGCAGTCGCGCGATTATCATATCAGAGGGCAAGATTGTTGCCGATGGAACGCCTGCCGAACTGGAGGCGCGCTCGAAGTATCATCAAGCGGTTAGTGTGCGCCTGAGCGAAGTTTATGACTTGGCAGCTGATCTGGAAGGTCTCGATGACGTCGGCGTGGTTGAGAAAGACAGCGAAGATGCATTGGTGTTCCGCATTCTGGCGAGCGCGGGAAAACCGATTTTTCCTCAGGTATCAGAGGTCGCACAAGAGAAGAATTGGCCGGTCACCGAGTTTCATATTAGTCGTGGTCAACTGGAAGATGTATTTAGAACCGTGACGCAGCAGTCAAAGGGAGCTGAGTAATGGGAAATCTTTCAATAATTTTTAAGCGCGAACTGTTAGGTTATTTTGCGACACCCCTCGCGTATATTTTTATCGTGATCTTCCTGATTGCCAACGGAATATTTACTTTCGATGTAGGGGGCTTTTATGTCAGAGGTCAGGCCGACCTTCTACCATTCTTTAGTTTTCATCCCTGGCTCTATTTATTCATGATTCCAGCCATAGCAATGACTTTATGGGCAGATGAAAGAAAGACGGGAACGATCGAATTATTGCTGACATTGCCAGTAAGGCTGGCCGATGCCGTACTCGGAAAATTTCTAGCAGCCTGGGCTCTTACCGGAATCGCCCTGTTGTTGACCTTCCCAATCTGGCTAACTGTTAACTATCTTGGCAGCCCGGACAATGGAGTTATACTGGCGGCATACATAGGCAGTTGGTTTATGGCCGGCGGTTTCCTCGCCATCGGCTCGTGCATGTCGGCCTGCACCAAGAATTCGGTTATTGCCTTTATACTGACGGTGAGTATCTGTTTCCTCTTTGTCGTCATGGGTTCACCCGTACTGCTCAACGCCTTTCCCCAGTGGGTTCCACAGTTCTTCGTGGATGCCTTCACTGCGATGGGGTTTCTCACGCACTTCGATTCGATAGCTAAGGGGGTTTTGGATATTCGTGATTTTCTGTTCTTTAGTGTATTCATCGGCGCCTGGCTGCTGGCTAGCGCGGTAGTCATTGAAATGAAAAAAGCGAATTAGGGAGGAAAAAAAATGAATGTTAAAGCCCTATTTTCGAAGGCAGGACTCGCAGCCATCGCACTGGCAACCGTGGTGTGTGTCGCCATTGTTAGCGCCCTGCCAAGCCTGCGTATCGATCTAACCGAAGACAATCTCTATTCGTTGTCCAGCGGGACTCATAACATTGTTTCCAATCTGCAGACGCCCATCGAGTTAATGTTTTTCTATTCCGAGAGCGCAACAGAAGATATTCCACAGATAAGAAGCTATGGAACAAGAGTACAGGAGCTCTTGCAGGAGATTGTTCTGGCCAGCAACGGGCGATTGAGGCTCAACGTTATAGACCCTGAACCCTTCTCTGAAGATGAAGATTTGGCGACCGAGTTTGGCATACAGGCAGTCCCTGTTACTCAAGGTGGTCAAGCGATCTATTTCGGTCTGGTAGTGGCACAGGAAGAGGGGGCCTCGGCAACTCCAGGCCTGGGACGGGCAGCCGAGACGATGCCGTTAATCCGGCCGGATCAGGAGCAGTTTCTCGAATACGAGTTCATGAAGCTAATTAGTAAGGTCAATAATCCTGACTTGCAAGTGGTCGGATTGCTCACGCAGCTAGACATCGACGGTGGTTTCGACCCAGTTTCAGGACAGGCGACGCAGCAATGGATGATCATGGATATCATTCGTCAACTCTATGACGTGCAGCGAGTCGACACGGCCGCGGAGCAGATCGATGAAGAAATCGACATACTTATGATCGTTCACCCGCAGGGGCTATCTGAGCAGATGCTCTATGCCATCGATCAGTTTGTAATGCGTGGCGGCAAGACAATGGTATTCCTGGATCCAAATGCTGACTCTATGGTGAGTCGCACTCAGCAGGGCAATTTAATCCCGGCTGGGATGAGCTCGGAGTTACCAGGTTTGTTAGAGGCCTGGGGCATCGATTTTCCGAATGACAAGGTGCTCACAGACAACGAACTCGCTTTGCGGGTTTCCATGGGTCAGGGTCAGCGCCCTATCGCGCATTTAGGCATGTTAGGCGTACAAAGAAATTTTTTAACCCAGAACGACATCATCACCAGTCGTCTCGAGACGATAAATCTGTCGTCCTCCGGCATAATCAGCCCCATGGACGGTGCGAGTACGCTGTTTGAACCACTAATGGTTTCATCGAGTAATGCTATGTTGATGGACGCTGGCGTGCTTGAGGATGTTACGGATCCATCGGTGTTATTCGACGAGTTTGTTTCCGAAGACAGGAGCTTCACAATCGCTGCTAGAGTCAGTGGAGTCATCGATACTGCCTTTCCCGAAGGCAGGCCGGCCGAAGTAACAGCAGCCGATGAGGAAAACCTCGACAATCCTGCCGAGGAAGAAGCTGTATCGACTACGCTAGAGGAGGAAGAAGCCGCAATCGAGCATCTAACAAGCTCAAATGGCGAGGTAAACATTGTGGTATTTGCCGACACCGATATGCTGGGAGATAGGCTTTGGGTTCAAGTTGGGCAATTTCTCGGCCAGCGCATACCTCGACCATTTGCCAACAATGGTGATATGGTAATCAATGCGCTCGACAATTTGAGTGGCGGGGCAGACCTTTCTGGCATCCGCAGCAGAGGCACGTATTCGCGCCCATTTACCCGTGTACTTCAGTTGCAGCGTCAGGCCGATGATAGACTGCGCGTTGAGGAGGCGGAACTCCTCGATCGTCTGGCCGAATCCGAGGCCGCGCTAGCCGAGTTGAATCAGGACGAGAATGGCAATCTTATTGGTCAGGTAACACCAGAGATACAAGCTGAGGTCGATCGCTTCAATGAGCAGATGTTGGAGACTCGTCGCAGTCTTCGCGACGTGCAATACCAATTGACTGAGGATATAGAACAGCTTGGTGCGAATCTAAAACTGATCAATACGGCGTTGATTCCCATACTGTTGAGTATACTCGCTCTTATGCTCAGCTATTTCCGAGCGCAGCGCAGGAAAACGACACGGGTTTAGGATAAGCAATAGTGTCGTCGATCGACACTATTGCTCTATTAGCTCCTCGTGAGGGGGATGAGGGGGGAGTTTCACCGTGATGTGTGTGCCCTCGCCGAGTTCACTCTCGATAATCAATTCGCCGCCATGGGCCTGTGCAATGAGGCGGCAGAGATACAGCCCCAGGCCGAAGCCGCCGGTATTTCTTTGCCTGGCACTGTCGGCGCGGTAGAAGGGCTCGCTTACCTGGGACAGGTGCTCCTCGGCTATACCCTCGCCGCTGTCCTCGACTTCCAAGCGCGCGAAATCACCGTCAAAACTAACTCGAACGACGATCGGATTACCTTCGCCATGACGTATCGCGTTGTTTACCAAGTTCGTAATCAATAGACGCACGCGCAGATTATCGATTACAAATTCACGATCTTCGGGAGGCAATTCGAGTTGCAGGCCTGCCGGGTAACTCTCGAACTGCTCACACACGCCCTCGACGAAGGCAGCTATTGGCGTCTCTTCTGCGGTCAGTACGGCATGTTCTTCATTCAGGCGTTCTGCCTCGATCAGATCGGATATCAAAATTTCGATCTCTTGTATGTCTTCTTTCAGCTGATCTTTCTCGTCGCTCTCCGGCATAAATTCCAGACGTAGTTTCGCCTTGGTAATAGGTGTGCGCAGCTCATGGCTGATGGCGAGTAACAATTGGCGCTTGGCTTCCAACATAGACTGCAGCGAATCTGCCATGTGGTTAATGCTTTCAGTTAGTTCACCCAGCTCGTCTTGTCGAGTGCTCTTTACACGAAAGCTCAGGTCACCCAGTCGAATGCGCTCGGCTCCTCTTCTAAGCAGACGCACCGGGTCGAGGAGTTTGTTCACCATGAAATAATTCAAGAACAGTACAATACTGGATAGGGCGACGCCAATATAGAGAACGACGTAGTTGGAACTGTTATCGTTGAGTGATCGTTGATACAGATAGAAATCGTATCCACCGCGCTGAACCATGATGATGTCTTCGTTGTTGACAGATCGTACTTCGGCGTCGTTCGTTAGGGTCCTACTGAAGGTTGATTGTTCTACCGGAAGGCGGTGTTCGTTATCGGAGCTCCATCGCATGATCGGATTGTTTATCGCGATGCTCCAGTCCAGTTCCTCAGCAAGGCGCATAGCATTGTTCAAATTCGGCGGGGTGCCAATGTCTTCGATGATGGACTCAATGTTGCGTGTAAAGAAATCTGGAATCGCGTCGATCGTGTTGATGTTCTGGTTAACGGTTCGCAGTGAGACGGAAAATATAACGAAAAACAGGATAATCGTGATACCGAAAATAAGCAGTAGACGAACGAAAAGTGATCGTCTAACAACCTGAACCAGTGTGGTCATATTTGTTCGCCGACAAAAGTATAACCGCGGCCCCAAACGGTTTTTATAAACCGAGGAGTTTTCGACGTGTCATTTAACTTGTGTCGCAAACGGCTCACCAGAGTGTCTACTGCGCGTGAAAAGAGTTCGGCGTCTATTCCGCGCAGACGGTTCATAAGCTCGTCTCGGGTAAACGTTTTGTTAGGAAATTGCATGAATAAAATGAGGAGTTCGTATTCCATTGTGGTGAGATCGAGCACCTCAGAATCGAGCTTGACCTCTCGGCGCGAAGCGTCGACTTCGAGACCATTGATATTCTTGATATCGCGTAGACTACTGTCGTCACTGCTGCGGCGTAGGATATTATGTATGCGAGCGACTAGTTCTCGCGGTTCGAACGGCTTCGGCAGATAGTCGTCGGCTCCAAGTTCGAGCCCAACTATTCGATCAGTCACCTCGGCGTGCGCAGTTAACATTAGAATGGGTAACTGACCGAAAATGGAAGACTTGGCGCGAATCTCGCGGCACACCTCGAAGCCGTCTTTCTCCGGTAGCATTACATCCAGAATCAATAGGTCGGGTTTAACCTTCTTTAGTAACTCGAAGCCCTTACTGGGCGCTAATGCGACGTGAACCTGCATGTCGTAACGCTCTAGATACTGAGTAAGCAGCTGACCTAGCTTTTCGTCGTCATCGATGATTAGTATTTGCTTCATTACTGCTTCCGAGCTTAATCGTCTCTCTGGGGGATGGAGACAGGGTTCAATAGTACGAATAAGGGAACCTGCGATCAAGTCTGCTATCGCTGTCTGGCGATACTCTGTATTCAAATTGAGCAGAACTGCTCCCAAACAGCCTGCACAGAACAAGCATTGAGCGAAATTAGTGTATGATATGCCGCTTCATTATTTCGATAGACCCCTGGGTTCGATGATTTCTCTAAACAACATCATGTTAATGCGCGGCAGTCAGATTCTGCTGCGAGATGTCTCTTTGGTCATTCACAAGGGCCAACGCACAGGCATTATTGGTCGCAATGGCTGCGGCAAGACCAGTCTGTTCCGCGCGTTGAGCGGTGAGATAGCCCTTGAGGAGGGCGAGATCGAGTTACCAAATGGACTGCGCCGTTCCTCGATGGCTCAGGAGACTCCCGGGAGCCAGCGCAGCGCTCTGGATTTTGTGCTGGATGCCCACATCGAGTTCCGCAAGCTGGAGCAGGCTATCGAGCAGGCTGAGGCGGACGGGGAGAATCTGAAGCTGGCCGAGCTATTCGGTAAGCTGGAGGAGATAGATGGATATGACATCAATCACCGCGCCGAGAGACTGCTCTCCGGCCTGGGTTTTGATGTAGAAGACTTCACTAGGCCGGTAAGTAGCTTCTCCGGTGGTTGGCGGGTTCGTTTGAATCTTGCCGCCGCTCTCATGTGCCCTTCGGATCTATTGATGTTAGATGAGCCGACCAACCATCTGGATCTCGAGGCTACAGTGTGGCTAGAGCAGTGGTTGCAAAACTATCCAGGCACAATCTTGCTCATCTCACACGACCGAACGTTTCTCGACTCTGTTATCAACAATGTCATTAGCTTCGATGGCGGTACCTTGGATTGTTATAAAGGCAACTACAGCTCTTTCGAGAAACAGCGTGCAGAAAAGATGGCACAACAGCAGGCGATGTACGAAAAGCAACAGCGAAGAAAATCAGAAATCGAAGGCTTTGTACGTCGATTCTCTGCGCAGGCATCGAAGGCGAAGCAGGCGCAGAGTCGATTAAAAGAATTGAATCGCATGCAGGATATTGCTCCGGCACATGCGGATTCGCCGTTTCGTTTTCAGTTCCCCGACGTAACTGAGCCAGCAAGTTATTTAATGCAAATGGAGTCCTTGACTATTGGTTTCGACAAGCCGCTGGTCGACAACATAGAATTTAGCGTGAGCTCCGAATCGCGTTTTGGCTTGTTAGGTTTCAATGGCAGCGGTAAATCTACGCTATTGAAAGTCTTGTCCGGTAAGATGGAACAACTTCAAGGCGACATCATTCGCTCCAAGAAATTGAAGATTGGATACTTCGCTCAGCATCAAGTAGATGAACTAAATCAAGACGCGACACCAATACAGCTAATTCAGAAGGAAGAAGGTAACGCTACCGAACAGCAGATAAGAGACTATCTCGGTGGATTCGATTTTCGTGGTACTCGGGTTAATGAGACGATACGAAACTTCTCCGGCGGTGAGAAAGCCCGACTCGCTCTGGCAAAGGTGGCTTGGCAGAAACCCAACCTGCTGCTATTGGATGAGCCGACCAATCATCTGGATCTGGAGATGTGTCACGCACTGACTATCGCGCTGCAACAATATCAAGGTGCGATGATTGTCGTTTCGCACGATCGCCATTTATTGGTCAACACGGTTGACGAGTTCTATTCTATTCACAAGGGCGTGTTTGCCGAGTTCAAAGGGGATCTCAGCGACTATGAGAAGTGGCTAGGCACGCAAACGTTTGCCGGTTACGACGACAGTCCTCAAACCAGTTCGCCTGCTATTGAAAGCAAACCGAAACTGGATAAGAAAGAGAAGCGTCAGCAGGCGGCAATGCGCCGTGAGAAGTTGGCACCGCTGAAGAAGAAGGAGAAGAAACTCGAGTCCGAGATCGAGAAGCTTCAGCAGCAGTTGGAGAAGATCGAGGCAGCACTGGCCAATGAAAACTTGTATCTGGATGAGAATAAAATCGAGCTGAACAGCCTGATACAGGAACAAGGTGTTCTTAAGTCGCAGCTGGTGCGGCAAGAGGATCAGTGGTTGCAGCTGCAGGAGGAGATAACAAGTTACAGTTAGGCACCTTGAATCTTCAAAAATTGATCCTATCTTAGTAGGATCGAATCTAATGGTTCTGGCGTGTGCAGGATGACCTGTTTAAACGCGTGGCCCTCGCAATAGGCAACTTCAAAGGTAGGTTCCCTAAAATGAAGACACTTCTTTCTATGCTGGCAGGAGTGCTGCTCACAGTGGCAGTGGCAGCGCAAACGCCCGACTACAGCCAATTCAAGACAAATGACGAAGAGAATAATATAGAAATATTCAAGTCGGTCAGTCCCTCGGTGGTGAATATCACCAACTCTCGTCTGGTTCGTTCCTTCTATGCATTGAATCCGCAGGCGGTACCGCAAGGTAGCGGTACGGGGTTCGTCTGGAACGAAGAAGGCTATATCGTGACAAATTACCATGTGGTGCAGCAGGCGGACCGCGTGACTGTGACTCTGCAAGATGGCAGCAGCTATTCGGCAGAGGCGGTAGGGGTAGATCCGGATAAAGACCTGGCGGTATTGAAGATCGATGCTCGGGATGTCGAATTGGTCCCGGTGCTACCCGGCGATTCATCGCTGCTCGAAGTGGGTAGAAAGGTTATAGCTATAGGCAACCCCTTCGGCCTGGATACGACGATGACGGTCGGCGTGGTCAGTGCGCTGGGCCGAGAGATAGATTCCCTGAGCAGACGCAAGATCCGGGACGTGATTCAAACCGATGCCGCCATTAATCCCGGTAATTCCGGCGGCCCCTTATTGAACTCCCTGGGTCAGCTGATCGGTGTTAACACGGCGATCTATAGTCCGAGTGGCGCGAGTTCCGGTATTGGTTTCGCCATACCCGCGAATACCGTTAAACGTATTGTTCCAGAGCTGATCGCCTACGGCCGGGTGCAGACACCGGCGTTAGGAATTCGACAGATTCCCCAGGCCGATTATTATCGCCGGCAATGGGGGATCGACGGGGTGATCGTATTGGATGTATTCCCTGGCACCGATCCAGAGCGTCTAGGCATGCGCGGGCTAGTCCGAGATCAGCGCGGACGCATTCAGCTGGGGGATGTAATCGTGGAGATAGACGGTCAACCAGTTCGCAACGAGGACGACTATGCCAACGCGTTAGAGCGACATAGCGCAGGCGACACGGTCGAAGTTAAAACGGTGCGAGACAATCAAATCCAGGAATATGAAATTAGACTGCTCGCACCTGGCGGTCGTTAGCGCTTTGCGATCTCGGTCTTAGCCAGGCTCACTGCCGCCAAGACCTGGGTAGGGGCCGTGCCGCCGATGTGATCGCGCGCACTTAGCGAGCCTTCCAGAGTAAGCACCTCAAACACATCTTCCGCGATCAGATCAGAGAAGCTCCTTAACTCATCCAGTGTTAGCTCCGCCAAGTCCTTCTTCTGCTCGATACCAAAAGCGACCGACTTACCCACTACTTCATGGGCATCGCGAAATGGCATGCCCTTCTTCACCAGATAGTCCGCAAGGTCGGTGGCCGTAGCATAGCCCTGCTGCGCCGCGGCATACATCGCTGCCTTATTGCAGCTAATTGCCGGCATCATCTCGCTATAGGCATACAGGCAGTCCTTCACAGTATCGATCAGATCGAACAGAGGCTCTTTGTCTTCCTGGTTGTCCTTGTTGTAGGCCAGAGGCTGGGACTTCATAAGGGTTAGCAAAGAGACGAGATGGCCGTGCACTCTCCCAGTCTTGCCACGGACTAGCTCCGGCACATCGGGGTTTTTCTTCTGCGGCATGATCGACGAGCCTGTGCAAAACCTATCCGGCAGATCGATAAAATTGAACTGCGCCGATGTCCATAACACCAACTCCTCGGAGAAGCGGGACAGATGCATCATGAGTATGCTAGCGAAGGATGCGAGTTCGATCGCGAAGTCTCTATCGCTAACGGAGTCTAATGAATTTTTCGTAGGCGCATCGAAACCAAGTAACTGTGCGGTAAGATTTCTGTCGATTGGATAGGTCGTTCCCGCCAATGCTGCTGCGCCAAGAGGTGACAGGTTTACTCTTTTACGGCAATCCAGCAACCTGTCGTAGTCTCTGTCCAGCATTTCATACCATGCCATCATATGATGAGCGAAGCTAACCGGTTGCGCGGTTTGTAGATGTGTAAAGCCGGGCATTATCGTGTTGGTTTCTCGTTCGGCAATACCGAGCAAGGCCAGCTGAAGATTCGTTATCAGTTCTGCGATCTGATCGATCTCGTCGCGTACGTACAATCGGATATCGGTGGCGACCTGATCGTTTCGCGAGCGGCCCGTATGCAGTTTCTTACCCACATCACCGATTCGTGCTGTCAACGCCGACTCGATATTCATGTGAACGTCTTCGAGCGCGACCGACCACTCGAACTTGTTATCGATGATGTCCTGCCTTATCGCTTCGAGTCCCTCTTGAATCTGCCTTTCTTCATCAGGAGTGAGAATCCCGGCTTGCGCCAACATGCTGGCGTGAGCGAGCGAACCGTTTATGTCCTGTTGGAACAAGCGGCGATCGAAACCCACCGAAGCGGTAAATCGTGCAACGAAGGCATCTGTGGCTTCGGAGAATCTTCCGCCCCAGAGTTTATTCTGATCCTTGTTCTTGCTCATAGCTTGGTTTCACACCGTTGGTCATAGTGGTCAGGAATGTATTGGCCTAGGAGGCTGTCGGACTTAAGACTGTTCTACTGCGGAAAAGCCGGATTTGGCCATTTTTTGAGCCATTTCTCCTTAAATAGAACCACTATTCGCGTCAAAATGGCTCAAAAAATGACTCAAACCGGACTTTCCCTCGCTACGAACGCTTAAGTCCGACAGCCTCCTAGCGACCATCGATTCCTTCGATTGGCTAGGCGGATAGTTTCGCCGTTACTTCTATTTCGATCTTCATCTTCTCGTCCAACAGACCGGCCTCAAACACTGTCGCCGCCGGCAGGACTGTGCCTAGGTAGTTCTGAAACACGGGCCAGCAGGGTTCGAAATCAGCTTTGTTGGGAAGGATATAGCGTATACGTACTATTGAGGATAGGTCGCTACCCGCTGATTTTAAAACCTGGTCGATATTCTTCAGGCACTGTTCCGCCTGCTCTGCGACGTTCTCGGAGATTGTCATCGTGCTGTAGTCATAGCCAGTTGTACCGGATACGAACACGAATTCGCCGTCTACTACCGCTCGCGAGTAAGCAATCTTACTCTCAAATTCTGAACCGCTGGAAATTAGTTTTCTACTCATGAAGATTCTCGATTAATGCCTATAACAATTGTGGTTGAGCTGCGTGTTGAGGGGCTGCATTATAGCAGGATAGAGATCAGCGTGAAGTCAGTTGAATCGGTCCACAGACCAGCAAATTCGGACAAATCGAGTCATATAACGTAAAATGCTCCCAATCTCAGCCTCGATATAAACGAAAAGAGCAGTACAACACCATGTCAGCCAGAACACTCCGCATCGCTACCCGCAAAAGTCCGCTCGCCCTGTGGCAGGCTAATTATGTCAAGACCGCCCTGGAGCGGGTTCACACTGACCTAAAAGTCGAGTTGCTCGCTATAAGTACCCGTGGCGACAAGATGCTGGATACGCCGCTGGCCAAGATCGGAGGCAAGGCGCTGTTCGTGAAGGAGTTGGAACACGCCATGTTGGATGATAAGGCGGATATCGCCGTGCATTCCATGAAAGACGTGCCGATGGAGTTTCCAGAAGGGCTAGGGCTCGCTGTCATCTGCGAGCGCGAAGATCCGGCCGACGCCTTCGTGTCGAATAATTATGCCAGCTTGGCTGACTTACCCGAGGGAGCAACGGTGGGCACATCCAGCTTTCGTCGCCAATGTCAGGTACGTGAGTTGCGTGGCGACTTAAAAATAGCCGACCTGCGGGGCAATGTAGGCACCCGACTGTCGAAGCTGGATGCGGGAGAATTTGATGCCATTATCTTGGCTGCAGCTGGCTTGAAGCGCTTGCAGCTAAACGATCGTATCCGTGAGAGCCTGTCTTTCGAAGATTGCCTGCCGGCTGGCGGTCAGGGTGCAGTCGGTATCGAATGTCGTAGCCAGGACATTGAAACGCTGAAACTACTCGACTGTCTGCACGATGCCGACAGCGCCAGTCGGGTAGTCGCCGAGAGAGCGGTGAACGCGCGCCTCAACGGCGGTTGTCAGGTTCCTATCGCCTGTTTCGCCGAATTGGATGGCGAGCAGTTGTACCTGCGCGCGCTGGTCGGTAACCTGGATGGGACGCGAGTTATTCGCAGCGAGATTCGTGGCGACCGCCATCAGGCGGAGCAACTCGGACTAACGGTAGCAGAGGACCTTCTCTCCCAGGGAGCCGAAGCAATACTCAGCGCCCTTAGGGGCTGACTACAGGCTATTCAATGAACTCCGCTTCGCTATCTGGATTAGTTGTTCTCATAACCCGTCCGTCGAATCAGATCAGCAGCACACAGCTGGCGATAGAGTCGGCGGGTGCTGAAACTCTGTCGCTTCCCCTAATCGAGATCCAAGCGCTGACTGACGAGTCAGCGCTGCGGGACTTGCAGAACAAAGTCCTAAAACTGGATAGCTATCATTGCCTTATCTTCGTTAGCAACAATGCGGTGAACTTTGGAGCAGAAGTCATCAATAACTATTGGCCGCAGTTTCCCCTTGGCGTTGAGGTAGTCGCAGTCGGCCCCACGACAGCAGAAGCGGCAAGACAACAACTTGCCTGCCCGGTAACCCATGCCCCCAGCGGAATGACAAGCGAGGACGTGCTTCAGCTAGCCCAGCTGCAGGATATCTCGGACAAGAAGATTGGCATCGTGCGAGGTCAGGGTGGCCGCGAACTGTTGGCAGAAACCTTGCGTAGTCGCGGTGCCACGGTCGACTACCTCGAAGCCTATAGCCGCAAACCCGTGAAGTATGAGAGCAGCAAATTCTGTGAGGCATTAACGAATGCAGGTGTAAACGTATTGAGCGTCAGCAGCGGCGAGTCTCTGGACAGGCTGACCGCGCAGCTGGTCGCCAAGAGCGAGGCGATGCTGCAGCTGGATTTGGTCGTTCCCTCAGAGCGAGTCGCCCTGCAGGCTATCGCGGCAGGATACAAAAAAGTGCACAACGCCAGGGGTGCCGATCCAGGCAGTTTTGTTGCTGCGCTGGGTGAACTCGTTTCTAATCAAGAGTAAGCTTGTAGCCAGGCTCACCACCAAGAAGGCAGTAAAGTGACAGAGCAGTCAGAAACGCCAAAGATACTGGATGAGATCGCCAAGAGTAATGCGGCCAAGCCTGGCAACTCGGCATCCCGCAAGCAGCAGACGGCAAGGCGGCGCTTTGCTGTCGTCATCATCATCTTGCTTCCTATCGTCGCCGGGGTCTTATTCGTCGGCTATCAGCAGATTGATCAGCAAACCAGATTGGCTGAGCTCGAACTTGAGAATCAGCGTCTCAATCAGAGCCTGGCGGCGCAGAGCTCGCAACTCGGTCAGATCGAACAGGCGCGGCTTACTGAGCCCGATGCCATCGAATTCGATGATTCCTCCGTACGCCAACTGGAGCTTTCTCTAACGCAGGAGATTAGTGTGCTCACGGCACAGTTAGCGGAACTGCAAGCGGAGCAATTGTCGGCGAGCAATGAGACAGATCAACAGTGGAAGGTTCTTGAGGCGCAATATCTACTTGGCATAGCCAGTCAGAAGCTGCAGTTGGAGGGGGATGTTGCAACCGCGATCGCGCAATTGCAATTGGCAGATAGAGCCTTAGTCGATTCTGGAAGCTCGAGTGCCTTCGCCGTGCGTCAGGCGATCGCCAGTGATCTACAGGCGCTGCGAAACATCGAAGTACTGGATCGAGAGGGCATCTATTTGCGCTTGGACAACTTAATCGCAGAGATGGAAAGTATAGACTTACTCAACTCCATGCGAACTGAATTCGAGAACCGACGAGATGCAGGCTCGCAGCCGCTGCGCCTGGGAGCCGATGCCAGTAACTACCTCGATTCCAGTCTGGAGTTTCTTGGCACCATCTTCGTCTGGCGCAAATGGGAAGAGACACCACAGGCTATGTTGGCACCAGGTCAGGACGACTTAATTAAACAGAATTTGCGGCTCATGCTAGAGCAGGCTCAACTGGCATTGCTGATGCGTGACGACAGCCTCTATCAGCAGGCCATGATGAAGAGTAAGGATTGGTTTCAGCGCTACGCCGTTACCGAATCGATTCAGGGTCAGACAGTGACGACCGAGTTGGATAGACTCAGCAGTTTAGATATTGACCCTCTACTACCTGCATTGAGTCAATCGCTATCGCTGATCAATCAGCTCGTAGCTAGCGAACGTTGAACTAGCCCATGATTAAGCTATACCTGTTTAGTCTGCTCGCTATTGTACTGGCCTTGTTGGTCAGTCTCTATCTCGGATTCCCCGGCGACCCTGGTTACCTGTTAATCGCCTTCGGCAGCTATACCTTCGAAACGAGCCTGTTCGCACTTTTAGTTGCGGTAGTGGTGCTCTACCTCGTCATTAAATTTGTTCTGATTATTTTTCGCTGGGTCAATCCCTGGCATGTTATTCGCTTCGGACGAAACTATAAAGAACAGCTCAAGGCAAAGAATCGTAGTCGTACGATCGAAGGCCTGCTGTATTTCACTCGCGGCAACTGGGAGTCGAGCCACAACTTGTTAAAGAAGGGCATGAAGGATCCGGATGCCAGTGTCGTCAATTATCTCGCGGCAGCCTATGCGGCACATCAGCAGGGCTTGCGAGAGGAATGGATGAATTGCCTCGAGACGGCGGAACAAAAATATCCTTCGGCGCGTTCGACCGTGAATTTCCTGAAGGCGCAGTTGCTGTTTAAATCCGGTCAATTCGAACAGTGCGTAGCAGTGCTTCAGCAGATGAGAGGCAGCTCATTAAATGACGCCTCATTACTACGACTCCTGAAAGAAGTTTATCTCAAGCTGGAAGACTGGGAGCAATTAGATAAACTGCTGCCATCTCTGGAAAAGAACAACATCATCGATGAAGCCGAGGGCGAGAGTATTCGCGTCCGAATCTTCATGGAGAATCTCTATGCTATCAGCAAGCGTAGAGCTGATTTCAGCGATACCGAGATCGCCGCACAATTGGATAAGGCCTGGAGGAAATCTCCAGCCAACTACCGGCAAGACGAGAGAATTGTAAAACACTACGCAGAAATTCTGTTCAATCTGGAACACAAGGATGCAGCCGCTAAAGTCATCGAGCACGCTCTGAGAAAGAACTGGAGCAATGCGCTTGTGCAGCGCTACGGCGAGTTAGATTTTGGCAGCGAGCAGCGCCAGCTACTTGCCGCCGAAAGCTGGATTCAGGATAGACCGGGAAACCCCCAGCTGTTACTTGCGCTTGGACGCCTGGCGATGCGCAATGAACTCTGGGGGAAGGCCAGAGAATACTTCGAGACGAGTATTGAAGTGGGTTCATCCCCCGAGGCACACGGCGAGCTTTCCCGCTTGTTAAAATGCCTGGGAGAGGTGAGTCTTGGCGAGGAACATCAACAGAAATATGTCACAGGGCTAGGAGCAGAGCTACCTCAATTACCAATGCCTCTAAAGATCAGTAAAGACTAGAAGAGCTACCAAAGCAGGGAAGTATCAAGCCATGTTTCCTTCTGAACCACTAAATCGACTGGGAATAGTGAATGAGGGAACTTGTCTGTCCTGCCCTCGCAGTTCATATAGGTGAGTTAAAATGCCCGTTCTGTCTTAAACAGTTATCGATTGAAGAATTGGCTGAAATTCAGTAAGAGGCAATCAACTACAAAAAGAGATTGCTTATAGCTAGTGCGGTCAGCATGGTAATTCTCGTCGCGTACATCCTGATTTCGCTAGCGGCTTCATTCTATCTCTAGCGAAAAGCCAGTATCAGGTTTTTAATTAGAAGCCACGGGCCTCAAACTCTAGCTCCACACCTTCGTAACCGTTCGTCATATACATCTTGCCGTCGCGAAACTCCACCACGTTTACATCTTTGAGAATCAAAACCAGATTATTGTGCAGCGAACCAGGCGAGCAGAGTTTGCGAGTGGAGACGAAGGGGTCGAAGCGAAAGCCTGTGCTCTCCTGAAAGTAATAGCCGGTTATCGTATTGCAGTCCGAGGTGCCGGTGAGTCGATTGTCGCTTCTGAAATTCAATCTGTACTGACCAGGGTCATCCGGTGTAAACAGGAAGCCGCCCAATACCTTCATGTTCAGCAGCTGCCAGTTTGTATCTTCAAGGTCGATGACTTTCTCTGCAGCGTTTGAAAACGGCATTGAGAAAAGCGCGCATGATAGGGAACAAGCCAGAGCCAGGCGGTGATAGACTGAGTTGAACATGGTGTAGAATTCCTGATAAAAGAATCGAATAGGGAACTTGTGGTTAATCCTCTTTCTTTCCTCTGCTTTCGATGCCCAGCTCCTGCCAGATCTGGTCGACCCGAGCCTTCACTTCCTCGCTCATGCTAATGGTGTCGCCCCATTTGCGCCTGGTTTCCCCCTCCATCTTGTTCGTGGCATCCATGCCCATCTTCGAGCCGAGACCCGAGACTGGCGAAGCAAAATCCAGATAGTCGATCGGTGTATTATCAATTAGCACAGTGTCGCGAATCGGGTCCATGCGTGTAGTAATAGCCCAGATAACATCATCCCAGCTGCGTACGTCGACATCGTCATCCACGACGATGACAAACTTGGTGTACATGAACTGGCGTAGAAAAGACCACACACCCATCATCACGCGTTTGGCATGGCCGGGATATTGCTTCTTCATGCTAACCACAGCGAGTCGATATGAGCAGCCTTCCGGCGGCAGATAAAAATCGACAATCTCCGGAAACTGTTTCTGCAGTAACGGCACGAAGACTTCGTTCAATGCGACACCGAGCATCGCAGGCTCGTCGGGCGGTCTGCCGGTATAGGTGCTGTGATATATAGGGTCTTTACGGTGGGTGATACAGGTCACCGTGAACACAGGAAACTTTTCGACCTCGTTGTAGTAGCCGGTGTGATCACCATAGGGGCCTTCATCCGCTAGCTCGCCAGGTTCGATCACGCCTTCCAATACGATCTCTGCGCTAGCGGGAACTTGTAAATTGTTGGTTCGCGACTTAACGACATCGGTTTTGCTGCCGCGCAATAGTCCAGCGAAGGCGTACTCGGACAGGCTGTCGGGTACCGGAGTAACAGTGGCCAGGATCGTTGCTGGATCGGCGCCGATCGCGATGGACACGGGAAACGCCTCACCCGGGCGAGCCTGTTGCCATTCCTGAAAATCCAGCGCGCCACCGCGATGGGACAGCCAGCGCATAATCAGTTTATTTGGGCCTATCAATTGCATCCGATAGATGCCGAGATTTTGTCGTTCCTTTTCGGGGCCTTTAGTTATGACTAAGGGCCAGGTAAGCAATGGTGCGGCGTCCTCGGGCCAACAGGTTTGTATGGGCAGAAAACCAAGGTCGATATCGGCTCCCTCAATGATGACTTCCTGGCAGGGGGCGGATTTTAATACCCTGGAGGGCATATTGAGAACGCTCTTGTAGCTAGGTAGCGTTTCCCATAAGTCTTTCCATCCCTTCGGTGGATCTGGTTCCTTAAGGAAAGCTAGTAGCTTGCCAACATCTCTGAGACCGTCTAAATCTTCCTGCCCCATGGCCAAGGCAATGCGACGCGTGTTACCAAACAAATTGGTAAGCATCGGGATCTTCGAGCCTTTGGGGTTTTCAAAGAGTAGGGCGGGGCCATTGTTGCGTAGGGTACGATCGCTTATCTCTGTAACTTCAAGATAGGGGTCTACCTCAGTCTGGATTCGCTTGAGTTCGCCTTCTTTCTCAAGAAGTTCAATAAAGTCGCGCAAATCTCTAAATGACATGGTTGGCCGTTTACGTTGCTAACAATTTATATCTGGAAAGTTAAAATATTCTCTACTTTCGCTTCATCGAATTGAAGAACTCTTCGTTTGTTTTAGTGTCTTTCAGTTTGTCCAGGATAAATTCAGTGGCTTGCACGTCTTCCATCGAGCTAAGTAGCTTGCGCAGAATCCACATGCGCTGCAATTCTTCCTCGGAGGTTAGCAATTCCTCGCGGCGCGTGCCCGAGCGACGTACGTTAATAGCGGGGTATACGCGTTTCTCAGCGATCTTACGATCGAGATGTAGTTCCATGTTACCGGTGCCTTTGAATTCTTCGTAGATGACCTCGTCCATCTTTGAACCAGTCTCGATCAACGCCGTTGCGATGATGGTCAGGCTGCCGCCTTCTTCCAGATTTCGTGCGGCACCGAAGAATCGCTTGGGACGTTCGAGCGCATGTGCGTCGACGCCGCCGGTAAGCACCTTGCCGGAGGAGGGAATGATTGTGTTGTAGGCTCTGGCGAGACGCGTAATCGAGTCTAGTAGGATTATTACGTCTTCTTTATGCTCTACCAGGCGTTTTGCCTTTTCAATGACCATCTCGGCTACTTGCACGTGACGCGCAGGGGGTTCATCGAAGGTGCTGGCAACTACTTCGCCGCGAACCGAGCGCTGCATCTCTGTTACTTCTTCCGGGCGCTCGTCGATCAGCAGCACGATCAATCTACATTCGGGATTATTTTTTGCGATGGACTGCGCCATATTTTGCAGAATCAACGTTTTACCAGCCTTCGGTGGCGATACGATAAGACCGCGCTGTCCCTTGCCGATTGGTGCAGACAGGTCGATTACGCGAGAACTGAGGTCTTCGGTGCTGCCGTTGCCGACTTCTAAGGTTAGTCTTTCGTTTGGGAAAAGAGGAGTGAGGTTTTCGAAAAGGATTTTGTTCTTGGATTCTTCGGGGCTGCTAAAGTTAATCTCGTGTATTTTCAGCAATGCAAAATAGCGTTCCCCGTCCTTGGGCGGTCTAATCTTCCCTGCTACCGTATCGCCGGTGCGAAGATTAAATCGTCTTATTTGGCTAGGGGAGACGTAGATGTCATCCGGGCCTGCCAGGTAGGAAGAGTCCGCCGAGCGCAGGAAGCCGAAGCCATCCTGCAATATCTCAAGCACCCCATCGCCGTGAATATCTTCGCCGCTCTTCGCATGCTTCTTAAGTAAGACGAAGATGATGTCCTGCTTGCGCGTTCTTGAAACATTGTCCAATCCCATTTCGTGGGCTGTAGCTAGCAGTTCGGAGATTGGCTTTTGTTTTAATTCGGTTAGATTCATGGGTTTGAGTCTTCTTGTTGGGTTAGCAATGCTTAGATTACGATCACCTGAGTTTTATTGGCTGTGCTAAGACCGCCTAAACTTCTATTGGCATGCATATCTAAGTGTCATAGATAAAGTAGTATTGGTTAGGGAGTTCTATTAGGGAGTTGGTTTGGTTTAAGTTTTGGAACAAGTTTAAGGCGGAGACTGTTGTTTTATGCTGCTAACAGACGACTAATCTATTGGGTGGTATCGATTGCACCACTTGCGCTTTATATCGGTAGTTAGATTATTGACTGTAGTTATTTACTATTTAAATTAGTGAACTATCTGGTCAATACTTATTGTTCAGCTTCAACTGTTCCGCAATATAGACCTACTTTTATGTTATGTCTACCTGTAAATATTCATCGAAAATTAGAGGAAAGACGATTATTAGTTTAATTGAGATTCAGGAAACCTGACTAGCATCCGGCGAGTCGCGCATAGGAATCAGGGTATTTAGTATTAGAGTTTGGTCGTTCGTTCGATCAATTATTATATTGAATTGGGTCGGTCTGGTCACATCCTGTGGCATCTCGAGGCAATCGAGATGCCACATTAAACGCAATTTAAATGACGCTGTCAATAAAAGCGGATAGCTGCGATTTCGATAGAGCGCCAACCTTTGTACCGGCTACGTCGCCGTTGTTAAATACGATTAGGGTTGGAATACCTCTTACGCCATATTTTGGTGCGGTTTCGACGTTGGCATCGACATCCATCTTGCATATCTTTAGCTTACCGTCGTACTCGCCGGCCAATTCTTCGAGTACCGGTGCAATCATCTTGCAGGGGCCACACCACTCCGCCCAGAAATCAACTAGTACGGGGCCTTCAGCCTGAAGTACGTCGGCTTCAAAGCTGCTGTCAGATACGTGAACGATACTGTCGCTCATAGGGGTTTTCCTTGTATTAAGCTCTATGGGATTTGAAATGGTAGATGAGGGACTATCGGATCGAGGCACTCTCACATACTCGTTTGATGCCTATGATAAGGCTAAAAACTCAGGTTTCAAGTAGATGCTCTAATTAGCCATAAAAAGTCATGGGATAACTTTAGATCTATCAGCCCCGCAACAGGCGGGCGGCGGTTTTCGCAAAATAGGTCACAATGGCGTCGGCCCCGGCACGCTTGATGGCGATGAGAGACTCCATAACTACGGCCTCTTCGTCGAGCCAGCCATTGTGAATGGCTGCCATGTGCATGGCATATTCGCCACTCACCTGATAAACCAATGTCGGTGCACCAAATTCCCGTTTCACGCGGCTTACGATATCCAGATAGGGCATGCCTGGCTTTACCATCACCATGTCAGCGCCCTCCGCCAGATCAAGAGCCACCTCTTGCAGTGCCTCGTCGCTGTTGGCTATGTCCATTTGATAACTGTATTTATTGCCCCCACCCAACTTGCCACTGGAACCAACTGCATCGCGGAATGGGCCATAGTAACTAGAGGCGTATTTGGCTGAATAGGCCAGAATGCGGGTATAGATCTGATTATTTTCTTCGAGAATACTGCGAATCGCGGCGATGCGGCCATCCATCATGTCCGAGGGGGCGACGATATCCGCGCCGGCGAGGGAGTGCGAGAGCGCCTGCTTCTTCAACACTTCTACGGTTTCGTCGTTGAGGACATAGCCTGCGTCGTCGATAATGCCGTCCTGACCGTGGGTAGTGTAAGGGTCGAGAGCGACATCGGTTATAACACCGAGTTGCGGGAACTCCTGCTTCAGAGCTCTAATTGCCCGTTGTACAAGGCCTTCGTTGTTGTAGGCTTCTTTGCCATCGAGGCTCTTTGTGGAGTCATCGGGGGATGGAAATAACGTTATCGCCGGGATATCCAGTTCAATGAGTCCGGCCGCTTCCTTAACTAGCTCATCGATACTCAGCCTGAACATACCCGGCATCGATTCGATTTCCTGACGCTGGGCGCTTCCTTCAACAATAAAAACAGGAAAGATCAGGTCATCTGTGCTCAGACGTGTCTCGCGCATGAGGCGGCGGCTAAATTCGTCGCGGCGCATGCGACGCATGCGGCTTGCGGGGTATTTTCGACTGAAGTCAAAATTGGACACGATTCTCTAAACCTTGATCTGTGTATGAATGATGTTGTGTTGGGTGCCTGTGAGGCCGGTCACGAGGACGAAATTAAATCGTGCTCGCCAATGCAGCGCAAAGGGTTATAGCATACCGATCTCAGCCGACAAGTAATAGTTGGCAAATAATAGCTGGCAAAGATTATATGCCAGAAGTCCCTGCGTAGCAGAATTTTCACTATAAAACTTTCGAAGGCTAAGCTGTGAATAAGACAAAACTAACCGTTCTCGCACTATTTTCGCTCGCACTACTGAGCTATTTCACCCTGGATCTGGGACAGTATCTTACGCTGGAATACGCGCAATCTCAGCTGTCCAGTATTCAGGGCTATAAGAACGAGAATTTCGCATTGGTGGCGATTCTCTATTTCACCACTTATGTGATAGTGACATCGCTCTCGATACCGGGAGCGCTCATGATCACCCTGATCGGGGGCGCGATTTTCGGCTTGTTCTGGGGCACGTTATTGGTGTCTTTTGCGAGCAGCATCGGCGCCACTGTGGCATTTCTGGCTTCTCGTTTTCTGTTACGTGACTGGGTAGAGAACAAGTTTGGCAGGCATCTGGCGCGCCTGAACAAAGGCATTGAGAGAGATGGCAGCTTCTATCTGTTCAGTATTCGTATGGTGCCTCTGTTTCCATTTTTCGTCGTGAATCTGGTGATGGGGTTGACGGCGATAAGGACGACGTCGTACTACCTGGCGAGTCAGACGGGTATGTTGATGGGCACGATCGTGTATGTGAATGCCGGCTCGGAGCTATCGCAGATAACATCGGTGTCGGGATTGGTCAGTGCGCCGGTGCTCTTCTCTCTCGTATTATTAGGTATCTTTCCGCTTGCTGCGAAGTTGATTCTCAATGTCATTCAACGTAACAAAGGCCTACGAAAGTACAGCAAACCAAAGAGCTTTGAGGCGAATATCGTCGTTATCGGCGCTGGCTCGGCAGGTTTGGTCGCCTCGCTGATCGGCGCTGGCGCAAAGGCCAAAGTCATTCTGATCGAGAAACACAAGATGGGTGGCGACTGTCTGAATACCGGCTGTGTGCCGAGCAAATCGATTATTCGCAGTGGCCGCATTATGTCCTACATAAGAAGGGCGAAAGAGTACGGTATCGATGGGGCGCAGGGGGAGGTTAATTTCTCTGCGGTGATGGAGCGAGTACAAGGAGTCATTAAGACTATCGAGCCACACGATTCGGTGGAGCGCTTCACATCTCTTGGTGTGGAAGTTGAGCTGGGCGATGCAGTCATCGAAACGCCTTACACGGTTAAAGTGAACGAGAGAACAATAACTACTCGCTCGATAATTATCGCCTCGGGCGCGCGCCCTCGAACTCCTCCGATCGCCGGCCTGGACGAGGTTGATTACCTCACGTCCGATACGGTGTGGTCGTTAAAGCAATTACCGAAACGCCTGCTGGTGATCGGTGGTGGGCCGATCGGTTGTGAGCTCTCGCAGGCTTTCAGTAATCTTGGCTCCCAGGTTACACAGGTCGATTTGTCGGATCGCATCATGGCGCGCGAAGACGAAGATGTATCCGAGATAGTAACGAAGGCATTCGAAAGTCAGGGCATTAAACTTCTCACAGGCCACAAGCTAATAAAATTTGGGAACGATGAAGACGGCGATTACATGGAAGCCGATCACGATGGTGTGGTGGTCAGGGTAAGGTTCGATAAGGTCTTGCTGGCGATGGGCCGTAAGGCAAATGTTGAAGGTTTTGGTCTGGAAGACTTGGATGTTGCGTTGACGGAGCAGGGCACCATCCAAGTGAATGAATTCCTGCAGACCAGTCTTCCAAATATCTTTGCCTGTGGCGATGTGGCAGGCCCGTATCAGTTTACTCATATGGCCTCTTTTCAAGCCTGGTTTGCTTCACTGAATGCGATGTTGGGCGGCATCTGGCGTTCCAGAATTAATTACAACGTCGTACCCTGGGCAACGTTTACCGACCCCGAAGTTGCTCGAGTTGGCCTCAATGAACAGGAGGCGAAAGAGAAAAATATTCCCTACGAGTTAACGCGTTATGAGATGGACCATCACGATCGCTCCTTGGCGGATGGTGAAGCTCATGGCTTCATCAAGGTTCTTACTGTGCCGGGAAAAGATAAGATACTCGGAGTCACTATAGTCGGGCATCATGCAGGGGAGCTAATAGGTGAGTTCGTCTTTGCGATGACCCATGGCATGGGACTGAAGAAAATCTCAGCGGTTACTCATATCTATCCAACGCTATTAGAAGCAAATAAATTTGCCGCTAACGCCTGGCGTAATGAGCGCCTTCCCCAGAAGTATTTCCCCTATCTCGAGAAGTTCTTCTCTTGGCGGCGTAATTAATGGAAGGCCGAGCTATTCAGGGCTACTACCCTGAGGTTGATGACGAAAGGCCGTGTACAGACAGACCACAAATAGTCCGATGAAGGCAATTATTGACATCTCGGCGATAGAAAAAATGCCAAGAAAACGGAACTGAACCTCGGCGCAATTACCATCACCGACGAGCAGGAAATCCAGTAGCTCGATGAATGGGAAGTTGTCCCGGATATAGGTAAAACCCGGACCGCAGGCGGGGACTAGATCTTCTGGCAGATGTTGCAGCCAGATTTGTCTACCGGCGAAATAGCTGCCAAAGACACACATCGTCGCCGCCGCGAAGGCATAGATCTTCTGGCCGTCGACAGCGGGGTTGTGAATCGCAGATGCCAGACAAACCAGGCCGCAGAGAATAAAGAATACGCGTTGCGTGATGCACAAGCCGCAGGGAGAAAGCAACATGACGTGTTCCATGTACAGCGCTATGCCGATAGTTATCACGGTAGCCAGGAAAACGCCTAGGTTTATAATTCTGTTGTTGGGAATTGCCAGGACCATCGATTGCTCCTAATCTCTTGTCTGCACATCGGGCATTGCTTGCACGTTATTTCTAGCTAATGCGCGGCAGTTTAACATACTCGTATTACCGCAAGAACAGTTAGGCTTCGTTCCAGTTCTTCAGGTACTCATCGAAGCCAATAGTATCCTGATTCTCAATCTCGATCTGTTGTTGAATCGACTGCGCCGCAGTCTCTTTCATCATTTTCACAGTTTCCTTGCTCAAGCCATTGTTCTGTAGATGATCTCGAATGCGAAGCGACTGTTGCAGAGAAAATTCGAAGAATGACAGGCCATCCTTGCGCATATCATTCAAAATTCTGCCCGATGGTGTAAGGTTCGGGTCGCGGACCTTGGCCGACTGCGCTGCAACACTGCTGGAATAATTACTGTCGCCGTGAATATGGTCCAGCATCGAGGCGGAATAGCCGACTTCTTGCAAGATTTCAGTGGCCCAGTCGCTCATCTTCTTCGGCGCCCCTTCCAAACCAAGACGAAGCTCTGGGTCACGCCCCTGTTCTACTATTTTCGAAAGATTGTCTGCTACTTCGAAAAACTCCTGCTTGTTGCACTCGGGGCTATCCCCCAGCAGGCAGTGCAGCAAGAAGCTATCCAGAAACCGTACCTGCTCAGAATCTATTCCGAGAGGCAAGTAGGGATTCAGATCCAGGGCTCTCACTTCGATGTATTCGATACCGTCATCTATCAATGCATCTAACGGGCGCTGACCGCTCTTTACTACACGCTTGGGTCTGATCGTACTGTAGAATTCGTTCTCCAGCTGCAGCAGGTTAGTATTGAGTTGAAGATACTCACCATCTTTACTCTGACCCAAGGCTTCGTATTCGGGATAGGGCGTATCCATGGCTTTACGCAGGCAATCAACGTAGGAGTCCAGTTCGTTGTAGCAGACAAATAGCGATTTCTGCGCCTCACTCTTGTAGCCCAGATTTCCCATGCGTAAACAAGTCGCGTTCGGCATATATAAACTGGTGCTGTCCAGTTGTTGAAGATTATGCTCGCGCCCCTGAACGAAACACGTGCAAGCGGCAGGCGATGCGCCGAACAAATAGATTAGAAGCCATGAATAGCGGTGAAAGTTTCTGATTAGGTGCAGATATCTTTCTGTCTTGAAATCTTTAAGCTCGCCCTCGTGCCCGCAGATTTCCTGATAGGGTTGCCAGAACGAATCGGGCATAGAAAAATTGTAGTGAATGCCCGAGATGATTTGCATCAGTCGACCATAGCGATTGCTGAGTCCATGACGATAGAGTGTCTTCAGTTTGCCGACGTTTGAAGAACCGTATTGTGCTATCGGAATCTCATTGGCACTGCCTAGTGGGCAGGGCATGCTCGAGACCCACAACATCTCTTCATTTTCGAGATTCTGCAGGGTGAACCGGTGGATGTTTTCCAGAGTCTTCAGGCACTCATCGATATCGCTGTAGGCTGGAGTAATGAACTCGAGAAGCGCCTCGCTAAAGTCTGTAGTAATGAAGGGATTTGTGAGATTGGAACCCAAAGCTTGAGGATGGCTGGATAGTGAAATATGCCCATCGGTAGAGACGCGTAGACTCTCCTTCTCAATGCCTCGGCGAATCTCTCCCCATGCTGCATCAAATTCGGGAAGCTTGTAGTGTTGCAGGCACTCGATGAAATCTTTGCTCAAGGTATCTCCTGGACAGTCTCAGCACCGTGGCTGTGGTTGCTGTGCGGCACAGTGGCTCAATAATGCGTTAGCCCCGACTTGAGCTATGACTCGTTTCAGGTGAGCGGCATTATGCCAAATATCATTGGTCAGTGCGAACAGGAGTTTCAGGTGCCCGCGCAGTAGATTTCGGTGTCTGGCAGTACCCTAGACAGGGGGGAATGGGCAAAACTTTCAGCTAGCCTTGCTTGAAGCGGTGAATCAGCCGTCGATCTTTCTTGTTCGGCTTGCCGGCCGGCGGCCAGTGGCCAGGCTGGGCCTTGCGTGCGGCAGCCTGAGCGAGGCGAGCCTCGATGCTTTCTGCGGTCTCTTCATAGAGCTGTTGCGCCTCTGGAGCGCCACGGCGCTGTTCACAAAGCGCCTTGATGGTAACCGTCTTCTCGTCGAAGCCCTGACGCAGGCGTACCTCCATGCCAACTTCGACCTCCTTGCCGGGCTTGCATCGGCTGCCTTCACAGTAAACCTTGCCGCCATCGATCGCCTGCTTGGCCATCGAGCGGGTCTTGTAGAATCTTGCCGCCCACAACCACTTGTCCAGACGTAGCCGGGTCAGTTCAGAGGTTTTTTCCGAAGTAGCGTTGCTGGCCATGGTTTCTAATCCGAGCTCATCGGGCGATCTCAATGCCGGGTAGTGAGGGTAGAATCTTTCCGAAATCCTCAATCTGTGGGAACTCATCCAATAACACGGCGGGTCGCTTGCTGTCGGGCTTTTCTATTCCAAAGAGATGTCTGATTCCTTCGCGTCGTGCCTGTCTTAGGACCGGCAATGAATCGTCGAACAGCACCGTGCGATCCGGGTCATATTGTTCCAGAGACTGCAGGCTTGCCCAGAATCCATGATTTTCTTTAGCGAGCTTGAGTGTGTGTGAGCTAATGCATTGATCGAAGTAATGCGAGATTCCGGTATGCTCCATCTTTATTTTCAAGCTCGAAGGGTGCGCATTGGTGATTAGTAACACTCGCTTCTCACTTAACTTGAGCTCTTGCAGGATTCTTTCGACATTCGGTCGTACATTTATTTTGTGCCTGAGCGTAGTCTTGAGCTCCGATATCTCCAGCTGCAACTCTTGTTCCCAATAGTCCAGGCAATACCAGGTTAGCGTGCCACGTACTTCTGCGTATTTGCAGTAAATGATTTCCAGTGCGGCGTTTTCACTCACGCCATGTTTCTCGCCATACAGTTTTGGAACCAGCTGTTGCCAGAAATAATTATCGAAATGCAGATCCAGCAAAGTGCCGTCCATATCGAACATGATTGTGTCTATGTCTGCCCACGGTGGCATCTACGTCTCCCGAAAATAAGCCTTGGCAAGAACTGGTGGCTCATGCAACATGATACAGGCGAATGACGATGCAGTGCCAGCGCAGGCTCTGTTCACATTCTCTTGTTAGTTCACCTATTTATTGCCAAAGGTAGCGTTCCAATGATTGATCTGCAATTGCTCTATGCCTTGAATGCGATAGCGATTGCAGCCGGCGATGAAATTCTCGAAGTCTACAATTCTGACGACGCGATCGCGGTCAGCACAAAAACGGACAACTCACCGCTTACCAACGCCGACAGGCGTGCCCATCTACTCATCGTCGATCGCTTGGGGGATCTAACACCAGAAATACCGGTTCTTTCGGAAGAGTCCGAAGCGATCGACTACGCTGTTAGAAAACTGTGGCAGAGGTACTGGCTCGTTGATCCTCTCGATGGCACGAAGGAATTCATTGGTCGTAACGGCGAGTTTACAGTGAATATTGCGTTGATTGAGAAAGGCAGGGCGGTGGCGGGCGTGGTGTATATTCCTGTGTCCGGCGTCTGCTATTTTGGTGGCATCGGAATCGGCGCCTACAAACATGAAATCAATCTGGCTAACTCCGAGGTGCAGTCGATCCACTGCAGGCCGGTGCAGGAAAACAGCGAAGTGCGTATAGTGGCGAGTCGGCGTCATCGTGGCGAGCAATTGGCTGCCATGATCAAGCGGATAGAAAAGCATTTCGGCAAGGCGACAATATTGAGCATGGGCAGCTCATTGAAGATGTGCCTGCTGGCGGAGGGTAGCGCCGATATCTATCCCAGATTAGCCCCCACTTCGGAGTGGGACACCGCCGCCGCCCATGGAATTCTATCTGCAGCCGGTGGCGAGATTGTCGATCTGCAATTCGAAGCTTTGCGCTACAATACCAAGGCAGAGCTCTTAAACCCGTCTTTCATAGCCGTGGGGGACCCTGGCTACCCGTGGCGGCAGTTGCTGGACAAGCATTAGTAAAAGTATTAGGGAGCCTCTGATTAAGTCTATGATTACTCTGGCTGTAAGCCCCTTCGGGCGCGGCCTGTCGCGCACCGCTGCGGCGTTGTCGTGCTTGGCAAGGGCGACGGCCATTGCCTGAGATTGAGCCTTGCAGCAGCACGCGACCCCGTTTTTAACAACAAGGCGCGCAGAGTGACCATAGACTTAATCAGAGGCTCCTTAGCTTCTTGCTCTCACCGTTGGCTTTTATGCGTTGAAAAATACCGCAGAGTTTAAAGGCCCATCAATAGTCCAATTAACGTGAAGAGATTTACCATGCGTCAATTTTTCCTCTCCCTGATAGTTATCTTCGCCGCTTGCAGCGAGCCCGAGCAGAACTCGCAATTAGCATCAGATTCTGCAACGGTTGCGCAAGCAGAAACCCTTGACAGAGTGGCTGCCCAAACGGTACGACTGAATGCCTGGTTCGATGAACAATACGCCGAGCAGTTGGACTTCAGCCCGCAAACCAAGACACGCCTGGGCGACAAGTCCGATTATGACCGACTGAATGATTACACGGTCGCCGCCGAGGACGAACAACTCCAGTGGCGCAGACAAAGTGTCGCCACCATGCAAGCGGACTTTGACTACGATCTGCTCAGCGAAGACGGCAAACTTTCCTATGACATGTGGAGCTATTCTCTGGATCGAGCCGAAGCATCAGTACCCTTCAGGCAACACGGCTATATCTTTGGGCGCGGCGGCCCCCACGCTTCGTTGCCTAATTTTCTGATCAACTACCACCGTGTAGATGATGCATCGGATGTTCAAGCCTACCTCTCTCGGCTTGGAGAGCTGGATCGCGTCTTCGGTGAGCTGCTTGAGCAAGCCCGCGCGGCCTCGGCGGCCGGCATTCGACAACCCGCCTTCGCCTATGACTTTGCGATGACCGAAATAGACAGAGTTACATCGGGCGTGCCTTTCAGCAGCAACGACAGCTCGCCTAATTCGCCGCTTTGGACTGATATCCAGGGCAAGATCGAGTCACTCGTCGAGAATGCCTCGATCAGTAGTGAGCAGGCACAGGAATTTATCAATGAGGCCAGGGAAATACTCTCCGGCGAGGTCATGTCGTCGTATCAAGAGATACTGGCCTGGTTAGAGCAGGACAAGGAATTCGCGTCTGAAATGGCGCAAGGCGTATGGGCGTTACCGCAAGGAGAGCAATACTACAATTATCGACTCGCGCAAATGACTACGCTTGAACTGACAGCTGACGAAATTCATGAAATAGGACTTGCAGAGGTTGATCGTATTCACGCCGAGATGGAAGTGATCAAGAATGCAGTGGAATTTGAAGGTACGCTACAAGACTTCTTTGTTTTCATGCGTAGCGACCCCCGCTTCTATTTTCCCAACACCGACGAGGGGCGTCAGGACTATCTCGATCTGAACAACCAGTATCTCGATGCGATCACACAGAAGCTGCCCGACTATTTTGGCCGTCTGCCGAAGGCGCAATTAGAGGTGAGGCGCGTAGAGGCATTCAGAGAGCAGGCGGGGGCGGCACAGCACTACGCGGCGGGTACGCCGGATGGCTCGCGACCGGGTGTGTTTTATTCCCATATGGCCGACATGTCTACACTTCCCATATTTCAACTTGAAGACGTGGCCTACCACGAGGGTAATCCGGGGCATCATATGCAGATCTCGATTCAGCAAGAACTCACAGATGTGCCTAGATTCCGAACTCAATATCGCACCACAGCCTACACTGAGGGTTGGGGGCTGTACTCTGAATGGCTGGCTAAGGAGATGGGGGCATTCGAGGATCCTTATTCGGATTTCGGCCGCCTCGGGGGCGAACTTTGGCGCGCAATTCGACTGGTTGTAGACACCGGTATCCATTCGAAGCAATGGGGTGAGGAACAGGCCGTGCAATACTTTCTGGATAACTCTCCACAAGCCGAGGGTGCAGTGCGCTCAGAGATCCAGCGTTATATCACGGGCCCAGGCCAGGCGACGGCGTACAAGATCGGCATGATGAAATTTCAGGAGCTGCGTCGAGACGCCGAGCAAGCCTTAGGCGAAGATTTCGACGTCAGGGCATTTCATGATGTTGTGTTGGGTGCCGGTGCTTTGCCTATGCCGCTACTGGAAGCGCGAGTCGATCGTTGGATAGCAGATACTCAGCAACAATTAAACTAATCACAATAGAGGTGGAATTTAGCATGGTTAAAAGAACCTGTGGGCTTATTGGTATTTTGCTCTGTCAGATACAATTTTCCAATGCGCAGGAATTGGTGCCGGCCGAATCCGTTGGTATGTCTACCCCGGCGCTTGCTCAGGCTACGGTGCGTCTGCAGAAACACATCGATGACGGTGAGATTGCAGGTGTCGTTGCCGCTGTAATGCGAGATGGCAAGCTGGTTTATTTCGAATCTCGCGGCCATTTAAATCTAGAGAATGACAAACCGATGCAAGCTGATGCGTTGTTTCGTATTTATTCCATGACGCGTGAGATCACCAGCTCGGCTGTATTGAAGTTGTACGAAGAGGGAAAGTTTCGCCTAGACGATCCGATCAAGATGTACCTGCCCGAGTTCGAGAACCAGCGAGTCTTACTAGATTCATCCAGCACGGATATATCACAGACGAAGTCACGCACGGGCGATATTACAGTTGCAAATCTTCTCACCCATACCTCTGGATTGGGCAGCCGTAGTTCGGCACTCTATACAGCCAACAATGTGCGCGACAAAAATATCACTCTGGATCAGATGGCCTCCAACGCCGCTCGTGTTCCTCTGTTTCAAGATCCGGGAACAGAATTTCGTTATGGTATTCATGCAACGATATTAGGCAAGCTAATCGAAGTATGGTCGGGCCAATCGTTCGAAGATTACCTGCAGGAAAATATTCTCGACCCGCTTCAGATGAATGGGACGATGTTTTGGGCAGAAGGTGAGAATGCCGAGAGACTGGCGGAGCTCTACCGACCAACTGACGGTGTACTGAAGCCATACAAGATTGAATCGGTGCCATGGACTTCGCGACCGACACTAATCGAAGGAGGCGTTGGCCTGTTATCTACAGTTCCAGACTTCCTTAAATTTTCCCAGATGGTTCTCGATAAGGGAAAGTTTAGAGGGAGAACAATTCTCGCTGAAGAGACAGCTGCGCTGATGTATCAGAACGGCGTTCCCGATCAAGCTATGCCTATTGGTGAGAGGGGCTACTGGTTAGGTTCTGGCTGGACGCTGGGCGGATTCAATCTGGTCATGGATCCCACGCATTATAATTTCCCTGTTTCCACAGGCACGATATGGTGGGATGGTTCTGCGGCAACTCGTTATTTTATCGATCCGAAGCAATCGATGGTTATCGTAATTATGGCGCAGGTTTCTCCATCTAGTGGAGGAGGGTTTCGAGAAAATTTCAGTGAATTGGTAGACAAGGCAATAATAGAGCGAAGATAAGAAACGTAGTTCTGGTGTAACTATCAAGCAGGACTATTTAGCGGCCTGCAGCACTAAGGAATTTATGAGATCTGGCAGCTCATTCGTATCGTAGGGCTTGGAGACAAGAACTACGCTCCGGTGTTCGGAAAGTTGGTCTTTCAATCCCTTCTCGGCGTATCCAGTTGCCAGAAGTATGGGCAATTCCGGTGACAGCTCCAGTATCTTAATGGCCAGTTCAACACCTGTCATACCGCCGGGCATGATGACATCAGAGAAGACCAGATCGATGCCCGGGTTAGTCTTGTACTCACGTAATCCCGAGCTACCGTTATGGGCAGTGATCACTTCGAAGCCTGCGCTCTGCAACATGTGACTGGCTACTTCGCGCACACTGTCATCGTCCTCTACAACTAGAATCTTGCCCTCGTAGCTTTCCTTTTCGTTCTTTGCAATCTTGATCGGCTCGGGCGCGGCGGTATGTTCACCAGTAATCGGAAGGAATAATCTGAAGGTGGTGCCTTGGCCGACTGTACTGTCCACAGTGAAGTTGCCACCAGATTGGCGGAGGAAGCCGTAGACAGTACTTAAACCGAGGCCGGCTCCCTTATTTTTCTCCTTAGTGGTGAAGAACGGTTCGAAGATCTTCTTCTGGATATCGAGTGGAATGCCCATACCGTTATCGGAAACAGTAAGCTCTACATAGTCCTGAAGCTCACTGCCCTCCGTATGGCCCAGATGCGACTCAGCAAGTCGCACAGTTCTCGCACTAATAGAGAGTCTGCCGCCATTCGGCATCGCTTCCTTTGCATTTACACACAAATTTAAGATACCGTTCTCAAGCTGGATGCGATCTGTAACAGCAGTACAATCCTCATCTCCAAGGTTCAGGGTGAGGTCTATATCTTCTCCTAGCACCCTGGCCAGAAATTCACGCATCCCCGTGAGCAGCGTGGCTATATTCACCGGCTCGGTAACGAGCGTCTGTTCTCTTGAGAAACTTAGCAGTCTATTATTAAGGTCGGCGCCACTCTTCGCGGCATTCATAACCTTATTGACCAGATTAATCGCACTTTCATTGTCTGCTAATTGGTGTTGCAGAAACTGAAGATTTCCCATTATAACTGTTAGTAAATTATTAAAATCATGAGAGACCCCGCCTGTCAGGCGACCTATCGCTTCCATCTTCTGTGATTGGATAAGCATGCCCTCTATTTCTTTCTGCTTTGAGGTATCGGTAAAGCTAACCACCGCGCCTATTACTTTGTCGTTTTTCTCGATAGGTTCACTCGAGAATCGCACTGGTATCAGACTCCCATCTTTCTTCGTGAATGCGCTGTCCATGATTTCTGAGGGTCGACCAACAAGATAGGCCGTAAGGATTGCTTTATTAGCATGAGTGATGCCGTCGGGGGCGTCTTTTACCGGGCAGATCAGCTGCGTAGCACTTCTATCGATCACCTCATCTTCCTGGTAACCCAAAAGCTCCAGCGCCGACTTATTGATAAAGGTAATTGAGCCTACATTGCTAATTCCAAAGATACCTTCCTGAACGGCATCTAGAAGTAGTAGGCGATCTTCATCTGCTGCCTTCAGTTTTTCATCCACAAACGCTTTTTGCGTCTTTAGCGTAGCTTGTTGTTTTCTTTGCGAGGTTAATTCCTCCTCTTTCTGTAACAAGCTCGAAGCATCGGCCTTCAACTTCTCCTGAAGATTCCTGTTCTGTAATGTGAGAGTGATACTGTGCCGAAAATCGCGCGCAATTCTCATGGCGATGGGAATGATGAATGCGACGAATAATAAATAGCCCCCGCCCAGGGGGACTTGATCGTCGGAAATATTCAGATAAATATAGCTGACAAAAAGTGTGGAGACAGGAACGGCGAAACAAAAGAACACCTCTCGCAATACAGACATAGTAGTAGCGGCGCCAGCAAGCAGCCCCGCCAACCAAAGGCTGATAATCCCTACGGTTACAAACGATGGGTTATCCGGCAGCACGAAGGCCGAACTTCCCCAAATGCAGCCAGAGATGAATGCCCCTGCAATTAAGAATTTCCAATCGGAGTTATAATTGTACGTCGTACTCGGTTCCTGATTGTGGGTATAGGTGAGGAGCGCTCGAATGGCTGTAGTTACAACGAGTACGCCGTACCAGACAAACGCTAGCGACGTATAAGCGGTCGTAACAAGCAGAAGCAGTAAGAAGGACCCTGCGGCGATATCGGCCAGAAAGATGAGTGGCAGGTGGCCCCATAGCATCTTGATCTGTTCGCGGCGAAATTCTTTGGGATCAATCTTGTGCCAATCACTCCCGACAGTGATTATGCTTGAAGAGTCTGTCCTGCTGTCAGCTGCCAATTCGCTCACCATTTAAAAAACTAAAAACCAGATGATTAGTCTGGCGTGAAATACGACTACCGTGGAACTTGCTTGAGTCTCCTATAGTTTACAGGTAAAGCTCAAGTAAAAACTGCGTGCCAGTTAGCTTCTATTCTGACAAAAATAGGCAGTTAAGTTGGAAATAAGCCACTGGGCAGTGCTTGTAGTCAAAATGTCACAATCGCATTGAATTACTGCGTATTTTCGGCGTATCTTAAGCTTAAGCGCGAATTCCTCCGCCAGTGAGAGCAGAGCATGCGGCGAAACCAGACATTAGAGTTTGAGTATTTGGCGGATCGACCAGAACTGGTTCCGCTGGTCATCGATTGGTGGCGTACGATCTGGGCCGATCGTATGGGCGAAGATATGGAGCTTGCGATTGAACAGCTGCGCAGCTCGCTGAGTACAACTGAGCTACCCATTCACATCCTGGCCTTGTTAGAGGGTAGGCCGGTAGGAACGGCTGCGCTCAAATCACAAGAACTCGGCGAGCTATTTCCCGACTATCACTTCTGGCTTGGCAGTGTCTTCGTCGAGGAGCAGTCACGAGGACGACAAATTGCTTCCCGCTTGAGTCTGCAGATTGTGAAGATGGCAGAACAGTTGAACCTGCCGCATCTGTATCTGCAGACTATCGAGCCGAACGGGGGGCTCTACGCCCACTTGGGCTGGGATGGTGTAAGAGAGTTTAGCCACAAGGGCGAACAAGCGCTGCTCATGTTGAAGAAGCTACAGTATTGCCCATGAAAATCATACGGAGCAGACCGGGGCATGAAATACTTCTCGCAAATTACTACGCATCGAATGAAGATCACTTGCGCCGATGGAGCCCGCGTATGCCAAGGTCGCATCATTCAGTTGCGAGCTGGACTCTGCGATTGATCGAGAGAGAGAAAGAGTTCGATGATGAGAGCTCTGTGCATTTCATCGGTATAAACGAATCGGAATCACTGGTAGTCGGTACATGTTCTATTAGCAATATCGTGCGCGGAGTCTTTCAGGCTTGTCACATGGGTTACTCTGTGGATAAAAATTTTGAAGGCCAGGGCAAGATGCAAGAGCTGGCATCGCATACGATCGAGTATGTCTTCACAGAGCTAAAGCTACATAGAATTATGGCGAACCACATGCCCGAGAATAAACGGTCGGAGGCGCTGCTTCGCAGACTGGGATTCGAGCGAGAAGGTTATGCGAAACGGTATCTGCAGATAAATGGTGAATGGGAAGACCACGTTCTGAATTCCCTGATCAACGAGCACTACACAGACTAGTACTCCTGGAGAGATGATGATAGACGACAGGATGAACGATTTGGAGAAAATAGACGCTTATATCGAGCAATACCAAAAATGGAAAGAGCAGCTCATCACCATGCGCAGCATAATGTGTGCGACAGAACTCACTGAAACCGTCAAATGGGGTCGTCCATGCTATTCGATGGACAAGAGCGTCCTCATCTCTATAGTTGGATTCAAGAATCACTGTGCTGTCTGGTTTCACCAAGGTGTATTTCTTAAGGATGAACAATCCTTGTTGGTAAACGCACAGGAAGGCTCAACGAAGGGTTTGCGCCAGCTTCGATTTGGCCAGCTTCAATTTGGCCAGCTTCAATTTGGAAAGACCGACAAGATCGATAAAGTACAGCTTAAAGCCTATGTGAAAGAGACGATCTCGAATCATCGAGCAGGGAAGAAATTAATACCGGAGAGACAAACACTATCGATGCCCGCAGAATTGAAAGCCAGGCTGAGCAAGGACATGAATCTAACTGCCGCATTCAATTCGCTAAGCCCAGGCAAACAGCTTGAATACGCTGAACATGTCGCCTCGGCGAAGCAAGAGAAGACTCGTATCACGCGAGCAGAAAAGGCAATTCCTCTTATTCTTAAAGGGCTTGGCCTGTATGACAAGGCACTGCTGTCCCATAAATCGCAGTAATGCTTTTATACAATACAGTAGACATAGAGTTTCACAGCCGATCAGTACAGTGCCGGACATGAATCCGGTTTAAGCCGCCGAGACACGCCGTGAACCCATCCATGGGGGCTCGGCACCAGCATCCCTGCTGGTGACGGTCTCAGCAGCTTAAACCGGATTCATGTCTTCATAGATTTATGGGACAGCAGTGATGACAAGTATAAGAACTGCTGATTAAAAGCTCGATCCGATTCGGACCAAACATCAGCATGCAGTTCGCTGATGGCTCTCATCGCATTTACAGACTATTTCGAATAAAATCCCTGGTTCTTCACGTGCGCCTCTATGCCTGAGGCGATTCCTCTTCATCGATTGAGCAGTATTCGAATGACACGCTATACCGAACGGCTTGAAGAAGCGAATATAGAACTAGCTGCGTTGAGGCAGCAGGTTACGATCGCCTGTTCTCATATTAAATCGAGATGCCTTATGGCGGGCAAGCTGGATGGAAGGCTGCTTGATGGCTGGCAGCTATCTGGGTATGAATTGGCGTTCTGCATGGCCGAGTTGTCGGCAGCGGTCGCATTCAACAACTATGCATTGAAGTTGGCCGATGAAGAGTTCACACAGAAGCTAGCTTTGAGTTTCACAGCAGAGACCTCGCTAAAGATTCTTAACCGCCTACTTGCGAGGGCGACCGATATCGGCTTGGATCGAGCCATGCTCCTGCGCTTGTATGGCACAGATGCATTTGAAAGATTGTTGGATAACTTTTCGAGTTCACAATTCCTCGCGCAATTAGGTGCTGAGATCGCAGAAAATCACATCGAGCGGCTGCCTTCTCTGCTCAGTGAGGAGAAGGAATTGGTGCGGGAGACATTCTTCCGATTTGCCAACGAAGTGGTGATGCCTCTGGCCGAACAGATTCATCGGAACGACGAAGATATACCTGATTCGATTCTGACTCCCGCAGCGGAGCTCGGTTGCTTCGGTACTAGCATACCCGAACGCTTTGGCGGCCTGCAGCCGGATGATCGTCCCGACAGCCTGGGTATGATCGTCGTAACTGAAGAGCTATCTCGAGCATCTCTCGGCGCAGCGGGCAGCTTGATAACCAGGCCGGAAATCGCCGCCCGCGCGTTGCTCGATGGAGGTACCGATCAGCAGCAGCAGAGATGGCTGCCTCGACTTGCGTCCGGCGCAACGCTGTGTGCCATATCAATCACCGAACCGAATACCGGCTCGGACGTCGCTGCTGTTTCGCTGCGGGCGACTCCAACCGAGAACGGTTGGCTGCTCAATGGAAGCAAGACTTGGTGCACCTTCGCGGGAAGGTCGGAGTTGCTGCTAGTCTTGGCTCGCAGTAAACAGGATTTATCATTGGGCCATAAGGGCCTCAGCCTGTTTCTCGTTGAGAAGCCGGCATTCGCTGGCCATGAATTCAGCCATAAGCAGTTACAAGGAGGAACGCTTTCGGGCAGAGCCATAAAGACGATTGGCTACCGGGGCATGCATTCCTATGACCTCTTCTTCGAAGACTATCTCGTGCCGCAGGACAACCTGGTGGGCGGAAAGAAAGGTGAAGGAAAAGGGTTCTACTACACTATGTCCGGCTTTGCCGGCGGCAGGATTCAGACCGCTGCACGGGCTACCGGAGTCATGCAATCGGCCTTTGAGCATGCGCTCGCCTATGCCAAGGATCGGAGAGTATTCGGCAATACAGTTGCAGACTTTCAGCTTACTCAGATAAAACTGGCTCGCCTGCTAGCCATGCTTACAGCGGCGCGGCAATTTAGCTACGCAGTGGCGGAGCTGATGGACGAAGGTGCAGGGCAGATGGAAGCTAGTCTGGTAAAACTCTACAGTTGTCGCGCGGCCCAGGTGCTTAGTTGTGAGGCACTGCAGATTCATGGGGGCATGGGTTATGCCGAGGAGTCTGTGGTGAGTCGCCTTTTCGTCGATGCTCGCGTACTCTCCATATTCGAGGGTGCCGAAGAGGTATTAGCGATAAAAGTAATAGCACGCGAACTGATTGAGAGATCCCCTTGATGGCTAGATTGAGAAAAAGAATTCACCTGATGAGAGCTATAGAGCCGTAGATTGATGAAATTTGATGCCGCAAGACTTCTAGACAAGAAATTTCCTCCTGTGCAACAAACGTATACCGCCAAGGACTGTATGTTATATGCATTGGGTATTGGCATGGGCATTGATCCATTGGATGAAGATTGTCTGCGTTTCGTGTACGAGGAGGGCATCAAGGTTTTACCGAGCCAGTCCGTTATGATGGCTCATCCAGGCTTCTGGGCAAAGGATGCAGATACCGGACTCGACTGGATTCACGTATTGCATCTAGGGCAAGAGATCATTATGCATAGACCCTTTCCGAGCGAGGGTACCGTCGAGGCAACAACACGAATCACACAGGTTACCGATAAGGGCGAGCGTATTGGCGCTCTTATAGTATCGGACAGAGTCGTCAGGGATGTGGCGACTGGCGAAAACATCTGTACCTTGGTCACAACTATACTAGCTAGAAATAACGGTGGGTTTGGCGGAATTCGTCAATCGTCGACGCCGAAGACGGATATTATCCCGACCACAGAGCCAGATATCATTTGTGACCTGCCTACATTGGCACAGCAGGCTCTACTCTACCGTTTATCGGGCGACTATAACCCACTGCATGCTTCGCCAGCGGTGGCAAAAAATGCGGGATTCAAAGCGCCGATCCTACATGGGCTCTGTACTCTTGGAGTTGCGACGCATGCATTGATAAAGAGCTGCTGTGAGTACGACACGGCACGCTTTAAACGGATGAGACTCCGCTTCTCGGCACCGGTCTACCCAGGAGAAACTATTCGTACTGAGATTTGGCAGAACGGCAACGAGATGGCCTTTCGTTGTAAGTCGCTTGAACAAGACAAGATCGTCATCAACAACGGTTATCTTCTTATAGAATAATTCGTGAAAGATTCGATTGGTCGGTAGAATCGATAGTTTGGTAGGCCGGAATTCAGATTAGTATGCCAGCGAACAGAAAAACTTCTTCAATATCAGAAATGTTGAGATTGGCTGCGCAGAAGTGGCCAGATAGACCAGCGGTCACATTCGAAGGGAGAACTCAGACCTGGAGTGAAACCTTCAATCGTTGTCGTGCGGCTGCTACAATTTTTAGCGACTGTGGCGTTCAGGCTGGCGATCGTGTCGCCTATCTTGGCTTCAACTCGAATATCTGCTTCGAATGCTACTATTCACCGGCTTTGATTAGCGCCATATTTGTACCAATAAATTATCGGCTTTCGATTCGCGAATTGATCGAATGCATCGATGACTGTTCTGCCAAAGTTTTACTTATCGATTCTCATTTCGTACAAGAGGCGCTAGAGATTCAGGCGATGTGTCCGAGTATCGTGCAGGTAATTTACGCCGGAAACAATCAACCTCCCAAAGAACTGATTTCTTACGAAGCGCGATTGATCAAGTGTATCGATTCCAACTCCTATTGTGAAATGAACCCGAGCAAAGATGAAGAGCCAGTTCTCATCTTCTATACCGGTGGAACCACGGGCCGCGCCAAGGGCGCGATTCTAAGTAACAGAAATTTCCAGTGCAACACAGATTGTTCGGTCCCGCTATACCGCATGCAGGAGGGTTGGCGATTCATCATAGTTGGTCCGCTATTTCACGTAGCCGCTGGCGCGCGGATTTTTAGCTGCACGGTTTTGGGAGGGCATGCCATCATACTTGCCAAGTTTGACGCTGAACAAACATGCAGAACGATACAGGATTGGAAGATTGACTCCGCCACGCTAGTGCCGACGATGTTTCAGATGATGCTGGACCACCCCGCTTTCTCCAGGTACGACCTCTCGTCTCTTAGTATGGTTGCCTACGGTGCGGCACCGATGTCGGTTGCGTTATTGTCTCGTGTCATTGTTGCGTTTCCCAACGTGGAAATATATCAGACCTATGGCATGACCGAGGCAGCTCCCATACTTACCAGTCTGGATTCGAAACACCACGTGCTGGATGGGCCTGATAGTCGGCTGGGTTCGGTGGGTAAAGCGGTAGACCATGTGCAACTCAGGATAGTTGACGAGAACGATAAGGAACTTCCCGTGGGCGTGACTGGAGAGATCATCGTGCGAGGCGAGAACATCATGGAAGGTTACTGGAATCTGCCTGAGCAGACGGCCCATGCGATGCGCGGCGGTTGGTATCATACTGGTGATGCGGGTTACTTGACACAAGAGGGACTGCTCTATCTGGAAGGCAGAGTAAAGGACATGATAGTGAGTGGCGGCGAAAATATTTATCCGATTGAGGTAGAGAATGTGCTATCGAATCATGTGGCGATAAAAGACTGTGCGGTGATCGGAATTCCACACGATACATGGGGTGAGGCCGTCCACGCCGTAGTTGTGCTTAAGGAGAATGAGCAGCTTAGCGAGGGCCAGATCATCGCTTTCTGTAAAAAGCATATCGCGAGCTATAAATGCCCGGTTAGTGTCACCTTGCGCCGCGAGCCGATGCCGATGTCACCGATCAATAAAATCTTGAAGACTGAACTGCGCAAGCCATTCTGGGAAGGACGAGACAGTAAACTCGTCTAGGGACTCTGATTAAGCCTATGATCACTCTGGCTGTAAGCCCCTTCGGGCGCGGCCTGTCGCGCACCGCTGCGGCGTTGTCTTGCTTGGCAGGGACGACGGCCATTACCGGCGAAAGACGCCTTGCAGCAGCACGCGACAGGCCCGCGCAGAATGGCCATAGACTTAATCAGAGTCCCTAGGAGGCTGTCGGACTTAAGACGGTTCTACTGCGGAAAAGCCGGATTTGGCCA
>JBBDIR010000023.1:0-35221 GCA_040880325.1 Pseudohongiellaceae bacterium
GGGGACAGTAATAGTTCGGGGTACTACGATTTCTGACTAGGGAGCGACGCGAGTGAATTTTCGGACGCCCCGCTCTGCGACCTCCGCCGCATAGATATTCCCTTGCTCATCCGCTGTCGCGCCTTCGGCATGACTGGTCGTACCCTCCGGACTCAGGTTCACATCGGGTATCAGATAGTCTACGTACCCGTCCCTGACGCTGCCAATATAGATTCCGCGACGCCAACCAGGATTCCGCAAGTCACCGGTATCGGATTCAGAATCGGCAGCATAGAGAATGTCATTGCCATCGATATAGACATCGCTGGGACGTCCAAACTGGGTCCAGGTGGAGATGTGCTGACCTTGCTGATCAAAAATTTGCAGGCGACTGTTCGCCCTATCCGCCACAAACAAACGCCCCTGGGAATCCATTGCCAAAGCATGAGGAACGCGGAACTCACCGGCTTCCGCCCCCACGCTTCCCCACTGCAGCAGGTATTCGCCCTCGCTATTGTATTTAACTATCCGATTATCCGTGGCGGGACTGTGGCCATCGGCAACGAAGATGTCACCGTTAGGAGCTACCAGCACATCGTTAGGTGCATTGAAATAATAGTGCCCGCTGCCACGTACACCGGCAATACCAAGGCTCATTAGAAGCTCACCTTCCGGGCTAAATTTGTGAACTTGATTACCCTTGCGCCCTTCTCGATCAGTGGCGGCATCGGTTACCCAGAGATTGCCCGCGGCATCCACGAACATCCCATGGGGCCAGATGAACAGCCCGGCACCAAAACTGCGGACAACATTGCCGTCGCTATCCAACAGCATGATGGGATCGACATCGAGTCGGTCTTCACAACTGCCCGGTCCGCGATTACCACCACAACGGTCGGCTACCCAGATCATGCCATCACCTGCATAGTGAATAGCACTGGCAGCCCCCCATTCCCGTCCGGGAGCCAGCTCACCAAATGCCTGATCACCGCGGGAATAAATATCTGGCAGTGCAAGATGCTGAGCTTGCGATGTTCCTGCCGCTATCGAAATTCCAATAACGACTAACGTGCAGATTAGCCGGACATATTTACCAAGCATTCGACCCACTCTCAAACCAAACATTAGCGATTCGCTACCTTGCCGCCTCGGGCAGACGCGATGAGCTGAACAATGCGTTCGGTGACATTAGGTTCGAGACCCTCGGTATGCCCCTTATCGATCCTGACCACATCGGCAACTACCCGTCCCTGTTCACAGTCGGCATATTCGAATATCTGTGCTGTGCCGGGCCGTGCCGCCATTCCCCAAACCGGATACCCCATGCGCCCGCTGTCGGCGACCCAACCCGGCAGTGTATCCACGACGGCATGGTGTTGCCGCGCGCCGCAGTTAAACCTGTCAGCCCAGGGCGAGCTGTCTGGTAACTCGACAATCTCATGCTCACCGGTTGCGTAGATATGCGAGAAATCACAGTCTGGTAATTCGCCACTCGACGCCGGACGCGACCTGGCCGGCGGTGGCGAGCCATCTGGCAGGGGCGGGCCAAAGCGTGGCACAATCTCGGCGCTGCCAATTCGGCCACCTGAAAGACTTAGCAAGCCATCGACCTTGTCTTTAAAGAAGTCGGTACACACCAATCGATGAGAAGTGCCACCACCCTGAGAATGGCCGGCCATCCAAAAGGCTTTGATATTTTCTGCGCCGAAGGCATCGATAAGCTGCTCAGTGACCGCTTGCAGAAAAAAATCGTCGGTCTGCGTCAACCACATGCGAATCCCCTGCCCGTCACCAAGCCCACGCGAACCTGCCGCAGTGGGAGTTGCGACTACGAGATTGTATTCTTCTTTGTAGTCGGCAACTGGGAAGTAATGACGCTGCCAGTTGGCAATGGAACCCGCGCCATGAATGTTCAACACAAAGATTACATCCTCTGAAGCCTCAAGATCGCAGGGATAATCAAGAAAATACTGTCGGCCGCTGGCGGGCTCAGTCACGTTACCTGGTTCCGCGATTTTTGCCGCACAGTTTCCCCCGCTGCAGTGCAGTGGCGGAGGCGTCTCACACACTACGCCCAGAATATTATCCGCTGCCGTGGCCTGCATGGCGAATAGCATACCGATCAGGGCTGCGATCCTGTTGCTTGTATTTCTCAGGCAGACTCCCCAAAGCCAAGTGCTATTGCTAAAGTTGGAGGAGCAATAGTTTGCCGCTCCCGTCCTATTTGTCTTAATGCCTTATTTGTAGAGCAGCTCACGCATCGCCGCGTGAGTCTGAATCGAATAGAAGATATTGTCGTTTTGTATCATGCCAACGAACACGATGTTCTGTACCGGATCAATCCAGAACCAGGAACCGGCGATTCCCCACCACCAATGCGTGCCTTCCGGGGCGCCATTGAAAGCAGTGGAATCGCTGACAACGGCAAAATCCACACCGAACACATTACCCGGATAGATGTTAGCGATATTGTCGATGCCGTCGGGTAGCAGGTTGCTGCGCATCGTAGCAATCGCCTCTTCAGAGAGAATGCGTACCCCATTTAGCTCACCCTTGTTCAGATGCATCTGGGCAAACTTCATGTAGTCGCTTGCGGTTGAGGTAAGGCCACCGCCACCGGAGAAAAATTTCGGCTTGCTGAGGAACTGGCCGCTATCGGTGCGAGTGAGACCTCCTGCAGCCGCTTGATTGTACTGTCTTGCCAAACGATCAGCTTTATCAGCGGCTACATAGAAAGCAGTATCCACCATACCCAGCGGAGCGAAGATGCGCTGCTCTAGAAAAACATCGAAGGTCTGGCCGGATAGCACTTCGACGAGATAGCCCTGCACATCGACAGAGTAGCTATACTCCCACTGCGTGCCAGGCTGATAGCCCAGAGGAATCTCACCCAGACTAGCCACTTGATCCACCAGCGCTATATCGGGCCGCATAATCCCTGCCGCCACCATAGCTTGAGCTACAGGCCCATTGGATAAGGGCGGAACATACATGATGCCTCCGGTATGAGTCATCAGCTCCTGAATAGTCATTTCATGATTAGCGGGTTCGCTAAGCAGACTTCCATCGGCCGCCGTACCTGTAAAAACCTGCGCGTTGCCCAGCTCGGGAATGTACTTCGATACCGGGTCAGACAATTGGAACTTGCCCTCGTCATGGAGAATCATCAGCGCCGTACCGGTGACAGGTTTGGTCATGGAAAAGATACGAAAGATCGTGTCCATAGACATCGGAACTTGATCTTCCACATTCTGGTAGCCGAACGCCTCACTCATCTGTAGCTCACCGTCCTGCACGATCATCAAGACAGCGCCAGACAGACGTTGCTCATCGATACGAGATTGAATATCCGCTGCAATAGCATCCAGGCGAGCCGCGTCTATGTCAGCGCTGGCGAATGAGCTAAGTAGTAGAAAGGAAAAAGCCGTGAGCGTTGCTGCTACTGATTTACTGTATTGTTGTTGCACCTTATTGTATCTCCCCCGAAATAAAATTATTGAAACTGCATAAGTTAATTGAGCTGTCAGTGATTAGTCAGCCAGGCTGTAGGCAATAACATAACCCCCTGGCACATCGCCGGCAGTAGCGCTATCGTCAGCTGCTGTCTCCAGTTGCAGACCTCCGCCACCACTTTCCACAGTTACGATAATATATTGCTTGCCGGTAACAGGGCTAACATAACTCATAGGTGTTGCCGTTGACGAAGCCGGCAGGCTGTCAGTCCATACTTCCTCTCCGGTGAGAACATCTATGGCACGAGCTGTACTGTCGATAACCCCGGCATTGAAAATTAAACCGCCGCCGGTGACGATCGAGCCAGCATTGTAGAACATACCCATGGGCAGAGGCATTCTGCTGGGGATGCCCAACGGCCCTTGCTCCTTCGCAGTGCCCAATGGCCGTCGCCAAAGAAGTTTTTGAGAGGCTAAGTCGACTACAGCCAACTCGCCATAGGGTGGTTCCAGACAGGGCGCGAACAAAGGGGAGAGAAAGAAAAAGGAGAACACCGCATAGGGCGTGCCGGCCTGCGCCCCTCCAATACCGAAGACTTCATTATCCCTAACATCTTCTCTAGGGATTAGGCGCACTATGGAAGGATTGTTCATGGTGTTGACTACCATCAGATGATTCACCTCATCTACGGCAACACTTCCCCAGTTCATACCGCCGGCAACTCCCGGATAATAGATTGAGCCGTAGCCTGTGGTTGGTGGAGTCAGCGGCCCCTCGTAGCGCATGCGCTTGAACTGCAGTCTACAAGCCGCCTGATCGAATGGTGTGATGCCCCACATATCTGCCTCGGTCAACAGCTTGTCGGCGAAAGACGGCATGCCCACGGAGAACGGCTGGGTAGGGACAGTCGATTCTTCGGGAATATCTGACTGCGGGGTCGGCCGCTCAGCAACTTCGGCAATTGGCTCTCCGGTTTCCCTGTCGAGTAGAAATATTTCCGCGCGCTTGGTTGGAACGACAACAGCCTTTCGTATTACACCGTCAACTGGAATATCTACCAGGGTCGGCTGCGCTGGCACATCGTAGTCCCAAATATCATGATGGGTTGTTTGAAAGCTCCATCTAACTCGGCCTGTTCGTGCATCCAAAGCAACAATCGAGCTGGCGTACTTTTCCATAGCCTCACTGCGATGCCCACCGAAATAATCCGGTGTGGCATTTCCGGTTGGCACGTAGATCAAACCCAGTTCTTCATCCGCACTGGTCAGGCTCCATACATTAGGTGTGCCGCGGGTATAGTTCTCACCTGGGCCAGGCATACCAGTCCTGTCTTCCCGGCCCATATCCCACGCCCACACCAACTCACCTGTCATGGGGTTAAAACCTCGAACCACACCGGAAGGTTCTTCGGTCATCTGGTTGTCCAACACCCAGCCGCCTAGCACCAAAACATCATTAGCAATAGTGGGTGGTGAAGTGACGAAATAAAATCCCGGCACGACATCGCCCATGCCGTCCAGCAGACTGATCTGACCATTCACACCAAAGCCGCTGCAAGGCAATCCTGTATTTTTATCTACCGCGATCAAGCGAGCATCGGTGGTCGCGGTGAAGATACGTTCCGCACAGTCGGCGGCAGAATTTGGTTCTGGATTCTCGTAGTAGGTCACGCCGCGACAGGTATCCCAGAAACCGATCCTTGGCGATTGCAGCTCTGGATCGAACCGCCACCGCTGTTCACCGCTGTCCGGGTCGAGAGCGAGGATTACGTTCTGCCCTGTACACAGATACAGTCCATCATCGATCTGTATGGGCGTACCTTTAAACGCACCGGGCATGCCAGTACGGATCTCCCACGCTCTTTGCAGCTGCCCTACATTCTCCAGGTTAATCTGGTCAATCGCGGCATAGCGCGTGCCCCTCTTCGAGGACCCATAGTGTGACCAGTCTCCAGTGGCATTATTGACCTGGCCAGTACCGGCCGCACTCGGCGTACCGACCTCGTAGCCACGGCTGACAAACAAGGCGACAACAAGCAGCGCCAGCGCAGCCAGAGTAGCTTGAGTGGATCGCTGCTGAAACAGAGGAGCTGGTTCGGATTGCAACAATCCCCGGCGCACTCTCGGCAGCACGAACCACAGACCTAATGCCGTGAACATACCGACACGGGGCATTAAGGCCCAGGCATCCAACCCCGATTCATAGAGAGCCCACAGATAGGTGAATAACAGGAACGCCCCATATAGTTGTGCCCCGCGCACATCTGCTCTGAAGAGGAAAACAGCGCAGACCAATAACACAACACCAGAGAACGCGTAATAGGGTGAACCACCTGCCAGCAACAGCAATATCCCCTGCCACAGCAAGAGCGCGCCTATAATGCCGATGATAATAGAAAGAGAACGGGGTTTTGGGTAGGGCGAGGAACTGGTCAAGGCTGTCTCCTGAGGCTAGAGATCTAATACGCGCGTAGCTGCACGGTAGTGTTAGCGTTGCTCAATGCAGCAGCAACTTGTTCAACATGCGCTGATTCTACAGAATAAACCAAGTGATTCAATTAGTGGGGCCACCACCCAGCCTGTCAATACCTCATTCCCTCGCTTCAAGCCTGCCACATCGGGAGAAAGCGTCAGACTCGTAGTTAGCAATGAAAAAAGGGGTCGATGGGAATACGTTTTAATCCCCCCGACCCCTTCATCTTTTCGACGTCAAAACCTACGGCAGCGCGTATACAACCAGCTCCGCCGCTGTTCCGCCACCACCGACAAACATGGCGATGTATTGCTTGCCATCGTGCTCGTAGGTAAAAGGCAAACCCGTTTGATTCTGCGGCAGCTCCAACTCTCCAACTATTTCGCCGGACTGCTTGTCGATGGCGCGGAAGATCGGGCTCGCCCCGGCAGCGCCGGTGCCCTCAGCCTGTAACAACAATGTCTTGGTTACAAAGATACCCGAGCGTGTCGGAACCCCCGTACGCGGCAGATCGACGCCTTCCAGCAACGGGTGGTCCGTTAGCCTGTCCGGCGTGTCGGCGTTGGCGATCCACCAGAGATGGTCACCCGAGTTCATATCGATCGCCGTAATGCGGCCATACGGAGGCTTGACGATATCGAGACCCTGGATACGCGGAACGCGAACACCGAAACCCTGACTCAGATCGATGTCGGACTCGGGGTTCTTCGCCAGCGCCAATACCTGCAGCTGCGTCCTCGAAGGCACATACAGAATACCCGTCTCGGGATCGAGGGCTGCTCCCTCCCAATTTGAGCCGCCAGTAGAAGAAGGCAGGCTTAACAGGCCCCGTGTGCCGTCCGGTGCATCGGCGAGGGACGGAGGAGTGTATATCATGGGGCTAAGGCGGAAGTCAGCAATAGCTTCCAGCGCCAGCGCACGCAGTTCTGGCGTGAAATCGATCAGATCGTCCTCGCTGAACCCCTGGCGATCGAAGGCGGCCGGGCGGGTCGGAAAAGGCTGCGTTGGAGAATACCATTCTCCCGGTACATCTCCCGCCGGAACTGGCCGCTCCACGATTGGCCAGATAGGCTCGCCGGTCTCTCTATCGAAGGTGTAGACCCAGGACTGTTTGGTAGCAGACATGACTACCTTGCGGCCATTTGGTAGATCGGCGAGTATCGGCGCGGAGGGAACGTCCCAATCCCATATGTCATGGTGAATAAATTGGTAATGCCATTTACGCTCACCGGTTCTAACATCAAGCGCGACCAGGCCGCTGGAGAATAGGTTCGCACCGGGGCGATCGCCACCGTAATAGTCACCGGTCGGGTCTTCGACCGGAAGATAGACAATACCTAACTCCGGGTCACCCGAAATAGGGGCCCAAACGCCGGAGTTGCCGGTAAACTCAACGCCCTCATCGAGCCAGCTTTCAAAGCCGATTTCCCCTCTCTCGGGGATAGTATGAAACGTCCAGAGCAACTCACCGGTATGTACATCGAAGCCGCGAATGTCGCCCTTGGTGTTGAGCTTGGCGCGGGGTCGACCCCCTGTCCTGTGCGCCGCTCCTACCACGATGACATCGTTCATCACTAGGGGCGGTGCAGACAGACCAATATCGGGATATTTGAATCTGGGATCGTCGGCGTTGCGTAGACCCTCGTACAGGTCGACGATGCCATTCTCGCCAAAGTTTGGATCGGGTATACCGGTCCTGGCATCCAGAGAAACCAGTTGATAGCCCGGAGTGACGTCGATTACACGCGCCGTGTCACCATCGCGCCAAAACGCTACACCACGCCCAGCGCCCTTTCGTGGTGCCTCATCGAATCGATCCCCCTCCTGCGCTCTCCACAACCAAAGCACTTGACCATTGGTCGCATCCAACGCCACCACATTGCGCGTGTTGGCAATATTGGCGTACAGAATGCCGTCGATCTCAAGGGGTGTCGATGGATTAACGAAGTCGGTAATTGGACCGAAATTAGCCGTAGAAAAACGCCAGGCAATCTGCAGATCGGCGAAATTTTCGGCGCTGATCTGGTCGAGTGGCGAATAGCGCTGACTGGAATCGCTGCCGTGGTAGCTAGGCCAGTCGCCCTCATACACACTGGTGCCGGTCTGGCCTATCGCCATTGGCGCCGAGGCGAGCGTGGTCACGAGTAGAAGCAAGGGTGAAATCAGTCGTTTTATTGTTATCATTGTAAGACTCTCCGGGTACCATATGATCTTGTGTAAAATAAACTGGCTAAGGGCAAAAATACAGTAGTTTGAGCCTCCACCCACGATTTAATATGTAGCAAAGTTTGTCTGGTGCACCCAATTCAGTATTTGAACGGCTCAATAGAAATCCTCGATCAATTTTCCAATGGGCGAAATGTCGAATAGAAGTCGAACCGCAACACTCACAATTTAAGCCTGGCTGCCAAGTGAGAGCTGATCCTGGCCGTCACCGATCGCTTTATCTATTAGTAGTAATGCCTGCGTAGTAGTAATGCCTGCGGCGGCGGTGCCCTTGCTAACTATCATCTTCTTCATCCGCTTCCTCCACTCGCGGGTCCAGCTGCAACGAGGCTTGCCCCGATGCGGATGTAGCAAGAGCGAAATCGCTGGGGTGTTCTCTCACCGCCGTTTTAGTTTTGATCATTACTGCGACGACCAGTGCGCCGAGGATCAGAATGCAAAGATTGCTAACAAAGAAATAATTAGGGCTTAAGCGATACATAAGCTGAGACGTCACCAGTGGCCCGACGACAGAGCCAATGGCATTGGTGATCATCAAGCCTGTGCCCACTTCCATGAAGTTACCGTCCTTGGAATTGTCGCTGGCTAACGCCAGACTGAGCGCATAAATTGGCATCACCGAAGCGCCGAATAAAAACATTACGCCATACACCATCGTATTTGGCAGTACGAGCGCAGCACCAGCAACGAGACTCCCAAATACCATGCAAGCCAGAATAACCAAGCGCCGATCGACGCGATCGGAAAACTTTCCCAGAGGTAACTGAGCCAATGCTCCGCCGACTATCGCGAGCGCCATCATGATACTAATGCTCTGCACATTGAGGCCTACCTGACTTCCATAGATTGCGCCCAAGCCATAGATAGAGCCGGAAATTAGCCCGGCGACAAATGCGCCCACAGCCGCAGCGCGAGAAGTCTTAATTACTAAAAGTGGAGAGAAAGCGGCGCCAGGTATAGGTTTCGGCTGAGTTGAGCTGGTCAGGCAGACCGGTACGGCAGCCAGAATTATAAACATCGCAGACAAGATCAATAACGTATAACCATCTGGCGACGACGAATTCAAAAGTAGCTGTCCCAGCGCCAGGCAGCTTAAGACGATAACCGTGTAGCTGGCCAAAACGGCGCCTCGAAATTCATTCGTTACTTCAGCGTTGAGCCAACTCTCTATTACGAGGTACAAGCCCACAATGGAAAAACCGGTGATCACGCGCAGAAATAACCAAAAATAGTAGTTCTCAAGCATCGCTAAACTGAGGATCGACACGGCAAATACCGATGTGAGAACGGCAAAACAACGAATATGCCCGACGCGGCTGACTAGCTTCGGCACCACAAAGCAGCCAATTAGAAAACCAACGAAATAGAGCGAGCTTAGAAAACCACCCTGAGCACTGGTCCAACCTAACATCTGTATACGCAGCGGCATGAAGGCCAGCTGCAAACCGTGTCCGGTTATTAGAATGGCCACACCGAATAAGATGGTGGATAGTTTAAAGATTGACGCTATCAATATTCTGCCCTTGGTCGGAGTTTAGTGCTGGTGAAGTCTGTTGCCGTTGATTTTTGAGCTTAAGCGTGAACCTGTAGTTCTATATTTCGTAGTTAGCTTGGCGCAATGAGCTAGGCAGTCTTTCCAACAATTGAGAATCTTATAGTTACAAGGACAATGCAAGGAATGCAAAATATTCGTTACATCTGTATTCGTTACATCTGTATTCGCTACATATGTATAGGAGGGAAGATTGCAATCAAAAGTCGAGTTGGCTAGCTAAAGGCTCTTCCAGGAGCCTTTAGCTGAGGGCCGTCTATTAACCGTCTATTAACCATCTGTTATCTATTAACTATTAACTATTAACTATGGTTACTACCCAGGGGTTACTGCCTAGGATCTGGGAGTCCAGAAGAAGACCTTCCAGTCACGAAGCGGCTCTGCCCCTTCGTAGACTGACTCATCTAGCCCGCGGCCAGCCTTTGCCGCCCACAGTCGCATCATCGCTATACGGTCATCACCGTGTATCTCGGTTGCGGTCATCTCGAAAGTCGAGTCGCCTATACGTAATAGTCCATCACCACTGCCTGCACGTACGCGTCGAGCCCAGTATCCATTATCCGGTCGCGTAGCCGTGATCACTCCCTCTTCAGTGCCTACCCACGAAAGGTAGTTGACGAATGGCGGGAAGCTGCTGAGCTTAAATTTCAATGGACCTTGTACATTGCCATTGAGCGATGAGAAATCATCCAGGGCAGGAGTCATAGTCCCCCCAATAAGCACACCAGGCGTCCGGCCGAGTCCCTGATTACTAAGGTAGGGAGCCGTAAACATCCAACCCAATATCCCGACCAGCAACACCACGCCGACCACAATCCCAGCTATCTTAGGCTTGCTCATTGCGCATCCTCTTTATTGTTGTATTCAAAGCATGAACAGTATATCCAATTCGGCTTTTTGTCCAATTCGCGCAGGCGCTGACTGAACCCAGGCTGGAGCCTTAGACTCCCACTTCCTTATCCTGCATTCCATTGAACTTCAGTCAGAACGACAATGGCACAGCGGCATAGAGTCGATGAAAGCGGTTGCCGCATCAGCCTTGCGGCCTAGCTCATCGGCTCTTTGCCAGGTTTTATATGAGCCGCAATGATAATTTTCATGAGTACTTCACGAAAAAATCAATTGATCGGCTTTCTTATACAGTTTTGATTCAAATACTTCGAAAGAATCCCCTATGACTTAGGGTTCCATTTCTAGATTTTCGTCATCCTTCTGAAGAATCTGTTCTTGGAGTTCGCGCACATGATCGGGTAGTTCCCAGCCGTCATCAGCTTCGATATCATCGAATGCTGTTTGAATCATGTTTTTCGCATGATTTGGAAACTCAAATTCCCCGCCGACAATCTGCTGTGCGAGGGCAAAGTGCTGAAACTTTCTAACGGTTTCGTTTATAGGTTCAAGTTCGCTTATTGCCAATCAAATTTCTTCCATGGACATTATAAGTCCTTGTAAGCTTCGAGGCGATCTGGCATTTCATCAGCTCTTTCAAGGCCGGAGTTCTAAGTTGCCCAATCCAAGAACGTTTGTTTGAGTTCCTCTAGATAGGCTCCGCTACTGTCTGTATCTGTCATCCATAACCAACTTTCTAAGTTATGGATACCAGAAAAAAATGAAGAAACTCAATAGAAAAGAGAGATGCTATTTTTTTAGATTCTTTTCGGCTTCCGCAATACGAGATATCAAGTTTCGTAAGAGATACACAGTATGCTTACTTTTCTCTTGCTGCTCACAGCTCTTCATGTAAGGCGTGGCTTCTTCTACAAGATCGGCTAATTTGTCGATGGCTTCTTCGGTCGAGACTTCTTTATCTGTTGACTGCTGAGATTTAAGATATTTCCTTAATGTCGTTTGGATCAATCGGCTTTTTCAAAAATGATGCCTATTTCTCGGTCGAGTAGGGGTTTAGAAATTGCCGTCCCCACAAAAGATTTTTATCGACTTCACTCATCTCAGCTTCATCGCAGACGTTATCCCAATGTTGCTCAATGGTTTCTGTTAGATGAGCAAAGATCGTGTGGGCATTATCTTCCGAAAGCAGAAAATGGTTAGCCGCCTCAAGGCAGGTTTTGAGCTGGCTTAGGTTATTGTCGCCAGATATCAACATGGCCTGTGAAGCTTCATTGCCAGTACGACCTTGCGGACAAATGTCATAGGCAGGCGTCAGGGTCAATTCTTTACCGTTCCAGAAGGCAGCATGATTGCGTGCATGGTCATCGGTGTTGCCACACAGGACATTAAACACGAGGCGAGAGAATAACTCTCTCAACGTATCCTTGGGGTCAGTAAAACGGTGACGAATAATTTCGGCCATTGTTTCGTAGCTCGCGTAACGCGCCACCATGTCATCGAGGCCAAGCATCGTCAGGGCAGACACCATAGCTTTTCGTGTCCACTCACTGCCCTTTGGCAGGCGATCAAATCGCTCGATCAGGAGCACGTCTTTGTTTGCCGCTTTTGCCAATTTCACGGGTGCAACATCGAGTCCAGCCAGAGCTGCCAATCGCATGGCGATGAACTCCGCTTTGACGACACTATAGAGATCGGTACTGGATGAAAATTTGGCGACATATTTCTTGCCCTGATCTTGGATCAAGGCTTTAGGCCGCGCACCGCCAATGGAGCTGCCATGGAACAATGCCTGATCGAGTTCCGGTGTGAGAGGTACACCTTTTTCAACCCGTTCAGCAGATTCAATCAGCGCTTCCATGCTGACATTGTTTGCTGCGCGCGGCACATACTCAGATGGTGATTGCTGAAAATCGAGCGCCCCAATCCGGTCAGAACCAGATTCCAGTAGATAGGTCAGTTCGTCCAGCTCGGCTGTATCCGTGCTGGCTCCTTTGCGACCTAACTTTTTATTGATAATCACGCGCCGGCCCCACGCATCGGGCGCGGCATCCCGAATACAGCCGGGCATGGTTAAGCCTTCGGGCAGGGGCAAAGCTCCTTCCTTCAACGGCAATTCCGGCTCATAGATCGGAATGAGGAGTTTGTTTTCAGTGATACGTTCAAGGTAGCTTTTACCGTAGTTGAACAGGATGTTGCCGCTATCAGCTTCCAGCCGTCCGGCCACAATTGGTTTGGTTTCTTCCGGCAGCCATATCCAGACGAATGCTTCTTTGTCGCTGTTAGAAGTCATCGCGCACCGCCTTTTTCTTGGTTCTTACTCGCTGTGGCAACAGAACCAACTTGTCTTCGGTTTGGCGCAAGTGCTTCGTCAATGTTGTTTTATTGGCGTCAAACAGCTTTACGCCGACAATGGTTGCTACTTCGAAGACAGCGCCGATTTCACATTTAAGGTCGCCTTTCTCAATACGCTGTAGCAGTCCTCTGGAAATGCCTGCACGGTCAGCTAATTCCTGTGCAGTGAGCTTGCGTTCCTTACGCGCTGCACGGATCAATCCGCCAAGAAGAGCAGACGCTTCTTGGGTATATCGTGAATAAGTACGTGAAATTGGCTTTGGCATATCTTCACATTTGGTTCGTGTATAGATCATAAAATATCTTTATGATCGCTTTGTGAACCAAAATAGATAGATTTAGGTGCTTTGTCAAGACAAAAAATGATCTATTTCTAGATCGTTAAGGATCTTAATGCTGTTTATGTAGACCATCTCGGCTATTTGTGGGGCTGACTAAAGAAGACTGGATAGCCTAACGCACTCCCTAAGCTCATCCAGCGTGGGAATATCCTTTGGAGTCTCGCAGGTCACAATCTGATCCAGAATGAACTCCCATACCTTTGCAGCCCGTTGCTTCTCAAAATCGCAAGAATACTGAACATACACTTCGCCAGTAACGTCTCTTTCTCCGTCACTGTGGTTCAACATCAAACAAGCGTAGAGCTTCGGCAGCCCCGCCGCCGTAATCCACGTCGCACCAGTTCGACGTAGGTCATGGGGACAAAAATCGTCAATGGAAAGTGATTTACGGTTTCGCCTTATGGCTTGCGCCATGGCAGATTTGCCTAGGGGCGATAAATTTACGTCTGGCCGTCTTGGAGGCGAGAGCGCGCGCGTTGCTCCAAAAACATAAGGGGAAGCACTTGTGAATAAAGAAACCTCTTCGATTATCTCAAGAGCGTGGCGATTTAGTGGAACGCGGTGCATTGTCCGGTTTTTCGTTTCGTGTACTTCCATTTGCCAGACGTGCTCGTCTATCTTTAACGCACCGTAACGCATATTTCTGATCTCAATACTGCGTTGCATGGGCGCCATGCATAAATTTCAATGCGTATGCAGTGATAGGAGAAATTCCTAGCGACTCAATTCTGTTCTAAAATATCCAAATCTCTTCAAAACTAAGAATACGGCTTCTTGAACCAGCTTCGCCGACTGATTCAATCTCTGTAACAGGGTTGCTGGAAACGAGTCGCCTCTTTTTAGCGAGATTGAATAGCTGACGTGAGTGGAACCTAATGTTTGACATAGCGGGAGCGTCCTTAATGTCCTATTTTTCCTCCGGTGTCCTATTTTTCCTCCTATTTTCCCTCCTATTTTTCCAGGACACTAATCACTTAACGGGGCACGCTCGAGCGCTATGACTAATCCGGTATCAAAGCGTTAAGTGATTAGTGTCCCCCTGCGTGGCAATAATGGATAGAATGCAGCCATGTCAAACAAGGCCACAATCCCCTCTCCATTGCAGTCCAAGGTCGTCGCCCTGCCAGAGAGCCGGCAACTCGATGTTTTGGCGGATCTGTTTGAACGGCGACAGGCCGAAGTCGTTCGAGTGCCATTAGTTTCCATCCTGGACGCTCCAGATCAGGCAGCAGTTATCGATTGGATAAAAAGTTTCATTGCCGACCCGCCAGATTACTTCGTTATTCTGACCGGCGAGGGTGTGCGTCGGCTCGTCGCTAGTGCGCAACGGGAAGGGCTCATGGAAGAATTCGTAAAAGCGTTGGCAGAGGTTTGCAAAATTTGCCGGGGGCCCAAACCTGGGCGCGCACTCAAGGAACTCAATCTTGGCGCGGATATTCTCGCAGTGGAGCCGACAACCTCGGGTATCATTACAACGCTCGAGACTATGAATCTAAGCCATTCGAGAATCTCGGTGCAGCTCTATGGTGACGACCCTAACACTATTCTTATGGATTACCTTTCAAACTGCGACCTTCAACATCGTGATGTTGTAGCGCCATACATCTATGCCTCCAACAGTGACACCGAGAGAGTACAAGGACTCATTACTCAGTTGTACACAGGTGCAATTGACTTGATCGCGTTTACTAGCAAATCCCAGATTAGCAGACTCTTCAACGTAGCAAAAAAACAGGGTGTAGAAGCTGAATTGAAACAAGGCCTCGATCGAACGAAGATCGCCGCCATCGGCCCGATCGTAAGAGACGAACTGCTCCTATTCGACTGCAAAGCAGACATCATGCCCACTTCAAGTTATTTTATGAAGCCTTTAGTCCGCGCTGCCGAGACAATGTATGCAACTGAAACGAGGGAGAATGAAGGAAGGTCAAGCGGAGACACTCACAACTTAACGGATTGATTCCACAGTGGCTATTGTGCTCAAGCACTTCTGCTAAGTTGTGGCTGTTCACTAGTTTCTCCTTGTTTCTCCTAGTTTCTCTCAACTTGTCTATGCCTTGTTTACTTGTTCATTAATTGCTTATTCTTAGAGGCCATAACAATGGTTAAATTGTTCTCAAAACTATTCTTTCTGTTTGCGCTTTTCTGCGCAACACAAAACTCGCTCCAGGCGCAGAGCAGCCTCGCAGAAAGCCTGGCGGAAGACGCCTCGTTGCAAGAAGCCACTCTACTAATCATGCGCAGTGCGCTTGGCGGCAGGGATAGTGCGGCTGTTGTCCCGCGCGGCGGCTTTCTACTCGATATTCAGATCTATGTTCAGACCTATCGCCAGATGCGCGATGCCAACACACTGGCGAATATTCAGAATCGCTACCGTACCGCCAAGGGCGAACTTCTGGAGCCGCGCCTGCCTGCCACGATTGAAGAATTGGTCGCAGTCCTTGAGATGCTGGAGCAGTGAACGGAACACCCACAATCCTATAACTTAGCGGTATTACACCGGAACAGCCATTGAACCCGAGAGCTTCTCGTTAAATTATTGAATTGCGGATGTCTTCTGGCTTCTCCCTGGACTCCTTCCCGTTCAAGGAAACGGGCCACCCTTCCTGGCAGATTTGCCACCGGCTAACGCGTCTCTTCACCATGGTCATAGCCCACCGGTAATACGATGTCGAACCTCATCGTGCGCGGTAGCGGTGGCACTTATAACCTTATAGGCAATCCAGAACCCTTATAGTGCTAACAGTCCTTTGTATGTTCGGTGTAGTACAGACACTACAAACACTGGAACCTATAGTGGTGCCAACAGCAGCACCAGAAGACCAAAGCAACTCAATTCAACCACTTGTGCAAAAAGGAACTACCATGCTTAGTTGGGCAATTACATTTTTGATCATTGCGATTATTGCGGCAGTTTTGGGCTTCAGCGGAATCGCCGGGGCTGCGACAGGCATAGCGCAAATACTGTTTATTCTGTTCCTCGTGCTATTTGTTATTTCATTGCTGGCACAGGCAATACGCGGAAGATCTCCACCGATGTAGTTCCATATACACCGCTGGATAAACAAATTTCTGCAACATAATTACTGACCAAAGGACACAAAAATGAAGCACCTTACTCTCATGACTTTACTGCTTGCTGGTTTGGCACTGACCGCTTGCGACAATAATGGTTCGGCCGAAAATCTGGGCGAAGACATTGATCGCGCCGCAAGTGATGCAGGTAACGCGATAGAAGAACTCTGTGAAGATATCACTGACGATAACTGCGATTAGGACACTCTGGTCTGACCAACCCGGGATCGAAGGGGCCTGAATTTACATCAGCCAGCGCTTCTTCATCAGCAGGTATGCGAATCCAGTCATCAATAGCCCCAATAAAATCAGGTAAACCAGATCAAACGTCATATCCGTCAGGCTGGCGTTTTCCAGCAATATGGATTCAAGAGGTTTGTACAATTGATATGAGGGCAGCAACGGAGCGATGGCAGTTAGTTGTTGTGAAACATCTGACATCGCTGGCGGAAGCAGATGCGGCAGATAGAAGATTACCCCCAGCGTTCTGGCACTGGCCTGATTGCGGCACAGAAAGCCCAAAAAAACACCAAAGGCGCTGAAGCAAAAGCTGCCCGCCAGAAGTATGGCGAAATAATCGAAAAGATGCACCGGGCCAAATTGTCCCAGTAGATGCAAAAACAGTACTGCAGCCAAAATCAGCGACATTCCCAGAATCAATTTGGCCAGCAGCCATTGCGTTTCGGTTATCGGAGTCTGCAGCAGACCAAGCAGCAGCTTCTTTTCCTTTTCCTCGGCTACTTGCGCCGGGAGGATAATGAAGCCGATGAGCAAGATCAGCATTAATACCCAGGTCGGCAAAGTCTCTCTTTGAATACCGCCTTGACGCAATGATTCAATCTCGGTGATCCAGTCCGGGCCAGCGCCTTCTGCCGCTTTCTGCAATGCCGAGAACGTCTGCAAGATTGCAAAGGTAGGTATGGAATCCTGCTTCAGAACAATCAAGTCCAGACTGTCTGTCGTTGCATTATTCCTGATCAGTATCCCGTCCAGCTTGCGTTCGAACAACAAGCGCTTACCTTCTTCTGCGCTTTCAACCCTGGTTATCTCGAGAAGATTTTCAGCAGCACCGATACTGCGGGTAATTTCGGGCAAGAACGTTTCCTGCTGAACCAGTCCGATTCTGACTTTGCTTGCCTCTTCGCCGGTCACATCTACTAGATTGAGAGTTACAAATACGAATAGCGGGATGAACAGAATCAGCAGGAATGTCTTGTTCTTGAATGCGAAGGCCAGATCATTGCATGCAAGCAACAGGATATTTCTGATCATGCTGCATACAACTTGTCATGGATTTCGGATTGAAAATACTCAGCGGGCGAGCCATCAAAGACCAGCCTGCTTGCGTGCAGCACCAGGATCCGCGTTGCCAGGTTTTTTATCTCCTCCGGTCGATGGGATGTAAAAATAATGGTTTTCCCTTCAGCGTGCATCGCCCTCAACAGCCGGTAAATTTCCCTTGTCATGTCGAAGTCAAGGCCCGACGTGGGTTCGTCCAGAATGAGCAGTGGAGGATTTGCCAACAGAGCGCGTCCAATGTTCACCCGCTGCTTCAAGCCTTTTGACAGCGCCTGTACCCTGGTGCGACGAAACGGCAACAGATTGAATTCACCCAGAATCTCATTCACCCGATTCATTGGAGCGCGTGAGAGACGAGCGAAAAGTTTGAGGTTATATTCGACGGAAAAGAAGTCAAAGAGATTAGGATCTTCTGGAATGAAACCCACACTTCCGACGACAGCGATCCTGTTTTTCAGATCGACATCGTTAACCATGATGCTGCCGCCATCCGGAATGATCCAGCTTGCCAGCATCTTCAGAAGTGTGGATTTACCAGCTCCATTATGACCGACAATGGCGATTAGCTCGCCACTGTCTACATTGAAACTGGTCGGCGCGAGCCCTCGCCCCTGAGCATAGAGCTTTGCGAGATTCTGGACTACGAGCTGCATGGCTTACTCACCAATATTAGGCGCCGATACTGCTAAAAGGTGCCAACTGAAGGCAAAGGCGAACGCTATCACCTTCCAGAAATCTTTCCCACCATTGACTGACCAATATGTGCAAGATTTCAGTGTTGGTTAAACCAATCTGACAATTACTATTACAAGAATGATAACAACTAGTAAACCAATCATGATGAGCTCCTTGTTAATAAAGGCGACCTGAAGTGAGCCTTCAAGTCCGGGATCAATTGCAAAAACTGCAATTGCGGGCAGTCTGAGCCAGTCCATGCTCCGATACTGTTCGCTAGCGCACAGAGCAATACGGGCTTTTCCACTAAATATGTCCTCGCGCAGTCATTCCGGAGAACCAATCTGGGCTGGAGCTGCCTCAATCCAACAACCCAAAGGAAAGCAAGCCATGTCTGGTTACTTTGAAATCAACAAGAGCAAAAACGAGAAATTCATGTTCAATCTTAAAGCTGACAACAACGAAGTCATCTTGACGAGCCAGACATACTCCACCAAGCAGCACGCTATGGATGGCATGGATTCAGTAAGAAGTAATTCCCCCGATGATGAACAGTATGTGCGTAACCAGTCTATAGCCGATCAGCCTTACTTTGTGCTGAAAGCCGGCAACGGCGAAGTCATTGGTTCAAGTCAGATGTATTCGTCAGCGGCCGCGATGGAGACAGGTATTGCCAGCGTGAAAAAGCACGGCGCAACGATCACTACCAATGACAACGCGTAGAATACTTCCCGAAGACTCCGCCGCAAATCAGGCCGCAGGTTTCAACGCTGGAACAGCAGACATGGTCTTCTGGATCAACAGTTTGTAGCAACTGCAAGAAGCAGCTTCGAGTGCCCTGCGATCAACGATGGTGATAGTTCCGCGAGAGTAACTTATGCAGTTTTCCTGCTGTAACAAACCTGCGGCTATGGTGACTGCGCTGCGTCTTACTCCCAGCATGTCCGCCAAAGATTGGTGAGTAGAATGAAAGCTGTCCGTTTCGACACGATCATGCGTAGCCAGCAAGCGGTTAGCCAGCCTGGGTCTGACCGCATGAAAACCCTTGCAGGCAGCAGTGGTGGAAAGCTGGACCAACAACAGATATAGATACTTGTCAACCACTTGTCGTAGCGTCTCGCTGCACAGTAGTTCCCGTTGAAATGCGGCTGTATTGATTTGCAGAGCACACCCCGCACTTTGTACAACTGCCCGCAAGGGCGCCAGGGAAATACCAGCCACAAGTGTAGCGCCTAGCATTCCTTCTTTGCCGATGAGTGTCATTTTTACCGCAGGGTGATTGTCAACCGATGCGACGAGTGACACAAAACCGGAATAGGGGAAATATACATGATCCATCTCCTTGCCTTCATGGTGCAAAGCGTTCTCATATTCAAGATCGACCTGCTGTCCCATAGATACGAGTTTGGAGCGTAACTGCAGGGGAAGCATTTCCATAATCAGGTTGTGGTTGTAATTGTTGATGGCAATTCTTCCGTTGCGGATTTCGGGGAGTATCTTGAATTGTCAGCATAGATTCGGAGACAGGATTGGTCTGTGCGATACGACACATGAATTTTAAAAACCAGCTGGAAAGTTTTCTGAACCATTTCACCATACGCCCGCTGCTCACGCGCTATGTTCCCTGCCGCACATAACACGATGCTCTAATCCAGTAGCATGTGCATCCTGTGACATTGTCAGGTCGATACGCGCGATTTTGAAAATCAGCAATCGTGTGTTATACAACTTACGACTGATACTTCGGAAACTTTTCATGAAATTGCGAAAGATCGCCTGTAATTCACTACTGGCTGGTTTTCTGATTGCTAATTCTGTCACTCAGGTACTTGCTCAGGATTCACAGGACAATCCCTTGTCGGGTACCGGCATCACTCCCAATGTTGTTGGCTATACTGAATACCCTGATCCACTGATTCGATTCAATCGCGCGATGTTTGGGTTCAATGATGTCGCGTATCGTTATGTCATAATCCCTGCCGCCAATGCCTATATGGTACTGCCTGAACCGGTACGCGACGGTGTTGGCAATTTTTTCGACAACATCAAAACACCAATCCCTCTCGTCAATCAGCTGTTGCAGTTAAAAGGACGTGATGCCGGTGTCAGCTTCCTGCGCTTTCTGGTCAATTCTACTGTCGGCATTGTTGGTATCTTTGATCCTGCCACTACCTGGCTCCAGCTGGAACGCTCAGACACAGGATTCAATGAAACACTGGCGCATTACGGTGTTGATTACGGTCCCTATCTGGTAATGCCATTTGCCGGGCCGGCGACGATTCGCGAAGGCAGCGGCCTGATTGCTGACGGCTTCCTGAATCCTCTGGCGTACGTGCTGGATAGCCCGAAATCCATCGCGGTTCGCGCCGCTGACAATCTTCAGGAGTTTGCGCCTTTTGCTGAAGGCTATTTAAGTCTGTGTAGCGAAAGTCAGGACTTGTATATTTTTATGCGGGAACTCCATTTGCAAAGTATCCAGCGCGATGCCCAATTCGAATAGGTTTGTTGCTTCATATACTGAACTGTTGCTCAGCTGGCCAAAAACAGTTCTGGGTCTGTTTCTGTTGCTGACAATAGCACTCGGATTACAGGCGCCGAATTTCAAGATTGATGCCTCGCCCGATACTCTTCTCACTCGCGATAACCAGCTTTACACACTTACCCAGCAAGTCAGCGAGCGGTTCGCGCCGCAGGAATTTCTGCTCGTCACCTATCAGCCGCGCAACGACCCTCTGTTTTCAGAAGCCACGTTCAGCCGCTTGCGGGAGCTGAGCACTCAATTATTGACATTGGAGCGCGTGGCATCCGTTCGATCCATTCTGAATGTACCCCTGTTTGGCACCAACCTAGGCCTGCTCACAGCCAATACTGATCTGAATGCACTTACTATAGATGCCGGCAACTACGACCTCGCGGCATTGCCGACTGAATTTACCGATCACCCTATCTACAAGGATCTGCTGGTAAATGCTGATCTCAGCGCGACCTCACTGCAGGTACTGTTTCGCAGCAATCCGGAACTGCAGGAAATCAATGTCAGAATCAATGCGCTCAATGCCAACTATCAGCAAAATGGACTGACAGAAACTGAAACGCTGGAATTGCAGGCATTGGAGGCGCAGGCCGCACCGCTATTGCAGGCACTGGAAGAGAGTCGCATAGCAGAAATTGAAGCAATCCGGGGTTTCATCGCGCAGGTTGAGAGCGACGCGATCATTCACCTCGGCGGCCTGCACGTGCTTGCTTATCAGTTGATCCAGATTATCACCAGCGATCTGCTTATCTTCGGCACAGCCATCGGCATCGGTATTTGTCTGATGCTGATTGTACTGTTCAGGAGTCTACGCTGGATTTGTATTCCTGCGCTGTGCTGTATATGCAGTGTTTTATCAACTATGGGCCTCTTTGCCCTGCTGGGGATCAAGGCTACCGTGATCTCATCCAACTTTATCGCACTACAGCTGATCCTGACTCTGGCAATCGTAATTCACCTGATCGTCGACTACCGTGAGACCGCTGCAAGCGCAGGGAAGCAATCGCAGCGGGATTTGATCAAGACTACATTGATGAACAAGGTCGGGCCCTGCTTCTTCGCCGGCATAACCACGTCGGTCGGTTTTGGCTCATTGATCTTCAGCGGTATTCAACCGGTCATCGCGTTCGGCTGGATGATGATCATTGCAATGACATTCTCGATCATTGTGTCGTTGATACTGTTTCCCGTACTTCTCGAGCTGTTGCCCACGCACACCGAACACCGCGAATCGAAGTTTGCAGGCAAGCTGACGGCCAGCACTGCGCGCCTCAGTCTCGATCATCCTCGTATGGTAGTTGTGATGACGCTGGTATTGATAGGCGTTAGTATCACAGGTCTATTCCGCTTGACTGTGGAAAACAGTTTCATCAACTATTTCCGCGCCGACACTGAAGTGCATCAGGAACTCGCATACATCGATCGGGAGTTTGGCGGTTCCACACCGCTGGATCTGGTGTATACCGCGCAGCAACCGTCGAACAATCCAGATATTGTGATCAGCGCCAACACCGTGCAGACCCTGCAACTGATTCAGCACAATCTGACACAGCACCCGGCCGTAGGGCGCATCCTGTCACCGGTAAATCTGACCGATCTCGCGCGCCAGCTCAACGGCGGCCCGCTCACCGAGTATGAACTGACAGCGGCCTACTGGTTGATGGATGAAGAATTCAGGGATGATCTGTTGGGTGCTTTCTTCGACCCGGACACGGGTCAGGCCCGCATCAATATCTGGATCAGGGATCTGACACCAGACCTGAATCGAGCACAGTTGTTGACCGACATTCGCAGCGAGATGCAAACCAGCGGCATCGATGCATCCAGCTATACCCTGAGCAATATGTTCGTGTTGTATCAGGACATCCTGCAACGCCTGTTCAGCTCACAAATTCTGACTCTGGGTCTGGTCTATGTGGTAATGCTGCTGACTTTTTTCGTGATCTTTCGTTCCTTCCGCCTCGCTCTGATTGCTTTGATTCCCAACGTCATCCCGACCGTGGCCATACTCGGCATCATGGGCTGGCTCAGTATTCCCCTGGATCTGATGACCATTACCATAGCGGCCATCGCCATGGGCATCGCGGTGGACGATACCATTCACTATATTCATCGCTTTCAGGAAGAACATGACAAAGTTGCCTATGTGCAGGCGATTGAGCAGACACATGCCAGTGTTGGCATTGCGTGCTTATATACGTCTCTGATGATTGTTGCAGGTTTTTCCATGCTGGCATTTTCCGACTTCGTGCCCAGCATTCTGTTCGGATTGCTGACGTCATTGGCCATGATACTGGCACTGGTGACTGGTCTGTGTCTGCTGCCGATTTTGTTACGCTGGATGCCTGAGACACCTCAGGGCGGAGCCGCTACGGTACCGGTATAAACCACTTCGCAATCGCGGCCGGTGAGAAATTGTTGACCTCTTTCGAGTAAATTCACCACGGGACCAAGCAGCGTATAAAAGATGTTGGGTGGAGAGATTCCCGAATGTTGAGAGCTGCCGCCAATCTGCTGCTCCACCAGCATACAGCCATCGGGGTTGAGTAAAACCAATTTGATATCTTCGAAACTGTTCTGCACAAAATCCAGATTACCAGTGAGCGCAATCCGGCGGCGTGGAGTCGCGAGCGCCACATCCTGCGCTGCGGCGAGACCCTGCGTCAGTTGCCAGCTGGAATTCAGTTTGATGATTGCAGTGTCACTCTCTGACCTGCCCAGAGCCGAGGAAAAATTGTAGCCCTTGGTCGCGCGTAATCCGATTGCACCTATGAAGACAAAGGCGCCGGCGTCAACTAGGGAAAAATTCTGACTGGACGCAAAGCTGTCCAGTTGCTTGTCAATGTCTACGCGGGAAAAGCGCAGGTTCTGTCCACTGAGCGAAAACTGCCATCGATACTTTGTCTGAGATCAGCCTGAATGCTACCGCTGCCCTTGGCACCGAAAACTGTCTTGGTTACCGGGGTTAGAGTAAGGTGCTCATTCTCAACATTGATCTGGGCCAACAGATCGGTCAGCACGAACAGATTTTTGCTTGCCTGGGCACAAGACACAGCCGCGCTCAGCGATATACCCGCGAGCAAGGTCCGCTCACTGCCAGAGCTGCGCCGCAAGTGCTGCGAGCTGAATTGACAACCTGTCGCTTCGATAACACTTTCAGTCTGCTTGTAATGCCCCATTTTTAACCGCATCTTTAGCTAGAGAATTAGGCTGCCTGCAGCAGCTGCCTTGGGGGTATGCCTCCTATGGCCGTATCGGGACGTTCAATCTTCTGGTTTATAAATCGTATTTTTCAATGAATACTATCGATATAAGTTGTTTTACCTATAATATGATTCCTTGTAACCTTGATCCTGTTCCTATTAATTATCAATTAACAAAGAGGTATCCATGGCAGAACAAGCAAACATGAAACATCCAGATCGTATCCCGCAAGTAACCTTTAAGACGCGAGTCAGAGATAAGTCTGTCGAGGGAGAAAACCCATTCGTCTGGAAGGACGTGACCAGCGCTGAAATCTTCGATGGTAAGCGCATCATTATTGTTGCATTGCCCGGCGCATTTACTCCTACTTGCAGCAGCACGCATTTGCCTGGTTACGAGCAGCATTATTCTGAGTTGAAAGAGTTGGGAGTGGACGAGGTGTACTGCCTGAGCGTGAACGATGCGTTCTCGATGTTTCAGTGGGCCAAGCAGCTCGATATAAAGAACGTAAAAATGCTACCGGATGGCAACGCAGAATTCACCGCCAAGATGGGCATGCTGGTGAAGAAAGAGAATCTCGGGTTTGGTTCGCGCTCATGGCGCTACTCGATGCTGGTAGAGGATGGAGAGATCAAAGCGCTGTTCGAGGAAGATGGCAAGGTCGACAATTGCCCCGAGGACCCTTTTACACACAGTGATGTAGACACGATGCTGGAACACCTGAAATTACAGAGCTCCAGTGCGGCTTAGGTAGTTCATAGCCCAGAGCGAGACGGAGAGGCTTGCAATCTCTCCGTCTCGCTCAATTTCTACTTCAGTTTCAGTGCTCTGATAGCACTGCCTATATCCATGGCTCGAAATCCACTGCTGGTGATCGATCTCGAGTGTCTTCGACGCTTCGAAGCCAAGCTTGCGCATTAAGCCGCAGTTGGAAAAATTAAAACCTGTGCGGGCCGACTAACGACAGAATTGCAGGTGTCCCCATATCTCAAAACGTACCGCGAATTTTTATGGCCAAAATCGGACCAGCGTCGGAACAAGAATCTTCGATCTCATCGATTACGCCGGTGGCGATTGTGCCATTGGTATAACGTGTACGAATACGGCAGCGATCACGCGCATCTCGCGCCTCGAAGCGATAGACCAATCCGCCCCAAGCTTGCACCTCAAACCAGCTGGAGATAGAGCCAACTTTTGGATAGTGCTCGATCTTGTCTACATCGTACACAAGGAAGTCATTATAGAACTCCCGGCGATAGTTGAATCCCCAATTCATATTATTACGAGAGGGAACGTCATGACGAAAACCAAAGTTATAACGGCTAGCACCGCCGCGTAGGGAGCGCTCCCGCTCGATATTCAGGAAGGGATCAATGAGACTTGACTCCTCTACATTGAGGCCCGCTGTAAAAAGCATATTCGGCTGATTGAACATGAGCAGGCGTATGCTGCTGTTTAAATTTATGCCGTATTGCTCTCCGCTTCCGATATTGCCACGAGCACCAAGAATTTGTGTATCGGTAGAGACATCCACGTTGTCGATCAGATCATCGAAATCATTGTAGAAAAAATTGCCGCTCAGTACGCCCGCATCATTCGGCAATCGGTATTCCAGATTAGCCAGATAACGCCAGGATTGCGTTTGACGCAGTTCAGCATTGCCTTCGAATGCATTCTGCTCGTCATCAGAGCCATCGATACTGGCCGTGAAGTCAGAAAAACTAAGCTGGGCGACATCCTTCTCAATTGTTGCACGAAACTGGATGGCAGGCGTGATATCGAAACGGTAATCAATCTTGGGCCTGAAGAAAGTAAAGCTGCGCGAATTCGAGACATCACCAGATTGTGAGATCTCGCTGTCTTCAAAAAGCAGCGTAGTCTCCAAACTCATACGATCATTTAATTGCAGGTTATGAATGGCAAAGTATTCGTAACGAAGTTCTTCCACCGTGCCATTGGCATCGGTGACAGGCGATAATCCACCGAAGCGAGGGCCTCCCTGTTCGGCATCTGCACTGCTACTTAACAGACCAAGCTGCAATGAGGTATCTAATATAGTCTGTGCGCGCTCAACACCGACCTCGAGTGATTGCGAGTCGGCAAGATCAAACACATAAGAGGAGCGAAGAATGCGCTCCTTCGTGTTGGAAAAGTTGGACAGAAATAAATCTTTTGTAATGCTGCTGCCATCAATTTGCAAGCGGTCGCGCATTGAGTCGTTTTCAGCCTCATTCACAATAAACAGCGTACGCCAGCGACTGCCGTTCTCAAAAACGTGCATATAGTCACCGCCGATTTCCCATGAGCCATCCTCGGTCGGCGTTTCATCGCGCTCTACTTTGCTGATGACTGGATCGACGCCAAAGTTAGTGATGATGCGATCGGCATAGGCGTCGAAATCGTTTTTGGTGAGTTGAAAATTTAGATTGGCGATATTGCGCTCGTTAAATTCATAACCCAGGTTTGCCGCAAAGGACGTCGGCCAACTATCGTTGCCTTCGTCACGGTCGACGGTTTCACCCAGAACTCCATCGGGACTCAGACTTGATTCAAAACCATCACGAAATTCCCAGCGCGGCTCTAACTCTGCACTTAGGAAGTAGTTAAAACCGCCCCTTTGGCCCGTGACCGAGAACTTACCGCCCGGCTGATATTTGCCATCGTGATAATGATCCATGTTCAACTCATAGGCATAGGAGGTGCTGGACTCGGACTCGAATAGCACGATATTGATGACCTGAGTGCCACCTCGCACATCCAGATCGCCCGAAGTCCCGCGAATAATTTCAATATATTCAACATCCGTCGCCGGAATCCGGGTAAGTTGCTGATTACCCTCATTGCCCTTGCCCGCTATGCGTCGACCGTTAATAAGAACTTGATCGCCCCCGGCTCCCAAGCCCCGACGACCGCCACCGCCGCCACCGCCACCGCCACCGCCACCACCACCTAAAGCGAGGTTGATGCCAGGAATGCGTATCAGCATATCGTTGACTGAGTAGGGCTGATATTGCTCGAAAAAGCTTGCTGGGTAAGTAACCGTAGCGTTTTCGTCAGTGGTAGGCTGATCCTGCGCCGTAGCCATCTGAATATGGCTGACCAATAACAGACTGCTAACACACACTGCCGATGCAATGTTACGCGGCAAGAAGGGGACTCTAATCAATTTCAAACTCCATATTTCCAATTGTGTAAATCGTCAAGCCTGTAACAGCTCAACTGCCGCGAATAGGTTGAACTAGAGCATTACCACGGCAAAAAAGGCAGCGCCTAGTATGAATTGAAGCGCGGATGGGAGAAAGGCTGAAAACGCCCTAAATTATAACATTTTGTAATAACGGCCCTGGCCGTGAATGTGTAAATCCGAGGGGCAGGAGAGCGAAGAAGCACGATACAAGGGAAGGAGTGGGAAAATTATGTGGAAAAATTGGACAACCAAGACCTGTTTATTCAGGGGGTGTCGCCGCGTGCCATGGGCCACGCCATGGCTGACTGCATGAATTCTGGAGCATTGGGTTCAATAAAAAGTTTGGGGGGAATTCCTCAGAATATTCTCTCACCCTTAACCAGTTAAATGGCTTGTTATTCGCGTTGATCCAATCAAATCAAATTCAAGCTGAATATCCTATCTAACGATTAATTTTGCTTATCTTCGAGCCTTCGAAAGTGAGGTTATACATCAAACCTCTGTTGGAAAAGATAAATCCTATAATAGGCTTCTGTGCCGAATTAGAACTAATTTCGCCGCCCGTACCAAACTCGACTATAGCCACACTGCCATCGACACCCGCCTCCCAGCCATCGCTATTCTGAAATTTGCTAAGGGCGTCCGAAGTCATAAAAAGCACGATCTGTGATTTTACTTGTGCGCCTAACTGAAATCCTATGGATGCGCTAGCCGTGCTGTAGTAGTCAGCTATAGTTCCGCCCACAATCAGCGCACCTTCTCCATACTCACCACCGATGCCTATTCCGGCTTTAATCACTTTCGGGAAAACCAGCATGCCCGCAGCCTGTTCAGCTAACCGCTTTCCGGCGGCGGCCTCACCATAAAACTCCTCAAGAGCTTCTGCGACATTGGCATCGATTTCTGCCTTGGAAGCTGCAAATGTTGTGGACCAGGCCATCAAGCTGGCTAATACCATTACCAATCGTAAGTAAGAACTCGATCTGTTGAGCATATCTTTACCTCAGGCCTACCTGAACGCAACTCAAATCTAACGCTCAAGGCTGTATACATATTTGATCTTTGGACAGGTATCCAAAAAACTACCTGCCAGTAGCATACCCCTATTCTTCGATAGTCGGCAAACGATACAGGTTTGAATATCATCGCAACTTGACTCTCTCCAGATAGAAATAGAAAAAGGGGCAGACCCAACCATGAATCTGCCCCTCCTGGCTTCTTCAGAACCCTGTTAACTAGAACCTAGTCACGATAAGTACTAACCGGAGGCAGCTGCGAACCAGACAGGTCAGCCGGAACACTTCGTTCCACTCTCACGGTGTGGTGCAGTGTACCGATACCTTCGATGCTGGCCTGTATTTCCTCACCATCAACTAGATATCCGGAACCTGTTGCACGCTCAACGCGACCGGCACCTGTTCCGCCCGAAGTACCACTCTGCAGTACATCGCCTGGGAAAATAGTGATAAGCGAAGAGGCGTACTCGATTAGCTCGGGAATATTGTGAATCATATCGCCAGCTCTTGCTTCTTGAACGGTCACGCCGTCGATAACCAGAGTCTGATGCAGACGCTCCATTGGATCGCCATAGAACTCCTTCGGCACGATCCAGGGACCATGCGGCGCGAAGGTGTCATGACCCTTGCCGACGAACCAGTCGGAACCGGAACCGTAACCACCTGGTGGACGTCCGCCACGGTCAGAGATGTCCATCGCTACCATGTAGCCGAACACGTGATCATAGGCTCTGTCAGCAGAAACGTACTTGCCTGAACGGCCGAATACGATTGCCATCTCCACTTCCCACTCGATGCGATCACGACCATAAGGCATGATGATATCGTCACCATCGCCGATGATTGCGCCACGAGTTGGCTTCAGAAACAGATAAGGCACACCACGATTCATCTGACGTTCGCGAGTTCTCGCTGCTTGTTCATCGTCGTTGCAGCCTTCACAGGCGTGTGTGTAGAAATTTACCGCCGCATTCATCAGTTTGCTGGGATATTGAATCGGGGCCATGATGTCTATGTCAGCTACTGGATGTACGTAGCTTGGAACATTGTTGCCTTCTAACAAGTTCGCCGCCACGAGATGGTTTACGATCTCATAGATGCGGTATTTCAGGCCGTACTCATACTGTGAGACTAGTCCAATCATATCCGCCGGCATAGTTACCGTGGCGTAGCGAGGAATTAATTCCAACGCGCGGTTTGCAGCGGCCAGATCGACGATTAGCTCATCGTTTTGGACTACCAGACCTACGGTGGGTATGTCATTGATGGCAAAGGTTCCAACCTTGAACGGCATTACCGATTCCAGGTCTTGAGCGAAGACGCTGGCTGAGCTGGCAAAAATCGCAAGCGCGGCTGTTAGCGTCAGGGTAAAAACGGACTTTCTTATCATATTTCTCTCCCGTGCAGGGCACTAATAAGCTGAAAAGGGTTTATTGGTACTTTCATCTGTTTATCTCACCCCCTTTGTAAGACAGACAGAAGGTATCTCTGCAACACTCCGTTGTCCAGCTCTAGAGTAAAAGAAAGGGCATGAAAGCCTCAGCTGCGCCCGCTTTGAAGCAAGCAAACTGTGTCACTGCGTTCTGATTCTGAAATCCTCACCCAGCGCTGGGTTGATATAGTTGTCTGAAAGCACGCGATCGGGATCCGGACGCACCGACAGGTAGTCAACGTGCACAGGCACCTCTAGCCAGCCGTGGGGTGTGCCGGCGGGGATGATAATGATGTCGCCCTCTTTGACATGTTTCGCTATCCAGTCGCCGACGATTACGCCGCTGCAGGAGGGGCCATTCAGGACGTTCGTGACATTGCTATCCGGGGCCGATTCATTGCCATTGAGGATAGTTCCGCCGGTAACCAACGTTCCGGAACCGGAAGCGATATAGTAGGTCTCCGTCTGCGCGTAGTGCATGATGCCGCGTGCGTTGCTATTGCGATTGCTGCTGCTTACGCCACAAGGACGCTCGGGATTTGGCGTGGACTGCCCGCTGGCCCGCTCCACCGCACCTCTGTGGATAATTCCGACGGACAGGTTCAGCTTGCCGATGTCGCGGCTGACTATCTGCCGATCCACGCCAGGTAATTCGTTGACCATCGACCACTGCTCTTCTGTAATATAAGTGGCGTAGGTCTGAGCGTCTTGTGCCACTGCGGATACGCCCGAAAAGGGGATCGCTATGGCAAGAAGGGTTTTCGTGAACATATTCATGACTGTCTCCATATTCTTGTTTGGGATTCTCGTGAAACAGGCTCAGCTTAGCCCAGACGATCAGCAGGTGAAATAGCTTTGCATTGATGACTCCTCAGCCCGACTTACAGTCGTGACTTGATGTTACAGCTTTGAGTGGGAGCAAACGGTATGCTCGCCTGCTGTGCCGCGAGCTTTCCAGAAAAGTCGCTTGAACCGCCCAGGAAGCACGGCGGGTCGAGTTTCTGTCTCTTCAATAAAATCAATGATATAACCTTGATTCCACTAGCTGCGATAGCACTTCCGCCTGCCCATGCCCGAGTTTATGACAGCAACCAGTTACCTAGCTGCTTCACAACTGCTACTCACTGGTTCATTCTATTTACTTTACTTTCGCCAGAATAGGCTGGGGTTATTGATAGCTCTGCTGTGTTTCTGCCTGCTGGCCGCTTTAATACCCGAACCACTCAACACCGAGCATCCCCTGCTGAGCTACCTTCAAGGCAGAATTGCCGCCGCTACCCCCGCGGTGCTATGGCTTTTTGCTCACACGCTCTTTGTGGATGACAGGAGAGTCAGTCCTGTGGCCTGGCTTTTTTTAATCGGCTATCAGCTAGCCAGAGGCATAGCTGTCTACTCTGTTCAAATAAACAGCACGGAGAATGCAGTAGTTACAGTGCTAACTGTACTGGGTCTTCTCATAGCCTTTGGATTGGCCGTTGATGTGATTATCATGGCCACCAGAGAACTCAGGCACGATTTACTTGAGCCACGCAAAAGGATTCGAGGGCCTTTCGCGGCGGGATTGGGACTGGTAATGGCACTGCTGGTGGCGGTGCTATTATCACCCGAGTTCATGAGCGAGACTGGAGCCGCAGGGTTTGGACAAGCCGTTGTCTCAATCTGTTGGTTATTGATCTTTGTATTCTTCTTGTCCTTCAACCTGCTAAGCTTTCGATTGGCGCCAGACTCTCAGTTTATCGTTGATAGCGCCGAGGTTGATGCTGACCCGAAAACCTATTCACAATTGCAACTCGACGAGTCCGATCTCGAACTGATGAGAGAGTTGGATCGCCGCATGCTGCAAGAAAAATTCTTCACCGAGCCTGAACTAACGATTGGCCAGCTGGCAGCATTACTCTCTGTCCAAGAGTACAAGCTAAGAGTGATAATCAACAGAGAGCTTGGCTACAAGAATTTTAATCAGTTCCTTAATCACTATCGAATCCATGAGGCCTGTTTGCTTCTGGAGAAGAAATCGAAGCATCGAAACATATCCATAGTGGCACAAGATGTAGGCTACAGTTCCTTGTCGACGTTTAATCACGCATTCAAGAAGCTGAAAGGAGTTACGCCTAGTGAATTCAAAGCATCACATGCGGTTGAATAGGAAACGTAAGCCGATTGCGCCACGCCGTAGTTCGACGCAATAGTCTGAAGAAGCGTACACGCAGGGCTCAAGGAAGTGCATAGACGAGCAGTTCCGGTGCATCCTCGGCATTGACGCTAACCGCGATGTACTGCCGACCATCGACCGAATAACTCATAGGTGCAGAGGTAGCATTCCCCGGAAGATCGATAGCGGCGAGTTCCTCTCCCGTCGCTTTGTCTCTGGCTATCAACTTCATGCCATCATTGGCGCTCTGCGCATGCACCAGCATTGTAGATGTCACGAGCACGGGATGACGCCCCCCGCCGCCAAGTGGAGGCAGATCGATTCCTTGCAGTGCTGGATTACTTTCAACGTTAGCGGAACCCATGCCGTTTGCAACCTGCCAGAGAATCTCTCCGCGGTTCATATCGAATGCTGTAATTGTCGAGTATGGCGGCTTTAACAGGGGCAGCCCGCGAGGGCCAGGCACTCCACGAAACCCCAGTCGGAAGAAATTAAAATTGGACTCATCGGCTTGCAGGGTTCCCATCAACGGCACTGTTGGACTATTCGATGAGGGCACGAAGAGAACTCCACTCTCGGGATCGATACCTGCGCCTGTCCAATTTGCACCACCGCTCGCCCCCGGCATGAGAATCGTTCCAACCTTGTCATCGGTCTGCACGGTCGGAGGTGTAAACAGCGGCCCGTAGGTATAGTTCTCCAGCCGGGCAACCGCCTCAGCGCGTAGCTCGGGAGTGAAATCGATAAGGTCGTCCTCGCTAAGCCCCTGCAAGGAAAACGGAGGCGGTTTGCTGGGAAACGGTTGGGTCGGGGACGCCCGCTCTCCTGGCATGTCGCTAGGGGGTACCGATCGTTCAATAATAGGCCACACGGGCACACCTGTAACGCGATCGAATACATAGGTGAATCCCTGCTTGGTGACCTGGGCAACAGCCTTGATCAGCCTGCCATCGACAGTGATATCGATCAAGTTCGGAGCGGCTGGCGTGTCATAGTCCCAGAGCCCGTGATGAATCATCTGAAAGTGCCACACTCGATCACCGGTACTGGCATCGAGCGCCACCAGCGACTGCGTAAACAAGTTGTCACCGGGACGATGACCGCCATAGAAATCGTTAGTTGAGGCTTCCGTGGGTAGGTAGATGTAACCCAACTCAAGGTCTGCACTCATCTGCGTCCAGACGCCTCCATTGCCGGTATAACGCCATGATTCTTCCTCCCAGGTTTCTACGCCGAACTCACCTTGCTGCGGAATTGTGTGAAACGTCCAGATCAACTCCCCGGTACGTATGTTATATCCACGTACCCAGGTTGGGGGACGCTCTTTGAATCGAGGCCTATTAGAAGTGATATGCTGTACGACCAACACATCGCCCACGACCGAGGGCGGAGAGACTCCACCCAGCGGTTGTGCACCGGTATAGTCGAGCACATCGCGCTCCGCCCTGGGTATGCCGTTGGTCATATCGATACGTCCACCAGCGAAAGCCGTGTCTAACGCCCCGGTTTCAGCATCTAACGAGATTATGAAGCCATCGTTGGTAGTCGCTAATACCCGAGCTTCGTCGCCCCCGCTCCACCAAGCTACACCCCGGTGATGAAAACCCAGTGGACTATTGGATGGGCCGGACAGATAGACTTCGGGGTCGTAGGACCACAGCATCTCTCCACTGCGAGCATCGAGAGCAACTATCTGATTCAACGCTGTGAGTGTGTACAACGTGCCATCGACCATCAGCGGTGTTGCCTGTAACCTACCGAATCCGATCTCGACATCGGGGCCCAGCAATGCCTCAAGATCCAGGTCTCCATCGATGGACTGCCAACGCCAGACAAGCTCCAGGTCAGAGAAATTTTCGCCATCGATCTGACTCAGGCTTGTGTATTTAGTGGAGCCGGCATCTGCAGCATAGCTCGGCCACTCTCCCTCTACATTTCCGTTCTGAGCAAGACAGAGCAGTGAGACTGAGAGGCACACTGCACCGACCAAGATTGAGATCAAGCTCTGCCAATTGTGATGAGAACAATTCATCCTACTGACTCCATTGTTGCTTTAACGCTTCCCGATCAACTTTGTTACCACGCAGGTATACTTCGTGAATCAGCCGTGTATTGCGTATATTTTCCAGCGGATTGGCATCGAGAATGACGAAGTCCGCCGCCTTTCCAGCTTGCAGTGAACCGACATTATTCAGGCCAAAAGCCTCTGCTGAGCGCGAAGTCGCAGCAACTATTGCCTCGGCCGGACTCATCCCCATACGCACGAACAGTCCCAACTCTACGTGATCCGAGTAGCCAAAGAAGTCCCCAACCGCACCCGCATCGGTACCGAGAATAATCCGGTCTTTCAGTTTTAACAGATTGTCAGCCAGCATCGCGGAGCGCGCTTGGGCATCCGCACTTCGCGTTGCAGGTGGAGCAGCGTAGTCCGCATTCAATGCATCGAGCACCGAGGCTGGCACCTGATCGTAGAAGAACTCATCTTGAAAGGCTGGAACGTAGTAAGGCTCGCTCTTCGTTATCATACCCAGGGTTGGAACAATATAGACATTATTCTCCCTGACCATCGCGAGATAATCATCGTCCACTGGCGCATCGTAGGGCATATGAATGAAGCGCCGGTTACCGAACCCGACCAGCGTCTTGTGGTCGGCCAGCGTAGTGGCGTGGGCTATGATTCGAATATCGTACCTGGCGGCGCTCGTCAGTACGGCCCGATAGATTTCCGGTGCCAGCTTTACCTGAGCGCCACGCCGAGTGTCTCTGGCATCAACCCAGATCTTGGCGATGCCGTATCCTGATGCGGCAATTTCAGCGACCGTTCTGCTGGCCTGCTCGGGGTCGGCGACTGGATGCACTCCCCAATAATCGGGATCGTCGGTAAACCGTGGGTTCGGGCCTCCGCCCGGCGAGCCCATACCCGGCGATTGATGGTAACGAGCGCCACCCACGTTGCCGAGCTGTTGATCAAGTTTTACGCGCCTCGCCACATCTTCCTTGTCGCTACCGGTGGAGATAATTGTGCCGACACCGTAATAGGCATGACGATAGAGGTGATCGATCAGATTATCTTCGGTGAAGAACTGAGCCCCCCAATCTCCATAGGCCTCCCAGCCGAGGTGCGCGTGGGTGTTGACCAATGCCGGGATAATGGTCTTGCCCGTCAGATCGTGACGAACGGCGGTAGCAGGAATCTCGATAGCAGAGGCAGGGCCGACTGCCAATATTATTCCGCCTCGAATCAGAAGCGAGGCTTGTTCTATAACAGCGCCATCTCCCACGAACAGGCGCACGTTGCTGAATAAATGTTCTTCTCCAGCAAGGTCATTCCTGTCTGGTGACTGTGCAACTGCATTGCCGGCAGCGAAAAAGAGAACGAGTGCGGCTACTAGGCCCGAAGCTGATTTCAATTTGTATATCCTCT
>JBBDIR010000024.1:0-143104 GCA_040880325.1 Pseudohongiellaceae bacterium
ATGGACATTACCGGAACGCTCTGCGGAAAGGCCACATGGCCTGAAATACCGGCTGCACTGCGGACATATTGACCGGTGCATCGTCTGCTATGACAAGGAAACCGGGGAGGGTGACCATCGTCACTACCCAGAGCATGAAGAGCCCTATGTTTTCACAACATTCGACGCACTGCTTGCAGACTTCCGTAAGGATTGTGCTCGCCTGGCTGCTTGGAGGTGGTATTAATGAATCGCATAGACATTGAAGTATTGGCGCCGGGAGCGGCGCTGGAAGCATTTTCCCGTACATGGAATCAAGTTGAATCCACAGAGAGCGCTACTCCCCGACTTGCGTTCGGCAGTCTGAAAGAATTGTTTTCGGCCGCTGAGGTTATAGAAAAACTCTAGCGATTATGGTCTTGAAAAATATTCGTGCGGTGAGTGTCTTGAAATACTTTCGTCGATACGAAACTGGTCGGAATTTCAGACGGGAGCGCAATTTTGTGGATGGAATTTGTGCAGATTATAAGGTCGGGGCTTTTCTACAGCCTCATTAGCGTGCCGAGCAGTAACATGTATGGCGATTTAGCCATACATGTTATATTGTCCCTACATGGCCAAATCGACTTTTGAGTGGGATGAGGCAAAAGACCTCGATAATCAGGAAAAGCACGGTGTTTCCTTTGAGGACGCACAACATGCATTCCTTGATGAAAACCGCATCATAGCGGAAGACCTAGATCACAGTAAGGATGAGCAGCGTTATTACTGCTTTGGGTTAAACCGGGCAAGAACCGGAATTCTCACGGTACGGTTCACATATAGAGCCTCAAAGATCCGAATCTATGGTGCTGGATACTGGCGAAAAGGTAGGAGGATTTATGAAAAATCAAATTAAATACACCGATGAACCCATTGGCAATGTAAAAGTAATTACTGACTTTCTGCCTTCACCTGGAGAACTGGCTCTTAAAAATCAAAATACCAAAGTAACCATTTCTTTAAGCTCTGAAAGCGTTGAATATTTTAAAAGTGAAGCAGAAAAGCACGATATGCAATACCAAAAAATGATTAGGCAACTGCTTGATGAATATGTTTCTCATCAGAAAGGCCGCTAACAAGCTGCTCAAAATCGGCTACAAGAAACGTAGCCTCGGACGCTCACTTCGTTCGCGCCGTTTAGCACGACGTTGAGGTTGTAAAAAATACTCTAGCGATTATGGTCTTGAAAAAATATTCGTGTGGAGAGTGTCTTGAAATACTTTTGCCTATACGAGACTGGTCGTAATTTCACAAAGGCGACCGCCGGCGGGACACCCATCAGATATACCCCCATGGGTGATGAGATGGACGCCGGGAGCGGCGCTGGAAGCATTTTCCCGTACATGGAATCAAGTTGAATCCACAGAGAGCGCTACTCCCTGATTTGCGTTCGGCAGTCTGAAAGAATTGTTTTCGGCCGTTACCCAAAAACATCTGGAATTAATCCGCTTTGTGGCAATGCATGAGGGGATGAATACACGGCAGTTGGCACAGGGAGTTGGCCGCAACCACAAGAATGTAGTTGCCGACGTGAATGCTCTCGCTGATCTGGGCTTGCTGGATAAGAGCGACGCCGGCGGGTTTACTGCAGCCTTCGATGAAATCGTGATACATGCCTCACTGTGGGCTAGCGTGAACCTCTGCTTACCGGCTTTACTGGAGGTCTTATCTAGAATGGTGTGAATACAGCCCCTCGGTTTCATGTCCAGCACGCCACTAGTGGATGGCTTCAAGCGCCGCCTTCGCATTCTTGTCGATAATTTTCAATAGAGATTGAGCCGGACCTCGGGGCACGCGCTGCCCTTGTTCCCACTGACGCAGAGTGGACAAGGGAATTTCAAAGGCTTCCGAGAACTCCTTCTGCGTCAGCTTGGTTTTCTTGCGGATTTTAGCCACATCCATGGCGGAATAAGTTCGTACTCGTGCACCTGTTTTCTTTCCTTTTTTCCAAGCTATGGCTTCTTCCAGCCCCCCACGAATGGAATCAAATCTCGCGCTCATCGTTAGTCTCCTTTCAGTATTGAGGCCAGTTTGGCCAATTCATTTCTTTCAGCTTTTGTCATATTGCTCTTTTCATTTTTGCCTTATATATCAAGCAAGTGCACTTCCTGATCGCTGGTGGCATACAAATGAATCACGCGGGATCCTCTGCTTTTTCCTTTGCCCTGCACGCCCGCATAGCGAAGTTTCCGGCAGCCACCAGTACCCCGCATCAAGCTCCCGGACTCGGGATTGCCAGCCAGGATATCGGCAATTTCATCCATCTGTTCTTGAGTGAGTAGCTTTTCCGCCCGTCTTAGATAGTTTGGATGTTCGACTATTGTCATCAACGGCTTTTTCATATTTTAGGGTGCCTCATTGAGGTACTAGTGTACAACAATAATTTGTGGCAATTGGGGTAGGTTCACAGTGACACCTTCAATGGCATCAGCCTTTTGGGTGAAATAAAGCAAAATACCGAGTCCTGTCCCATACTCAGTTTATGGAATTGGTTTTATGGAGCTCCTCTTTGTTTACCTTGACCCGATCTAACTGAAAGATATACATTCGCCAAAAGTAGATCATCTTGTTTTCCAAGAGGGCGATAGAATATGCAAGTATCCAAATGGGGAAATAGTCTGGCAATTCGCTTACCGTCTTCGGTTATTCAGGCACTGGGTTTGAAGGAGGGTGACGATATCGAAGTGGTGGTTGTTGATTCGCGATTATTTGGCGTGAGGCAAAAACCCGGCAGGGAGGAATTATTGGCCAGATTGCGAAAATACCGGGGCACGCTGCCGCAGGATTTCAAGTTCGACAGGGATCAGGCCAATGACCGCTGCGCGGATATTTCTGGACAGTAATGTACTGCTGTATCTGCAATCCGCAGATGAAACGAAAGCCAACCGTGCGGAAGTGATTGCATCGGCCGGTGGTGTCATTAGCATTCAGGTGTTGAATGAGATTACGTATGTTATGAGGCGTAAATTCAACAGCCCCTGGGTACAAATAAACGAGGTAATGGAATCATTGCAGCGCTTGTTCACCATTGAGCCGGTCAACATTGATGTGCATTTAACCGGCAGACGTCTGGCAGAACGCTATGGTTTCAACTTCTACGATGCCACGATTGTGGCCTCGGCGCTGCTAGCCGGTTGTGAACTTTTGTATTCTGAAGATATGCACGACGGACTGCTGGTCGAGGACCGCCTGCGGATTTCTAACCCATTTGCGAACCCCGGTTTATAGAAAAGAGCCGGGGGCAGACCCAGGTTTAAATGCCTCATTGCATATAATCACACTGAATCGAACCAAAGAACCTGCTGCCAGCAGGAACACAACTGCACGTGGCGAGCAGTTGGTTGTTGCGGTAAAAACGTCTGGAATTAATCCGCTTTGTGGCAATGCATGAGGGGATGAATACCCGGCAGTTGGCGCAGGGAGTTGGCCGTAACTACAAAAATGTCTATACCGATGTGAATGCGCTCGCTGACTTGGGCTTGCTGGATAAGAGCGATGGCGGCGGGTTTACTGCAGCCTTCGATGAAATCGTGATACGCGCGCCACTGCATGATGTGGATAGTCTTCAATCCGTTCAACTCAGAATTGCACTGCTGTAGCCGCACTCCGGTAAGACACGCTTCGGGTATTACTCGGCCTGCGATGCGGCACCGCATCGCTTTTTAAAAAATCGCAAAATCCTTCGTGAAAGTCTAAATTCCCCCGAATGAAGGTCAGTCTGACGCAGACTGTGTCAGCTCAATTAATGGCCTTGCCGGGTGTCCCGCAACTTGCTTTCTCGTTACAATCCGTATTCACAAGCTCCCTGGAAAAGCTGGGAGAACTACAACACAGGTTTTGCAGTACAGGGTTTGCAGCCCAGCTGTCTGACGACATAGGAGCCCCCGCATTGGCCTTTAACCGATTTCAAGACTTCCTGGGTGGCCTGGTCTCCCGCCAACGTAGCCTATTCAGTAGTAGCAGCACCCCCACCATGGACGAGTTGCTGGAAGACCTCATGGGGAATACCGGTGAGGTGTCCGCCATAGTCGCTGCCCGCGAACTGCTGGATATGTACGGCGAGCTGGATGAAGAGGGCAAGCGGGTGTTTTTCGTGAATCTGGAGCAGCACTACAATGCACAGCCGGCATCGGTGAAGCTGGCCTATGACAATTTTGCCGCGACGGCGGACAGTGCAAGCCTGAACCGGCTGTTTCGTGCGGCGGAGCCGAAGCGCGTCGAATTGTTGCGCCGCTTAAATCAGACGCCGAATGCCACCCATGACCTTGTGGCCATGCGCGTTGACCTGTTGCGTTTCATGAAAGAGCTTCCCGCGCTGGCGGCGGTGGATGAGAATTTCACCCATCTGTTCCGCTCCTGGTTTAGTCGCGGCTTCCTGCTTTTGGAGACTATTAACTGGTCGACTTCGGCGGCGATTCTCGAGCGTATCATTCGCTATGAGGCAGTGCATGAGATCAAGGACTGGAAAGACCTGCGCAGCCGCATCGATCCGCCCAATCGGCGCTGTTTTGCGTTCTTCCATCCGGCGTTGATTGATGAGCCGCTTATCTTTGTCGAGGTGGCATTGGGCACCGAGATTCCCGGTTCGATCAATTCTATTCTGGAAGACAATGCTCACGGCGCCCATGATTTGCCCGACTTCACCACGGCGACTTTCTATAGCATCAGTAACTGCCAGCCAGGGCTGCAGAATATTACCTTCGGCAATTTCCTTATCAAGCAGGTGGTGCAGGAGCTGCGACATGAATTCCCTTCCATCAAGAAGTTCGTCACCCTGTCTCCGGTGCCGGGGTTCAATCGCTGGCTGCAGAAGATTGACGACAACGACGCTGAAGCGCTAACGCAGAAGAAGCGTGAATTTCTCGAATCTGATCCTGCGTCGATGGAGGCGGATGACAATGGCGACCAGCTTCGCAAGATGGTCTTTAATTATCTGGTGCAGGCAAAAAGAGGCAAATACCCAGCCGACCCGGTTGCGCGCTTTCACCTGGGCAATGGTGCCATGTTGCACAACGTGCACACCCACGCGGATCGCAGCGCGAAAGGACAGCAGCAGGCCTATGGCTGCATGGTCAATTATTTGTACGATCTGCGCTACATTGAACGCAACCACGAGCTGTATATGACCGAAGGCAAAGTCGACTACTCCGACAAGCTGAAGTCGATGCTAATCAAGGGCTAGACTACGGCGCCGCCTGAATCGGCGCTGTGAAGCCCGATATTCTGCTATACTTGCGCCGTTTCCCGTTCAGATAGATCCTACCCTATGGCTCAAACTTCCGAACCACAGACTACCGTAAGCACCGAAGCGGCGTTCAGCACCGAAGACCTGCTCGCGCTGCGTGACCGTATTACCGCCAGCGGTGTGCTCGGGCGGTCTAAGAACTACGCGGCCATGCTGGCGTATTTAGTGGAGTGTTCGATCAAGGGCAGGACGCCGAAGGAGATCGAGTTGGCTACCGAGGTGTTGGGCAAGCCGGAAACCTTCGATGTGTCGGCCGATTCTACCGTGCGGGTGTATGTGCTGCAGCTACGCAAGAAGCTTAGTGCTTACTATGAGCAGAACGAATTGGATGCGCCGTATCAGATCGTCATTCCCAAGGGCAAATATTCCTTAGCCGCTGCGCCTAATGCTGTGCCGATCGACCCCCGTCAGGCGGCCCGGCCCAGAATAAATCTGAATGGCGTCTTATTGGCGTTTGCCGTGTTGCTGCTCGGTGCTAACCTCATCTATATGCTGACTGGTGAGGATGAGCGGCGCAGTACACCGTCACAAGTCGCAGCGACCCATCCGATCTGGAATAAAGTGTTAAACGATGACCAACCTATTCTGTTAGTGATGGGTGACTACTATATTTTCGGCGAGCTCAACGCCAACGGCAACATCGCGCGCATGGTGCGCGAGTTTAATGTGAATTCCAGAAGTGATTTGGAAGAGCTGCAGTTTAGCGACATAGAACGCACGGAAAACTATCTCGATCTGGATTTGAGTTATATGCCCGAGGGCAGCGCCTTCGCCCTGGCGAAGATCGTGCCGATCTTGCAGAACAGCGGCAAGACGGTAAACATCACCATGATGTCTGATTTAACCAGCGCCGATATTCGAAGCAACCACATCGTCTACATCGGTTATATCAGCGCCCTGGAAAAATTAACCGCGATGACGTTCGCCGGTTCAGGTTTACGCCTGGGCCGCAGCTACGATGAATTATTAAATTCCAGCACCGAGGAATACTACACCAGCGACGCTGGCCTGCCGGAAGAGGGGGAGTCCTTTCGGGACTATGGCATGTTCTCAACTTTCCCGGCGAGTATCGATACCCAGGTTGTGCTGATATCGGGTATGCGCGACGCGGGGTTGATGCACACGGCGCAAGCGCTAAGCGATGCCTCGTCTTTGGATGATTTAATTGTCTCGATCGATAGCGACACCGATGAGGCTGTCGCTAGTTTTGAGGCCTTATACGAAGTCTATGGCGTCGATCGATTGAGCTTTGATGCGAATCTTGTTTACAGCCGTCTTCTGGACACCGCTAAAATCTGGGAATCCCCGCAAGCGGTACGCCTGAATTAGCTAACTTGCGCTGACTGATTTTAGCTAGCCAATCTTGTTAGCACGCACCGCGCTGCGACGTGCCTTAATCGCCTTGGCCTTCGCCTTGTCATCGCCGTACTTGTTGATCGAGAAGTAGGCGTTCTTCTGCTTTCTCTTTACGCCTTTGCCTTCCTGCCAGGTGGCTACCCAGGAATGATCTTTCTCTGAATAACTCACACCGATCTCGCCGGAACTGTTGAGCGGGGATACTTTGCGCGGACTGAATTTCGCGTACGGCCAATTAGTGCCGTAGATCTTCTTGCCTTCGATGTCGCGCTTCTTCTTGGCGGCGGCTATGGCCTTGGCCTTGCCGCCAAATTTCTTGAACGGGAAGGACTGCTGGAAGCTCTTGTTGTCGTACTTGATGCGGACCCACGCGCAGTTTGTGCCGCGGGATTCGATGATGCTGATGTGATGCAGTGCGCTTAGTTTTTTCACGGTGACCTCTCTTTCGGCCTGGTAATGTATCGCTCTATTTGGCTATCCAGGGTGTTTTGCCCCAAGGCTGAAAGTGAGGCAAAACCGCAGTAGCAGTGTTATGCCTCCTTCGAAGGCAGTGACTCGATTCTCATTGCGATACTCTATTACTTATAGATACTCTACTACTTATAGATACTCTACAACTTATAAAGGACGAGCACAGCAACAAGATAAGCGGTTAAAACTAGAAGTGTACGAACAAAGTGTACGCCCATATTTGGAGAGGGTCTAGTTCAAGGGTTTTTAACTCTGGGGCAGGGCTTCGGTATAGCCAGAGTGTTAGGTGTGGGAGGCCATGTGCTGGATAACGCCGGGTTTTCGACTCTCGACCTTATCGATGCTGTAGTTGTAGTTGGCGGCGCAGGGGTCGATGTCCTTGGCCTCATCGATGGCGGCAGACAGATCAGCCTGTGCGGCCTGCTCGGTCAAATAGGGGCCCGAAATCTTGACCTGCAGACTGGGCTCATTGGGCGCGGTCGCGACGATGTAAAAGTTCTTTGAATCCACTATTCCATTTCCAGGCCAGCTGGCCAGATACTGCATACTAGTTCGGCGGAGCGTCTCTGCAGCTCCCGTTAAATGTGGCTTTGCCTATTATAGGGCTTCTATCGGCCGCGTATTAAAAACCAACAGTGCTTGTAATACAAGATCGACAAAGCACTATTTTACTTCCACGACGCGGCGCTCGATCTATTCACCCGGTAAGCTCAGATTTGCGCAGCATAAACCCCGTTTGCCCGCGCTATTGCGTCCTGCATCACATACCGCGTAAGTAAATAGTTAAATCGTACTCTGTCCTGGTTAATACGCCAGTTTCAGCAGTTTTGGACTTAGCCGGGCAGAGTTCAGGCAATTTGCTTGAGCGCATGCCCCGCCAATAGCATAAAATGTCGTAAATTCAATTAACTAGCCTAGACAAATGACCGATTTCAGGCGCCGAGAATTAGCACAGTGAAAACCCTTTCCATCATCATGCCGGTACGCAACGAGGCGCCCATCATTCGCCAGCAGTTGCTGCGCCTGCAAGGCATTCGGGCGGCCGGCCATGAACTCATCGTCGTCGACGGTGGTAGCACGGACAGCACGGTGCAGCAGACCGAGGGTCTTGTAGACCGCTGTGAGCACAGCTCAGTAGGGCGCAGCCGGCAGATGAATGCTGGCGCCGCCGTTGCCAGCGGTGACATTCTGCTGTTTCTGCACGCCGATACCGAGCTACCAACGGATGCCGTCGAACAACTGATTGGCGCCATGCAGAGCCAGGGCCGGCGCTGGGGCTGGTTCGACGTCAGGCTCAGTGGAGCGAGGCCGGCTTTCACTCTGCTTGCCACCATGATGAACCGGCGCGCGCGCCTTACCTCGGTCTGCAGCGGCGATCAGGCGCTTTTCGTGGAGCGCGCGCTGTTTCAGCAGATTGCCGGTTTCCCGCGCATTGCCCTGATGGAAGATATCGCAATCAGCAAGGCACTGCGCCGCCTTGGGCGGCCGGCACGGCCGGTTGGAATAGCCACTACCTCGAGCAGGCGTTGGCAGGAGAATGGCCTGCTTGCCACTATAGTGCTGATGTGGAAGCTGCGTTTGCTCTACTTCATCGGGGTCAGCCCCGCGCGCCTGGTCGAGCTGTACTATCCGCAAGCGCTTGCCCGCGAACCACAAGCGCTTGCCCGCGAGAACCATGGCCGCGCCCGCCTGGCGGTGTTCGCCAGAGAACCCCGGCTGGGACAGGTTAAATCACGGCTGGCGGTGGAAATTGGCGAGCCCGCTGCGCTGGCCGTGTATGAGGCCATGCTGCGCCGTCTGGGCACGCTGCTGAATCAAGCTGGGTTGGCTGCCTGGGAGCTATGGGTAACTTCGAATACATCTCATGAAAGATTTCTATCTCTTTGTAATAAAAAGGATATTCATCTCCAGCTTGGTCAAGATCTAGGGGCGCGGATGAGCCACACCCTGCAGCAGACTCTGCGCCGAGGGGATACCGATGTGGTGGTGTTAATCGGCACCGACTGCCCGGCGCTGACCGCGGACTATCTGCACCGGGCGTTGTCCGCGCTGGAAGCGGGTACCGACGTGGTTCTGGGGCCTGCTGAAGATGGTGGCTATGTGTTGATAGGCGCCAGAGCGCCGATTCCTGAGTTGTTTGAGGGCATTTCCTGGGGCAGCGATCAGGTGCTGGCTCAGACCCTGGTGCGACTCGAGGCGAGTCAGCTCAGTTGTCAGCTATTGGAAACGCTCTGGGATGTCGACAGGCCTGAGGATCTGGCGCGGCTTAGGCAACTGGAGCCACCGCTTCATTGGGGTTGATTCAGCGGTCTAGCTGGTCGAGGGTGGCTTCCAATTCGATCATCTTCTCGGCCAGGCGCGTCGAATCGATCGCGTAGTCACCGTTGACGATGCGGCGGTGCAGAGCCACCAGCTTCGTTGCATTCAGTGTGGGCAGTTCATCGATGACGGCGCGCAGCTGTTCCAGATCTATCTCGGGTTCGTTGGCGACAAGGGCTTTATTGCGCTTCGCACTTAGTTGGGTAACCACGGATCTGAATGTTTGCTGAGCCACGCGGCGCTGACTCTCGCTGGGGCTAATTTCTGGTAGTGTTTTTTTCACGAAAGTGGTTCTTCTCTATCCCTGGTCGACACGGGTTTTCCCTGATGATTCTTGCTAACGCGATCGTCGAGTCAGCCTAAGTAAAGGGGCTACTCCGTCTTCCCTTGCACTGACTCGGGGCAGACTTTCAATCGACTGCCGGGTTGGATCAGCTGCGGGTCTAATCTATAACGTCAGCTGAATTGATATCTTTAAGCCGCAGCTGATCACCGCGACCAGACACTGCAGCGCCGGCCTTGGCGGCCGGAGAGTGAACGGAGAGCGCAGCTAAGTCACTGTAAAATAAATATAAAAATTTATTTCTCTTCACGCGAGGCGGGCAATTTCAGGCAGCGGCGAAGTGTTCACTACGGCGCAGTCTTCGACTCTACCGCTAGAAAAATAAATTCAGATTGGCGAAAAATTTGTTCTTTGTGCTGATTAGTTCAGTACCGAGGAGGACCCGAGGGCGTTACTTGGACGTTGCTTGGACGTTGCTTGGTCGTTGCTTGGACGTTACTTGGAAGTTGCCTGAGCGTTACTTGGGCGCAACAACGGCGCCGCCATACACCTCGAGGAACTCCCTGGGAAATCGGCTTGCCTTGCCACTTCTGAGCGTCACACAGATCAGTTGCCAGTGGCCGCGTTGCACGGTTTTGCCGGTAGCCGAATTGATCATCTGAAAGCGCCTCTCCAGGCGCAGCTTCCCATCGCAGGCGGTGAGCCAGGTGCCGATAAGCAACTCCTCGTTCTCGAAGGCTGGGAGGTGGTAGTCGTAACTCGCCCGGTGGATGGCCACGCCACGGTCGAGGCGTTGGTAGTCATCGATCTTGAGCCCCAGTTTCCGGGAATGGCTCCAGGCACAGTCTGCGCACCAGAGGACATAACAGGCATTATTGGCATGACCCATGCCATCGATATCCCTTGGCGCAACACGCACGGGATAGGTATGGGGGTTGGGATAGTCCCAATCAAATACTGGCTTGTTCAATGTGGTATGAAACGCTTAGTGAGTTAGTGGATTAGTGGAGACAGGGCAGCTGCAGGATTGTATCGTCAGCGAGCAGCCTGCAGCAGAACAACCACCGCCAGCGGCAAACGATAACACAGCAACCCAAGTAAATTGTGGGAACTCGATCACATCTTTAATCACGTGGGAGGCGATTGGCTACAATCGTTCTATTCTTACCCAAACTGAGCGATTCGCGCAGCCAATGTAGGAATGTTTTGATGCAGGTCTGACAAATGATCGCAGGAGTAGATAATATAAGGGCTGCGGGTAGGTCCCCTCAGCCTGGCCTGCACATTTACCACATAATACCCGTTAAAATATTCGACTTTTTGGCGCAGGAATATCACTCTTGGCAACAGAAAGAGACAGAGGCAGGTCTAGTTGAGCAAGATTGCAGTGGCTGCGCTGTATAGACTCATCCGAGTTGGCCGGAGCCTGGTAATAACCGAGTCTATGATGCAGTCAACTTACGATGCAGTCTATGCAGTCAACCTAGTCATTCCGATAGCTAGCCTGACTGCTGTTAAATATCCAGGTAAGAAGAAATAGGTGGGCGAAGCCAAGGCTGTACTGGCTTACTGAAATTAAAACAGTACATCCGCAAAAAAAATAGTGAGAGTAAAAAATGCACGCTGTAATCGAGACCTCAGATTCGAGCTTCCTGCAACACTGGAACAAGCTATGCGCAAACGATCCGGTACAGAACCCGATCTACATGCAGCAACGCGCCGATTCACACCCAGCCGACGACAAGCTGTCGCCATTTACAGATCGATCTTTCCTGCTTATGTCGGCCGAAGAGCCTGTGTTTGGTTGCAGTCTTACCTTGCATCGGGACGAGCACGGTCGAAAGTGCATCGGTTACTTTGGGCGCGAGGCATCGAGCCATATTAATCAGGCTTCGATGAATTCGGCCAGTAATAATTTTATGCCTGAGGCGATCCGTCTCTTGCAGGCGCATATCAATCAACTGATCGAAGAAATTCAGCCCCATGCTATCGATTATCTGGATCCAGTTAGCTGCGGTGTCATGTCGCCGGTCACGCAAGTCTTGCTGGAGAAGGGTGCGACACCTGTCGTGCAAAAGGTGCAAGTTGTTGATCTGTCTCTCGGCCAGCGCGACATGTACAGAAACATGAGCAAGAGTTGCCGCGGCATGGTCGAGTGGGGCAGAAGAAATCTCGAGATTGAGATCGTGAGTGGCGATCACTTCGATATTTCTCTTGGCGACATTGCCGGCACGATTAAGGCCGATAACGCGCTCACCCTTGAGGCGATGATAAAGAAAGGCAACGGCTTTCTCGTGCAGGGACGTTATAAGAATCAGTTAGTATCCAGCAGTTTGTTTGTGCACAACAATAAGACCTGCCACTTCGTCTTTGCCGACGTCTTCGCAGAAAAAAGTTCTGATCAATTGGAGCGCCCGCTACTGCACGCACCCATTTGGGAAGCCATGCTTCACGGCAGAAACTTGCAATGCAGCCAGTTTGATTTCGGTAACACTTCCGTTACCGACTCCGCCTCAAACAGTGTCTTTGCCGCGTCATGCTTCGGTGGAGAATCTCGCTCCAGATTACGAGTGACTCTCGATCGATAAGCGTTAACGCGGTTCATCAAGTCATTTGGTTTTCTTCCTTTGTGCCCGCCTTCCTTCCTCTTGTCTCCTTGCGCGGCTGCCAGGCGCGTTTGACTAATGGCTGGCTAGCAGGTCTAATTGTCCTGTCAAATTCGCAGTGCGGCGCTTTAGCAAAATCGCGGCATCACGGATTTTAATTTTTTATCGCCACTTACCGAATGCCTGACCCGAGTCGATCATCGATGATTGAAAATGCGCCAATACTACTAATCGACGACGATGAAAAATCCAGCCACAACCTGAAAACCGTCCTCGCCTTTCTAGGCGAATCCATCACCACCGCTAGCAGCACACAGTGGGCCGAGCAGGTAGCCGCCAGTGGCATCAAGGGCGCGCAGTTTTCGGCGGCGATAATCGGTCGTTGCCAGCAACAGAATTTTGCTGCCGTCGTGCAAGAGTTACATGCCTGGGAAGCGGGCTTACCGTTTATCCTCGTTGGCAACCATGACATTCCCGCCGATTTAGACCCCGGCCTGCAATCATGCATCATCACACAGCTTTCAGGGCGGCTTAGTTACCAACCGCTGTTAGATGCCTTGCACAAGGCGAAGATTTTTCAAGAGCACTTCAATCGCCTTCGCAATCTCGATGTTGTGAAAAACTTCACTATGTTCTCAAGCCTGGTGGGCAAGAGCGAAGCGCTGCAGAAAGTACGTTATATGATGGGGCAGGTGGCGAACAAGGAAGTGAGTGTGTTGATCACCGGCGAGTCGGGAACGGGCAAGGAGGTCGTGGCGAGAAATCTGCATCTGAATTCTCGCCGCGCCGACAAGCCGTTTATCCCGATCAACTGCGGGGCGATTCCGCGCGAGCTGCTCGAGAGTGAATTGTTTGGGCATGAGAAGGGCGCCTTCACCGGAGCTATTGCCGCTCGCGCCGGGCGTTTCGAATTAGCTGACGGCGGCACGCTGTTTCTCGATGAAATTGGTGACATGCCGCTGAGCATGCAGGTCAAATTATTGCGCGTCTTGCAGGAACACAGTTTTGAGCGAGTAGGTGGCGTGCAGACGCTGCATTCGGATGTCAGAATCCTTGCGGCGACCCATCAGGATCTTGAGGCGATGATAGCGCGTGGCGAGTTTCGGCAGGATCTGTACTATCGAATCAATGTGTTTCCCATCGAGATGCCAGCGCTGCACGAACGGCCCGAAGACATTCCGCTGCTGCTCAATGAACTGATTTCCATCATGGAGGCGGAGAATCGTGGCTCGGTGCGCTTTAATTCGGCGGCGATCAAGGCCCTGTGTGACTATGAATGGCCGGGCAATGTGCGCGAGCTGGCCAACCTGGTTGAGCGCATGGCGATTCTCTTTCCCTACGGCATCGTGGGCTCGGGTGATCTGCCAGATAAATTTCGAACAGCAAAATCGCTCGTCGGTGGCTACGGGGCGATGGCCCACTGCGCTGGGCAAGCGGTTAAAGACGGCGGAGTAGATTCGTTCAGCGCCAGCGCAAGCGCCGCTGCGGACAGTGACCTGCTGCCGTTAAGCGGCATCGATCTGAAGGAGTATCTCTCCAATCTGGAGAAGAGTCTGATCGGTCAGGCGCTGGCCGACAGTGGCGGGGTAGTAGCCAGAGCCGCCGATCGCTTGCAACTCGGCAGGACGACCCTGGTCGAGAAGATGCGAAAGTATGATTTGCAGAAGTCGAAGGACGTCGATTCGCAGCAGGAATCATTAGCTGAGAACGACATCGGCGAAAACGAATTAACCGAAAGCGAGACACCGCCCACTAAGCCGCATTAATTAATCGCGCTAACCGCCTCGCCGCCAATTTCGGCAGACTTCAATTCCATCACGATGCGCAGGCCTGAGCTATTCAATTGCTCAAGCCTGGCGATGAGGAAACCCCAGTCCTCTGCCAGCCAGATTTCGGTGACGCGATCATCGCTGGCAGCTCTCACGCGTTCCAGCTTTAGCGTATTCAATGCGCCCAGTGGTGTGGAGATGATTTCTCTTCCCACAACCCGGTATTCATGTCGGTCGATCCCGTCGCCATCGATAATCTGAAACGCGAAGCTGGAGAGCGCATCGCGATTGGCAAGCAGTAGCTGACGCAGTGCCGTCTGATAGCTGAGCTGGTCCATGACGCCTTCACTTAGCTGTAACTGCCAGCTCTCCTCGTCTTCGCTGCTTAGCGCGAGCTTGGCGTCCCAGTTGTAAACGATGGCATGACTGGCGCGGCTAACACCGCTAAGCAAATAGGAATAGTTAAGCGGTACCACGCGCTCGCCTTGCAGTTCAAATTCACTACTTTGATCGAGCCTGGCCAACGACTGTCCGGCAAGGCTCGCCTCTAAGGAGTTTCTCAGGCGATACGAGTTGTCGCCCAGTTTAGTCAGGCTGCGGGTCGCGGTAGCGGACAGTCCGTTAGCGCTGGCCTGATAGTTAGCTGTGTATTCCGACATCTGAAAAACCTGTGAATAACACAGGCCTGAAAGACAAACGAAGCACAAGCCCAATAGTGCTTTGCTACCGAGCAGCAAGTTACGAGAAAAGGTTGGGTGCGACTTCATGAGGCAGAAATGCACGCGCCGGATGCCGGCAGCAAGTCCTCGTCCAGGTACGCGCTATTGCCATCCAGGCGCAAGCGGCCAGCGGCGAACCAGGACACTACCGCAGGATAGAGCAGATGCTCTTTCTGATGGATGCGTTCGGCGAGACTCTCGGCGTCATCGCCGGGCTCGATAGTAATCGACTCCTGTGCGATAACCGGTCCGCCGTCGAGCTCTTCGGTAACGAAATGCACCGACACACCGTGGAGTTTCTCGCCAGCGTCCAACACCCTCTGATGCGTGTTAGTGCCGGGATAGGCGGGCAGCAGAGAGGGGTGAATATTGAGAATTCGCCCGTGGTAGCGTTTGACGAAATCGGCTCCGAGAATGCGCATGAACCCAGCCAGTACGATCAGACTCGGTGCAAACCGATCGATGGCTGCGGCCAGTGCCTGATCGAACAGATCGCGGCTGGCAAACTGCCGATGGTCCAGCACTTCGGTGGCTATGTTGGCCGCGGCCGCTCGCTGCAGGCCATAGGCGTCAGCCCTGTTGGAGATAACGCCGCTGACGTTGTAGTTGCCCTTGCCGCTATAATCCAGGATGGCCTGCAGATTGCTGCCGTTGCCGGAGATGAGAACGACTACTGAACGCGGAGTGGATGGCATGACGGTGCTAGAGCATTACTACCGCGGCGTCTTCATCGCTTGCGCGACGCGCCACGGTGCCAATCAGGAAGGCTTGCTGCGACTCTTGATTGAGGATCTCGAGAGCTCGCTGGCTTTCATCCGCCGACACACACAGGATCATGCCGATGCCGCAATTGAAGGTGCGCAGCATCTCCGCTTCGACGACTCCGCCTTTGTGCTGCAGCCAGTTAAAGATCGCCGGTCTGTCCCAGGCGTTTGCGTCTATCTGCGCCTGGGCGTTTTTTGGCAGCACACGAGGCAGGTTCTCGGTGATGCCGCCGCCGGTAATATGGGCGAGGGCATGGATATCTACCGCTTCGGCGAGTGCGGCGATGGTCTTCACATAGATTTTGGTGGGTTCGAGTAGTGTCTCGCCCAAGGTGCTATCGCCGAACGGCTCGTCTAACTTCGCGCCGCTGACTTCGATGATCTTGCGAATCAGCGAGTAGCCGTTTGAATGGGGGCCGGAAGAGGCGAGCCCGATAAGTTTGTCACCGATCGCGACCTTCGACTGATCGATGATCTTCGACTTCTCGACAACGCCAACCGAGAAACCGGCCAGGTCGTAATCCTCGCCTGCATACATGCCGGGCATCTCCGCGGTCTCGCCACCGATGAGTGCGCAGCCGGCCTGTTCGCAGCCAGCGCCGATGCCGGTTACTACCGCCGTCGCGTTGGCGACGTTGAGGCCACCGGTTGCATAATAGTCGAGAAAGAACAGCGGCTCGGCGCCGCAGACAATCAGATCATTCACACACATCGCGACGAGGTCGATGCCGATGGTGTCGTGCTTGCCCATCTGCATGGCCAGCTTAAGTTTGGTGCCGACGCCATCTGTGGCCGAGACCAGCACGGGGTGCTGGTACTTCGTTGGAATCTCACACAGAGCACCGAAGCCACCCAACTCCGAGAGCACTTCCGGGCGATTGGTCTTGCGTGTAACGGCTTTGATTTCCTCTACCAGTGCGTTGCCAGCATCGATATCGACCCCGGCATCGCGGTAGCTTAAAGATTCGGTTGGCTTGGAGGCGGGCTTGCCGTTTTCAGCGCCTGATGTCATTGCAGTTTTCCTTGGCTACTCGCGTCGATCGGATGGTTTGTGGACTGATGTATCTTGGCTTACACAGTGAGCGCGCATTTTATCAAGATGCGCTGCTCCCGTCAGTGACTAAATACCCTCATGACTGAGCTTTCGCGAAGGCCAGGATGCCTGTAAAGAGAGACTGAATCGGCAAATGCGAGCCCGTGCATTAGCCCTTTTGGGGCAATCTACAGTATTATCTCGCCCATGTTTGCACAACTGCGAAAAATCACACTGACACTGCTACTGGCTCTTGCTCTGCCGTTTATTTCGCTGCAGTCGAGCCAGGCCTTGCAGGTGAGCGGACTGTATAGCCAGCAGATTCCGGTTGCCAACGATGGTGAGGCTGAGCGCAGCAGAGCCTTCCGCGAGGCGCTGCGTGCGGTGGTGGTAAAAGTCAGTGGCGATCCACGTTGGTTGCAAAACCCGACGATAGAACAGGCGATAGCGCGGGCACAGAATTACGTTGAGGCAACCAGCTATATCAGCGAGCCGATGCAGTTGCCGTTGCTTACAGACGACGCTACGGCGGACGCCGATTCCGGCGAGCCGCAATTCTATGCCGCGGAGCAGCGCATTATTAACGTCAGTTTTTCCTCACGGCTGGTCGATGAGCTGCTGGCGAGTGCCAGTATTCCCGTTTGGAACAGTAACAGACCAAGCGTGCTGGTCTGGATGGTGTTGCAGAATTCCGCCGGGGAGCGCAACTTTCTTACCGCAGACAGCAACCCGGAGATCGTCGCGGTGATGCAGGCTTTCGCCAGCGAGCGCGGCCTGCCGATCATCTTCCCGGTGCTGGATTTCGAGGACCGCAGAAATCTCTCGGAGAACGTCGTCTGGAATCTCGATGAACAGGCAATTCGCAGTGCCAGTCAACGCTATGGGGCCGACAGCATTCTCGCCGGTCGTCTGCATTTCACCGCCAGCGGTGAACTGGTCGGGCTCTGGCAGTTTCTGTTTCAGCAGCAGACCGACGTGTTCGATGGCTTCGACAACGATCTGCAGTCCTATCTCTACGGTCCACTCAATCGGATAACGACGCAGCTGGCCGGATATTTTGCCTTCTTGCCACTAGCGGTGAACGGCGAGAGCATAAAGCTGCGCGTCGATGGCATTGATGACCTCGATGCCTACACCTCACTGCTCAGCTATGTGCAGAACCTCGGTATCGTAGAGGCCGTGACGACAGCTGAGGTAGACGGTGAACGCATCGAATTGGAACTGCGTCTGGTGGGAGATTCGCGTCAGCTGCATGAACAGATATCGCTGGATCGAGACCTGTTGCCGATCGCCAGTACCGCCGAGGACCAGGATCTGGCCTCGTTGCTGCATTACCGCTGGACACGCTAGTGACGCCAAGCCTTAAACCCGGTCAGCTGACGCTGGGTATCGGTCTCGATGACGATGCGCAGTTCGAAAACTTCTTCGTCAGCGCGCAGAATCAATCTCTGCTCGACACCCTGATCGCCGATCAGGGCGAAGCCTTCCTGTATCTTTGGGGCAATGGCTCGCCCGGGCTTAGCCACCTACTGCAGGCGTCTTGTCACCGGGCGACGGCGGCAGGACGTGGCGCCATCTACATTCCACTGGCCGAGCGCATACAGTTTGCGCCACAGATACTCGAAGCAGCGGAGTCGCTGTCTCTGGTCTGTATCGATGATATCGAGAGTATCGCCGGCGAAGCCGAATGGGAGGCCGCACTCTTCACGGCGTTCAATGCATTGCAGCAGACTGGCACACGGCTGCTGATTGCCAGTCACAGGCCGGCACAGCAACTAGATATCCAGCTGCCGGATCTGCTCTCGCGCCTGCAATCCGGTCTGTTGTTTCAGCTGTTCGAGCTTAGCGATGAAGATAAATTGCGCGCGCTGCAACTGCGCGCGAAGAAGCGCGGACTCGAACTGCCCGATGCAGTGGGTGAATTTATTCTACTGCGTGCGCAGCGGAACCTAACAACGTTAATGGGGATACTGGATGAGCTGGACCGCAGTTCACTGCAACAGCAGCGCAAGTTAACCGTGCCGCTAGTGAAATCGACAATGAATTGGTAGCGCCTGGCTAGAGCGGCACCTTGTAATACGCGCGATACTGTCGAATAAACAGAATGAGCAGCACGAAGATCGTGGAGCACAACAGCACCTCGACAAGCCCCAGCCAGAACCGTTGTGGTTCGAAGGCGATCAACACGCCGTGCATAAAATACAACAGAATCACGAAGCTCACCCAGCCATAGGTTCGAAGCTGTGCTCTGTGCAGGCCGCGGGCAAAGATCAGCAGCGGAGCCACCTGGATTATCCAGATTGCGAAGCTGGCGACACGAAATTCGCCGAACACTAAAACCGCGCTGACGACAAAATACAGCAGCAGGGCATAGTAGGCACCGAGCAGCGACTTTCTCAGCAGTTCGATATTGGCAGGCAGCGCGTTGCTTTGCTTCATTGTGGTCAACTAGTTCGCTAACTTCTGCGCAATTGTTGCGACGCGTTTGCCCAGGGCCGTACACAGTAGCGCCTCTTCCTCGCTGATCGGATTATTGCCTTTCACGCCGGCAAGATGACTGGCGCCGTAGGGGGTGCCACCGGTGGTCGTGGTGTTGAGCGCCGACTCGGAATAGGGAATGCCGCAATACACCATACCGTGATGGATCAATGGTATGGCGATGGTGAGCAGAGTGGTCTCCTGGCCGCCGTGCAGAGACGATGTCGAGGTGAAGGTAGCGACGGGTTTGTCGATCAGTGAGCCAGATGCCCAGATGGCGCCGGTGCCATCCAGGAAAAACTTGAGAGCCGCCGCCATGTTGCCGAACCGTGTCGGGCTGCCGATGATCAGGCCGCTGCAGTTTTTCAGGTCTTCTTCGCTGCAGTAGATGGCGCCCTCAGGCGGGACCGCAGCCTCGCTAGCCTCGGTGTTCGCCGAGACCGCGGGCACAGTGCGAACTCTGGCCTCGATGCCGGCGACTTTCTCGACGCCGCGGGCGAGCAGCTGCGCCATCTTTTCGGTGGCGCCATAGCGGCTGTAGAACAACACCAGTACGTAGGGGGAAGCCATTGACTAATCTCCGATCAAGCCAAGTACGGCTTCGGGAGGGCGGGCGATGATGGCCCTATCTCCCTTCACGACGATTGGGCGTTGCAACAGCTGTGGATGTTTCTGCAACAAGTCCAGCACGATCTCCTCGCTAAGAGTCTCGTCACCGAGGCCGAGTTCATCGAAATCCGCTTCGGAACGCCTGAGGATGTCAACAAGCTTCAGGTCGAGCTTTACCAATAGTGATTTTAACTCCTCCGTGCTCGGCGGCTTGTCCATGTAGTAGACAATCTCGGGGTTGATATCGTTCTCTTCGAGCAGTGCCAACGCCGCTCTCGATTTAGAACACTCAGGATTGTGATAGATACAAATACGCGTCACGTTGTTACTCCTCATGGGCTGGCTCTGGGTACAAGATTGCCCAGAGCTGGTCTAGCTAACTGATGTTATCTGTAAAAGTTTGGTTGCCAAGCTCTTTCTCGACGGCTTGCTCCAGGCGCTCATAGAATTCTGTAACCAGTTGATGATCTTTCGTATCCGTATCCAGTTTCGCGCCGCTGGTATTGTGATTACGCAGCGCCTTCCACACATCGAACAGGGTGCAGTCTTCGACCGAGCTGGTGGGCAGATAGCGCGGTGGCTCTTCCGCCGTGCGAGTGATTAATCCGATGCTCTCCAATGCCATCAGTGAATCTTCGACCACCACAGGGTTGCCGCTGAGAGTCGCGGCGAGCTCCATCTCATTCAGCGGTGGCAGGCCGGTATTGAAGCGATTAATTATGACCGCGGCAACCGACAGCCCGAGCTCCTCGTTCTGTGCGATGCTCATGTTCCTTTCGCCGCGTACCACGCGCGTCTTGGAGGGGTTCTGATGATAGTACGCGATGCTGCTGCCGATGAGCGCGACCAACCAGCCAATGTAGACAAAGAACATCACCGCGACGACGGTGGCGAAGGCCAGGTAGATCGATTCGCGTGCGGAGGCGATGAAGAAGCCCTGAAACACCGAGCCCATTAATTTCCAGATGAGGGTTGTGACGAGGCCGCCGATGAATGCCGATGCAAATTGGACGCGGGTGTTGGGCAGAAAGCTATAGGCGAAAGCGAACGCCAAAGACATCAATAGGATCGGAGCGACAATAGCAATGAATTCGATAATCACAATGCCATAGCTGAGGTTCACCAGAATGCCTCTGAAGAATTCTGTGTTGACCGATGAGGTGATGGTGATGGAGAGGAACAACAGCAGCGGGCTGACGATCACGGCGAACAGATATTCGCTAACTCGATTGGACCAGGATCTGCCGCGCTTAACCGACCAGATATAGTTAAACGAGGATTCGATCTTGCGCATCATGTCGAGGACGAAATAGAGCAGCAGCCCGACACTGGTAATACCAATCAGTTCGACCTGAATCGCGTCAACATAGCGCAGAATATCGGCGGTGAACACATTAGCCTCGCTGCCGAGTGGTTGCAGCAAGGTCAGCAGTGTCGGTTCCAGAGCATTGTGCACGCCCAGGCCTTTGAGAACGGCGAAGGTGAGGGCGAGCAGCGGGAAGAAACCGATCACCGTGGTAAAGACCAGGCTCATGGCGCGCAGTGAGAGTTGACCTTGTAGCAGGTCGCGCACTATGGCGACAACTATCTGTGCGCTTCGCACCAGGGTGCGTTGTACTAGTGGCAGGGCGCGGCTGTCGCGCTGCCAGAGATACCCGTTGATGCGCGTGCGGATCTGCTCAACGAAATTTTTCAGGCGTGTAATTGAAAGACTCATAAGGTGTGTTTCATCGATTAGTGTCGGCTAGTATACGTTATACACTGACGATTCACCGCCTAACGATTCACCGCCTATACATCGCGCAGCCACTAAGCGCTGTGTGCAGGCGGCTAATCGAATAGCCCCTGAAGAAAGGCCGCTATCGCGTCCTTCTCGATCAGTTGCTTGTCGTCGATGGAGCGGTTCTTGTACTCGATTACCCCATCGGCGAGTGAGCGTGGCGAAACGACGAGCCGGTGTGGGATGCCCATGAGCTCGGAATCGGCGAACTTTACCCCTGGGCTGGTTTTCTTGTCGCGATCGTCTAACAATACCTCTACGCCGAGTGCCTGTGCCTGTTGGTACAGGCTATTGCCGATCTGGGCCACCTGTTCGGATTTATGCGCATCGATCTGCACGATAACCAAGTGGAAGGGAGCGATAGCATCCGGCCAGATGATGCCCTGGGCGTCATTATTCTGCTCGATACAGGCGGCGACGACGCGCGTCACACCGATGCCGTAACAACCCATCGGCATAACGACCGACTTGCCATTCTCATCGAGCACCGTGGCGTTCAGGGCAGCGCTGTACTTTGTGCCGAGTTGGAAGATATGACCGACTTCGATGCCGCGCTTGATCGATAGCGTGCCCTTACCATCGGGGCTGATATCGCCCTCGCGCACCTTGCGGATATCCATCACCGCATCGGGGCTGCAGTCGTCATCCCAGTTAGCGTTGATGTAATGGTGTTTGGCCTTGTTCGCGCCGCAGACGAAGTTATGCATATCGCTGGTGCTGTTGTCGGCGATGCAGCGTATTTGAAGTTCGGCGAGCCCAACCGGACCCAGTGCGCCGACCGGACAGCCCAGAGTCTTCTCGATCAGTTCATCGTCGGCGAATTCCAGTGGTGAAGCGAGCCCGTTAATTTTCGCTGCCTTTGTTTCGTTCAGTTCCTGATCGCCGCGCAGCAGCAGGGCGACTAATTTATCGGAACGCCTGCCCTCATCGTCGGCCGCGTGCACAAACAGCGTCTTTAAAATGCGCTGCGCTTGCGTGTCCAGCCTTGCGGCGACTTCGGTGATAGTGCTGGCAGCGCCGGTATCGACCAATTCGCGTGGCTTGACATCTTCGTTGGCGCCTACATCTAACGCGGCGGGAGTGCCTACAGCCAGTTCGATGTTCGCCGCGTAGTCAGAATCGCTGCTGAACACGATCTCATCCTCGCCGCTGTCGGCGAGCACATGGAATTCATGGGAAGTGCTGCCACCGATGCTGCCGGAATCGGCGATTACGGGGCGAAAATTCAGCCCTAATCGATCGAAGATATTGCAGTAGGTTTGATGCATGACGGCATAGGTTTCATCCAGACATTGCTGGCTGGCATGAAACGAGTAGGCGTCCTTCATGATGAACTCGCGTGATCGCATGACACCGAAACGCGGACGTCTCTCGTCGCGAAACTTCGTCTGAATCTGATAGATGTTCGCTGGCAGTTGCCGGTAGCTGCTGTATTCGTTACGCACCAGATCGGTTATTACCTCCTCGTGCGTAGGCCCCAGACAGAAATCGCGTTCGTGGCGATCCTTGAAGCGCAGCAGTTCAGGCCCCATGGCCTGCCAGCGACCCGACTCTTGCCACAGCTCGGAAGGCTGCACTACCGGCATGGAAACCTCCATGGCGCCTGCCTTGTTCATCTCTTCGCGTACAATCTGACTGACTTTTTGTAAGACGCGCAGCCCTAACGGCAGCCATGTGTAGAGACCGCTGGCGAGTTTGCGGATTAGTCCGGCACGCAGCATCAATTGATGACTAACTATCTCCGCATCGGAAGGAGTTTCCTTCACCGTCGCTATTAGGTACTTGCTCGCTCGCATGATTGATCCAGTTCTGGGTAGGTAGACAATTATCTTAGACTATTTTGGGCCGGCACCGTTCATTTGCTGGCCATATAAAGTAAGAAAGGCAGCCAATGGCTGCCTTTCACTTGTTTCTCGTCAGATTCTAAGGTCTGCAGGCGGTTGCAATGAGCCAGCCGCCGATGAGTAGCCCGAATCTGCAAGCCTCTGCCACTCTTTTCTGCCACTCTTTAAAGGGCAAATTCCTTCAGCTTCTTGAGAGGTAGTACCTTAACGCGCGTGCTGGCAGGCTTGCGTGGAATGTCCATCAATTCGCCGGGGCGGAAAGGGTTAGGTACATTCTTGCGAGCTGGACGCGCAGGACGCTGGACAGATTTGATCTTCAGCAAACCCGGGAGTGTGAATTCGCCAACTGAACGCTTCTTCACATGGCGTTCGATAAGGACGCCTAGTTCTTCTAAAACAGCAGCAACTTCTTTCTTGCTTACTGAGGTGCTAGCTGAGATCTCGTTGAGGATTTCAGTCTTGGTGTACTTCTTTTGAATAGCTGGAGCCTTGCGCGTTTTTGCAGCGCTTGCTTTTGATTTTGTTGCAGCTTTCTTTGGTGATTTTTTAACAGCCATGCCCGCTCTCTTTCATTTTAAAATTATAAGTTAATTTGGATTCGTTCGAAGATTAGTTTTTGCTCAAATCTTGTTCCGACTAAGGAGACTTCATTGTGACGTTCAATTTTGACTTTTGCCCCAAAATTAAAACTGTGTCGTCTCTCAGGGGTTGTATTTATAAATCATTCACATTGCGCTAGCAAGTAAATACTGCAACTTTCCTGCACATGGCTGCGTATTATTAAAATACCGATAATTCAGGCGTCAAAATACAGACTGCATTACTGGTTGTTTGACGATAACAGCTATTTTCGCCACACAGAATATTCGCTTTGTCAAACTACTTCAGTCTGAAGCTGGTTCCAGATCAGGGTTTTCGATTGAAGATTTTTGCATGAATATCGAACAAGAAAACCAGCATTTGAAACCTGCCAGCTAATTTACCCGCAAGCTCGATAACGCTCTTCATTGCCATCGCCTGGCTCTCGTTTTTCGATCGCGCTGCGGCGAAGTCGCGTATTCGGTTTTGCGTTCTGCTCTGTTCAAAGTTTGGCTTTGCTGCTGATGCGTCAACATCTTGATTGGAATTATTTGATTGCCCCAATAGGTGGCGGTGGTCCGATTCGATGACGTCATTCTGGCCACTGGCCCTCTTTCGAGCCCGACTCCCAATCCTGGCCATCGATTCAGGCCATCGATCCAGGGTGACGATGCGCGGCAGCCAGACAGACGAGGCCTTCGGGATTTAACGATAACGTAAAGAGCACTAAAGACTAAAGATAGGTGCGTGAGAAAATCCATATAAGGTATAATCGCCGGTTTTTAGCCGCTCTGACTCAGGCAAATGTGGGTCTGGGCTCAATTCTCCATCACAAATGGGGTTTGTGAGCCGAAAGGAATGAATTCGATGCCGATTTACGAGTATCAATGTACGAAATGTGGGCACCAGATGGAGGCCCTGCACAAGATTAGTGACGAGCCTCTACGCAAATGCCCGGCCTGCCGGAAATCCAGCCTAAAGAAGTTGGTTTCGGCGGCAAGTTTCCGTCTGAAGGGCGGAGGCTGGTACGAGACCGATTTCAAGACCGGCAACAAGAAGCAACTGGCCGAATCGGAGTCGGCGAGCCCTGCAAGCAGCGCTGAAGCCAGCAAGTCCGACAACAGCAAAGCCGAGCCGAGTGCGAGTAAAGCCGATGCTAAATCTGCAGCCACCAAGGATGCTCCGAACAAACCGATTAATCCGGGCAAACCGACTAAAGAGACCAAAAAGGCCTCGTGAAGCCTCTTTAATACAGTCGCGACCAGTTTTACTCGGTACACAATATTCCGCGTTTAGCGGAACAACTTATATAAAAAGCATTAAGACAGGAAAACGCTATGCGCAGTCATTATTGCGGTGAACTAAACGAATCTTTTGTGGATCAACAAGTCCAGCTTTGTGGATGGGTTCATCGACGCCGAGATCACGGAGGAGTTATTTTCCTCGATGTAAGAGACAGAGAGGGAATATCGCAGGTTGTCTACGACCCGGATACGGCAGAGAGTTTTGCCATGGCCGAGGGTGTGCGTAATGAGTTCGTGGTCAGAGTGACCGGCATCGTGCGACTGCGCCCGGAAGGCACAATTAACAATGAAATGGGCACCGGCAAGATTGAAGTCCTGGGCAAGCAATTGGAGATACTCAATGCCGCCGAAACACCGCCGATCCACCTGGATGAGCATTCCGAAGTCGGCGAAGACATCAGGCTGCGTTATCGCTATATCGACCTGCGTCGACCGGAGATGGCTGAAAGGCTTCGTTTCCGCTCGAAGGTTACCAACACCGTGCGCAATTTCCTGGATGGCAATGGTTTCGTCGATGTCGAGACACCTTTGCTGACCAAGGCAACGCCCGAAGGAGCGCGTGATTATCTGGTGCCGAGTAGAACCCACCCGAACAAGTTCTTCGCATTGCCACAGTCGCCACAGCTGTTTAAACAGATTCTGATGGCGGCGGGTATGGATCGCTACTACCAGATAGCGAAGTGTTTTAGAGACGAGGATCTGCGTGCCGATCGGCAGCCTGAATTTACCCAGATCGACGTCGAGACTTCGTTCATGGACGAAGAGCAAATTATGACTGTTATGGAGCAGTTGATAAGTGAGGTTTTCAAGAAGCATCTGGACGTCGATCTCGGAACGTTCCCGCGCATGTCCCATGCCGAGGCAATGCGTCGCTTTGGGTCGGACAAGCCAGATCTTCGAATCGATTCGGAGCTCGTTGATATCGCCGACCTGATGAAAGACGTGGAATTCAAGGTATTCAGCGGGCCAGCAAATGATGCGCAGAGCCGAGTCGTTGCGCTGCGCGTTGCCGAGGGCGCGAGCATCAGCCGCAAGGTAATCGATGACTATACGTCATTCGTTGCAATCTATGGTGCCAAGGGGCTGGCCTGGGTGAAGGTAAACGATATAGATGCTGGCATGGAAGGCCTGCAGTCGCCGATTCTGAAGTTCATGCCCCAGGACGTGGTTAAGTCACTGCTGGAGAAACTCGGTGCCCAGACCGGTGACATCATCTTTTTCGGGGCGGACAAGGCGAAGGTCGTCAACGAGGCGCTCGGTGCGCTACGCCTTAAAGTGGCGGAAGACTTAGGGCAGGTTAAAGCAGGCTGGGCACCGCTGTGGGTCGTCGACTTCCCGATGTTCGAAACGGCGAGCGATGGCAGTCTAACCTCCTTGCACCATCCTTTTACCGCGCCATCTTGTGATGCGCAGCAGTTGAAAGCCGAGCCGCTTGCCGCTCTGTCTCGCGCCTACGACATGGTGTTAAACGGCACCGAACTGGGTGGTGGTTCGATTCGTATTAATAAACCACAGATGCAGCAGTCGGTGTTCGAGGTCTTGGGCATCGGTGAGGAAGAGGCGCAGGAAAAGTTTGGCTTCCTGCTCGAGGCGCTGAGTTACGGCTGCCCTCCCCATGGCGGCATTGCCTTCGGCCTGGACAGATTGATCATGCTGATGACCGGCGCCACATCGATTCGTGACGTCATCGCGTTTCCGAAGACACAATCGGCGGCTTGTCCATTAACCGATGCGCCGGGTATCGTCTCCGCGAAGCAGTTAAGAGAGCTGAATATTCGCCTCAGAGAACAGGCGAGCGACAAGAAAGCAGAAAAATAACCAGAGAAATAACCAAAAAGAATCTTAAGATCGGGAGTTAGGCTGATATGGCAGGTCATAGTAAATGGGCCAACATCAAGCACCGAAAAGCCGGGCAGGATGCGAAGCGGGGTAAGATTTTTACCAAGATAATTCGTGAGATCACCGTCGCGGCGAAGATGGGTGGCGGCGAAGTAGCCGACAATCCGAGGTTGCGCGCCGTAGTCGACAAGGCGCTTGCCGCCAACATGACCAGAGATACTATCGACCGAGCCGTGGCGCGCGGCGCTGGCACGGCCGAGAATGACAATCTGGAAGAACTGACCTATGAAGGCTATGGACCAGGCGGCACCGCGGTACTGGTCGAAACCCTGACTGATAACAAGAACCGTACCGTGGCGGAGGTGCGTCATGCTTTTACCAAATTTGGTGGTACCTTAGGCACCAATGGCTCCGTTGCCTATCTGTTTGAGCGCACCGGCATCATTAGCTTTGCCGCGGGAACCAGTGAGGAGAAGATCATGGAAGTCGCGCTGGACGCAGGGGCCCATGACATCGTCAGCAACGAAGACGGCAGCATCGATGTGATGACGACACTGGAAACTTTCGGTGCGGTGCAAGATGCACTGGGCAGTGCCGAGTTGGTCTCGACCTCGTCCGAGATGACGATGCTGGCTTCCACCGAGGCTGATCTCGATCTGAGTTCTGCCGAGACACTAGTAAAGCTGATTGATCTTATGGAAGAGCTGGATGATGTGCAGAATGTCTACCACAATGCCAACATCTCCGATGAGATCGCCGCTCAGCTCTAGTGCATTTTCGATTCGTCAGTTGTTAGAGTCGTCTCTATAAGAATCGATCTTGCAGTCCTCGATCTCTAGACTAAGGAATTTTCATGGCCATCATTCTAGGCATCGATCCTGGTTCCCGCGTCACGGGCTATGGTCTGATTAACTCGGTCGGAAACAAACTCGAATACATTCACTGTGGGTGTGTCACAACCAGCAGCGCTTCCCAGCCCGAGCGCCTGAAAAACATCTTTACGGAAATTTGCCAGGTGATAGAGGAATACTCGCCACAGCAGGCTGCCGTGGAGGAGGTGTTCATGGGCAAGAATGCCTCTTCGGCGCTGAAGCTGGGTCAGGCCAGGGGCAGTGCCATGGTCGCCTGTCTCTCTCATGATCTGCCGGTCGCCGAGTATTCGGCGCGCAAGGTGAAGCAGGCAGTGGTTGGTGCCGGTGGCGCCGATAAACTGCAAGTGCAGCACATGGTTAAAGCGCTGCTCGCGATAAGTGATAAGATAGCCGAAGACGCAGCGGATGCACTCGCCGTTGCCATCTGTCATGCCCATACCGAAGCCAGCCTGATCCGTATGGCCGGTGCAAAATCATTCAGCAGGAAGAGATTCAGGTGATAGGACGAATACGCGGCGTGTTGGTCGACAAGAAGCCCCCGGAAATTCAGATCGATGTAGCGGGCATTTGTTACGAGGTTCAGGTGCCGATGAGCACGCTGTACCAGCTACCGGATGTTGGCAAAGAACTCACGCTGCATACCCATTTTGTGGTGCGCGAAGACGCACAATTGCTCTATGGTTTCTACGACGAGAAAGACAAGGAGATGTTTCGCGCCCTGATCAAGATCAATGGTGTTGGCCCGAAGATGGCGCTGGGCATCCTCTCCAGCATGGAGGCAGATGATTTCGTCAGAGCGGTGCGCAGCAACGATATCAATGCGATGGTAAAGATGCCTGGCGTTGGCAAGAAGACAGCGGAGCGGTTATTGATAGAGATGCGCGATCGCCTCACGGATTGGCAGGGTGCCGCAGAGACCGGCAGCAGCCCGGGCCGGCATTCGTCTTCTTCATCGATGGTCAATGATGCAGAGACCGCGCTGATTTCTTTAGGCTACAAACCACAGCAGGCGGCTCACGCCATCGCGCAAGTACTCAAGGCAAGCCCCGAGATCGCCGACTCGGAGCAACTGATTCGGCAAGCGCTGAAGAGCATGGCCTGACTTATTGGTCAATTCACCAAAGCGGAAACACAATGGAAGAAGATAGACTCATTTCGCCAGTAGCAGCTCCGATAGAAGACTCGGTCGATCGTGCGATCCGGCCGCTGGTGCTTGCGGACTATATAGGCCAGAGTGAAGTCAAACAGCAGATGGATATCTTCATCAGCGCGGCGCGCAACAGGAGCGAGCCGCTCGACCATACACTCGTCTTCGGGCCGCCAGGCCTGGGCAAGACCACGCTGGCAAATATCATCGCCAACGAATTAAAAGTTTCAATCAAGACCACGTCGGGCCCGGTTCTCGAGAAGGCCGGCGACCTCGCCGCCATGCTGACGAACCTGGAAGCGGGCGATGTGTTGTTCATCGATGAGATTCATCGATTGAGTCCGGTGATCGAAGAGATCCTCTACCCGGCAATGGAAGACTATCAACTGGACATAATGATCGGCGAGGGCCCGGCGGCGCGCTCGATCAAGCTGGATCTACCGCCATTTACTCTGGTTGGAGCTACCACGCGAGCCGGACTGTTGACCTCGCCGCTGCGTGATCGCTTCGGCATAGTTCAGCGTCTCGAGTTTTATTCCGTGGACGAGTTGACTCATATCGTGCGGCGTTCGGCCAGGATACTGGGCACCGAAATCGATGAATCCGGTGCGGCGGAAATCGCCAAGCGCTCGCGCGGCACGCCGCGCATCGCGAATCGTTTGCTGCGCCGCGTGCGCGACTACTCAGAGGTGAAGGCCAACGGCAAGGTGAATCTGGAGACGGCGGGCCTGGCATTGGATATGCTCAGTATCGACAAGAACGGCTTCGATCACATGGACCGTCGCTTGTTGATGACCATGATAGAGAAGTTCGAAGGCGGCCCTGTCGGCATCGACAGCCTCGCCGCGGCCATTAGTGAGGAACGCGACACGATAGAAGATGTGTTGGAACCGTATTTGATTCAACAGGGCTTCATCATGCGCACACCGCGTGGCAGGGTAGTGACACAATTCGCCTACCGTCATTTCGGCCTCAAGCCTAATGGGGACAGTAACAATTTAGCAACTTAAGCAAGCATCCGCAGTCACAGTCGCTTAGGTCGTTAAATTGTTCGTGATGCCCCCACTTGCCATGATTTGGACATGATTTGCCCTGCTGCTGCCCCTATTGACCCTGCGATAGTTACATTTTCTGAGTTAAATGCCTTTTCACCAAACTATTTGTGGTTTTGGCCGAATAATCCCTTTAATAAAGTAGAAAGGGTAAGCAGCAAGGGGCACTAACAATTTAACAGCTTAAGCCTGAATTCCCAGCCACCTGAGCTTAAGTTGTTAAATGGTTAGTGTCCCCACTTGCCCGTTTGATGGAGAGAGAAAGTGAACGAAGGGATTACAGCTACATCGCTGATTTTGGATGCCAGTCTTCCGGTGCAGTTAGTGCTGCTAACTCTGCTGCTGCTGTCCATAGTGTCCTGGGTAATGATAGTTCAGCGCTGGATGGTGCTGTCGGCCGCCCTTAAGGGCGTGATCAGCTTTGAGAACCGTTTCTGGTCTGGTATGGATCTAAGCCAGCTCTATAAAGAAGGCAGCCAGATGCACAAGGAAGACATTCCCGTGGTCGGCATGGAGAATATATTTCGAGCCGGCTTCAAGGAGTTTATGCGCTTGCGCCAACAACCTTCGATGGATAAGGAAGCGATTATGGAGGGTGCACAACGAGCGATGCGCGTCGCCTTCTCCAGAGAGGAAGAGAAGCTCGAGAAGCACCTGCCGTTTCTGGCAACCGTTGCCTCGGTCTCGGTTTATATCGGCTTGTTTGGTACGGTAATAGGCATTATGAATTCATTTATCGGCCTGGCGAGTCAGGCACAGGTAACGATGCAAGTCATCGCGCCAGACATTGCAGAGGCGCTTATCGCGACAGCCATGGGGCTGTTCGTCGCTATTCCCGCGGTGGTGGTGTACAACCGTTACTCCGCCAGCGTCGATACTATTACCGGCAGTTACGTGACTTTTACCGACGAATTCTCAAGCATCCTGCACCGGCAGATACACAGCGATTGATGGGCTTGGCGAACAGGATAGTTTGATGGAAACGATAGTCCGTAAAAAACGTAAACCCATGGGTGAGATCAACGTGGTGCCGTTTATCGATGTCATGCTGGTATTGCTGGTTGTGTTTATGGTGACGGCGCCCCTGCTAAATCAGGGCATAGAGGTGGAACTGCCCGAGGCCAACAACGAACCGTTGGCAATCGACGAAAACCTCGAGACGCTGGTGGTTTCACTGACGGCAGAGGGCAACTACTTTATAAGCGTGGGAGCAACAGGCGAGGATCGTCAACCAGTAACGTTGGAAACGCTGGGCTCTCAGGTGGCGATCATTACCGATACCAACCCGAGCATTCAAGTGCTGGTAGAAGGCGACACGGCGGCGGGTTGGGGGTCGATGGTGGCATTGATTACAACTTTGCAGGCGGCAGGAGTCGCAAGCCCGAGTTTCATAACTCAACCGCTTGGAGAAAACTAAGGAGCCGAAGGCTTCCCAGGCGCTGATGAAAGATACCTTTAACAATGTGGTGATTTATAACGGCTATCCGCTTTCGGTGGTGGTGGCGGTGAGCTTTCACAGTGTGATTTTGGCGCTGTTGCTGTACCTGCAGAGTAGTCACAGCAGCGATTCGTTCGAGCTGATTCAGCCCACCGTGGTGAAAGCCCTGATGGTGCAGGAGAATCCACAGCTCGCCAACGAGCGTGCGCGAGTCGAGCGGCAGCAGCAGCGAGCCCGCGAGCAGGAAAGCGCAAGGCAAGCCGCAGAGGACCAGCGGCAGCGGGAACAGGCCGCAGCGCAGGCGGAGCAACAAAGACAGGTCGAGGCACGCGCGGAAGAACAGAGACAGGCGCGGGAATTGGCAACGCGGCGTCAACGGCAGGAGCAGGATAGGCTGAACGCCGAGCAGCTGCGTCGTGAGCAAGAGCAGCGCGAGGTTGAGCAGCGCCGACAGCAAGAACTGGCTGAGCAGCGCCGGCAACAAGAGAGCCGCGCCAGGGAGCAGCAACGACAACAGGAAGCCGCCGCTGCCGCCGCCGCCGAATTGGCCAGCTCCGAATTTGAAATGGTACAGAGTGGCACCGCCTTGATTCAACAGCTGGTACAGGAGCAATGGTCGAGGCCGCCGAGTGCCCGCAATGGCATGCGCGCGATTTTGCAGATCAGAATGCTGCCGACCGGGGAGTTGGTCGATGCTACGATCACCGAGTCCAGCGGCGACCCTGCTTTTGACAGATCGGCAGAGAATGCCGTTTACCGGGCCGCGCCGTTCAGGGAATTACAGGCCTTGCCGATTAATGTGTTTAATGAGAATTTCAGGTTGCTTTCACTGATATTCCAACCCGAGGATTTACTGAATTGAATTTAAGAAAATCTCTACATGCGTTAGTTGCGGGCACGTTTTTCCTGCTGTCATTCTCAGCCCATGCTGAGCTGAGCATTCAGATTACACAGGGCGTGGATAATCCCATACCGATCGCGGTAGTGCCGTTTTCCTGGCAGGGCACTGGCGTGTTGAGCGAAGACATTTCACAGATCGTGATGAATGATCTGGAGCAGGTGGGTGAGTTTCGCCCGCTATCGCGCTCGAATATGCTGAGCATGCCGAGCAGCGAGCAGGAAGTGTACTACCGTGATTGGCGCATCCTGGCGCAGGACTATCTGCTGGTTGGCGAGATCCACCGGGCACCAGGTAGCCAATTGGTGCAGGTGCAGTATGAATTCTTCGATATAAATCGAGAGCTGAAGCTAGCCGGTGAGGTGCTGACGGGCAGCGTTTCACAGCTGCGTGACATTGCCCATGAGATCAGCAACGTCGTCTTCGAGCAGGTAACCGGCACGCGCGGCGCGTTCACCAGCCAGATCCTCTACGTCGTGGCCGAATACGTGAATCCAGAGCGCACTAATTTCCGCCTCGAAAAGGCGGACTACGACGGTCAACGAGCGCAGGTCTTGCTGGAATCGGTAGAGCCGATCATGTCACCGACCTGGTCGCCTAATGGTCGAGAAGTGGCCTATGTATCCTTTGAGACAGATCTGCCACGGATTTATACGCAGAATATTGCCACCGGCGAGAGGCGTCAGATTACTAATTACCCAAACCTCAATAGCTCGCCAGAATGGTCCCCGGACGGCACCAAGCTGGCCATGGTATTGTCGAAAGACGGTAGCCCCGACATCTACGTGCAGGATCTAATCACCAATCAGCTCACGCAGGTGACGAATCACCCGCTGATCGATACAGAGCCGAGTTGGACGGCCGATAGCAGGTCTATCGTCTTTATGTCAGAGCGTACCGGCCAGCCGCAGATCTACCAGATCGAGCTGGGTGCCAGCCCCTTCGATGTCGAGCGACTAACTTATGATTGTTTTCAATGCCTTAATGCGAAATTCTTACCCGATGGTGTGAATCTCGTGCATGTCCGGCGCGAGACACGTCAGAACCCGAATTATCAGATTGCGGTGCTCAATGTCGAGACCTTGCGAGTCATAACTTTGACCGACACCGCATTAGACGAATCACCCAGTATTGCGCCGAATGGCAGCATGATAATGTACGGAACGAAATTCAATGGAAGAGGCGTGCTAGACGCCGTATCCATTGACGGAAGTGTGAAGTTCCGTTTACCATCGACGCAGGGCGATGTGCGGGAACCAGCGTGGTCTCCGTTCTTGAATTAAGCGGCGAAATCGCATTGTGCGGCAGATAATCTTACCTACGACTTAAAGTCTTTGGAGGACTCAAAGAGTGACAAAGCAAAGCATACATAGTTTTAAAATGGGCCTGATGGCTATTTCGCTATTTGCCCTGGTGGCATGTAGCTCAACCAGTGACACCGAAGAGGGTGCAATGGATAACGAAGGCTCTTCAGCAGGTAGCTCTTCGAGCAATACCGCCCGCACAAACCCAGGTTCTACCTCCGGTCAACTGACGCAAGAAGAAATTCGCGCGCAGAATGCGCTGCGTCAGACTGTGTTCTACTTTGATTTCGATATCGCGGAATTCAAGCCAGCGGACCGTGAGACTCTGTCTTTCCACGCCCGCGATCTTGCGGCGAATTCAAACAAGCGCATCCGTCTGGAAGGCCATGCGGATGAGCGCGGAACACGCGAATATAACCTGGCCTTGGGCGAGCGTCGTGCCAATAGCATACTGAATTACCTGATCGTAAATGGCGCATCGCGCTCACAGGTCGAGGTAGTAAGCTACGGTGAAGAACGTCCCGCTCAGGCAGGCCAGAGCGAGAACGCTTACAGCCGCAACCGACGTGTGGAAGTCGTTGCCCGATAAGCATTAACCTAAGTGGTAATAGTAAACTATGAATTACATCCTGAAGGCTGCAACGTGTAGACTGCATGTGTTTTTCTGTGCAGGCCTGCTAAGCGCAACAGCTGTAGCCCAAGGGACTGGTTCGGTAGTCGAGTCACAGCCCTTCACTCTTGGGCAGTCACGCCCGATCAACGCGGCGCAAGTCGTCCCTAACAACGATGCGATGTCGTTGTTGCTCGATCAGATTCGTGATCTGCAGTCCGAAGTGCAATCACTGCGGGCAATGGTGGAGGAACAGAGTTTCGAGCTGCGCAAGATGCAGCGGGATTCCCTGAGTCGCTATACCAATGTCGACGAGAGGCTGAGTAGCCTCGAGTCTGGCGCGGCAGCGGCCACTGCGTCAAATATTGCCAACGATGTTGTCAACAATGCCCCCGCCAATCGAACTCCCGCAGCAACGAACCCATCGACCCGCGCTCTTGGTAATGCGCCGGCGTCAATCCCTGGAGCGGTTAGCAACAATCGACCCGGGGCAACTGGCTTACTGCCGACTGGCGACACGGCCAGAGCGCCAACGACGCGCAACATTGGAAGAGGCACTCTGCAGCCCGCCGTGCTCAGTGAGCAACAGCTCTACCAAATGGCCTATGATTCCGTCATCAATAGTAACTTCGATCTGTCCATCGCTGAATTCGATCAGTATTTGAGTGTCTATCCACAAGGGCGCTTCGTGAGCAATGCGCACTATTGGAAGGGACAGGCCTATCTCTATTTAAATCGCTATAACGAGGCGGTAGAGTCTTACGAGATGATCATAAATCAGCAGCAGGAATCGGCAAAGCTTCCCGATGCCATGTACGGCCTGGCGCTTGCTTACGAGGGCATGGGGAATAACTCTCAGGCCAGGCGGCTGCTCAACGACATAAGAAGGCGGTTCCCAAACACCGGTGTTGCCAACTTGGCGGATACCCGGCTACTTTCCCTCGATTAATTACTCGATCAGGCTTCGATAAAACCGAATATAAACTCCTCGAAGCGCCCTGGGCATGGCCGGCGATTCTCTGAAGGCAATTGCCGCATATGAACTGTGCAAACACATTACGAATCACTGAGATTTTTCATTCACTACAGGGTGAATCCAGAACCGTGGGCATCCCAACGGTGTTCGTGCGTCTCACCGGCTGTCCTCTGCGCTGTCAGTATTGCGACACGGCCTATGCCTTCGAAGGTGGTGAGCTCATGGAATTAGAAGCCATAGAATCGATGTTAGCGGAATATGACTGTCGCTATGTGACGGTTACGGGCGGCGAACCATTGGCGCAGCCGAATTGCCTGCCTTTGATGAAGCGCTTATGCGATGCGGGTTACGAGGTATCGTTGGAAACCAGTGGCGCGCTGCCGATAGAGGCGGTGGATAAAAGAGTCTCCATTGTCATGGATCTAAAGACGCCCGCATCGAATGAGTCGGATAAGAACCGTTATGAGAATATTTCTTTTCTAAAGTCGAAGGACCAGGTGAAGTTTGTAATATGCAACGAGAAAGACTATCAGTGGTCGAAGGCGAAACTGGATCAGTACGACCTGACAAACAAAGTTGATGAGGTGCTGTTTTCTCCTTCCTTTGAGGAGATCGAGCCGGCACAACTGGCTGAGTGGATTCTGCGGGATAAACTAAAAATACGCATGCAGATGCAGCTGCATAAAATGATCTGGGGCTCGGTAGCGGGCAAGTAGGGCGGCGTTGATTCAAATGGCATCAGAAAAAAACAGTCGAGCAGTAGTCCTGGTTTCCGGAGGTCTGGATTCGGCGACCTGTCTGGCTATCGCTGTTGATCGAGGCTTCGACTGCTACGCGCTCAGCTTCGACTACGGGCAGAAGTCCAATAGCGAGTTGGATGCCGCGCGTCGCGTAGCGACTGCAGCGAACGCCTTGGAGCACAAGGTCATCGAATTGAATATGGGAGCCATCGGTGGCTCCGCACTCACAGACAAAGATATCTTGGTGCCGCAGCAGGAGTCTGAGGGCATCCCGGTCACCTATGTGCCGGCGCGCAATACCGTGTTTCTATCCTATGCCCTGGCGTGGGCCGAAGTGTTAAATGCCGAGGCGATATTTATCGGTGTGAACGCGCTGGATTATTCCGGTTATCCGGACTGTCGGCCGGAGTACATCGAGGCGTTCCAGACATTGATCAATCTGGCGACGAAGGTAGGAGTTGAAGGCGCAGTTATCAGCCTGGAAACGCCGCTTATCGATTTAAGCAAGGCCGAGATCATTAAGACAGGAATTGGCCTGGGAGTAGACTACACGAGGACGGTGTCTTGCTATCAAGCAGATTCAGATGGGCTGGCCTGCGGTCAGTGTGATAGTTGTCGATTTCGAGCGAAAGGCTTCGAAAGAGCAGAAGTTGCGGACCCGACCCGCTATCAACAGTGAGAATAGCCGCTTTCGGGGCAAAAAGTGGCCGTTGTGACTTGTCTTTTTTTATTTTGATAGTACTATGTCGGCCTCTCAAAGGGGCGTTAGCTCAGTCGGTAGAGCAGTTGGCTTTTAACCAATTGGTCGTGCGTTCGAGTCGCACACGCCCCACCATACACCCTTGGTAATCCGATTTGGCAGGTTACTAGAGACGCAGACCCCACCACTTTCCTTTAGCACATTTTACGGCTCTACCCCATTAACGGGGGAACGGCATCATCTTATCTATTTAATTAATTTCTCAAGCAAGTAACGACAGGCGCAGACTCTACCGCTTTCCCCTGATAAGCAGCTTGGCACGCTACTGGAATCGGCGAGTCAGGTTTTTGCCTTTGTGTTTAAGTCGGCGAACTCCTTGGCGCATGGGCTGAGTGAATCGTTGGTCATGCCTGGTTTTTATTTTCCTTTGCAGCCGGTTTAAATTTATCCCGACAGGCCACGCCTAGACAATGTGATGGTTCCGACTGAGTACGCCATTGCCCGCCTGTGTTAAACTGAGTCTCTTTATTATGCGTAGTAGTTGACGATGAATCAGATCATATCAACAGAACCTTCAGTTGAGCCAGTTGAGCTTTCCGCCGACACCACGCTGGTGCGTGAGTATCTCGATCGCGCTGTGCGTCCTGCTGTGCTCGATGCGCAGACACAAGCCGCTTACAAGAGTGACATTAAACAGCTGATGCAGCAGAAGCAGGCGCGTCTGGTCGCGCATTACTACACCGATGCTGTGCTGCAGGAACTGGCGGAAGAATCCGGCGGCTTTGTTGGTGATAGCCTGGAGATGGCACGCTTTGGTAGAGACTGTGATGCGAAGATACTAATCGTCGCTGGCGTTAAGTTTATGGGGGAGTCGGCGAAGATTCTTAGTCCTGACAAGACGGTGCTCATGCCGACGCTGGAGGCGACCTGTTCGCTCGATATAGCCTGCCCCATCGATAGCTTTTCCAGCTTCTGTGATCAGCACCCGGATCGCACCGTCGTCGTCTATGCCAACACCTCGGCGGCAGTTAAGGCACGAGCTGACTGGGTAGTTACCTCGAGTATTGCTCTGGATGTGGTCGAACATCTGATGGAGCAAGGCAAGAAGGTGCTATGGGCTCCGGACAAACATCTCGGTTCGTATATTCAGAAGACCACCGGCGCCGACATGTTGCTCTGGGACGCTGCCTGCATCGTTCATGAAGAGTTCAAGGCGCGCGGGCTCAGAGATATGCGCAAGCTTTATCCCGACGCGTTGGTGCTCGCTCACCCCGAATCCCCCAGTGCGGTATTGGAGCTGGCGGATGTGGTTGGCTCGACGACACAGATTATCAATGCGGCGAAGCAATCGCAGAAAGCGGAGATTATCGTCGCAACCGATCAGGGCATCTTCCATAAACTGCAGCAGGTGGCGCCGGAAAAGAAGTTCATCATCGCACCGACTGCGGGCAATGATGCTACCTGCAGAAGCTGTGCTCAATGTCCCTGGATGGGAATGAATTCCTTGGAGAGTCTGTACGCGTCGTTACAGCAAGGCAGCAATGAGATACAGGTAGATTCGCAGCTAGCCGCTCAGGCGATGATACCGCTACAACGTATGTTGGATTTTGCGGCGAATAATCAGCTTAAGGTTCGGGGTAAAGCCTAAGGCCGTCCGTTGCCTTGCTGCAGGCGTTCGATTTCTTGAATCTTCTGTCGCAGGCGGGCTTCTTCCGCCGCAGCGACACCGCGATCACTTTCAATTCTCAGGGCTAACTGCAGCTGTTGTCTGGCTTTAGGATAATCGGAAATTAAGCGAAAATATTCCGCCCGCGCCTGATGCACCTTGCTGATATTGCCCGCCTGGCCTTGAGTCTCGGCCATTTTAAACCACAGATGAAAATCATCAGGCCGCGTCAGGCTATGGCGTTCCATCACTTCTGCTGCGGTGGAATAGGACCTGGCCGCAATAAGGGCATCCACATAAGCCACGGTCAGTGCGTTATTACCTGGGTTGATAGCGAGATGACGTTGCAGGAAGTTGATGGCCTGACCAGGTTCATTCTGTTCGGTCAGTATCTCTGCCTGTGTGACCACCAAGCTTATGCGATTCGGGTGCTTCTCGAGCAGTGGCGCAAGAGCCGCACTGGCCTGGGCAAACTGTTGATTCTCGTAATAGGCAATAACCAGGCCGTAGCGATTCGCATCGCGGGAGAAATCGCTGGTGCTGTCTTCTAGGCGTCGCTCATATTCGCGCACGAGGTCGGCCTTGCTTGCGGCGTAGTGACCGACCACGCGGGCGCGCACGATCTGATATTCAAGGTTTGGCGTGTACTGCTGCCTTGGGTAACGGCTCGCTCTGCCACGACTTTCGGCTACGCGCGACTGGGTCAGGGGGTGAGAGAGCAGGAATTCCGGCGGGCGACGGCCAAATCGATTGATCGCTATCAGCCGCTCGAACAGACTCGACATGCCATCGGGGTCGAAGCCGGCGTTGTACATCGTGTCCTGACCGACACGGTCGGCCTCGGTCTCATTGCTCCTGCTAAAACGGAGCTGATTTTCCAATGCGCGGCCCTGAGCAGCGGCAATCGCGGCCGAGCCGTGGCTCGCATCCGAGGTCGCCATGATGATAACGCTGGCAAGCAGGGTCGCCATTTGCGGTATCCTGCCGGCCTGTGCCTCATCGACGCCTCTGGCAAAGTGGCGCTGGCTGACGTGGGCGATCTCATGGGCCATTACCGAGGCGAACTCGGCTTCCGTCTCAGCATTGAGAAACAGGCCCGTATTGACGCCGATAATGCCACCAGGTGCGGCAAAGGCATTCAGTGCTTCGCTTTCGATGATCGCAAAGGAGAGGCGATGATCCTTGAGCTGGCTGCGCGAGGCGAGTTTATAGGTCACATCCTCCAGATAGGCATTTAACAGTGGATCGGGAATGGTCGGGGCGCTGCGACGAATGCTGCTTAGAAACTGCTGGCCCATAGCATACTCCTGCTCCAGCGAGACCGTGCCAGAGATACGGTCTCCAAGGCTGGGCAGTGCGGGCTGTGCCGACAGCAAGGCAGGAATAGTCGCCGTGAGCAACAGCAGTGCGGAATTTTTAAGACAGTTAGTAAACATAATGTCCATCAATAATACTCTAAGACCGAGCCTAACATAATTAATTCCCGATATTTCAGTAACTTTCGTTCGATATTAAGGCTCGCCTACCATGGTGTTTGGGCTGTATAGCTTGATAACATGCAGTGATGGAGATAAATGTCGATATAGAGATAGATTTGAGTGGCTTGCAGTGTCCAATGCCGCTTCTCAAGGCAAAACTCGCGTTGAATAACATGCAGTCCGCACAGGTGTTGAAAGTCGTCGCGACCGACCCGGGTTCGGAGAAGGATTTTCACATGTTTGTGGCTCAAACAGATCATCAGATTCTGGATTTTCAGAAAGACCAAAGTGCCTATGTATATTGGATCAAGAAGGGGTAGATAGCCGACAATGAAGAAGCTGGTGAACGACTTCCTCGAGCGATATTTTCACGACGAAGAATCCATAATCTTGATGCTGTTGTTGATCCTGGGGCTGGCAGTCCTGTTGGCTTTCGGCGGCATGTTGGCGCCGTTGATCACGGCAATTATCCTGGCCTATCTGATGCAGGGCCTTGTCGATATCCTGCTGCGCTACGGTCTGTCTGCCCGTATCGCCTTCATTGTTGTGTATGCCGTGTTCATCGGCGTTTTTCTGGCGATGTTGTTGTTCCTGTTGCCGGCGGCCTGGAATCAATTGCGCCGCCTGATAAACGAACTACCGAATCTGATCAGTCAGTGGCAGGCTACGCTGCTGCTGTTGCCTGAAAACTATCCGAATCTGTTCTCGGAGACGCAAATACGAGAGTTCATCGCCGGTGTGCGCAGCGAGTTGGGTGGCTACGGACAGACGGTGTTGGAATATTCTCTGGCCAGAATTCCCAGCATCATCTCATCCATCGTGTTCCTCGTGCTGGTTCCGATACTTGTTTATTTCGTGATGAAGGATAAATCGCAGTTGATTCGCTGGGCAGGAAATTTCTTGCCCCGTAACCGTCCGTTGATGAAGCGCATCTGGTCGGAGATGGATCAGCAGATATCGAATTATATCCGCGGCAAGGCGCTTGAGATATTCATCGTCGGCAGTGTCAGCTACTTCATGTTCATTCTGCTGGGGATCAATTATGCGCTGCTGCTTTCCGTGCTCGTCGGCCTCTCGGTGATTGTGCCCTATATCGGCGCCACCGTAGTGACGATACCGGTGGCCGCCGTTGCCTATGTACAATGGGGAATTGGCGGCGAATTCTATACGGTCTTGATTGCCTACGGCGTATTGCAGCTGATCGACGGTAATGTGCTGGTGCCGGTGATCTTCTCAGAGGCGGTAAACCTTCACCCCGTCGCCATTATCGCCGCCGTCCTGGTGTTCGGAGGAATCTGGGGGCTTGCTGGAGTCTTCTTCGCGATCCCACTGGCAACCTTTATAAAGGCCATTATCAATGCCTGGCCGAACAAGATGGATACAGGCGCTGAGCCCGAAGACCCGTAAAGACCAATAAAGACCGATAGAGAGGGCCTCACAACTTGGGCCCGAGCCAATCGCTATAGCCCGCAGGCTGAAGTTGTTAAGTTGTGAGTGTTCTCCAGTGTGTTAAAATTCCTCTCTTACAAGAGCAGCAGGTTCCCCATGATTGATCAAATTCGCGGCAGTATCGTCGCCATCGTTACGCCGATGCAGGCCGATGGGTCGCTGGACCTGCCGGCCTTGTACAAGCTGCTTGACTGGCACATAGAGTCGGGCACCAGCGCGGTCGTAATCGTCGGCACCACTGGGGAGTCGGCGACTCTCAGCACCGAAGAGCACTGCGACCTGGTGGGTTACTGCGTCGATCACGTCAAGGGCCGCATTCCGGTGATCGCGGGCACCGGCTCGAACAACACGGCGGAAGCACTGTACTTCACTGAGTCGGCCAAGGAACACGGGGCCGATGCCGCACTGTTGGTGACGCCTTACTACAACAGGCCCTCGCAAGAAGGCCTGTATCAGCATTTTAAGCTGATCGCCGAGGGGGTCGATATCCCGCAAATTCTGTATAACGTGCCCGGCCGTACCGCCTGTGATTTGCAGTTGGCGACAGTCAAACGGCTGGCGGTGGTGGACAATATTGTCGCGATCAAAGACGCCACCGGCGATCTGGCACGGGGTCTGGAACTCATCGAACACGTTGGCGACCGGCTCGCCGTCTACAGTGGTGAAGATGCACTCAGTCGGCAGTTAATATTGGCGGGGGGTGCCGGAACCATTTCGGTGACGGCCAATGTCGCTCCGGTGCTAATGGCACAGATGTGTGCACATGCCTTAGCGGGCGATCAGGCCGCGGCAGAACAAGCAGACGAGAAGCTGCAGCTGCTGCATCGGGATCTGTTTCTGCAGGGCAATCCAGTCCCGGTGAAATGGGCGTTGCAGGCCATGGGAATGATAGGTCCTGCAATTAGACTGCCGTTGGTGGAACTTGATGAGCAATATCACGTCAAAGTTCGGGAAGCACTCGCGCAGGCAGGGATAGACGCGTGATGCGCCAAACGAGAATGGCAACACAGGAATGCGGTTGAATGGCTAGATATTTACTACTTCTGAGTCTTGTTACATGGCTATCCGGCTGTAACTACCTGGCCGGTGAGAATGGTCCGTTTCGTGATCGCGGAGAGGACTACCGGGAAGCACCCGTGTTGCCTACGATGACCATCCCTGAAAACCTCGATAGCTACACCCTCGATCAGTTGTATGTGATACCGGAACAATTTACAGCATCGACTGCGCCGTTCGATGCGATCCCTCTGCCAAAGCCGATCGAAGGGAACCGTAGGGAAGGGGTGATCATTCAGAACTTGTCGGATCGAAGCTGGATCGTGTTGGATGCTACGCCCGGGCAGGTATGGCCACTGGTGCGTGACTACTGGACCCAATTGCAGGTGGTTTTGGAGTATGAGAATCCTGGCGCAGGGGTTATGGAAACTTCCTGGCTGGAGGTCGACAGCAATTTGGAAACGAGACATAAATATCGAGTGAGCATAGAGCCAGGGCTGCATTCAGGCTATTCGGAAATCTATGTGATTCATCAGGAGAGCTCGCGCAGTGAACCGATACCGCCGATTACAACGTGGCCGGAGACATCAGTCTCGGAAGATCGAGAGCGCCAGATACTCGATAGCTTGTCGCAGTATCTAGCCGATCGAAACGATGTCTATCAGGCTTCATCGGCAAGCTTGTTGGCGGGCAGCATTGAAGCCGAGAGAAAGGCCAATATCGTCGACGATGGGCAGGGTGGCCAGGTTTTGAAACTGCGTCTGAATTATAACCGCGCCTGGGTCCTGGTACGTTCTGCATTGGATGAGGCAGGGATAACGATCCTCGAGAATGACCGTGATCTCGCCTTCCTCAATGTTCGATTCGCCGGCATTGACGAGGAAGATGACCAGCCCGGCTTCATCGGACGTCTTTTTAATCGTAGCGGTTCCGATGCGGCGGTTGCTGAACGCGACTTCTCCGTTCGTCTGGTCGATGAGGACGGCGTCGTTACCGTTATCGCCGAACCGATAGACAGCACAGACAATTTAGGGGATCTGACCGCGGAGTTGCTGCTCGTGATAAACGATAACCTAACGTAGGAGTAAAACATAAAGGGCCACTAGCAACTTAACATTTTAAGCCCGCGCTCTGGATTGCGGGCTTAAGCTGATAAATTGTTAGTGCCCTCTGGTATCTGTTATGAACTCCTTACTCATCGCCGCATTCGTTTCTATAGCAGTCGTTCTGGTCGGGCTCTTCGCCTGGTTGTTTCGGCAGTCGCAGCTATTAAAGTTAGCCGAACTCTCGGCGCGGGAGAAGTTGTTGGCTCGCGATGCGCAGCTTACTACTACTCAACAGACCGTGGAAAAGCTTGTAAGTGAAAACCAATCTCTTAACGCTGAGCTACAGCGCCTGCGTGAACAGAAAGCCAAATTGGAAACGAATCTGGAAATGGAACAGAAGCAGCACGGCAAGGACCTGGCATTTCTAAATGAGTCGAAGGAGCAGCTCAGTGTCGCTTTTAAGAATATCGCCAACGAGATATTCGAGGACAAGAGTAAGAAGTTTGTCGACAACAACAAGGAAAGCCTCGCCACAGTTTTAAGCCCGCTACAGGACAAGATAAAACAGTTTGAGAAGCGGGTGGAAGAAACCTACGACAAAGAATCCAAGGAGCGCTTCTCGCTTGCCAGGGAGATAAAGCAGCTACAAGAGCTGAACACCCAGATTAGTGAAGACGCGGTCAACCTCACCAATGCCTTGAAGGGTGACAACAAGGCGCAGGGAAACTGGGGCGAAATGATTCTGGAGTCCCTGCTGGAGAACTCCGGTCTGGTGAAGGGCAGGGAATATGAGACCCAGGTAAGCCTGAGTTCGGAGCAGGGCGCGAAGCTGCAGCCGGATGTGGTCGTGCACTTGCCAGAATCGAGAGACATCATTATTGATTCCAAGGTGTCGCTGAAGGCATGGGATGCTTACTGCTGCGCTGACGATACAGCCGAGAAGGCCAGGCTCTTAAAACAACATGTGCAGTCGGTTCGCAGTCACGTCAAAGCATTGTCGGGGAAAGACTACCAGAAGCTCGCTGGCATCAGTTCTCTCGATTATGTGTTTATGTTTATGCCGATCGATGCCGCTTATTCGGTAGCGATTCAGAACGACCCAACGCTAACGCAATACGCGTTCGAGAAGAACATCGTCTTCGTTAGTCCGACGATGCTATTGACCACATTGAAGCTCGCGCAAAATCTCTGGCGCCTCGATCAACAGAACCAGAATGCGGTGGAAATCGCGGAAAAGGCCGGTGGGCTGTACGACAAGTTCGTCAACTTTATCGCCGATCTCGAGGATATTGGAGCCAGAATAGAATCCACTAAGAAGAGTTATGACAAGGCGCATAACAAGCTGCGTTCCGGTACCGGTAATCTCATACGGCGAGTGGAAGACCTGAAGACTCTAGGCGCGAAGACGTCCAAGAAGCTCGAGCACGAGGCGCTGAATGAAGATGACGAAAAGGCGGCTGCCTCGATAAAGGAGTTGGAAGCAAGCGCCGATGATTCGAAGAAAGAGTTAAACGACAAGACCCGACACTAAGCCGCCGCGCTACTTTGTAAACTAGATCAATTCTGCGAGTTCTCTCGATAATGCTTGCTGCCATTCACGATTTTCTGGCCTGCGAAACTCCAGACGCCTGGCTGCAAGCCGCCCTGCAGAACCAGGATCTGCTGCTTATCGACCACGCCAACTGCGAGAAGAAAGCGGCAGCGACGGCGATGAACCTGATGTACCGCCATACCAATAAGCCGAATCTGTTAAAGAAGATGTCTCAGCTCGCGCGCGAGGAGTTATTGCATTTTCAGCAGGTGGTTGAAATTCTGCAGCAAAGAGAAATCAGCTATATCAGACTTAGCCCTTCTCGCTATGCCGCTGGGCTGCGTGAGCTGATTGCAAGGGAAGAGCGTGAGCAGTTGATCGATACGCTGATCGTCGGGGCGTTTATCGAGGCACGCTCCTGCGAGCGGTTTGCCAAGTTGGCGCCGCTGCTTGATAAAGATTTACAGAAATTCTATCGCAGCCTGCTGAAGTCTGAGGCGCGACATTTCGAGGACTATCTCGCTCTGGCGCGGGAATATGCCGATGGGGATATTGCACAGAAGCTGGAAAGAATTTCCATCGAAGAGGGCCGCTTAATCTCGGAGCAAGACAAGGAGTTTCGATTTCATAGCGGCCTACCTGCCTAGGGCTGGATTCCTGCAGCTGGCGGGTCGAGTCAGGTTATTGCCCAGCCGCTCGCCTAAGGCATCGAGCTGTTGACAGGGTATCTCAAGATTGCCGGTCAAATTCACCGAGGCAAGGTTTGGCATATTGAGAAGGGGACTGATGTCGGTGATGACATTGTTGCTGAGGTCCAGGCCCCCCAGCGAGCGCAGTCGCTGCAAGGGGGAAAGATCATGTAGGCGGTTGTTGCTCAGCTCCAGGAACCGCAGAGCAGCGAGTCGGTCAATATTTTCCAGCGTTTGTACTTCGGAATCTCCGCAGGCAAGTACGGTGAGCAGCTCGGCGTTCTGAATATTCTGGTTTTGCATGGCAATGTTGACGCAGCCTTGTAGATTCGGGTCCGTCAGGCGGCCATTGAAGAGCCTGCCGGTAGGGTCGAACACAGGCTGGTTGTTTATCGCCACCGTGTAGTGATCGGCACAGCCACTCAGCAGTAGCGCTGAGAAGAAGATCGATGGTTTCGCCGCCCGCCAAAGAGTGGCCTGCAGTCGTCTGAAAAGCTTGGGCATCAGGTATCTTATCCTAGCGCTTTTACGGCTTCTACCAGTTTCCGGGCGGGAGCGATGCGCGAGGCCCTGCGGGCTGGAAATTACTGGCTTTCCCAGTTAGTATGCGAGGCCTTGTCGCGTGCTGGATTTAATCCCTCGCGCGGGCAATTGTCCAACGAATCAAAGGAAATCTGTATGAATTTAAGAACAAGCAAGAGCTGGGCCCTGATTAGCCTGGTGGGCGCTCTATTTAGTGCGCAATTATTTAGTACGCAATTATGGGCGCAGGATGTCAATTTGGAAAGCGACGAGGCACAGATTGCCTACTCCATCGGCGTTAATATCGGACAGAATCTACAATCTCAACAAATCCTTGAAGGTATAGACCTGGATACATTCGTGGTCGGCCTGTTAGATGCCGTGAATGGCGACGTTAAATTGAGCAACGAAGAGATGTTCGCTGCAATTCAGATCTTTCAGACGCGTATGGCGCAGCAGCAGCAAGAAGCGCTAGATGCAAGCACCGCGGCAAGTGAAGAGTTTCTGCGTACTAACGCGGGCGCCGAAGGCGTAGTCACTCTGGATTCCGGTCTGCAGTATAGAGTGCTGGAGTCTGGCCCCGAAGGCAGTCCATCGCCAACGGCTACCGACTCTGTGCTGGCTCATTACCATGGCACGCTGATTGACGGAACTGTATTCGATAGCTCGGTGGATCGTGGCGAACCGGCACAATTTGGCTTGTCACAAGTGATCAGCGGCTGGACGGAAGGCCTGCAATTGATGTCAGTAGGGGATAAGTGGCGCCTCTTCATTCCCGCAAGCATGGCTTACGGCGAAGCGTCCCCGACACCGGCTATTCCGCCTAACTCTACCTTGATCTTCGACGTAGAACTTTTAGAGATTCGCTAGTGCGAGCTGGCAGGCGGTAGAGCAAACACTTGACTAACATCGATCGTCTCTCCGGATTGCTGCAGTTTCTGCAGCAATCCCCCACACCTTTTCACGCCGTCGCGAATATGGCGAGCTCGCTGGAGGAGGCTGGTTTCGAACGTCTGGAATCTACCGATAGCTGGAGTCTGAAGAAGAACTCGCGTTACTACGTAACGCGCAATGACTCCGCCATCATCGCGTTTAAGACTGGTGAGAAGAACCTCACCGACGTTGGCTGTCGAATCGCTGGCGCTCACACCGACAGCCCCTGTCTGAAAATAAAACCCCATGCGGATGTATCGAGTCAGGGCTATGCCCAGCTCGGTGTTGAAATCTATGGTGGTGCCTTGTTGCATCCCTGGTTCGACAGAGATCTATCGATTGCGGGCCGAGTAAATTTTCAAAACTCTACTGGGGAGCTGGACTCTGCGCTCATCGATCTGAAGGAGCCAGTGGCGTTCATTCCCAGCCTCGCGATACACCTCGATCGCACCGCGAACGAGGAGCGGCTGATCAACAAGCAGACTGATCTGCCGCCCATCCTGTTGCAACTTGCCGCCGATGAGGAGTTCAAGCTCGAGGATTTCCTGCTCAAGCATTTGCATGAAGTTTTGGGCCTCGGCGCGGCCGCGACGGTGCTATCCCATGAACTGGTACTTTACGACACGCAGGCTCCCGCTTTGGTGGGGCTGCGTAAGGAATTTCTCTGCAGTGCCAGACTCGATAATCTGTTGAGCTGTTTCATTGGCCTTCATGCCCTGATCGACAGTTCCGACGCGGGCGCCAGCGTATTAGTCTGCAACGACCATGAAGAAGTGGGTTCTGTCTCTGCCTCTGGTGCCGAGGGTCCTTTCCTGAAATCTGTGCTACAGCGCATGCTGGAGGCTCAGTCCAGCTCGCCGGAAAGCGCAGAGACCAGTTTTGATAGAGCGATACAGAAGTCCGTGTTGCTCTCGGTGGACAATGCGCACGGCGTGCACCCGAACTTTGCCGACCGCCACGACAACGAACATTGCCCCAAGCTAAACGCCGGCCCGGTGATCAAGATAAATGCGAATCAGCGCTATGCCAGCACCAGTCAGTCGATCGCGTTGATTAAATCACTCTGCACTAAGCTTAATATAGACCATCAATCTTTTGTTATGCGATCCGATATGGCTTGTGGTAGCACTATTGGGCCGATTACCTCTGCCTTGCTCGGTATCACAACTGTCGATATAGGGATAGCAAGTTTCGCGATGCACTCGATTCGCGAGAGTGCTGGCGTAACAGATGTGGAGTCCATGGGGTCGCTGATCCGAGCCTTCTTTGAGCGTTAGTTATTTCTGCTGTTTTAAATCCCTTATAAGGAACCGACTTGGATTTAGTCGTGACACTATGTCACGACTGCAGGGCAGGTTCTCCCCCGCGATCAGACTGGCCAGCAATTCGGCGCTAAGCGGGCAACTCGCCAGGCCGTTCGAGCCATGGGCAACATTGATGTAGAGGCCGGGGTGATAATGCCCCGACGTGGTGAATCGGGCTTTGGCGTTTCGCGTCAGTTCGGCGTAGTTCGCGCGCATCTGACTGACATCGGGCACCATCCCGACTAGGGGAAAGCGATCCGGGGAATTACAGCGCAGAGCTACTCGATCCGTAAGCGCTTCAAGGCCAATGGTTTCTTTGTCGCTAAAAGTTTCGCGTGCGAGTCGAAGGTTTTCCATGCGGTCATCTGCGCTCACTTGCAGTTCATCGCACTCGGCATAGCTCGCCGCTAACAGATGGCGGCCAGCTTTCGCTGGAAACACAGTGCGTTCACCGCTTACTACGCTGCACAGCGATTCGCTGCCGGCATTACTGGCGATTTCGGTGGTCTGGCCCCGTGAAATTTGCAGCGGTAGTTCGGTACATTGCGAGAGCTTTGCAGCACTGTAGCTGTTAGCGATAACGACGCTGTCGGCAGTGGCCACATCTGCATCATTAGTCTTGAGCTGCCATCTTCCATCTGTCCGTTGCAAGGCGGTTATAGTGGTAGTGCGAACGCAATGTATATTCGGGTGTGCCAGATAGTGCTCGCACAAGGAGACAGGATTCATCGCCCCGCCGCCAGCAAAATACCAAGCCGCGTCACTCAGGGCTAAGCCCGCCTGCTGCGATGCGGCGTTGCAATCCAATAGCCGAACAACGCTCTGTGAATACAGACCTTGCAGGATATCCTGTTGCAGTGGTTTTCTTTTATTCATGGCCTTGTGTAGTTGAAGTAGGCCAGTGGCTTCCCAGTCGGGACTGCCTGCTTTTTCCAGCTGCTGGATTTGTCGCAGGGCAAAGTTATATGCCTGCAAGTAGAACTCAGCTTCGGCAGAGGGAGCGTTGAACAGCCTGCAGCGCAGCGCGAGTCTGGCGATGCCAGATGCTCCAGCAGCCAGACTGTCGGCCGCCTCGAACACAGTAACCTTATAGCCACGTTGAGCCAGGCTGTAGGCGGTGCTGCAGCCAGCCAGCCCGGCGCCTATTATTGCTACAGATCTGCCTAGTTTTTGTGCTGTGGGCAGAATGAACCAGGGCGTTGGCGCGCTAGCGTCGGCGGCGGCTTGCTTCTCAATTGGTGTTCGCCTGCTGGCGAACAGGCTATGGCGTTTGCGGCCGAAGCCGTCGCGCTTAAAAACATCGAATCCGGCGCTATCAATTGCGCTACGAACGTGTCCCGCGACGCTGTAGCTGCTTAGTGTCGTGGTCTGATCGCTAGCCGCAGCGACCAATTGCATGAGTGACTCCTGCCACAGCTGGCCATTGCGTGCTGGCGAGAAGCCATCCAGAAACCAACACTGTATCGACGGACAGGATTCCTGCATGCGCCGGCGCAGCTGTTCCTGCGCATCGCCGAAATAGAGATCGAGGGTAATGCCACTTGCCAGCCTGATGCGATGACAGCCCTCGCTGTGGTCGATGTATTGCTCGAGTAGCAGTTGACTCGGCTCACTCAGGGTAGGCCAGCATTGCAGTACGCGGCGTAAGTCGGCACGCCGTAGTGGGTGTTTTTCGAAGGCGATGTAATGCAGTAGCGGCGGGCGCTGTTCGCTGGCCTGCCACAGCTTGCAGGTCTGCAGAAAATTGAGTCCCGCGCCGAAGCCCAACTCGCCGATGCGAAAGGTCTCGTCCTGTGCCGCATCTGTCCATCTCTGCTCAAGTTTGTTCGCCTGCACAAAGACCTGTTGACTCTCCGCCAGGGCGTTGTCTTTGGAGTAGTAAATATCCTGAAATTCCGTGGAATAGGGCAGGCCAGATTCGAGCCAGCTGATTTCGGCGTTTTTTATTTTCATCTAACGTGGCTGGTAGTGGAGTAATGTACGATTTTGCTCTCGCGGCGATCAAAGGGGAGCTTACACAGTTTCTGGTGGTGACAACAGCAACGCTACATCTAGCCGTGGCTTGCCTGGGCGCCTGATTCGAGCTGCCACTTTGCCTGCTTAATAAGGTAAAATGCCGCCTTTGCCCAAGATGTACAAAGGATTACGCAAGATGTTGGAGATTAACAGTCAGTTAGCCGTTTTAAAGGAGCTAGGTAGCCGCAGCGATAGTCTCAGGGGGTATCTTTGACTACGAGACCAAGAAGGAGAGATTAACCGAGGTCGAGCTGGAGCTGGGTGAATCCTCAGTCTGGGATAAACCGGAGTATGCGCAGGCGCTCGGTAAGGAACGAGCCAGTCTTGAGGCGGTGGTGCAGATCATCGAAAAGATGGATTCCGGCATCAATGATGTTAAAGAATTGTTGGCACTGGCGCAGGAAGAGTCCGATAAGGAACTGTTCGAGGCGGCCAATAAAGATCTGGATGCCCTGCGGGCTGGTTTGGAGAAGCTCGAGTTTCGCCGCATGTTTTCTGGCGATCTCGATGAGTGCAACGCCTACCTCGATATCCAGTCGGGCTCCGGCGGCACCGAGGCGCAGGATTGGGCCGAGATGCTGCTGCGGATGTATCTGCGCTGGGGCGAGAACAAGGGGTTTAAGACGGAGCTGGTGGAAGTATCCGGTGGCGATGTGGCGGGCATCAAGAGCGCGACAATTCAGTTCACTGGCGAGTTTGCCTTCGGTTGGCTGCGCACGGAAACAGGCGTGCATCGCTTAGTGCGCAAGTCGCCCTTCGATTCAGGCAGTCGACGTCATACATCCTTCGCCTCGGTGTTCGTCGCGCCCGAGATCGATGATGATATCGAGGTAAATCTCGATATGTCGCAAGTGCGAATAGACACCTACAGAGCGAGCGGCGCCGGTGGTCAGCATATCAACAAGACCGATTCCGCGATTCGTCTCACCCACGAGCCCAGCGGAATAGTGGTGCAGTGCCAGAGTCAACGCTCGCAACACAAGAACAAGGACATGGCGATAAAACAGCTGAAGGCGAAACTGTACGAACTGGAAGAGCTCAAGCAGAAGGAAGAGATGCAGAGCGTCGAGGAGTCGAAGGCGGACATCGGTTGGGGCAGTCAGATCCGCTCCTACGTATTGGATCAGTCCCGCATCAAAGATCTGCGCACCAATGTCGAGGTAAGTAATACAGGTGCCGTGCTCGATGGGGATCTGGACAAGTTTATCGAGGCGAGTCTCAAGATGGGGCTCTAGGCGTGTCTTCGATGATCCGCTATAAGTAATGCGAAAGAGAAACAGGATTAAAGCATAAATGAGTGAAGAAAATCAGGACGAAAACAAGCTGATCGCGCAGCGCAGAGAGAAGCTCACGGCAATCCGTGCCCAGCGTGTGGCATTTCCTAATGGCTTTGTCAGGGAAGACACCTCGGCACAGCTGCATGAAAAATTTGCCGCCAAGTCCAAAGAAGACTTGGAGGCGCTTGCCGCACAGGCGACTATCGCCGGAAGAATCATTCGTATGCGCGGGCCCTTCGTCGTCATCCAGGATGGCAGCGGGCAGATGCAGATATACATCAATAATAAATCCTTCGCCGACGAGCAGGCCGAAGAGATCAAGTCGTTCGATCTCGGTGACATCATTGGCGTGAAGGGAGAGATATTTAAGACTGGCAAGGGTGAGCTTACCCTGCGCGCCGCTTCGTTCGAATTACTCACCAAGTCACTGCGCCCACTACCGGACAAGCACAAGGGGCTAACCGATACCGAGATGCGTTACCGGCAACGCTATGTTGATCTGATCGTGAATGAAGAGTCGCGCAAGATTTTTCAGACACGTTCGCGCATCATGCGATTCATCCGCCAATACTTCGAGTCGCTGGATTTCATGGAGGTGGAAACCCCTATGATGCAAGTTATACCCGGTGGAGCGACGGCCAGACCTTTCATCACACACCACAATGCACTGGATCAGGATATGTATCTGCGTGTGGCCCCCGAGTTGTACCTGAAGCGCTTGGTCGTAGGCGGTTTTGAGCGAGTCTTCGAGCTTAACCGTAACTTCAGGAACGAGGGCCTGTCGACACGGCACAATCCCGAATTTACCATGCTGGAGTTTTATCAGGCCTATGCCCAGTATCAGGACCTGATGGACCTGACCGAAGATCTGTTTCGGCGGATTGCGATCGAAGTCGGTGGCAGCAGCAAAGTCAGTTATCAGGGTTTGGAATTTGATTTCGCCAACCCCTTCGCGCGATTGTCGGTGACGGACTCGATTAAGCAGCATTGTGCCGTTACAGACGATGGGGCATTTGCCAGCAAAGAATCGGTCGCCGCGCTGGCCAACAGCCTGGGCGTGCACTTCGATGAGGCATGGCCGAAAGGCAAGATCCTGATGGAGATATTTGACCAGAAGGTCGAAGACAAGCTCGATCAGCCGACCTTTATTACGGAATATCCCATCGAGGTATCACCGCTGGCGCGTTGCAATGAGAAAAATCCGGAGATAACCGATCGCTTCGAGCTGATTATTGGTGGTCGGGAATTGGCCAATGGCTTTTCAGAATTGAATGATCCGGAAGATCAGGCCGAGCGCTTCAAGCAGCAGGTGGCACAGAAAGACTCCGGCGATAATGAAGCCATGCACTACGACCATGACTATGTGACGGCTCTGGAATACGGCATGCCGCCGACGGCGGGAGAGGGCATCGGCATCGACCGTCTGGTGATGTTGTTTACCGACTCCGCGTCGATTAAAGATGTGTTGTTGTTTCCTCATATGCGCCCGCAACACGACCCAGCCTAGATTTAGAGTGAGAACGCGTGCCGGCAATTGCATCAGAACCTCGTGAGATTAAGCTAGACTGTTCATGGCGAGAACGGCTGCAAGCCGACTTTGGCGCGCCATACATGGCTGCACTTGGTTCTTTCCTGCGTGAGCAGAAGGCGCAGGGTAAGACGATATTCCCAGCAGGCTCGGAAATATTCTCTGCATTGAATGTGACCACCTTCGAAAGGGTAAAAGTGGTGATACTCGGGCAAGACCCGTATCACGGTCCGGATCAGGCTCATGGGCTCTGTTTCTCGGTGCGCCGCGGCGTGCGCATACCGCCTTCGCTCAGGAATATCTATAAAGAGCTGGCCGCTGATGTCGGCTTCAAGGCACCGCTGCACGGCTGTCTCAATGAATGGGCAGAGCAGGGCGTGTTGTTGCTGAACTCAGTGCTCACGGTTGAGGCTAGCCTGGCAGGATCGCATCAGGGAAAGGGTTGGGAGCAGTTTACCGATAGCATAGTCAAGCTATTGAACGAGAATACCCAAGGCATAGTATTTATTCTATGGGGAAGCTATGCCCAGAAGAAAGGTGCGATGATAGATCGCAAAAAGCATCTGGTCTTGCAATCGCCACATCCTTCTCCATTGTCTGCCAGTCGTGGTTTCTTTGGCAATCATCATTTCTCCAGAAGCAATGAATACCTGCAAGCGCAAAACAAAACAGCAATCGACTGGCAGCTCTCAGATTAGCAGTTATCGAGGTAATGACAGGAATAAATATGAGTGATAGTTGTGTCATCGTAGGCGCGAGCCATGCTGGAGTTACTCTCGCGCTGCAGCTGCGCAGGGAGGGCTGGACGGGGTCGATCACCTTGATCGGGGAGGAATCGGAGCTACCCTATCACCGGCCGCCGCTCTCCAAAGAACACCTGGCGGGTCAGAAAGACTTGGACGCCATGCGGCTGCGCCCGGCGCAGATCTATCAGGACAATGACATCGAGCTCTTGCTTGCCACTCGCGTCACTCAGATCGACAGAGTGGGACGACGCGTGTTGCTCAGCGATGGCAAGAGCCGCCCGTATAGCAAGCTGGCTTTATGTACCGGCGCCACCGTGCGCGAATTCGAACAGGCGCGCGGGCTCGACAATGTATTCTACATTCGCAGCGCCGCCGATATCGCCAGGCTCTCCTTAGATGTTGCCCCCCGACGCCGCGCCGCGGTCATAGGAGGTGGTTATATCGGTCTGGAGGCGGCGGCTGTATTGGCGCAAAGTGGAGTCATCGTGACCGTGTTTGAGATGTCCGAGCGAATCCTGCAGCGGGTGACGAGCGCAGTCATGTCTGAGTATATGCAGGGGCTACATGAATTACATGGTGTTGAGATTCGCACGGGTGTCGCTGTGCAAAGCATTCAGGAAATTGGCCAGGAAAAACTCATTCGTTGCGTCGACGGCAGTGAATCAACGGCAGACTTCATAATAGTTGGTATAGGTGTGGATGCGAACTCCAGCCTCGCCGAAGCGGCAGGGTTGGAAGCAGATGCTGGCATTCGTGTCGATGAACATTGCCGTACTAGCGATGAACATATATTCGCGGCGGGAGACTGCACTCGGCATCCCAGTCTGATCTATCAGAGCCAGATTCGCTTGGAGTCGGTTCAGAATGCCAACGATCAGGCCCGCGTAGCGGCGGCGAATATCTGTGGCAGGCAGTTGCAGTACGACGCCGTGCCCTGGTTCTGGTCGGATCAGTACAGCGTAAAATTACAGATGGTTGGATTGAGCGCGGGCTATGACCAGCTTGTCCTGAGAGGCACGACCGGGGGCGGCCTGGAGGCGAGCTTCGCGCTGTTCTATCTCAAGCAAGGGGTAGTAATTGCCGCCGACTGCGTGGCGAGGCCGAAGGAGTTTATGGTCAGCAAGCAATTAGTCAGGGCGAGAGCTGAAGTTCTTGCCGAGCGCTTACAAGATGAGGAGGTAGAGCCGAAGGATTTTTCTGAGGACTAGGGTAGATGCAGATCAGTCCCCGCTGTATTCACAGCCGCTAGTACAGGTTTCGCGTATTTCGATGGACGACAACTGGGTGAGGTTTGGTTTCAGTTCGCCCCAGATCCAGCGTGCCAAAACTTCACTGGTTGGATTTTCGAGCCCGGGGATCTCGTTAAGATAGTAGTGGTCCAGTCGTGCCAGGATCGGAGCGAAGGCCTCGGCAATCTGGGAAAAATCCATGACCCATCCGCTCTGCGCACCGACGGCTCCTTCGACTTCGACCTTCACCAGGAAGGAGTGCCCATGCAAGCGTGCACATTTATGATCAGCCGCAACATTGGGCAGTCTGTGAGCCGCTTCGAAGCGAAATTCCTTGAATATCTTCATCTAGTTAAACGTAAGGCCTTGGCTGCATTCAGTTGAACGTGTTCCTCCACGGCGCAACATACTATCTCGCCCGTTTTATGTATAGGCTCTTTGGCATATAATCTTTTGACCCGCAGGGATTTCCGAGCCAGATCGGGCTTTAGTGATCGAAGCCAGAGGCGTCCGTGTCGCAGCAGATCAGGGTGAAGTCCGACAGACTCTTAGCTACCAGGCGCTTAATGAACCTACCAACTTGGTTACAGCCCATTCGCCGCTTTGTCTCCGAAGGCAAGAGGCTGCCTATCTATTTAGGCATATTCAGCACTTGCTTCGTGCTCTGGTTGCAGCTCAGCCCACCGCCGCTGATCGCCGCTATCATCGAACGCCTGGAATACCTGATCTATGATCAGCGCCTCAGCATCATGCCCAGGCATGTCAAGTCGCCGGATAACAAGATTGTCATCGTCGACCTCGACGAGCGCTCGCTACAGGTCGAGGGGCAATATCCCTGGAATCGTATCAAGGTTGGCCAACTGACGGAAAAGCTTCGTGACAACGGCGTTTTGGTAGTGGGTTTCGACATCACTTTCCCAGAGCCCGACCGCAGTATCCGGGACCTGTTGCAGCCGATTGATCTCACCCAGCTCGATCCGCAATTTAATGAAACCCTGGCGCAGATCGAACCGCAGATTAATGCCGATCAATACTTTGCCAATGCGATGCAAAGTGGCATCGATGCGGTGCTGGCGATTAACTTCACGACACAGTCTACCGCTGCCTACAATGAGTTGCCGCAATCCATCGTCGAGATTAGCGACGAATTGGCTGCGGCCGTCACAGTCTCCGACATGTCGGGCTACACCGGAAACATCAAGATTCTCCAGGATGCCGCGTACGGCAACGGCAGCATGAACCAGGTGCCCGATTTGGATGGTGTAGTGCGCCGCGTCCCGTTGCTGATTCGTTACGGCTCGGATCTGTATCCAACGCTGTCATTGGAAATGATTCGGGTCTACAACTTCGCGGAACGTTACGAGTTGATCACACAGAACTATGACGGTCTGGAAGTGGTGAGCGGAGTTGCGGTGGGAGTCGGCGCGGGCAGATTCGTGCTGCCAACTGACGGCTTCGGGAAGGTCCTGGTACCCTATATAGGTCCGTCATCGGAATTCGATGACAGCTCCTTCCCCTATATCTCGGCAACCGATGTGCTCAGAGATGCCCTGAGCGACAGCGAGAAGCAGCAATTGCAGAATAGTTTAGTGCTAGTGGGTACCAGTGCTCCGGGTCTCGGTGATATTCGAGCGATGCCATTGGATCGTGTCTACCCTGGGGTAGAGGTGCACGCGAATATGCTGAATGCCTTGCTGGATTCTGTAACTACGTTGCAGCTGGACTCCGGTGAAGCTTCAACCGCGTCTGCCTTCGCCTCTTTTGTGCCGCCGACGGATGTGTATTTCCCGTATCGCCCAGACTGGGCGCAAGGGGCATTGTTCGTAACGCTATCTCTGTTAGGTCTGCTAATGGCAACGCTGTTTCCCGTTCTCGGTGCGGCGAGCATGACGGCGATCGGGGCCGTGCTATTCGGTGGTGCCATATGGAGTAATTTTCAGTTGTGGGGTGCCTACAAACTTGATTTTCCCCTGGTACTGCTGCTGCTACTTATTCTCTCGATTACCGCCATTAACTTGATCTATGGTTTTCTGAGTGAGAGTCAGACGCGCAAGGTAATCAAGGGCATGTTCGATCAATACGTGCCGCCGGCTCACATCGATGCGATGCTGGACGACCCGGATAACTACAGCTTCGAGGGAGAGAGTAAGGACCTGAGCGTGCTGTTCTGTGATATTCGTAATTTCACCACCATATCGGAGGCGCTTAGCGCTACGGAATTGAAGAAGCTAATGAATGATTTCTTTAGCCCGATCACACAGATCATCTTCGAGAATAACGGCACTATCGATAAGTATGTGGGCGATATGGTTATGGCGTTTTGGGGCGCGCCACTGGAAGATCTGGATCACCGAAAAAATTCGATCACGGCGGCCCTATTAATGCTGGCGAAGGTCGAGGAGTTAAAACCGGTTTTCAAAGAGCGAAACTACCCCGAAGTCGCGATCGGTATCGGCATCAACTCCGGCATGATGAACGTGGGAGACATGGGCTCGATCTACCGCCGCTCTTATACCGTGTTGGGTGATGCGGTAAACCTGAGTTCGAGATTGGAGGGGCTGACGAAATTCTATGGCATTAAATTACTTGTTGGTGAGGCGTCGACTAAGGGCCTTGATGAGGACTTCCTGTTTCGGCTTGTCGATCGCGTAAAAGTAAAAGGAAAGATCAAGGCGGTAGACTGTTTTGAACCCCTCTGCCCACTGGACAAGGCCGATGCCGACCTGCGTCAGCGCGTCACGAACTATCACTCAGCCCTGGATTGCTATTTCGCCCAGGACTGGGATGGGGCAGAAAGCCTGCTTTTGCAACTGCACAAGGATGAGCCGGAAGCCTTGTTGTACAAGGTGTATTTGCAGCGCATCGAGACTCTTAGAGAAGAAGTTCTGCCGGAGGACTGGGACGGCTCCTATACCCACACCAGCAAGTAGACAGATGGTGATTTTTTTATCGTTTCTCTATCGCTGAGAGCACCGTCATTGTTGACATGTTGACCTAAGTCGGTAAAATGCGCGTCTCTCTGTGCTATGGGTGATTAGCTCAGTTGGGAGAGCGTCGCCCTTACAAGGCGAATGTCGGGGGTTCAAATCCCTCATCACCCACCACATAGTTAGTTTATTGTCGCGGACCGGTAGTTCAGCTGGTTAGAATGCCGGCCTGTCACGCCGGAGGTCGCGGGTTCGAGTCCCGTCCGGTCCGCCATATAACACGCGCCCTCCAGACCAATTTCCTTGTTTCATGCCCAATTCCTCGGAGACCGGTCCTTTTTGCTAGTCAGCCGGGAGCAAGAGCACGATCGATAATAGTGGTGCGGCCAACGAGTCCATACTCAATTCCTTTGCTCCAGTAACGTTGTATCCAGGTTTCAATTGTCGAAATAGGAACTTTAATTTCAAGGGTAAAGCCTTGTTTACTTATTATCGGCCGTTCTTCAAGCGTAATTTCCGTCTTGCGACTCCCCAATTGTTCCTGTTAAATATGTAGGCATAAAAAAAGAGCCAATCAAGGATTGGCTCTTTTTTTATCTAAATTGCTGGCTAGTGTATCTAGCTAGCTTTTAGCATTGATTCATCTTTTGCCTCAGCTTCTGATTTCTTTTCTTCATGGTATCTAATTGCCATAGCCCTTAGTTCAGCGCTTGCGAATCGTTGAAGGTGTTTCCTTATGAGGGGTTGATACCCAATCTGGTTGAAATCGGCGATTACTTTTAGCTCTTCGATTAGTGAAACCGGAAGCCTAATAGAAACTGGCTTGAGCCCCGTAGCATTGTCTAGTGCTTTTTGGGCCTCGATTGGAGCTAGTTTAGCGTGCTCTTCATCATTTCCCAATTTTCCAGATTCCCAGGCTTCCACTGTGCCTTCGATCTTGTCACTTTTTTTGCTCACGTTGTATCTCCTTGGTTTTGCGGTAAAAACTTTAATTACTGTTAACTCTCAACAGCAAACTTCTCATAAATTTTTATTATTTTGATTGTTGCGTCGTAGGCAGACTTAATAAATACTTTCTCACCATCTTGTACGAAGATGACTTTAAGTCTCCGCTTTTTATCTGTCTCGGAAACGAACCAATAAGTCGGGGGGTTGGTCTTATGATCTTCTCTGTCATCTTCTACAAGCCCGCCACTTCTGTTCCAAAAACATTGCTCCACTTCTTCAGTGGAAACCTCATGTTTTAGAGCCAGCTTCTTCCTAATATCTTGGCTAAAAATGAAGTTCATTAGAAACTAGTATAGTTTGACCTTGTATATACAAAAACCATCCGCGCATATTAGCAGAAAGCCGCCATTTTTCAACAAATATGTTACAAAAAGGAACACATTCTCGCGATTAGCTCTAGAATTTATAGATTTTTGTCTAATTCGGTAGCCGCGATTATGCAATATGTATTACAAGTAAGCTGCTACCTCATAAATACGGCTGAAAGGGTGATTTCTGAACTGAAATCTCGCATTTGAATGCGTAGATTGGGGGAAGTTCGATAGAATTCAATCTGATGTAAACTGTTATCAAATACATTTTAATAGTTCGTGCAGTCGGTTGTGTTTTCTTGGCTCTCACTGGGATGCATATTACAGGGTTCGAGTATCATCCGGTCCGCCATTAATAACGCAATTTCTCCTTGAATCCTCTCTTATGGCCACAGAGATTTCTATTCGCGCAGCGCCGATAGAGCCGCTGCATAGTCAGCTCCTGACGCAAGCCGGTGTAAGCCTCAATGTACTGCGGCTGGATAAGATTCATCCGCTGCTCAGTGGCAATAAATGGTACAAGCTAAAATACAATCTGCGCGCGTTCGAGCAGCACAAGCAGTTGCCGATCTTGAGTTTTGGCGGGGCTTATTCGAATCATCTGCACGCCCTGGCAGCGGCAGGCAGGATGCTCGGTATGCGTACGATCGGTGTTATACGTGGCGAGTTGTCCCAGCCATTGAACCCGATCCTCGCGTTCGCGAAACAGCAGGGGATGACCCTGCTACCGGTCAGCCGAGCTGACTACCGGCGCAAACAGCAGGCCTCGTTCCTGCAAGAGTTACGGGCCAGATTTGGCGATTTCCACTTGCTTCCCGAGGGCGGCAGTAATGTATTAGCTATCCGTGGCTGTGAAGAGATAGCGCCCCTGGTAGAGTGGGGGGCGGCCGATGCAAAGCGCTTGCTTGCATTGAGCTGCGGTACCGGAACGACGATGGCGGGACTGATTAGCGGCTTGTCCAAGCTGGAGCTCGATAACGCGCCGGAGGTTTTAGGCATTAGTGTCTTGAAGGCTGAGGGCTATCTTCAGGCCGAGGTATCCAGCCAGCTGCAGGCCTGTGGGGATAGCGGCTCCATCAGCTGGCGCATCGATGATGCCTACCACTGCGGTGGCTATGCACGGAGCAATCCGGCACTAACGGCCTTTCTGCGCAAGTTCCAGCGTTGCTCGGACATACCGTTGGAGCCGGTGTACACCGGCAAGCTGTTGTTTGGGCTATTTGACCTCATCGCGCAGGGCATAATCACGCCAGGCACGGAGGTATTGGCTATTCATACGGGCGGCATCCATAGCTAAAGGCGTTAAAAAACAGTTAGATATGAAGCCTGATTGATGTAAAATAGCGGCTGCCGTAGTACCTGACTTAAGGCAATAAGTCGATAGTAAAGCGTCCGGCTAGCCGATAAAATGACAGCCTTCAGAGCCCCATGATCTGCCTCAGGTCCATTCGACTGGGAAAACATTAGTTGAAAGCTGCTTCCTGCCGCTAAACTGATTATCACTATGTCTACTTTAATGCCATTCAAGCAATGCCCTGATGCTGGCGGTTCTCGCCAAACAAGCTGTGCCTGGCGGCGGGCTATGGCCTTGCTGGTTATGCTCTGGCTGAGCCCGCTGTACGCGCAGCAGGCATTCCTTTACCCAATCGAGCAGTTAGGCAGTCAGCAGCACGCGCCGACCTACGCACAGATATCCCAGGCAATAGGGCTGGACACAGCTCAACTCGACGCGGTTGGCTTGGGTGGAAGCTTAAGCCTGCAGATTTCCCCGACCCGACAAATTGAGTTGCAGGTGGTCATGCTCGATCGCTATGTCAACGGCGATCGCGTCATCGGCGCCGAAGGGCGCAGCGATGATACTTTCTTTTCGCTTACCATCACCCGTGGCCAGCGCAGCCTGTTTGGTCATCTGAGCAGCGATGACGAGACCTTTCAGATCTACGCGATAGCGAATTCCAACAGCCCATTGTATGAGGGCTGGATCTATAAGCCCGGCAATCTGCTCGATATCGAGCAAGACTTTCAGAACGACTACATCATCATCGACAAGGCGGACTATGCCAATGGCTTGTTGAGACCGCAGCCAGAGATAATCTCTGTGCTGCCATTGCAGGTCGATGGCACTGCTGGCCTGGGCGCTAAGGCGGAACCGAATTCGACAACAGTTAGCACGCCGGATATAAGTACAAGCAACTTCCGCGTCTCGCAAAAATTTTCCAGCAATAGCGTGCTCGTTGGCAGTGCTATCGATGTAAAACTGGAATTCGAAAACACGAGCAGGCAATCGCATAACGATCTGTATGTGGAGGTCTATTTCGTTCTCGAGAATAGCCAGCTGATTTCTGCTCCCAGCGACTGTCGCCAACAACTTAGCCTGTCATTGCAAGAAACGCTCTACTGCGAGCTTGGGGATTTTCAACCCGGCGAGAAGAAATCATTTAGCTACAGTGTCGTCACAGATGAACAAGCCAAGCCGCGCGTATTCAGCTCCGTAGTTATGGGCAGTCTTCGAGTCGATGGCTTCGTGAACATCGTCGAAGATATTCGTCTCGATAGTGATGGCGACGGCATTAGCGACTTTAATGAGATGCTGTTGGCTACCGACCCCACGAATCCTGGCTCGGTAGATGACAGCAACTCGGTAATCGACGTGCTCACGCTCTACACGCCCGGTGCTGCCGCGATCTATCCCATGGGCGTGCAGACTCGTATCAATCAATTAATCAGCGTGGCAAATCAGATCTATGCCGATAGCGGTGTCAAAATTACCTTGCGCCCGGTGTACCATGGTCTGGTTAGCTACAATGACAGCGATGACATGGATGCGGCGCTCAATCATCTCATCGCGAAGACCGATAGCGCTTTCGCTAAGGTGAATAATCTTCGAGAAACTTACGGTGCTGATCTGGTTATGCTGTTTCGTCCCTCGCAACCAGGTGAGGGGCGCTGCGGCCTGGCACCGGTTGGCGGATTTAATACCAAGGGTGATTTCAGCAGCGCGGCGGAAAAGAACACCGCCTATGCCTATATAGCTGTGGACTGTCCGGTGGATTTGGTTGCTGCACATGAGCTTGGTCATAACATGGGGCTCACTCATTCCCATCTGGAAGATGGCAGCGGTGGGACCTTCAATTTTTCTACCGGCTACGGGGTTGAAGGGCAGTTTGCTACCGTGATGGCCTACCCAGCGGCATTCAATACAGCGAATCGAGTGTCATTGTTCTCCAATCCGCTGCGTGACTGTCTCGGTTTTAGCTGTGGGCTGGATGCCGGGCATGAGTTCGGCGCCGATGCCGTGCAATCGTTGAATCTTGTGCGGCATCAGATCGCCAACTACTACCCGACACGGGTGCCAGATCTTCCCGGCACCAATATCTCTACGCTATCCGGTGAGGCCAGTGCAGCGAGTATTTCTATCGCCGCGAGTCGCGACGGTGGTTTGTCATTCTCGAATACCGTTTCTGCCAGCGACTCGGTAAACATAGAGGGCCAGGTGCGCATTGATGAGCGTCATGTGGGGTCGCGCGGCGGAATCTATGTGCTGATTGGTTTAAAAGGGCGCGGCCTGTTTCAGCTAAATGCCGTCGGTGATCTGGAGGAGTGGGACACTACCCTGGAGGGTTTGATTGCCTATGGTGGCATGCGCGATCTACGCCAACTCGAACATCTAACGATCATGGATGGTTTTCGCTTCGGTTCCGAGTTCTCCGGCCAACAGCTGGCTGTTTTTATAGCCTATCGGGTTGAGGGCAACGAAGAGAACGAAGAGGTGGTCTACACGCGCGAGCCCTTTCTGTTGAGTATTCAATAGCTTTCACACCTAGCTAATTAAACTCTGTAGTAGTCTCTATACCAATCGACAAATCGCGTGAGCAGCGTACTCGACGTTGTTGTGTAATGAAGTTAGGCGCCCGCAATATAGCGCTCTCATTATTTTTGATCGTGTTGGAATTGTTTGCAGATAGTCTTTGTTACAAGCTGCCATCAACATCCTGTGCTTCAAATATGTGTTTGACATCAAAAATAACCGAATCGGCCTTGGCGAATTTTCTGATGCCATCTGCTCCGAGCTCTTTAAATTGATTATGGGCAACGGCAACAATAATCGCGTCATAACAATTCTCATTCGGCTTGCTTATCAATAATTCTGTCGACTTGTCTTCGATCCATGGGTCGTAGACGTCGATGTTGCAGTGATAGGATTGCAGGGTCTCAATGATATCCACCACGCCGCTGTTACGAGTGTCTGGACAGTTCTCCTTGAAAGTACGGCCCATCATCAGGATTCTGGAATCGTTAATGTGGATTCGCTTCGACAGCATTAGTTTTACCACCCGTTCTGCTACATAAGCTCCCATCGAGTCATTAATGCGCCGCCCGGCGAGGATTACGTCCGGGTGATAGCCGACTTGCAAGGCCTTGTAGGTGAGATAATAAGGGTCAACTCTGATGCAATGCCCACCGACGAGTCCAGGCGAGAAAGGCAGGAAGTTCCACTTGCTTCCAGCCGCCTTCAGCACCTCCTGAGTATCAATCCCTAACATGTTAAACAATATAGCTAGCTCATTGACTAGCGCGATGTTCAAATCACGTTGTGTGTTTTCTATGACTTTCGATGCTTCAGCAACTTTGATGCTACTGGCCAGGTGCGTGCCGGCCTCGATGATGCCCTTGTAGAGTTGGTCAACCTGTTGCGCGGCTTGGGGTGTTGAGCCAGAGGTCACTTTGACAATTTTACTCAGTGGACGTGCAGTATCACCGGGACTAATCCGCTCCGGGCTGTAACCCACGAAAAAATCAGTGTTATACGCAAGGCCGGAGATTTCGATTAGCAGAGGAACACATTCTTCTTCGGTGGCGCCGGGATAGACCGTCGATTCGAATATAACGATATCGCCTTGTTTTAGAAAAGAGGCAACTAAGCGGGTGGCTTTTCTCACCGGTTCCAGATCTGGTTGATTCTGTTTGTCTACCGGTGTTGGAGCCGTGATGATATAGATATCGCAACCCGTCAGGCAGCTCTCGTCGCTACTGTATTCAATGTTCTGTGCTTCGGCGAATTTCTCAGCGGCCAATTCATTGTTACGATCGACGCCCTTGTTGATCTCTTCTACACGCTGCTTGTCTATATCAAAGCCAACGGTTGGATAGATTCTGCCGAAGGCATGGGCGAGGGGCAAGCCGACGTAGCCGAGCCCGATAACGGCGATGCGAGTATCTTTGCTGAGAGGACTAATATTCATACTTGGAGTCACTGGCCTTGGGTTTGGAGTTACATTATTCGGGCGCAGGGGGATTCTACTCGAAACTGGCGCCACTTTGCGACCGCGATACCTGACAATCTGGTTTCTGCTGCGGGCAGCGGATGAGTGCTGCTGTGATATACTGCTGCGCTTGCGAAAGCGGGGTAGAGTGCTGTTTGAAAGCCTGCCTCCGGGATCAAGGTAATAAAGTAATAAGGCTAGGTGATGGCAGAATTCAACAGCATAGGGCTCGTAGGCCGCCCCGGCCATGCCGGCGTAGTGGAAACGCTGCGCCGCCTGCTGGATTTTCTGGCAGCCAAGCAGTTAATGATCTTCGTAGACGATCTGACGGCGAAGCTGGTAGCGGGTCATGGACAGAAGCAGTGCAGGCGCGAGGAGCTGTCAAAGTTCTGCGATCTGGTCATCGTAGTAGGTGGTGACGGCAGCATGCTGAATGTGGCCAAGTTCGTCGCCTCCGATCAGGTGCCGGTAATCGGTATTAACCGCGGTCGATTGGGCTTTCTTACCGACATCCTGCCGGACGAACTGGAGGAGGGCATCAGCGCCGTTTTGGATGGCAACTACAGTGTCGATTCGCGGTTTCTGCTTGATGTGGCGGTGCGCCCTGATGCAGAGACGCCGTCGTCGGAGCGTTATCTTGGCTCTGCGCTGAACGACGTTGTGCTGCATCCGGGCAAGGCGGCGCAGATGATCAAGTTTGAGCTATTTGTGGACGGTCAGTTTGTCTATAGCCAGGAATCCGATGGCCTGATCGTTGCCACGCCGACTGGCTCCACCGCTTACGCCTTATCCGCCGGTGGCCCCATCATGCACCCCGGGCTGAACGCCGTGGTGCTGGTGCCAATGTATCCTCATTCTCTCGCTAGCCGCCCTATCGTTGTAGACGGCGATAGCGAGATCCGCATCATCGTCTCTCCGAAAGAAATTCTAAAGCCGCAGCTTAGTTGTGATGGGCAAGTCCTCTATACGGCGACGGCGGGCGATGAATTGCTGGTGCGCAAGAAAGCAGTGCCCTTGAAACTCATACATCCCCCAGAGCACACGTTCTATCAGGCTTGTCGAAGCAAATTGGGCTGGGGTAATCGTTTGGTCAGGGATGATGATTAGAGCGGCGAGCCTGCCCATAGAAGTTAATTTGTTACGCTTTAGCCAATTTTTGCAGAGTCAGGGTGTTGCGCATCGCATTAACGAAGAGTCTGGCGAGCAGGTGATCTGGGTGCAGGGAGACGCGCAGGCGCTAGTAGTACGAGAAACGCTTGCGAGCTGGTCGTTCGATGAAGAGCCTGAGGCCCAGGATGGCGCGATTTTCACGGCGCGCTCTCTCTACAGCGCAGCAAAACTGCTGAGGCCATTATTTCTCGCTTTCGGCAGCGCTCCGGTAAGTTTTGTGTTGATCTGTGCCTGCCTGGTGGTCGCATTGGTCAGCATGCTCGGCACGCAACCACAACGGGTTGCTTTCTTGTTCTATCCGGTGTTGGACAACACCGGTTTGCTGCCCCTGCTTGCCAGCATGGACAGTGTGTCAAAAATATTACGCAGCTTCGCCCCGATGCTGCTTCACTTCGGCGAGCTTCATATCGTTTTCAATATGCTGTGGTTAGGGTATTTCGGGCGACAATTGGAAAGTGTGCAGCCACGAGGGCTATACATTGCGTTGATATTATTCTGCTCGTTTGCGGGAAATACCGCGCAATATTTGTACACTGGCTATAATAATTTCGGCGGCATGTCGGGTGTAGTCTACGGCTTGGTAGGTTATACATGGTTAGTCCACGTGCTCATGCCGCGCAGTCGACTCTTTATCAATAACAAGATGTTTGTGGTCTTCGTCATTGCGTTGGTAGCGATGGAGGTATTCGCTTCTTCGTGGATAGCCAGCGCCGCTCACGTGGGAGGTCTGCTGGCCGGATTGCTCATGGCTGCGGGCGTTGTAGCTCTGTATCGCTTCGTGTTGGGCCGTGATTCGATCGCTAAAAGTTTCTGGAGTTAAGGATGTTGATAGAAGTTAAGGATGTTGATAGAAGTTAAGGATGTTGATAGAAGTTAAGGATGTTGATAGATGTCTGATGGTACACAAGAGAGAATACAACACTTACTGCTAAGTAGGCCTGATTCGATTGCTGGATTGATCGAAGAGATGAGTGTGGACGTCTATTGCGCTCTGCGGCTCGCCGTGGAGCTGAGTAGATGGCCCGATGGCAAGCGATTAGATACACAGCAGCGTGATTTGTGCATGCAGGCGATCATTCTGTATGAAGCGAAACACCTGCCAGAACAGGATAGAATAGGCTTTGACCTGTCCGCTAGCTGCTCGAGTAAATCAGATCGCGCTCAGCCTCAGCCGATTAGCGTTGCGGGGCTTGCCGGCAGCAGCGGTAGAGAAGGAAACAAGGCATGAAAAACTTAGCACAGGGAACGGTGAGAAAGATGGCGAGCCGTCTCTCGCAGCCGGTTGAGTATCAGCTGCGATTGGGTGAAACCGATGTCCCGCTTAATCCGCTTCTCGAAAAGAAAATCAGCCTGCAATACAGCGGCCTGATTCATTGCGTAAATTGCGCTCGCAAGACCGGTAAGAGTTTCAATCAAGGCTATTGCTACCCGTGTTTTCAAAAACTGGCCCAGTGCGATTCATGTATTATTCATCCGGAAAAATGTCACTTCGATCAGGGCAGCTGCCGTGAACCGGACTGGGGTGAACGCTTTTGCATGCAGGATCACATCGTCTACCTGGCTAACTCCTCAGGGCTCAAGGTGGGCATTACCCGAGCGACGCAGGTTCCCACGCGCTGGATCGATCAGGGTGCGACCCAGGCGCTGGCGATAATTCGCGTGCGTTCCCGCTTGCAGTCCGGCGCGGTGGAAGTCATGTTCAAGCAATTTGTCGCCGACAAGACGAACTGGCGCGACATGTTAAAGGGCGATGCGACGGCGCTGGACATGCACGCCGAGGCGCAGCGATTGTTAACCGCATGCGCGGCCGACCTGAAGGAGCTGGAAGACAAGTTTGGATTTTTCGCGATCAGCGTGCTCAATGCTATCGATGTCGTGTCAATCAATTACCCGGTGGTCAGTTATCCTGAAAAGATAGCATCGCATAATTTCGACAAGACGCCCGTCGTCGAGGGAAGGCTGCTCGGTATCAAGGGCCAGTACCTGATCCTTGATTCGGGGGTCATCAATATGCGCCGTTTCTCGGGCTACGAAGTCTCCCTGCATTGTTAGAGTTTACTTATTTAAATCAGACAACTGTTCTACAAATTCACTTGATGACATGAGCTTTAGATTATGAAAAACGCCTCGGCCAGAACCACTTACCTGAAAGACTACAGGCCGCCACCCTTTACCATTGAAACCACCGACTTGTATTTCGATCTGTACGAGGATCATGCCACGGTCGTCTCGAAGCTACTGTTTAAGCGCAACGCCGAAGCCGATGCGGCAGATGCTGCGAATCTGCAACTGCATGGCCAGTTTCTTCAGCTTGATAAATTGCTAATAAATGGACAGATATTGGCGTCGGCGAACTACCTGCAGGACGACGAGAGTCTCACCGTGCTGGAACTGGATGCGCTGCTGGGGCCGGGCTTTACTGAGTTTCTTTTCGAGTGTCACACGCGCATAGAGCCACAGAATAATACCGCCCTGGAAGGATTGTTTAAGTCCAAAGATATGTTCTGCACCCAATGCGAGGCCGAAGGCTTTCGCCGCATTACTTACTATCTGGACCGCCCCGATGTGATGTCGAAATTTACCACTACCGTCGCCGCCGAAAAGGCTAGATATCCGGTACTGTTATCGAACGGCAACAACATAGCAAATGGTGAGGTAGAAGGCGCACCGCAGCGGCATTGGGTAACCTGGGAAGACCCATTCAAGAAGCCTAGCTATCTGTTTGCATTAGTGGCCGGTGATCTGGTGAGTCTGGATGATACTTTCAAGACCTGTAGCGGAAGAGAAATCGAGCTGCGCATATTCGTCGAGGAGAAAGACATCGATAAGTGCGATCACGCGATGCTCTCGCTGAAGAACTCCATGCGCTGGGATGAACAGGTATACGGCCGCGAATACGATCTCGATATCTTCATGATCGTAGCCGTCGATGACTTTAATATGGGAGCGATGGAGAATAAAGGGCTGAATGTCTTTAATACCTCCTGTGTGTTAGCGAATCCCAAGACCACGACAGATTTCGCGTTCCAGCGGGTCGAGGCGGTGGTGGCGCATGAATATTTCCATAATTGGTCGGGCAATCGCGTCACCTGTCGAGATTGGTTTCAACTGAGCCTGAAGGAAGGCTTCACCGTGTATCGCGACTCAGAATTTTCCGCTGACATGGGCTCTCGTACCGTAAGCCGAATAGATGAAGTGTCCTTCCTGCAGACTGTGCAGTTTGCCGAAGACGGTGGGCCGATGGCGCATCCGGTGCGACCTGACTCCTATATGGAGATTGCGAATTTCTATACCGTAACGATCTATGAGAAAGGCTCGGAGGTGGTGCGCATGATCAGTCTGATCCTGGGGCCGGAGAAATTCAGAGCGGGTAGCGATCTGTATTTCGAGCGGCACGATGGGCAGGCGGTAACTACCGAAGAATTCGTCAAGGCCATGGAGGATGCCAGCGGCATCGACCTGAGTCAGTTTCGCAACTGGTACTATCAGGCGGGCACACCCGTTGTCGCCGTAGAAGGCAGTTATGATGCCGCTAACAAACAGTATACCCTCAGCGTGAAGCAGAGCTGCCCCGACACGCCCGGGCAGAGTAATAAGAAGCCGTTCCACATTCCGCTGCGGCTCGGTTTACTGGCAGGCGATGGAAAGGATCTGCCTCTGCGTTTAAGCGACGAAGATCCAACTGCCGCCGAAACCGACAGGGTGCTTGCGCTTACCGAGTCGGAACAACAATTCGTTTTCGAAGGAATAGAAAGCCGCCCTATACCCTCACTGCTGCGTGGCTTTAGTGCGCCGGTGCGCTTGCGTTATACCTACTCGCGAGATGAACTGTTGTTTCTTATGGTGAATGACAGCGACGGCTTTAATCGCTGGAACGCCTCTCAGCTATTGGTGATCGATCTGTTCGATGAGCTTGAGGCGCAGTTAATCGCCGGCGCAGAGTTGCTCTTGCCTGAGAGTCTCGTGCAGGCCTACACAAGGGTGCTTGATTCGACCCTTAGCGATGCTACCCTCGATAAGGCGATGGTGGCGCAGCTGCTTAGCCTGCCTACCGTGGGATTCCTGATCGAGAGGTCTGAGGTCGCCGAGGTTGAGCGCATACACCGTGTGCGCGAGTTCCTGTTAAACGGTCTGGCCAACACACTTTATGCTCTGTTTCTGCAAGTGTATCAGCGCAATATCAGTACTGCGCCGTACGCCGCCGATGCCGCATCGATTGCGCAGCGGTCTCTGAAGAATCTGGCGCTATCCTATCTTATTCGAAGTGACGAGCCCGCCGCCCTGGATTTGGCTCAGCAACAGTTTAGCGAAGCGAGCAATATGACCGATCAGCTGGCGGGTTTGCGCTGCCTGGTTAATAGTTCGGCGGATGCCGCCACTGAATTAAAGCGCGAGGCACTGGCGCGTTTCTATGAGCAATGGAAACACGAGCCACTGGTGGTCGATCAATGGTTTATCGTGCAGGCCGTCTGTCAACTGCCCGGTTCTCTGCACCAGGTGAAGGCCTTGCTTGAGCACAGCAATTTCGATATCCGCAATCCGAACAAGGTGCGCTCGCTGATCGGAGCGTTCTGCGCGCAGAACCACGTCGGGTTTCATGATGCGAGCGGAGAAGGCTATGAGTTTTTAGCGGATCAGGTGCTGATATTGGATAAGTTAAACCCGCAGATCGCCTCGAGACTCCTGACGCCGTTGACGCGCTGGAGGAAATTCACTGCGCGGCGGCAGGCTCTGATGCAGGCACAACTGCAGCGCATCAAGGCGCAGGGAGAACTCTCGAAGGATCTGTTCGAGGTGGTGGAGAAGAGCACGGTCTAGTAATAGCCTGAACAGGCGGATGCCAGGCAATAAAAAAGGTGGCAGATGCCACCTTTTTTATGTGTTACCCGGCGCCATAGCCTCTAGGCGACATCTTGCACTTGCGTCAGCGGAATATTCTTTGCGCGTTCCGCCGCCGCCATGAAGTCGGCTATCTCGTGGAAGTTTAGGTAGCGATAGATGCTATCGGCCATGGTGTTGATGTTGCTCATGTAAGCCATGTACTCATCCATCGTCGGTATCCTGCCGAGCGCCGCACAGACCGCCGCCAACTCGGAAGAGGAGAGATAGACATTGGCACCCTGGCCGAGCCGGTTTGGAAAGTTTCTGGTGGATGTTGAGACCACGGTAGAATTTGGCGCAACTCGTGCCTGATTTCCCATACACAGGGAGCAGCCCGGCATCTCGGTTCTCGCGCCGGACACGCCGAATACATTGTAGATGCCTTCTTCGCTGAGTTGATGCTCGTCCATCTTGGTTGGAGGTGCAATCCATAGCTTGGTTGGCAGCCCCCCTTCAACTTGCTTTAACACCTCCGCGGCCGCGCGGAAGTGGCCGATGTTGGTCATGCAGGAGCCGATGAATACCTCGTCGATCTTCGTGCCCTGTACATCGGAAAGCGTCTTCACATCGTCCGGGTCATTGGGGCAGGCGAGCAGGGGCTCGGTGATCTCATTGAGATCTATCTCGATAACCTTGTGGTATTCGGCATCGGCGTCCGGCTCGAGTAATTCCGGGTTCTCCAGCCACGCTTCCATGGCCTGCGCACGTCGCTCCAGAGTGCGTGCATCCTGATAACCGTTGTCGATCATCCAGCGCAGCAGGGTGATGTTCGATTTGAAGTATTCGATGATTGGCTCTTTACCAAGACGAATCGTGCAACCGCCTGCGGATCGTTCCGCCGAGGCGTCGGATATCTCGAATGCCTGCTCTACCTTCAAGTTTGGAAGGCCTTCGATCTCCAGAATACGTCCGGAGAAGATGTTCTTCTTTCCTTTCTTTGCCAGCGTTAGATCTCCGCTGTTCAGCGCGGTATAGGGAATGGCATTGACCAGGTCACGCAGAGTAATACCCGGCTGCATCTCGCCTTTAAACCGAACCAGAACCGACTCTGGCATGTCCAGTGGCATGACGCCGGTGGCAGCCGCGAAGGCAACCAGCCCGGAACCTGCCGGAAACGAAATGCCGATCGGGAAACGCGTATGGGAATCGCCGCCGGTGCCTACTGTGTCAGGCAGTAGCATGCGGTTCAACCAGGAGTGAATGATGCCATCGCCGGCGCGCAGTGAGACACCGCCGCGGGTCTGAATGAAATCCGGCAGCGAGTGCTGCGTCTCGATGTCGACCGGCTTCGGATAGGCAGCGGTATGACAGAAGGACTGCATCACCAGATCGGCGGAGAAGCCGAGACAGGCGAGGTCTTTTAACTCGTCGCGCGTCATCGGGCCGGTGGTATCCTGGCTGCCTACAGTTGTCATCTTGGGTTCACAGTAGCTGCCCGGTCGCACGCCTTTGACGCCACAGGCCTTGCCGACCATTTTCTGCGCGAGGGTAAAGCCCTTGTCTGTTTCCGCGGCCGTGATCGGCGTGCGGAACAGAGTCGACGGCTCCAGATTCAATTCTTCACGGGCGCGCTGCGTGAGCCCGCGACCAATGATTAGCGGTATACGACCGCCGGCACGAACTTCATCGAGCAGCACTTCGGTCTTGAGTTCGAATTCGGCGAGCAGCTCGCCGCTTTCATGGTTGCTGATCTGGCCCTTATAGACATCGATATCGATGATGTCACCGCTGTTGAGTTTGTCGACATCGCATTCGATCGGCAGGGCGCCGGCGTCTTCCATCGTGTTGTAGAAGATCGGTGCGATATTGCTGCCGATGCAGATGCCGCCGGCTCGCTTGTTCGGTATATAGGGCATATCGTCGCCGATGTGCCACAGCACTGAATTGGTCGCCGACTTGCGTGAAGAACCGGTGCCCATCACATCGCCCACGAGGGCCACCGGGTGTCCGGTCAGTTTCAATTCTTTGATCTGCTGCTCGGCGTTGGTCACACCCTCTCTTGGATTCTTGTACATCGCCTGCGCATGCAGGGGGATGTCCGGGCGGGACCAAGCGTCCTGCGCGGGGGAAAGATCGTCAGTGTTGGTCTCGCCCGGTACTTTAAACACGGCGGCGGTAATCTTGTTCGACAGCTCAGGCTTGTTGGTAAACCATTCGGCATCGGCCCAGGACTGCAGCACGCGCTTCGCTTCGGCATTGCCAGCCTTGGCTTTCTCGGCGACATCGAAGAAGGCGTCGAACATTAGCAGGGTGTGACTTAACTCATCGGCAGCGGCGGCGGCGAGGCTCGGTGAGTCGAGCAACTCCACCAGGGTGGCGATGTTATAACCCCCCAGCATCGTGCCCAGTAATTTAACCGCTAGCAGCGGCTCGATCAGCGGCGACGCGGCCTCGCCTTTGGCCAGCGCTGAGAGGAACCCGGCCTTGACGTAGGCCGCCTCGTCGACACCGGCAGGTACGCGATTGGACAAAAGGTCGAGGATAAACTCCTCTTCGCCAGCCGGTGGCGCCTTCAATAGCTCGACAAGTTCAGCAACTTGTTCGGCACAAAGGGGTTTTGCTACTACGCCTTGTTCGGCGCGTTCATCTACGTGTTTTCTATAGGCTTCTAACAAAGTTCCATCCTCATTGGTTTGGCGCTGTCAGTGAAACCTTTCGTTCGGCCTTAGGCGCGATCGAACAGGGCGGTAAGAGTCACCTGACAGGAGTGTTATCTTGCAAATGGCCCCTGCCGAGCAGTTTGCTGTTCGAAGACAGGCTTGCAGAATCCCTCGAATTTCTGGCTCGGCAGGGGCCGAAAATGTGCGCGTAGTCTACTGTAATAACAGGTAAAAATCCAGTTGGCACGGCGGCGGTCTGGGCGCATTGGCGCAGTAGAGGAATAAACTGAAGGCGCGAATCTTATTGGCGAAGCCGATCGAAGTCGCGGCGATGACGGTTTACAATCGGACAGAACTTGTTAAAGTCTCTGCCCGCGAATCCGACACTTTTAGTTACAGCGTTAACGTTACTCTTATGGCCGCCATCAAAACACCTTGTCTTGGTATCTGCTCCACAACGTCATTGGGCGATGTCGTGTGCCGTGGCTGCAAGCGTTACTCATTCGAGGTGATCAACTGGAATGGCTATGATGATGCGGCGAAGTCTGCCGTATTGAGTCGCATCGAAAGACTCAACACGCAGATCCTGGAGAACAAGCTGCGTATCTTCTCGGTAGTTAATCTGAAGGCAGGGCTCGATCGCTTCCAGATTCCTTACGACGAATCTCTGTCGCCCTATTGTTGGCTGCACAATCTGCTGAAGAAGGCGCATAGCCGTATAGAGAAGCTCGAGGAATACGGTGTGTATGCGCTAGGGAACTACGCCTGCATGCCGCTGGCCCGATTGTGCGAGATCATCGAGAATGATCTGCTGCTGCTGAGCGAAGCGCATCATGCGCGCTATCTCGCACCCTACAAAGTTGGTCAGCGTTAGTCTTGAAGCGGAAACTTCTCCAGCGTCAGCCCCTGTGCCGTGATTTCGGCATACCAGCCATCACTGTCCCAATCCCCGAGCACCACCCGTCGTGCAGCCGTCTTCGAATCTATCGCCGCGCTGAGTTGAATAGTGTGAATACAGGGGCGGTGGGTGTGGCCGTGGATCATTAGCGTCTGCCCACAATCCTGCAGCCGCCGCTGTACGGCGTCGGCATTGACATCCATGATCGCGCTTGCCTTGCTGGCATTGGCCTGTTGACTCTGCTGTCTGGCCTTGGCGGCGAAATCGCGTCGCTCGTCCAGAGTCTGAGCGAGAAAGTGCTGCTGCCAGGAACTCTGCCGTACCAGATCGCGAAACTTGATGTATTCAAGATCATCGCTGCACAGATCGTCGCCGTGCAATACCAGGGCGGGACCGATCGGGGTGTCGATAACGGTGGAGTCTTCGATCAGGGTGGCGCCGCAGCGCGATGCGTAGTCTGATCCGATCAGGAAGTCACGGTTGCCGTGCAGGATGTATATTTCAGCGCCGGATCGATGAAAGTCTTTCAGTGCCGCCGCGATGGTGTCGCTGAGGACGGTAGCATTGTCGTCACCGATCCACACCTCGAACAGGTCACCGAGGATATACAGGGTATCGCAGCTTGCCTCGTTGCGTCTGAGGAAAGCCAACAGGGCCGCGGTAATATCCGGCCTGCCATCTTCCAGGTGGAGGTCGGATATGAAGAGTATGCGGCTAGACAAAGCTACTGTGCCGCGGCAATTTCGACCGATTCGATGACGACCTCGTTTACCGGAACGTCTTGATGGCCACCGATGGAGGCGGTCTCACACTGCTTGATCTTATTCACCACATCCATGCCGTCGACCACCTTGCCAAAGACGGCATAACCCCAGCCTTGATCGGTCTTGCTGCTATGGTTGAGGAAGTGATTGTCGCCCACGTTGATGAAAAACTGCGAGGTAGCGGAGTGGGGCACGGCGGTTCTCGCCATGGCGAGGGTGCCGGTGAGGTTCTTCAGGCCGTTGTCGGCTTCGTTCTCGATTGGAATGTCGCTGTCTTTATCCTTCTGCTTGAGACCAGACTCGAAGCCACCGCCTTGCACCATGAAATCATTGATAACACGATGAAAGATGGTGCCATCGTAGAAACCCGATTTAGCGTATTGAAGGAAGTTCTCGGACGAAATAGGCGCTTTGTCGAAGTCAAGCTCGACGGTAATCGCGCCGTAGTTGGTCTTTAGTGTGATCATATCTACTACCTGTTATTGATTATGGACGTTAAAAATGTGTATTCAGCGCGTAACTCTTGCGCCGCCGAAGCAATATCCCGAGCAAGCGAGGTGCAAAAACGGGGTGCGCGACGCCAACGTTCTACCTGCCGGGGAAACCTTTTGTTATGGCAATGCAGAAACCGCTATAATAAGCGTTTTACGCGCGCCACGACAGTCTCAGATTCAGATTGAAGTGCAATACCAGCAGAGAACGAAGAACCCTCGCGATGACAGATAAAAATTCCGGTAGCACTCACAGTGATGAGGCTGGCGATAGCAGCACTTCGTCCAATTTCATTCGCAACAAGATTGCTGAGGACCTCAAGCAGAATAAACACGGCGGGCGGGTGCACACGCGATTCCCGCCAGAGCCTAATGGCTATCTTCATATCGGGCACGCCAAGTCGATCTGTCTTAATTTCACCGTGGCCGCAGAAAATTCCGGCCTGTGCAATCTGCGCTTCGATGACACAAACCCGGCGAAAGAGAGCCAGGAATATGTCGATGCGATCAAGGACAATATCTCCTGGCTGGGTTTTCAGTGGAGCGGCGAGGTGCGCTACTCCTCGAATTACTTCGAGCAGCTGTATGGCTTCGCGGTGCAACTTATCGAGCTGGGCAAGGCCTATATCTGCGATCTAAGTGCGGATGAGGCGCGGGAATACCGCGGCACTCTTACCGAGCCAGGCAAGAACAGCCCGCAACGCGAACGATCGACAGCGGAGAATCTGGACCTGTTTCAGCGCATGCGCGCGGGCGAATTCGAAGACGGAGCCTGCAGTCTGCGGGCGAAGATCGACATGGCCTCGCCAAATATTAATATGCGCGACCCGGTGTTGTATCGCATCAGGCACATCGAGCACCATCAGACCGGAACGAAGTGGTGTATTTACCCCACCTATGATTATACCCACTGCATATCGGACGCCATCGAGGGTATTACCCACTCACTGTGTACCTTGGAGTTTGAAGATCACCGGCCGCTGTATGATTGGATACTGCATAGCCTGGATATCCACTCACTCAGAAAGGCCAGCGACCTCGCCGCCTCGGAGTACGAGTATGTGTTGCCGGAGCAGACCGAGTTCGCCAAACTGAAACTGAATTACACCATCGTCGGCAAGCGCAAGCTAAAAGAGATGGTTGATACCAGGGTGGTAGACGGCTGGGATGACCCGCGCATGCCAACTCTCGCGGGTATGCGGCGCCGTGGTTTTACGGCCGCGGCGATACGCAACTTCTGCGAGAGTGTTGGGGTTGCGCGCAGCGAAAGCGTCGTCGATCTCGCTATGTTGGAGCACGCGATACGCGACGATCTGGATAAAAACAGCCCGCGGGCTATGTGTGTGCTGGACCCGCTAGTGGTGGTGTTGAGCAACCTGCCAGCCGACCATCTGGAGAACCTGGATATGGCCAAGCACCCGAAGGAGGAGATGCTGGGTCGACGCTCGGTTCCTCTGACCCAGAGGATCGTGATCGACAGATCGGATTTCGAAGAAGAGCCGCCGCCCGGTTTCAAACGCCTGATTCCAGCTGGCGAAGTACGCCTGCGCGGTGCCTATGTCATCAAGTGTGAGGAGGTAGTGAAGGATGCAGCGGGAAGCATCGTCGAGCTGCACTGTAGTGTCGATCTGGACACGCTGGGCAAGAAGCCCGAAGGCCGTAAGGTAAAGGGCGTAATTCACTGGGTATCCGAATCGCAGGGCGTGCCAGTTAAAGTGCGGCTGTATGATCGCCTGTTCACCGTCGAGAATCCCGAGAGCAAGGAAATCGAAGACTTCCGTAGCTTTCTCAATGAGAATTCATTGATCGAGCTGGAGGGCTGTATCGCCGAGCCGTCGATAACGGAGACTGGCGCAGCCAGCAGCTATCAATTCGAGCGCGAGGGCTATTATTGTCGCGACGACAAAGCATCATCAGACGATGGGCTCGTATACAACCGAACAATAACGCTACGCGATTCCTGGTAGTGACCTCGAAAATAAATAAAGAGTGAAATAAATAGAGAGTGATCCGTGTTAACTATCTATAACAGCCTGACCCAAGCCAAAGAAGAATTTAAACCGCTCGTTGAAGGTAAGATAGGCATCTACGTCTGTGGCGTAACGACCTACGACTATTTGCATCTCGGTCACGCGCGTATGCTGGTGGCGTTCGATGTCGTGACACGTTATCTGCGCGCACGAGGCTTCGATGTAAACTATGTGCGAAATATAACCGATATCGATGACAAGATTCTAAATCGCGCGAAAGACAATGGTGAGCTGTTCTCAGACCTGACCGATCGCTTCATCGAGGCAATGCACGAAGACGAGGCAGCGCTTGCGGTTCTGCCGCCGGATGTTGAGCCGCGCGCGACCGGCCATATCAACGAAATCGTCGACATGATCAAGACTCTGGTAGACAAGGACATGGCCTACAGGGCCAGCAATGGTGACGTCTATTTCTCTGTTATGAATTTTCCCGACTACGGCAAGCTCTCCAAGAAGAAAATGGATGAACTTCTGGACGGTGCTCGTATCGAAGTGGGAGAGCTGAAGAAAGATCCCAGAGATTTTGTGTTATGGAAGTCTTCGTCTGACGATGGTGTCGGCTGGGACTCACCCTGGGGCTACGGTAGGCCCGGGTGGCATATCGAGTGTTCAGCCATGTCGACCTGCTGTCTTGGAGACAATTTCGATATTCATGGCGGCGGCTCGGATTTGTTATTTCCTCATCACGAGAATGAAGTGGCGCAATCGGAAGCGGCAACCGATACGCACTTCGCGAATGTCTGGATGCACAATGGCCCGCTGCGTGTAGACAACGAGAAGATGTCGAAGTCTCTGGATAATTTCTTCACTGTCCGCGAGATTCTGGAGAACTACGATGCCGAAGTCGTGCGGCATCTGCTCATTGCCAGTCACTATCGTAGCCCGATCAATTACTCGCAGCAGAGCCTGAAACAATCTACCAGTGTATTAGAGCGTTTCTATAATTGCTTGAAGGGTCTCGACATTGCAAAGGCAAAATCTCTGACCAATAGTCGCTTCGAGAAGGCATTCTTTGCCGCCATGGATGACGACTTCAACACGCCTGGAGCGATCAGCGTATTGTTCGAGATGGTGAAGGAAATCAATAAACAGAAAGAGGCCGATCCGGAGCTGGCGGATCAACTTGGCGCCTTATTGGTGCGGCTCGCTAATCTTCTCGGTATATTGCAGAAGTCTCCCGATGAGTTTCTACGCAGTAATGTAGCCACAGACGTCGACGAGGCAGAAATCGAGCAGTTGATTGCGGCACGCGAACAGGCCAGGGCGGACAAGGACTGGGCGCTGGCGGACGCGATTCGCGATAAACTAACCGCGATGAAGGTCGTGGTCGAAGACGGCGCCGATGGCAGTGGCTGGCGGATAGAACGCTAGCGTACACGGCAAGTTCTTCACAACCGCCCGCGCCGCCGTAGCTCCGGGATAAAACCCGTGGAATCAAGCATTGACTGGTTCCAACGACGTGAGTATTATGCCGTCCTCTCGAAAACGAAGCGTTTTCGGGAGTTCAAGACCCAATATCGGGGTATAGCGCAGTCTGGTAGCGCGCTTGCTTTGGGAGCAAGATGTCGGGAGTTCAAATCTCTCTACCCCGACCAATTTCGTTGGTTCGCTCAAGTGAATCGACTGTGCGGACTCACGCGATTCCCCGGAATCCGCAATTTAGCGATCAATGGTGACTGTAGCTCAGCTGGTAGAGCACTGGACTGTGACTCCGGTGGTCGCGGGTTCGAACCCCGTCAGTCACCCCACTCTTTACCTTATTCGCGTTTTCCACAGGCCGCAGCGAACTGAAGTTGCGATTGCTGGGGTCTATCGTAGTAATTAATGTGATTGATGTTGCTGGAATCCTTCTATGTCTGAGCAAAAAGCCAAAACGATTGATGGCAAGCCGCTGCCGCTAGGCTCTCTAAACGTCCGGTCGCCACGGCTGCTGAAAAATTCCAAATCCGGCCCGCTCGCCCGTGTGGCGAGATTTTATGCTCGACTCAATGAAGTGATGGCCGGTATGTACACTGGAGTCGGCTGCGCCGGGACCCCACAGGAACACCACAGCTACGATGAGCAGCCAAAGCATAAATCCGACGTTGACTAAAGGGCGCTCCCGATTAATAGCGCGGCACTATTAACTATTGATAGTGCTGCGCTAAAGCAGTTTCGTTCAAACCTGCACTACTAAACCTGCACTACTAATGGTTAGCCAGAAGAATTCGTGTAAAATACACGCCGATTCGCGCTAGCCCACTGGCAAAGCCAATCATTCCGCGCCCGTAGCTCAACCGGATAGAGCACCGGCCTTCTAAGCCGGGGGTTCCAGGTTCAAGTCCTGGCGGGCGTACCATTACAAGAGAACCCGCCGCAGGCGGGTTTTTCGTATAAGAATGTCCGCCAGCAGAGACAGAACCGGTCAGTGCGTTGTCTGACTAACGCCTGTCAGTGGCGGATGGGTTTCGATTGCTTAAGGCAGCAGGCGCGCTATTGCTGCTGGCCACTCATGTCGCTTTTAAAATTGAACACCACTGTAACCAAAGTCATATGGTCATTCAGTTTGGCGAGGACTCATCGCCACTCACCGTCACTCACCGGAACTGGCAAATCTCTCAAAGAAGGAGTAGTTTCCGAGAATAAACGTACAATATTAAAACTCCCATAGAGGCCTACGCATGAAGAACACCCACAATCCTCAAGCTCTAGCCACGAAATCGTTACACCAGTCAATGCATCAGAAAGACCCACACTCGCCACTACATGCGGCCTTCTTCATCGTGGCCACAGTGCTGATGCTTGCTGCCTATTTAGTACTTATCCCCACAGCCGCAGCCGCCGAAGACAATGAATTCCCCGGGGAGCGAGTCGTGCATCTGCTGCAGGAACCCAGGCACAGAACGGTCCACCGCGAAGGCGACCTTTACTTGTTGGATGTGCAGGTTAATCCAGGTGATATCTCCCTGCCACACGTTCACGATCAAGCCATCATGCTTACCTATATCAGCATGGCCGACGGCCCGCGCGACGGACAGATCGGCAGCAACACCGACTATGCGAGCGAAGCGGATACGCACAAGGTCTCCAACGCTGGGCCTGGACTGTTTCACATCATCGCGCTGGTGAATGCGAGCGTGGGTAATGTGGATCTGGGCAGCGATCGGCCGGTAGGGCTAAGCGGTGAACCCCAAATGGAAAATGCCTGGTTTAGATCCTTCCGCGTGGAATTGGCTCCGGGCGAAGAGACAGCGATTCAAGTGCACAAGTTGCCGAGTGTGGTGGTGCAGGTCGTCGATGGTCTGGTGCAAGTGACTCGGGATGATGCCGTCATCGACGAACTCGATCATCCGGGTGCCTGGGCATGGCGCAAGGCTGGTCAGAGCTACAAGGTCCGCAACGTCGGCGATATTGCTTCGGCCGTGGTCATCAACGAGGGCAGGTTCTAGCCGAGCCGAATGACTAATCCTGCCATTTCTCTGGAGCAGGGACTACGCCATGACCGAAACTCTCTCGCCCCGTGATGCCCGCAGGATTATCCTCCACCGCCAGGGTCTCACCAGCCGTCGTCAATTCGGCAATGGCATTGAGGCCACGCACGCCGCCATCGAACATCTCGGCTATGTACAGATCGATACACTGTCGGTAGTAGCAAGAGCGCATCTGCACACCCTGTGGAACCGGGTCGCCTCCTTTAATTCGTCCGATCTTGACACGCTGCAACAGCAGGGGCGTGTGTACGAACACTGGTCACACGCCCTGGCGATTCTGCCAATGTCGAACTACCGATTCTCATTGCCTATGATGCAGCGCATCGCTGCCGGTGACCTGCACTGGTATCAGAAAGATTCGAAGCAGACGCAGAAGGTGCTTAAACGCATTCGCGAAGAGGGGCCGTTGGCGGCGAAGGACTTCACAGACAAGAAGAGCAGCGCTGCGATGTGGACGCGATCGCCTTCCAAGCGAGCGCTGGAGCAACTGTTTATGGAGGGCGAGTTGATGGTTCCTCGTCGGGTTAATTTTCACAAGATTTACGATCTGCGCGAGAGGGTATTGCCCGACGACGTCGATGTCACCACCCCGACCGAAGACGAGCTGTGCGGGCACTTACTTGAGAGCTATCTGCGAGCCCATGGCCTGGCACAAATAGCCGAGCTGGTTTATTTGCGCAAGGGGCTGGGCAAGGCGATGGTCCAGAGCGTGGCGGATAGGGTGGAAGAGGGAACTCTGCTGCAGCTTGAAGTCGGTGGTCAATGCTACTACATGAGGCGTGATGATCTGGCGGTTGCCTCTGGAGCATTACCGCAGCCTAAGCTGCGCATCTTGTCGCCGTTCGATAGCGCGGTGATCCAGCGCAAGCGCCTCGCGCAACTGTTCGGTTTTGATTATCAGATCGAGTGCTATGTGCCAAAGGCGAAGCGAAAGTATGGCTATTTCTGCTTGCCGATACTGCGTGGCAATCGTTTCGTGGCGCGACTCGACGCCAAGGCCGACAGGAAGGCGGGTGTTTTTCACGTATTCAATCTGTATCTGGAGCAGCGGCTGCGCAATCGCGACGGTTTTCTGGCGGCCTTGAGGCCGGAACTGCAGCGCTTTGCAGCATTCGATGGGTGCAGCGAAGTCAAGATTCACTCGATTCACGCAACTCAATAGGCATGGCATCGAAAAGGAGAATCTTATAAAAAACAGCAATTTACTAAAGATACCTCCAGCAGCTCCGATATATTAAACAAGAACGTGTTGAAATGGCTTAGGTTAGGATTGAATTCTTAGTGCTAGGCCTTTTTTTTTGTCAAAATTTCTTTTTTGATCAATTTTTAAGCAGAATTGCGGCGGGGAAGCCGGTCCAGACTTTCGTTGGGGCAGGCGATCACATCGTCTTGGCCGGTATTGCGCCATTGATCGAAGGCTATCAATTCATAGTGCCCGCTAAGCTTGGCCTTGGCGCCGCGGCGCCGTGCCTTACTGCCATCAGACTTGCGGTTGTCAAAGCGAAACAGGGAATAGTTCTCAGGCAGTGCCGCCAGCAACTCATCCAGCGCAGCAAAAGACAGGGCATTGCCGTAGGTGACTTCAACGTCGATGATCGGGCGCGACCTCTGCAGAGTCGCTTGCAGCCCCCGCAGCACATTCTTCTCGAATCCCTCCACGTCTATCTTTAACAGGCTGATGTCTTGCAGCCCATGCTGGGCCAGATACTCATCGCCACGAACCAGTGCCAGTTTGCCCAGGCTCTTGTTTCCTTTGCTGACGGTGCCGGCATCGAAGGAGCCGATACCTTGATTGCGGCCGGTAGGGGCGAAGAAGTCCAGCTCCTCCGCCTGATTGCTGAGGCCAATCTTGTGCAACTGGATATTGCCGATTCGATTCAGTGCGATGTGTCGCTCCAGTTTCTCGCTCACCACGCTGTAGGGCTCGAAGGAATGCACCTGATCGGTGTGCAAGGACATGAATAAGGAGTGTTGGCCGATATTGGCGCCGATGTCGAAGAAACTCAGTGTCGATTCCGGCGCCGAATACTTCAGGCTGAGTGCGCTATCGCGTAGGAAAAACAACAGGGGTTTTTCGAACGCGCCCAGGTAGAAGAGGGTGAATTCGACGCTGTTATTGAGATTGCCCTGGTACCTGAGGCCAAAAAAGTCCTTTTCGAATGGGGCATCGGGCACGTCACCGAAGCGGCATAGCCTCTTATAGATTGCTTTCTTGTGGCTCAGATCAATCCAGGATTGATTCCAGAGCAGGCGGAAAAATCCGTGTGCTAGGTTCATGGTGTCGATGTCAGTGTCTCGTGCAGTCGCGTTCGAATCTATTGTACAGCGAATTGTACAGCGAATGGCGCCGGGGCGAAGCTCCAAGCCGCCCCGATAGGCTTTCTGGAGCTTGGCGTAAATGGAATGCGCTGCAACCAGGTTGGCCCACACTGTATTTTCTGCAGATATTTTGTGAAGTACATTGCAAATTCAAGCGCAACTAGCAGTCATGGTCTGGAAATTATTAAAGTTTTAGTAATAATAGACAAGCTACTCGATAAAACCATTCTTCGCTATGCCTTGGTTGGCTCGCTTAGATATCGATTACCGAGCCAGGGGATACCGTTCTCGCAGAAAGTTTCCCCTGGCTATGTAGCTTCCCCTCGATTTTCCCTGCCTATCCATCTCTATCCATCTCTATCCATCTCTATCCATCTCTATCCATCTCTATCCATCTCTGTCCATCTCTGTCCCGTGTTGCCTTAGTCTGGCAGGTGGCGTATGTTCACAGCCCAGATTCAATTGAGGCCAGAGATGTTAGCAATAATTGGTGGAACCGGCCTGTCAGCGCTAGCGGGCTTCGAGTTAGTGGAAAAGCTTGCGATAAAAACTCCGTATGCTCGCACTAAGGTGCGCATGTCGCGCCTTGGCGATGGCCATAACGAGTTTATCTTCTTGCCACGTCATGGGCACGGACACAAGCTTCCACCCCATGCAGTCAACTACCGGGCGAACATCGCCGCGCTGGCGGAATTGGGCGTAACCGAGATCGTCGCAGTGAATGCCGTTGGAGCGATCCAGGGCGATCTGTTACCAGGCACTGTTGCAGTACCTGATCAGTTGATCGATTATTCTTATTCCCGTGATGTCTCATTCTTCGATGGCAAGCTGAAGCCGATCCATCATATCGACTTCACCCATCCCTATAGCGAATCTGTGCGCCAACGAATCCTGCAGGCAGCGGCCGCCGTAAATGCCGCCATTCTTTTAGGCTGCGAAGTTATGCCCAGTGGCACCTATGCCTGCACCCAGGGGCCGCGTCTGGAGACGGCGGCGGAAGTTCGGCGCCTCGCCAGTGATGGCTGCGACATGGTGGGCATGACTGCAATGCCCGAGGCGGCACTGGCCCGGGAGTTGGAGATCGCGTACGGTAGTCTGGCTGTTTCGGTAAACTGGGCAGCCGGTCTTGCCGATGAAACCATTTCACTGACCGAGATACACGCCGTATTGGAAAGCACGATGGAGTATGTCTGTGCCGTTCTGGCAGAAGTAGTGCGACAAAGTTGAGTCAGGCTCAGCAACCAGGACTAGTTGGAAGACTCGAAATCGAATTCGGGCGTGGCTAAGGGCGGTACATCATAGGGCTCTACCAGGATGACGATGCCCATCGCCGGATGGTCGATGTAATGAAACTCGGTGCTACGCATTTCGCGACTCTGCTGCATGTGATAAACCCGATTGATGCCGTATATGAGGTTCTGCTCGTTACGTTCCAAGGCATCTAGCGGTGTTTGCACGGAAGCGGGAATCTCAGGCAGTTGCCACTCGCCATTCAATTCCGCCACGGCGCTGTACTCGCTAAGCCACAGATCGCTATCGATGACGATTCTGTCCCTGTTTTCATTAAAGCGTAGTGTGATGGTTCCCTGCAGTTCATGTTGATCGCCATAGCGCAGCCCACCCTGTACATATAAAGGAACAGCATCGCTCGGGTCGGCGAGAGATTCCCGCCACAGGCCATGAAACAGAAGTCGGTGTTCAGAGGAGCGTTCAAGCGCACGGTTGGTCTGTTGGAACTCGCTGTCCTGTGAACTCAATTGCAAGTAAGGATCGCGCAGGAAATCATAGAAACGGAAATTGCCTTGTGCGCGTGGCGGTTGTGGTCCCGTAGCCACAACCCCTGCCAGGCGTTCGGCTCTGTCCCTTGCGGCTAACGCTTCCTCGCCCAATTGCCCAGGCGCCTCCTCGCTAATAGAAAAAGTCTGCGCCGGGCTGGCAGCATCGATTGCAGCGGCGATCATCTGGTCGGTGATTAACAAGTCGCTAAGCTGGCTCAGTCTGCGCAGCGGGTCGGGGTAGCTCAGCTTGTTTCTTCCCGGTAACCAAAGCTCTTCATCACGGTCGACACTGGATTCGTTGGTGAAGATCGAAATTTCAATCTGAAACCAACGTTGTGAAGTCTGCGCCATAAGTAAGTTAGGCAATGAAAGCGCCAGTACGAGAAGCATCGCAGCGGTCATTTCAGGCTTCGCCGAGGGCAAGAATTTAAAGAATGATTGCCTGAATGAGAAGAGTTGCATAGCGTTTCGAGCCTAAGCTGCTTCCTGCTGAACGAGCTTGAAGTTATCCAACAATTGGTTGATGAAGTCCAGTTTATCATCGGCTTCGCTGCAATTGTGGCTAAATTGCAGACTGTTCGCTCCACCTAACTTGTACGTCTGCGGCTCGTTTTGAATCATTTGCACCAGTGACATGGGGTCGATAGGCGTCTGCGCATTGAATTCGATGCGGCCGCTACTGACGTTGGCATCGATCTTCTTAATACCATACTTGTGCGCCTTCAGTTTCAATTGAGTTAAGCGAAATAGCCGCTTCAGCGGTTTCGGTAGCAGGCCGAAGCGGTCGATCATCTCTACCTGAAGTTCGTCCAGGTCGCTGTCATCGATGGAAGAGGAGATGCGCTTGTACATCATTAATCTAAGGTGCACATCAGGCAGATAGTTTTCAGGTATTAGCGCCGGGATACGCAAATTGATCTCGATAGACTTATCGAGGTCGAGATCCGGGTTCGGGCGGCGCCCGGATTTAATGGCGGCCACGGCTTGTTCCAGCATCTCGGTATACAGGGAGAAACCAATCTTCTGCATATGGCCGCTTTGTTCATCGCCTAACAATTCTCCTGCGCCTCTGATTTCCAGGTCGTGGCTCGCCAGGGTAAAGCCAGCACCTAGCGTAGTGGCGGATTGAATCGCTTCGATTCGCTTATTAGCGTCGTTGCTGAGTCTGCCGTGACTGGGTAATAGTAAATAGGCGTAGGCCTGATGGTGTGAACGCCCGACTCGTCCGCGCAGTTGGTGTAGCTGTGCTAAACCGAATTTGTCGGCACGGTGGATGAGAATCGTATTTGCGCTGGGAATGTCGATGCCGGTTTCGATGATCGTGGTGCACACGAGAATGTTGTAACGCTTGTGATAGAAGTCGGCCATGACCTTTTCCAGATCACGTTCTGCCATCTGTCCGTGTGCAACACAGATTCGCGCCTGCGGAATAATACGGCGCAGATGTTCAGCTGTGTTCTCTATGGATTTGACTTCATTGTGCAGAAAGAAAACCTGCCCGCCGCGCAATAGTTCTCGCGAGACTGCTTCTATAATAAGGCTGTCTTGCTCCTGTCGTACGAATGTCTTGACTGATAACCGCCGTGCGGGTGGGGTAACGATCAGGGAGAGATCGCGTATGCCAGATAATGCCATGTTGAGGGTTCGTGGAATCGGTGTGGCGGTAAGGGTCAGGATGTCCACATTGGCGCGCAGCGCCTTCAGTTTTTCCTTCTGCCGCACGCCGAAGCGGTGTTCTTCATCGATTATCAACAGGCCGAGGTTGCTGTAATCAACCCCGCCATGCAGTAGCTTGTGTGTGCCGATAAGTACATCCACCTTGCCGGCGGCTACTTTCTTAAGCGTCTCGCTCTGCTCGCCTGTGGATTTGAAGCGAGAAATCACCTCGATCACGATCGGCCAGTCGGCGAAACGGTCCTTGAAACTTTCGAAATGCTGCTGCGCGAGTAGGGTAGTGGGAACCAGCATCGCCACCTGTTTATTGTTTTGCACCGCGACGAAGGCGGCACGCATGGCGACCTCGGTCTTGCCGAAGCCGACGTCGCCACAGACCAGGCGATCCATGGAGCGACCCTGCTTCATGTCGTCCAAAACTGCCTCGATGGCATTCTCCTGATCCATCGTCTCTTCGAAGGGGAAGCTGGCGACGAACTTGTCGTACTCCTCGGCGTCCCAGCTATATTTATAACCCTTCCTGGCCTCGCGTTGGGCATAGACGTCAAGCAACTGGGCGGCAACATCGCGGATTTTCTCGGCGGCCTTGCGCTTCGTCTTTAGCCACTGGTCGTTGCCGAGATGATTCAGCGGAGCCGTTTCCTGCTCGGCACCGCCGTAGCGACTAATTAGATGCAGCGAGGACACGGGGACGTAGAGCTTCGCCGCGTTGGCGTACTCCAGGGTAAGGAACTCGGTGTCCTGCTCGTCGGTGGTGATGGTCTGCAAGCCACGATAGCGACCTACACCGTGATCCAGGTGAACCACGGCGTCGTCAATGCGCAGCTCGGCCAGACTCTTGACGATGAAATCGGTATTGCTCTGACTCTTATTGCGTCGGCGCCGCTGCGCGATGCGATTGCCAAACAATTGCGCTTCGGTGATAAGCAAAAGACGGATATCGGCCAGCCACAGCCCTTGATCCAGAGGTGCGACGATAATCCCGAGCGAGCTGCTTGATTCGATGAAATCCTGCAGATGCTCGAATGTCTCGGGCTGGATACCGATATGTTTGAGCGCTTCCAACAGCGTTTCCCGGCGGCCTGCGGTCTCGGCGCAGATCAGGAACCGTTGCTCTGAATTGTCGTCGATAAAGCGCTGCAGGCTGCTAAACGGTTTCTTCAATTTAGCGTCGCTACTCAACTCTGGCAACGGCAGGCTCTGCAAGGAGGTCGCCGAGCTGGTGGACTTGAAGCTGATCTGGCGGAATCGCTTTAAATTGGACAGCACGTCATCAAGGCGCAGGAAAATATCCGCCGGAGGCAAGATTGGCCGAAAATGATCTATCTGCCGGTCTTCGTAGCGACGCGCGATATCCTGCCAAAAACTCTGTCCGGACGTAGCGAGATCGCCTATCTTGCAGATAGTGGTGTTTTCCGGAAGGAAGTCGAACAGCGAATCGAGTCTGTCGTAGAACAGAGCCAGATAGTACTCGAGGCCGGGCGAGGCGATGCCGTCGCTGACATCCTGATAGAGCGGGCACTGCCTCAGATCGATATCGAACCTCTCCCTGAAATTACTGCGAAAGGCAGTTATCCCCTTCGCGTCCAGTGGATATTCTCGACCGGGCAGCAACCGTATCTGATCAATTTGCTGATCGGAGCGCTGGGTCTGGGGATCGAAGGTGCGCAGCGTTTCGATCTCATCGTCCAGCAGGTCGATGCGATAGGGGAAGCGGCTGCCCATGGGATAAATATCCAGTATCGAGCCGCGTATCGCAAACTCACCATGTTCGAAGACCGAATCCACTGACTGGTAGCCGGCATCCACTAGCTGTGAGCGCATAGCCTGGATGGAAAGCGTTTGACCGACGGCAAGATCAAGACCATTGGCCCTGATGTATTTCTGCGGCGGCAGTTTATGCATGAGACTACCGATTGAAGCCACCAGAATGCCCTGCTGCAAATCAGGTAGGTGATACAGGGCGCTGAGGCGGTCGGAAACGATGTCCTGATGGGGTGAAAAATTATCGTAAGGCAGGGTTTCCCAGTCCGGCAGGCTAAAGACTTGCAGCGGCTCCGACCGCTTCGGCAGATTACTACAGAAATAGCGCAATTCGCGCTTGAATTGCTCGGCGGATTCGTTGTCCTGGCACACCAGCAGCAGTGGGCCGTCGCTATTAGCGGCTGCATTGGCCAGCGCGAGGCTAGTGGCGGAACCAAAAGTCTGCTGCCAGTGGCTGGCTAGCTGCGCGTCCTGCGGCAGCGGAGGATTAAAAATAGTTGCCATGGATAATGGAATTCGAGAGTCGCAGAATCGGGTTGTATGGATTTTCGTGACGGCGCCACCGTCTCAAAACAGCCGATAATTGTATCGCAATTCAGCTGGCGAAGCAGGTTGGAATATTCACCCTCGATAGTGTCACTTCGGTTGCACTGACTATGCTTTCACAAGATAATAGCCGCCTTTTCAAAACCAGCAAGTTCAACGACTAGAAAAGGGGTTTTTGTGGTCCGTCCAAGCGTAGATGATTACTTCGGTGACTGGAAACAGCGCGAAGCACTAGTGCAGGAAATGATTCCTGTTATCGGCCGGCTATTCAGTCAGCGAAACGTCGGTATATTTATCTATGGTCGGCCGCTGCATAACCGATCTGTGACTTTTATCATGAAAGCGCATCGCTTCGTTCGCCAGATCGAACGCAACGAAATGTCGGAATTCGAATCCCACCCGGTGCTTCTGGCTCTGGCCAAACTGGATCTGTGGCATGTGCAGATCGACCTGGGCAAGCTCACCGTGCGTTTTATGGAGCACCTGGAAAACGGCGGTGGTGAGGTCAGGAGTGTTGATGAATTCGTCAAAGGCGAGTTGGCCTATCTCGACGGCGTCAATGAAAAACCGATCGAAAAGTGCCAGCATGTAGTCCTGTACGGCTTCGGCCGTATCGGCAGATTGATGGCACGACTGTTAATCGAGCGTACCAGCACTGCCGAAATCATGCAGCTCAAGGCTATCGTTGTGCGCCCCGGCGGTGACGGTGACCTGCGCAAACGGGCGAGTCTGTTCTCTAACGATTCCGTGCACGGTGCCTTTCAGGGAACCCTGCGGGTGGACGAGGAAAACAATTGCCTCATCGCCAACGGTAACGAGATCAAGGTGATCTACGCCAACGCTCCCGAAGAAATCGACTACACCCAATACGGTATCGAAGATGCTCTGGTCATCGACAACACAGGTATGTGGCGCGATCACGAGGGTCTGTCGCGGCACTTACAGGCGAAAGGCACGGCGAAAGTGATCCTGACTGCCCCTGGCAAGGGCGAATTAAAGAATATCGTCTTCGGTATAAATGACGATCAGATCACGCCCGCAGACACTATCATTACCGCCGCCTCCTGCACCACGAACGCCATCGCGCCGGTTCTGAAGCTGGTGAATGACAAATTCGGTATCCAGAAGGGCCACGTCGAAACTGTACATGCCTATACCAACGACCAGAACCTGATCGACAACTACCATAAGGGCAGTCGTCGCGGGCGGTCGGCCGCGCTGAATATGGTGCTGACCGAAACCGGTGCGGCGAACGCTGTCGTCAAGGCGGTGCCGGAGCTGGCAGGTAAGCTCACCGGTAATGCGATCCGGGTGCCGATTCCCAACGTATCCATGGCCATCATTAATCTGACGCTGGAGAAGGGCACGACACGGGATGAGCTCAACGAATTCCTGCGCGATATCGCTCTGCACTCCAAATTGCAGAATCAGATTAGTTACACAGAATCCCCCGATGCCGTATCGAGCGACTTCGTCGGCACCCGAGAGGCTTGCATCGTGGACAGCAATGCCACCATCGCGAACGATAATCACGTCGTGCTTTACCTGTGGTATGACAACGAATTCGGTTATTGTTGTCAGGTTGGCAGAATGGTCTATAAAATGGCTGGTATCATCTATCAGCAATACCCCCTGGAGGAATAGCTATTCCGGGGGCGTGGACCTATAATACGCGCGCCTGAAAACCGGGCGCCAGATTCCAAAGAAGACACACTATTTTTTACCGTTGTCATGTAGCAGTCATGGCACTGGTCGTAGTTTATTTACACACTGTTGATTCGCTGCGCAGCACTTAACTTGACACCATGATCAGAACAAAACGCGGATTGAATCTACCGATTTCCGGTCTCCCCGAACAGCTATTAGGAAAGTCCCGGTCGACGCGATCTGTTGCGTTGCTAGGTTGTGACTACGTGGGTCTAAAGCCGACGATGCTGGTCGCCGAGGGCGATGAAGTCCTGATCGGACAGCCGCTATTCCGCGATAAGAAAAACCCCTCGGTAAGCTTTACCTCACCAGGCTGCGGCCGCGTTAGCGCCATCAATCGCGGTCTCAAGAGAAAGCTAATGTCAGTAGTCGTAGAGCTTGCGGAAGAGGGCAGGACAGACCTGCAGGTCGCACTGAATAGTTATTCAGCAACTGAGCTCGAACATTTGCCGGCCGCAACAATCACCAGTGACCTTCTGGCTAGTGGTCTGTGGACCAGCCTGCGGGTGCGCCCCTTCAGCAAGGTGGCAGATCCTGCACAGCCCGCTCATTCTCTGTTCATCAATGCCATGGACACGAACCCGCTGGCGGCCAATCCGGACGTGGTGCTGCAAGCTGAGCTTGCGAGTTTTGTGTTAGGGGTAAATCTGCTGGCCAGACTGCCACAGAATAAAACCTACCTCTGTGTGGATCGCAAGGTCGATGGCTTGCTCAAGCAGCAAGAGTTTGCCGCCAGCGTTCAGCTGCAGGAATTTCGTGGCCCGCATCCATCAGGGCTAGCCGGAACACATATTCATTATTTAGAACCGGCGGGTCTTGCCAAGCAGATCTGGTCGCTCAACTATCAAGACGTTATCGCCATCGGCAAGCTGTTTAGCACAGGCAAGCTGAGTGTCGAGCGAACTATCGCCCTGGCCGGCCCCCAGGTGAGCGAGCCGCGTTTGCTAAAGAGTCGTCTCGGCGCTGACCTCACCGAGCTCTGTGCGGGTGAGTTGGAGCCGCACGAGAGTCGTATCATTTCCGGCTCCGTTTTGGGCGGGCGTAAGGCGGCAGGTGTCGAAAGCTACCTCGGGCGCTACCATTTACAGGTATCAGTGCTGCGCGAAGGTAGGGAGCGTGCCTTGCTGGGCTATCTCTCGCCGGGCGCCAACCGGCATTCGGTCATGGGCATCTATATTTCAGGCTTCGACAAACTTAAACGCCTCGCCATGTCCACCAGCACACAGGGCAGCGACCGGGCGATGGTGCCGATCGGTGCCTACGAGAAGATCATGCCGCTGGATATTTTACCTACGCAGCTATTACGCGCGCTTATCGTTGGCGATATTGAGACCGCTCAGAATCTTGGTGCGCTGGAGCTTGATGAGGAAGACCTGGCGCTTTGTAGTTATGTCTGTCCGGGAAAATATGAGTACGGCCCCATCCTGCGCGAAAATCTCACGCGTATTGAGAAAGAGGCGTAATCGGAAATGGGCCTTCGCCGCATATTAGATGATATCGAGCCACACTTTCAGAAGGGAGGCCGCTTCGAATCCTGGTACGCCTTGTATGAAGCGGTGGACACGATCTTCTATACCCCGAGTAAAGTCACCGTCGCCGAACCGCATGTGCGCGACGGCATAGACCTGAAACGGGTAATGATTACCGTGTGGTTCGCGGCCTTCTTCCCGATGTTTTATGGCATGGCTAACATCGGCTTTCAGGCTAATAGCGCGATCGTTGCCATGGGTCTTCAAGGCAGCGGCGATTGGCATGAGCTTATAATAGGCGTGCTGGCGGGGCATGACCCAGGCAGCCTGTGGGACAACTTCGTGTTCGGTGCGGTACATTATATTCCGATCTATTTCGTTGTATTCATTGTCGGTGGCTTCTGGGAAGTGTTGTTCGCGATGAAGCGCGGCCATGAAATAAACGAGGGATTCTTCGTAACGTCTATTCTATTTACCTTGATCGTGCCACCGGATATCCCCCTCTGGCAGGCAGCGCTCGGCATCTCATTCGGTGTAGTGATCGGCAAGGAAGTGTTTGGCGGCACCGGCAAGAATTTCTTAAACCCGGCACTGACCGGCCGTGCCTTCCTGTTCTTCGCCTACGCACCACAGATGTCCGGTGATTCGGTGTGGACTGCGATCGATGGCTTTAGCGGGGCTACGGCGCTGAGTCAAATCGCCGCCGAGGGCCTGCCCGCGATTGCGGCGGCGACTGGCCGGGAACTGACCTGGCTCGATGCCTTCTTCGGCCAGATGCAGGGCTCGATTGGTGAGACTTCAACGTTGGCCATCTTGATCGGCGCGAGCATACTGCTGATTACACGAATTGCCTCCTGGCGCATCATGTTGGGAGTGTTTCTCGGCATGTGCGCGACGGCGACACTGTTTAATACACTCGGGTCCGAGACCAATCCAGCCTTCGCCACTCCCTGGTATTGGCACTTCGTGCTGGGTGGCTTCGCCTTCGGCATGGTGTATATGGCAACGGATCCGGTTTCTGCCTCGATGACGAATAGCGGGAAGTGGGTGTTCGGTGCGTTGATTGGCTTCATGATCGTCTTGATTCGCGTGGTAAACCCGGCTTATCCCGAGGGCACGATGCTGGCGATCCTGTTCGCCAACCTGTTCGCCCCGTTAATCGATTATTTTGTGGTGAAGGCGAATATAAGTAGAAGGAGGGCGCGCGGTGTCCTCTAGAGATTCGACCAGGAAGACCTTACTCGTTGCGTTCAGTCTCTGTGTCGTCTGTTCTATTGTAGTCTCGGGTACGGCGGTAATATTGAAGCCGATGCAGGATGCGAATCGCATTCTGGACAGGAACAAGAATATTCTTAATGCCGCCGGCTTGTTCAATCCCGATGTGGATGGTGACGAAGTAGTAGCTGAACGCTTCAGTCAGTTCTCGCCTTATGTGGTAGATCTCAATGCGGGTACTGTCCTAAGCGCTGACGCGCTTGAGCAGTTGCAGATCGATATAAAGAGTTACGATCAGCGCCAGGTGATTAACGATCCGGACTTATCTGAGGCGCTAACTCGACAAGAAGATGTAGCGAACATCAAGCGCCGCGTTTCCTATCCGATGATCTATGTTGTACAAAACGGGGCGGAGATAGAAACTGTTGTCGTCCCGGTAAACGGTTATGGGCTATGGGGTATCTTGTATGGCTTCCTCGCCCTTCAGGGTGATGCGAATACCGTTAAGGGTCTGGCATTCTACGAGTTAAAGGAGACGCCGGGTCTGGGTGCCGAGGTAAGAAATCCGAGATGGATCGCGCAGTGGCCAGGCAAGAAGATTTATAACGATGAGGGCGAGGTCGGCCTGCGAGTCGTCAAGGGGCAGGGCGATGGGCCGTATCAGATAGATGGTCTGTCCGGGGCTACGCTGACGAGTCGGGGTGTCGATGATCTAATTCAATACTGGCTGGGCGAAGATGGCTATGGGCCGCTTCTGACTCGGCTGCGAGAGAGGGGGTTACCGAGCCAATGATCTTCAATTCCTTTAAAGACGGTAAGCTGTCATGAGCCAGGTTAAACAAATTTTATTGACGCCGCTATTCGAAAACAACCCGATTGCCTTGCAGATTCTCGGAGTCTGTTCCGCGCTGGCGGTTACCACACAGCTGACCGTTACCCTGGTAATGTGTGTCGCCCTCACCACCGTGACGGCATTCTCGAATCTATTTATCTCGATGATTCGCAACCATATGCCTTCCAGCATCCGTATCATCGTACAGATGACGATCATCGCCTCTCTGGTAATCGCGGTCGATCAGTTCCTGCAGGCCTTCGCCTATGAGATCAGTAAGAATCTGAGTGTGTTCGTTGGTCTGATTATCACCAACTGTATCGTCATGGGACGCGCCGAAGCCTTCGCGATGAAGAATCCTCCGGGCCTCAGTTTTCTCGATGGCATCGGTAACGGCATGGGCTACTCTCTGGTGCTGATTGTCGTCGCCTCGCTACGAGAATTGTTTGGCTCCGGCAGTCTGCTTGGGGTTCAAATTCTCCCGCTTATCGAGAACGGCGGCTGGTATCAGGCGAACGGCCTCATGCTGCTATCGCCCAGTGCTTTCTTCATTATCGGCTTTTTTATCTGGGCTCTGCGCAGTGTGAAGACGAATCAGGTTGAGACTCGAGAGTACCGCATGGCCCCTCATAGCACAGAGGAGGGTGCCTTCTGATGGAGCAGTTACTGAGCTTATTTGTCCAGGCCGTGTTTGTAGAGAATATGGCGCTGCAGATGTTTCTCGGCATGTGCACTTTCCTTGCCGTCTCGAAGAAGGTCGAGACGGCTATTGGCTTAGGCGTCGCTGTGGTTGTGGTGCAGGTCATCACGGTGCCGGTGAACAATATTATCTTCAACCGATTATTGCGCGATGGCGCCCTTGATTGGCTGGGCATGCCCGAGCTGTCTCTGCAATTTCTTGGATTTCTCTGCTACATAGGCGTGATCGCGGCTATCGTACAGATCCTGGAGATGTTCCTGGATAAGTTTGTACCGACTTTGTACAACGCGCTCGGCGTGTTTCTTCCCCTTATTACCGTAAACTGCGCGATCCTGGGGTCGACCCTGTTAATGGTGGAGCGCGATTACTCCTTCGGCGAGAGCGTGGCTTTCGGCCTCGGCTCCGGTTTTGGTTGGGCGCTTGCTATCGTCGCCCTGGCCGGTATTCGCGAGAAGCTTAAATACAGCGATGTGCCAGAGGGACTGCGCGGTCTGGGCATCACATTCATTACAGTGGGCTTAATGTCGCTGGGTTTTATGTCGTTAAGCGGCGTCTCATTGTAGAAACAGACTGATGATTGATTTTTCAACCATATTTGGCGGTGTCGCCCTTTTTACCACGGTAGTCATGCTGCTAGTCGCGCTGATTCTGCTTGCCCGTTCCAGGCTGGTGACCAGTGGCGACATACGCATCGAGATCAACAACGATCCCGAGAAAGCGATTACAGTTCCAGCCGGTGGAAAATTACTCAATACACTAGCCGATGCAGGCATTTTTCTTTCTTCAGCCTGTGGTGGCGGGGGTACGTGTGCGCAGTGCAAATGCCAGGTCATCGCCGGCGGTGGTTCGATGTTGCCGACTGAGGCTGGGCACTTCACCCGCGGGCAGGCTAAAGATGACTGGCGTCTCTCCTGCCAGGTCGCTGTCAAGCAAGATATGAAGATTCAGATAGCGCCAGAGTTCTTCGGCGTGAAGCAATGGGAGTGTACAGTTCGCTCCAACGACAACGTCGCGACCTTTATTAAAGAGCTGGTTCTGGAAATTCCTGACGGCGAGAGCGTCAACTTCAGGGCGGGTGGCTATGTGCAGCTTGAGGTGCCACCCCACGTGGTCAAGTACAGCGATTTCGATATCGCCGAAAAATACCGTGGAGACTGGGAACATTTCGGCTTATTCGATCAAGTCTCCAAGGTCACTGACACCACGATACGAGCCTATTCGATGGCGAATTACCCCGAAGAGCGGGGAATTATTAAATTTAATATTCGCATAGCCACGCCACCACCGGGAACGAAATTGCCACCCGGTAAGATGTCCTCTTATGTATTTAGCTTAAAGGCGGGCGACAAGGTAAAAGTGTTCGGTCCTTTCGGCGAATTTTTCGCAAAGGAGACGGACGCCGAGATGGTGTTCATCGGTGGTGGCGCTGGCATGGCTCCGATGCGCTCGCACATCTTCGATCAACTGCGCCGACTACGCAGCAAACGGAAAATCAGCTTCTGGTATGGGGCTCGTAGCCTCAGAGAATTGTTTTATGAGGAGGACTACAACAGCCTCGCTAGCGAGAATGAAAATTTCGAATGGCATGTGGCACTTTCGGATCCGCAACCCGAAGATGAGTGGACGGGCATGACAGGCTTTATTCACAATGTCGTATTAGAGAACTACCTCAAGGATCATTCAGCACCAGAAGACTGCGAGTTCTATATGTGCGGGCCGCCGATGATGAATGCCGCCGTCATTAAAATGCTCAAAAACCTGGGTGTAGAAGACGAGAATATCGCTCTCGACGAATTTTCATAACGCTCAATACAGCGCCAAAATGAGTTAAGCCTCGTGAAAGAATTGCTAAAACGCCATAGCTTCTCCGCTTCATTCTTGCTTCTTTTTATCGGCTTCGTTTTCTATTTTGGCGGCGCCGGTGAGGAAATTAAGCAGCTGAATGGCTTCACCATGGGTACCAACTATCAGCTGCAGATAGTGGACATGCCAGAAGCAATCAGCGCACAAGACCTGGCTGCCGAGATTGCTGAGCTGTTGACGTTGCTCGATACACAAACGTTCTCGACCTACGCCGCCAATTCGGAATTATCGCGATTCAATCGACACCCTGTCGATGTCCCGTTCATTGCCTCTGCTCGCATGATCGAGGTGTTGTTGCTGGCTCAGGAGATTTCTGCCCTAAGCGGTGGCGCGTTTGATGTGACGGTGGGGCCATTGGTCAATCTATGGGGGTTCGGCCCCGATCTTGCCGTGTTCGAAACCGTTCCCACCGAGTTGCAGATTAACTCAGCGAAGAATCGGGTCGGCTTTCAGTTCCTGCGGATAAGTCCGTCAAATCAGCAGATTCGCAAGACGCGCGACGTCTATGTCGATCTCAGTGCTATCGCGAAAGGCTATGCCGTAGATCAGCTTGCCGAATACCTGGACGCGGCCGGGGTAGCGAACTATTTCCTCGAAATAGGCGGCGAGCTCAAGATAAAAGGCACAAAACCGGATGGTGCGGGTTGGGTGCCGGCGATAGAAGCGCCTCTAGACACGGCCTCGCAGGTGTATCAGATTTTCTATAGCCGTGGTGATACCATAGCGGTGGCAGGTTCTGGAGATTACAGGAACTATTTCGAAGAGGCGGGTCAGCGCTATTCTCACGAGATCGACCCCAGAACTGGTAGACCTGTCACCCATAGGCTCGCTGCCGCCTATGTCATAGACAGCTCCGCCGCACGAGCCGACGCGCTGGCGACTACTTATATGGTGCTAGGCCCGCAAGCGGCTGAGGTTTTGGCGGCGCGGCAGGGGCAGCCTGTGTATTTTATCTACAAGAGCGAGGGCGAGGGTTTCGAGGACTACGTTAGCGACGAGTTCAAATACTATCTCAGCGACGATGAGGCCTTAGACTAAAATTATATGGCGAGTTTCTTATTAACATTTTTAATCATGGCAGTTGTGTTGCTAGTCATGTCAGTCGGGGTCTTGTTCGGTCGCAAGCCTGTAGAGGGTTCTTGCGGTGGCATGAACAACATCGACGGCTTAAAAGAGTGTGAAATTTGTGGTGGTAAACCCCAGGCCTGTACCAACAAGACACCCCGCTAGAGACAAGCTGCCGCAACAAAATTTAGAAACCTGCTTAATTCATTATTGCTAAACCTCAAGACCGAAAGAGTGGTTTTATACATGCAAAAAGAACATTTTGACATCATCGTAATAGGAAGCGGCCCCGCCGGTGAGGCCGCCGCCATGAATGCGAAAAAGAAAGGGCGCACTGTGGCGGTGATTTGCGACCTTGAGTACGTGGGTGGTTCCTGCACGCACTTGGCTACGATTCCTTCGAAGGCACTGCGTCACTCCGTAAAAGAACTCATGCAGTTCAATACCAACCCGATGTTTCGGGATCTGGGTGACGCCAGAAAATTAAGTTTTCAGCAGGTGCTTAAGCACTCCGATCGAGTCGTCTATGAACAAGTAAGGATGCGTACCGATTTTTATGAGAGGAATCAGATTCCAATCTATAAAGGGCGCGCCAGTTTTCTGGATAAGAAGACGATCAAGCTGGTCGGTAAACGCAAGAAACTCTCCGCTAACTATTTTGTGATCGCTACCGGGTCCAGGCCCTACCATCCACCAGGCGTCGACTTCTCTCACCCCCGCGTGTTCGATAGCGACACTGTTCTCGAGCTCGATTATTCGCCACGCAAGGTGACAATCATCGGAGCAGGTGTGATCGGTTGTGAATATGCATCCATATTTGGCGGGCTGGGTTGCAAGGTTGAGCTAATAAATCCAGCCGCAGGTTTACTCTCGTTTCTCGATACGGAAATTTCCGATGCGCTCAGCTATCACCTGCGCAATCTGGGTGTGCGCAGTCGCCACAACGAAGAATATACCAAGATGGAGTACCACGACGATCACATCGTGACCTACCTGGAGTCCGGTAAAAAGATCCGTAGTGACATCGTCCTGTGGGCGAATGGCAGGAGCGGTAACACCCGGAATCTTGGTCTTAAGCAGATCGGGCTGACCACCAATGACAGGCAACAGATACCGGTGAACGAAAAATATCAGACTGCTGTGAAGAATATCTACGCCGCTGGCGATGTGATCGGCTGGCCATCGCTCGCCGGTGCCGCCTACGATCAGGGCAGATCGGCCAGTAATGCCATAGTGGCGCCGGAGGATTGCTACTTCGTCGAGCAGGTTGCTACGGGGATCTATACAATCCCGGAAATCAGCACGCTGGGAGCTACCGAACAGGAGCTGACTGAACAGAAGATTCCCTACGAGGTAGGTAAGGCTTTCTTCAAGAATACCGCTCGAGCTCAGATTACCGGCGAGCAGGTGGGCATGTTGAAGCTAATATTTCACTTTGAGACACTGGAGTTGCTCGGAATTCATTGCTTCGGGGATCAGGCCTCCGAGATCGTGCATATTGGTCAGGCCATCATGCGCCAGCCGGCACCTGCCAATACCATGAAGTACTTTCTTACTACTACTTTCAATTATCCAACTATGGCAGAGGCCTACAGAACCGCCGCATTGGACGGGCTGAACAGAGTTTTCTAGAAGTCTCAGGGTCTTGCTAAGACCGGCAAACAAGGTTAATTTGTCAGCGACAAGAAAAAGAGTGTAGCCCGCCAAGCGGCGGCGTCTTCAGGAGAGTGAGTATGATAAGAACTGCCAGAGATATTCTCAAAGAGAAAGGCGGTCATATGGTAACCATCAATTCCGACGCCACCGTCTTCCAGGCCCTGACGGTAATGACTCAGAACAAGGTCGGGTCGATTGTTATCCTCGAAGACGAAAAGATAGCCGGCATCTGGAGCGAGAGAGACTTAATGTTTCGTGTCCTGGAAGAGGGCTTCAATCCGAAGACAGCCAGACTGAAAGACAATATGAGCCTCAGTCTGATATCAGCCAATGTCGAAGAGCAAGCCTATCAGTTAGCCGATAAATTTTTGGGTCGTCGTGTGCGTCATCTATTGATCGAAGAAAATGGCGAATACATCGGTCTGCTCTCGGTAGGCGACGTGATGAAGGCGAACCTGCAGCAGAAGAACGAAGAGTTCGAAGCACTGAATCAAATGGTGAGTCTTGAGTACTACGAGAACTGGAAGGAGGTAAAGTCGCAGCGCTAATCCAATTTGCCAATCATTCGCATTGGCAGGAATTTAAAATAATCTTCAATCCCGCTTTCTGCTTGCTCTGCAAGCGACAAAAGGCTTGCTATCGCGCGGCTATCCGTGTAAATTTTCTAGCGATATTTGGTGTCATCTCTGCCCTGAAGAATGTGACTAAGTTCAGGGTAGGACGCTATCAAGGTTTTAAATAATAACAGTGAGAGCCACACGAACGACTGACTCATTCCACAGTGTTCTGCGTCTAGAACACGGTCAGCGCGCAGGGCTTCCGAAAGAGTGGTTGAACTCTATGGGTAGTGACATACAGTCCCTGGCGATGTGTGCCAAAGGTCATGGTCTTCCTACAGATCATGCGGCAGGGCTGACTTCCCTCAAAATTCCTGACCACCACTCTCAATCCCGATCACATTCAGATTTGTTCTTTCATGTTTCAAGGCGAGCGCAGCCGCTCGCTGTTGGCCGTGCGCTGTGTGTTCAAGTTCAATTGATAGGCTCAGAAGAGGCGGTTATTGCGTAGTAGTTGTTAATGATTCAGCAGTTATTGGATCTCGCCCGCCAGGCTCAGATTCGATATGGATCCAGTAGACCGTAGGCCTAATGCTTGTCGGGATGTTTGGAGTTAAGTGCTTGGAATTACCTATTGAAATCATAGACGGCCTGCGACCGTTTCTCTTTTACTTCGCCCTGGTGATGGCTGTGGTAGTCGTCATGCTTGGGCTGTCCTATTTCCTCGGCCAGCGCAAGGCGGCCCATTCAAAGAACCTGCCCTTCGAGTCGGGAATCGTCTCGGTAGGCAGTGCGCAATTTCGAATATCTGTTCATTTCTATCTGCCAGCCATACTCTTCATCATCTTCGATCTGGAAGTCGTGTTTTTATTTGCCTGGGCGGTTGCTGTGCGCGAGGCAGGGTGGCCAGGCTTTATCGAGATACTGGTGTTCATCGGCATTCTACTTGCCGCTTTATTTTATCTCTGGCGCATCGGCGCGCTGGATTGGCGTACGCTTACGCAGAAGCGGGAGTTGCAGACACTTTCCGGGCCTGGCGGTGTGACCAATAAAAAGGAATTCAAGTTATGAGTTGGGAACTGCAGAAAGCAGAAGACGCCTCGTCACCACAACCCGGTGGTAGCGCCATGGATGAGTTTATTCGCCGCAATGTGGTGATGGCGAACCTGGAAGACATGGTGTCCTGGGGCAGAAAAAACTCTATCTGGCCTTTCAATTTCGGCCTGTCCTGCTGTTATGTGGAGATGGCGACGGCGTTTACCAGTCGTCACGACCTGGCCAGATTCGGTGCCGAAGTGATTCGGGGTACGCCCAGACAGGCCGACATGATCGTCATCGCCGGCACTGTGTTTCGCAAGATGGCGCCCGTGGTGAAGTTACTGTACGAGCAGCTGTTGGAGCCGAAATGGGTAATCTCCATGGGTTCCTGCGCTAATTCCGGCGGCATGTATGATATTTACTCGGTAGTTCAGGGCGTAGACAAGTTCCTGCCCGTCGATGTCTATGTCTCTGGTTGCCCGCCACGTCCAGAGGCCTTATTGCAGGGCTTGATATTGCTGCAGGAATCGATCGGTAGAGAGCGTCGGCCACTGAGTTGGGTGATCAATGACCAGGGCATTATTCAGAAGGAGGCGAACCCGGTGCAGCGCGTAGTGCGCTCGCCAGAACGTATCGCCGCGACCGAACTTAGGTCGCCGGACAACGTATAATAAACCCTGTAATAATAAATAGATAAGAAGAGTATTTAAAGTAAATAACGTGATATCAAGCGCAGAAAACAAGGTCCAATCTCAGCCACAGGTGCCCACCGCCTTGCAGCAGCTGCGGCAGATGCACAGCGATCTGATCGTGGCTGAGCAGGTCACCTGTGATGGCATGCCGACGGTGTGGGTCGAGCGCGCGAACCTGAATACGGTATTGCGTGCATTGCGTGACGATATTACCCCGCACTTCGAGATGCTTTTCGATGTCACCGCTATCGATGAACGGCTGCGCTGCAATCGTGCGGGACAGCCCGCCAGTGAATTTACCGTCGTGTACCATCTCATGTCCTTCTCCGGTAACTGTGATTTCCGCGTCAAGGTCGCGCTGTTGGACAATGATCTCAGTATCCCCAGTATTGTGCGGCTGTGGCCGAATGCGAACTGGTATGAGCGCGAGGTCTGGGACATGTTCGGGATTCAGTTCGATGGCCACCCGAATCTTTACCGCATAGTGTTGCCACCGACCTGGAAAGGCCATGCCCTGCGTAAGGAGCATCCTGCCAGAGCGACAGAGATGGAGCCTTTTTCGCTCGATGATGAGCAACTGGACTACGAGCAGTCGGCGCTGAAATTCAAACCTGAAGAATGGGGTATGAAGCGAGCATCGGAAAATTCCGAATACATGTTCCTCAACCTGGGGCCTAACCATCCAAGTGTGCACGGCGCGTTTCGCATTGCTCTGCAGTTAGATGGCGAGATTCTGGTGGATGCTGTGCCAGACATAGGCTATCACCACCGCGGCGCCGAGAAGATGGGGGAGCGGCAGTCCTGGCATACCTATATACCGTATACCGATCGCATCGATTATCTAGGTGGGGTGATGAATAACCTGCCTTATGTCATGGCGGTTGAGAAGATGGCTGGCATCGAGGTGCCGGAACGGGTGAAAGTCATTCGCGTCATGCTCAGTGAGATGTTTCGAATCTGCAGCCACCTGTTGTTCTATGGCACCTTCGCACAGGACGTGGGGCAACTCTCTCCGATCTTCTACATGTTTGTAGAACGCGAGCGCATCTTCAATATCATCGAGTCTATCTGTGGTGCGCGTATGCATCCGGGTTGGTTTCGCATCGGTGGTGTGGCGCAGGATCTGCCGAATGGATGGGAGAAGCGTATACAGGAATTGTTGGACTTCATGCCGGCGCGACTGGATGAGTACGACAGCATGGTAATGAACAATGGCATCCTGAAGCGTCGCACACAGGGTGTCGGTGTCTACGACACCAACGAGGCGCTGAATTGGGGTGTGACCGGAGCCGGTCTGCGAGCCACTGGGATGGAATGGGATTTCCGCAAGCAGCGTCCTTATAGTGGATATGAGAATTTTGAATTCGATATACCTGTAGCGGCGAATGGCGATTGTTATGACCGCTGTGCCGTTCGAGTCGAGGAGATGCGACAGAGCCTGCGTATTATTAAACAGTGTATGAACAATATGCCGTCCGGGCACTACAAGTCGGATCATCCATTGACGACCCCGCCGCGCAAAGAAAATACGATGCAGGATATCGAGACTCTGATTAATCACTTCCTCAGCGTAAGCTGGGGGCCGGTAATTCCTCCGAATGAAGTGACCGTCGCAATCGAGGCGACGAAGGGCATCAATAGTTATTATCTGGTTAGCGATGGCAGTACGACTTCCTATAGAACCCGTATCCGAACTCCATCGTTTGCTCACCTGCAGATGATTCCCGAGATCTCGCGAGGCTTTATGGTTTCGGATCTGATTGCGATCATTGCCAGTATCGATTTTGTTATGGCCGATGTGGATAGATAGAGAGCCAGTGGTGAAAATTATCAATAGCGTTGTAGAACCCAAATGAGTCAGCAATTAATTGCAAGCACAGCGAAGAAGGCACGAGCGTTGTCCGCGTCGGAAATTGCAGAGATCGAGCACGAGATGACTCTGTATCCGGACAAGAAAGCTGTCGGTCTGGAGGCTCTCAAGATCGTGCAGAAGCACGAGGGCTGGGTATCGGACGAAAGCCTGCTGGCCATCGCCAAGTATTTGGACATTCCAATCGCCGATCTTGAAGGGGTGGCAACGTTCTTTAACCTGGTCTATCGAGAGCAAGTGGGCAAGAACGTCATACTGTTCTGCGATAGCGTAAGCTGCTGGATCATGGGCTGCGAGGGAATCAAGGGTCACATTTCGAAGCAACTCGCTATCGACTATGGCGAGACGACAGCTGACGGTGAGTTCACGCTCATCCCGGTCCCCTGTCTCGGCGACTGCGACCGAGCGCCGGTGATGATGGTGGGCCCGGATCTGCACAGGAACCTGACGCCAGATAAGATAGACGCGATCATTAGCGACTACAAAAATAAACAGAATTAAACGGAATTAAACGGAAAGCACAGTGGTAACGAACCCATTAACAAAGAACATCGACATGTCGCGGCCGCCGCTGGACATCGCCGGCTATGAGGCGAATGCGGGCTACGAGAGCCTGCATGCTATTGCCAAGGGCTTGAGCCCGATTGATGTGCTGCAGCTAGTGAAAGATTCCGGGCTCAAGGGCAGAGGTGGTGCAGGTTTTCCTACGGGATTAAAGTGGAGCTTCGTGCCCTCGGGTGAGGACGCACCGAAGCAGAAATATCTGGTAGCCAACGCCGACGAAATGGAGCCCGGTACATTCAAGGATCGCCTGCTCATGGAGGGCGATCCGCATCTACTCATAGAGGGCATGATAATTGCTGCCTACACGATTCAGGCGAGCAAGGCCTATATCTTCTTGAGAGGTGAGTACACGGTTTCCGAGCAGGCACTAAGGAAGGCTATAAAGGAAGCGAACGAGAAGGGCTATCTCGGCAAGAATATTTTAGGAACAGGTTTCGATCTCGACATCATCATGCACACCAGCGCCGGGCGATACATCTGCGGCGAAGAAACGGCCTTGTTGAACGCTCTGGAGGGCAAGCGCGCGAACCCGCGGGCGAAGCCACCTTTTCCTCAGGTCAGTGGCCTGTGGGGCAAGCCAACCATCGTCAACAATGTTGAGACGATCTGCAACCTGCCCGGAATTCTTACCTACGGCGTGAACTGGTATCACGGCCTGACTAAGGGCATCGATCACGGCACGAAATTATTCGGCGTTAGCGGTAAGGTCAAGACACCGGGTTGTTGGGAATTGCCGTTGGGTCTGCCCATAAGAGAATTGATAGAGAATTATGCCGGCGGTATGCAGGACGGCCTGGAATTAAGGGGTTTCCTTCCCGGCGGCGGCTCGACAGATTTTTTGCTGCCGGAGCATCTGGATGTAACACTGGACTACGAAGAGATCGCCAAAGTTGGCAGTCGCCTGGCAACTGGCACGATGATCGTGCTGGACGACAAGACCTGTCCGGTCGGCATGATTGGCAATTTGATGAAGTTTTTTGCGCATGAATCCTGCGGATACTGCACGCCCTGCAGAGATGGTCTGCCGTGGGTCGATCAAATCTTTCGTGATTTCGAGAATGGTCAGGGCAACGAGAAAGACTTGCAGATACTGCACGACCATGTGACCTATCTCGGGCCGGGCAGGACATTCTGCGCGCTCGCGCCGGGAGCGACGGCGCCACTGGGCAGTGGACTAAAACATTTTAAAGAAGATTTTGAAAATCATATTACACAACAGCGCTGTAGCTATAGACACTAGGTGCTGACACTAGTTACAGGCATGAGTTAAAGATATTAGTTGTAGAAATTAATTTTAAGCAGTAATGCGCTAGCTTTCGCGGCTAAGATTGGAGTAGGTGATGGCGAAAATTGTTATTGATGGGGTGGAGTACGAAGTAGACCCTAATAACAATCTGTTACAGGAATGTCTGTCGCAGGGTTTGGACTTGCCCTATTTTTGCTGGCATCCCTGCATGGGTTCTGTTGGTGCCTGTCGTCAGTGCGCCGTGAAACAATACCGAGACGCCGACGACAAAGAAGGCATGTTAGTTATGGCCTGTATGACAGCCGCCAGCGATGGCGCGATCATCTCCATCGAGGACGAGGGCGCGAAGTCGTTCAGGTCGGAAGTTATAGAAAGCCTGATGATTAGCCACCCGCACGACTGCCCTGTGTGCGAAGAGGGCGGCGAGTGTCATCTTCAGGATATGACGCAGATGTCCGGGCATAACTATCGGCGCTACGACAAGAAGAAGAGAACTCATCGCAATCAGTACCTGGGCCCATTCATCAATCATGAGATGAATCGCTGCATCACCTGCTATCGCTGCGTGCGCTATTACGGCGACTATGCGGGTGGAACCGATCTCTCGGCGCAGGCCTCGCATCATCACGTGTACTTCGGCAGGTACGAGGAAGGCACGCTGGAGAGTGAATTCAGTGGCAATCTGGTCGAGGTTTGTCCAACGGGAGTTTTTACTGACAAAACATTCAGCGAACATTACAGTCGCAAGTGGGATCTACAGACGGCTCCCTCGGTCTGCGTCGGTTGCTCGGTCGGTTGTAACACGGCACCGGGCGAGCGCTACGGGACACTGCGCCGCATCGTTAACCGTTACAACAGCGAAGTGAATGGATATTTTCTCTGTGATCGGGGTCGCTTCGGTTTTGACTATGTGAATAGCCGAGAACGACTGTTAGAGCCGGTAAAGAGAGTCGATAACACGGGCGAGTTATTAGCCGATGATGAAGTCAAGGCGGCGCTGAAGGAATTCTCAAGTGAGGGCACCATCGGCATAGGTTCGCCGCGCGCCAGCAATGAATCGAACTTCGCTTTGCGCGCCATGGTCGGCGCGGAAAACTTCTACGCCGGCTATTCGGATACCGAACATGAATCGATGCAGGTGATTTTAAGCCTAGCTAGCGACTCGGCGTTTCATAGCCCCAGCGTGCGCGAGATAGAGCAGGCGGATGCGGTGTTGATACTCGGAGAAGACGTCACCAACGTGGCGCCGCGCATCGCGTTGGCGTTACGTCAATCGGTACGCAACAAGGCCATGGAACTGGCGCAGCAGAGCAGAATTCCTCAGTGGCAAGATGCCGCCGTGCGCGAACTCGCGCAACATGAGCGCAGCCCGCTCAGCATCCTGGGCCCGGCAGTCAGTCGACTCGACGATATCGCCGCAGACAGAGTAATTGAATCACTCGACGAAGTGGCGGCGATAGGTTTTCAGATTGCGAATAGAATTTCTACATCGGCGCCGGCACCGGCACCGGCTACCACATCCCACGGCGAAGTGATCGATAAGATTGTGAGTCAGCTGCAGGCGGCGAAGCGCCCCCTAATCATCGCCGGCAACAGCAATGGCGCCGAGCTTATCAAGGCAGCGGCGAATATAGCGCGTGCGCTGTATGAAACAAGAGGCGATGCGGCGATCGATCTCTGCCTGCTGGTTCCAGAAGTTAACAGCATGGGCATGGGCATGATGTCCGATGCGAGTCATTCACTCGGTGCAGCTCTCGAGAAGTTGCACAGCGCAGCAGCCAAGCGTGTCGTGGTGCTGGAGAATGATCTGTACCGCCGCGCCGCGAAGAGCGAGGTAGATGCCGCTATAGCGAAAGCCGAGAAGGTATTGGTTTTAGATCAGCTAACTACGGCGACTACAAACAAGGCGGATGTGGTGCTTCCCGTCACCGCATTTTCCGAACACGAGGCGACCTATATCAATTATGAGGGTCGGGCTCAGCTCAGTTTTCAAGTGCACCAGTGTCAGAAACTGGCGCAGCCAGCCTGGCGTTGGATCAGTCATGCCACCCACGTCGATGAACTCATCGAGCGCTGCTGCAGTGAGGTGCCTGGCTTCGCCAGACTGCGCGAAGTGCTGCCGAAGGGCAACCCGTTCGTGGCCGGCATGAAAGTACCCCGTCAATCACACAGATACAGCGGTCGCACCGCGATGATCGCTAACATTAACGTGCACGAGCCAAAACAGATGGAAGACGGCGAATCGATTATGTCTTTTTCAATGGAGGGCATATCGTCGCAGAAGGACTCGAGTGTTCTCGCCTCATCTTGGGCGCCGAAATGGAATTCGAATCAGTCCATCAGCAAATTTCAAGACGAAGTAAACGGAGAGTTAAAGCAGGGACACGTTGGCTGCCTGCTGTTCGAGCGAAACGGTTCCGGCAACAGCTATTTTGATGCCAGCGCGAAGCGCGCCGAGCCAACAGGTAAGCAGCTGCGACTAGCCTACTCCTATCAGATATTCGGCAGCGACGAGTTGAGTGCGCGCTGCAAGCCAATCCAGGCGCGGATGACAGACGCCTATGTGGGGCTCTGCCCACAAGATGCGCAAGACAGGGGTTTGGCACAGGGCGACGTGGCAACTTTGACTCCGCTTGGCGCTCCGGCCGTGGTTAGTATACGAACGGGCGTCAAGCCAGGCACTGCCTTGTTGTATTGTGGTGATTCGAAGATAAGCCCGGCAGAATTTTCCGGTTTGATTGAACTGGAAAAGAGCAGCGCTCAGGCGAAGAATCGGGGCATTGGAAATCTGATCGTCAGCGATTTGCAGGAAGAGGAAGTCTAGATCATGACATTCGAAGTGGGTTCAGGTCTCAGCATAGGTGCAATATTGGCGACGGTAATACTGGTCGCGGCGATGCTGATCTGGGTGGAGCGCCGACTATTAAGTTTCTGGCAGGAGAGGCTGGGGCCGAATCGCGTTGGTCCCTTTGGCCTGCTGCAGGTGGTCGCCGACATGATCAAGATATTCACCAAGGAGGACTGGGTGCCTCCTTTTGTCGACAAATTCAGTTTCGTGCTCGCACCGGCCATTATCATGTCGGTGATCTTGTTGAGTTTCAGTGTGATACCGTTCGCACCGGGCGTTGGAGTTGTCGACTCGAACATAGGCGTGCTGTTCGTGCTCGCGATGGCGTCTTTGGGAGCCTATAGTGTGATGTTGGGTGGCCTGTCTTCAGATAACAAATATGCCTTGTTAGGAGCTTTGCGAGCTGCAGCGCAGATGGTTAGTTACGAAGTATTTATGGGTATCTCCATTCTGGGCGTTGTGGCGCTGTCCGGCTCCTTCAATCTACGCGAGATCGTACTGGCGCAAGAAGGCGGCTGGTATATTATTCCTCAGTTCATTGGCTTCGTGATATTCCTCATCGCCGGAGTCGCGGAGAGCCATCGATTGCCTTTCGATATTCCAGAGGCAGAACAGGAGATCTGTGCGGGCTATCACACCGAATATTCCGGCATGAAGTTCGGTATGTTTTTCGTCGGGGAATACCTTGGCCTCGTGTTGATTTCTTCGCTGATTACGGTCCTGTTCTTCGGCGGTTGGCTGGGGCCGGCAATCTTGCCGCCAATCGTCTGGTTTGTGCTAAAGGCATCGGTCTTTATAGCTTTCTTTATTCTGATGCGCGCGGCACTACCGCGGCCGCGCTATGACCAACTGATGTCCTATGGTTGGCTGTTTCTTTTGCCGGTTTCATTAGTGAATCTTTTGATAACCGGCGTAATAATATTGAGTACTAGTTAATGTGCGACACTGGAGAAAGTCATGCTCACGCTGATTAAGGACACTCTGACAAGTCAGGTGGTAACCCTTTGGCGAGTGTTCTCTCATCTATGGGTGAAGGCTGACACCGTCGAGTATCCCGACGTGCAGCCCTATATGTTTCCGCGCTGGCGCGGTCGTATCATCCTGAGCCGCGATCCGGACGGGGAGGAGCGCTGTGTTGCCTGTAATCTCTGCGCCGTTGCCTGCCCAGTCGATTGTATTGCATTGCAGAAGACCGAGGACGAGGAAGGGCGTTGGTACCCCGAATTTTTCCGTATTAATTTCTCCAGATGTATCATGTGCGGCTTCTGTGAAGAGGCCTGTCCGACGAATGCTATTCAGCTCACACCGGATTTTGAAATGGCAGAATATGTACGCCAGGACATGGTTTGGGAAAAGGAAGACTTGCTAATAGATGGAACCGGAAAATACCACGACTACAATTTCTATCGCGTGGCCGGAAAGAAAATTGGCGGAAAAGACAAGGGCGAGGCACACAACGAAGCCGTGCCGGTAAATGTAAGGAGTCTGTTGCCATGATACTGCTTTTCTACATAGCGGCAGCGGTGGCGATTATTGCGACAGTGGCGGTAATTCTGCAATCCAATATAGTGCACGCATTGATTTATTTGATTCTGTCGCTGCTGGCTATCGCAGTTTGTTTCTATGTGTTGGGCGCTCCGTTCGCCGCAGTGCTAGAGGCTATCGTCTATGCGGGTGCGATCATGGTGTTATTCCTGTTCGTGATAATGATGCTGAACATGGGGCAGCGCAGCATCGATCAGGAACGTAGCTGGATGGGCCCGAAGGTATGGATTGTGCCGGCAATACTGGCGTCGGTTTTACTCGCGCAGCTGCTATCAGTTATGACTCAATACGATCACGAATTGGCGTTAACAAGTGTCGATGTTATGCAGGTTAGCGCCTTACTGTTTGGCCCGTATGTTTTAGCCGTGGAACTCGCTTCTATTCTGCTTCTGGCAGGGTTGGTTTCCGCCTACCATCTAGCGAAGAAATAAAGACAGGGTTTATAGCGGACAGGGTTTATAGTGAGTGTTATGCAATTTAAATTTCGACAAGTGAGTAGAATAAGTTGATGCAGTCAATTCCAATCGAACATGGCTTGATTCTCGCCGGCATACTATTTGCGCTTGGCCTTATCGGCGTGCTCACCCGACGCAACATCGTCTTCGTGTTGATGTCGCTGGAAATAATGATAAACGCAAGCGGTCTTGCGTTTATAGTAGCGGCATCGCGCTGGGAACATGCCGACGGACAAGTCATGTTCCTGATGATACTTACACTGGCGGCGGCGGAAGTGGCAGTGGGTTTAGGCCTTATTATTCAGATGTATCGACGTTTTCATACCGTCGATATCAATGTGCTAAGTCAGATGAAGGGATAGGAGCAGGAAGCGGCAGTGCAAGATCTAATTTGGCTATTACCTACATTTCCTCTGCTGGGCTTTCTAAGCCTGGTGTTGACTAGTGGCAATCTGCCGAAGCAGGCCGTTGCCGTAATCGGCGCTGGGTCGATCGGGCTATCATTCTTGACCGCGGCTGCGATCGCTGTTGAATTTCTTGGCTCCGGCGAGACGCATTTCGTGCTGGAAGTCTGGCGGTGGATGTCGGTTGGGGACTTCAGTCCCGGCTTTAGTTTCTATCTCGATGGCCTCTCCTTGGTCATGATGCTTATTATTACCGGAGTCGGGTTTCTGATTCACCTGTACTCCACGGGTTTTATGTTAGATGACCCAAGCTACAGCCGCTTCTTCGCTTATATGAATTTATTTGTCGCATCCATGTTGATGCTGGTGCTAGCTGACAATCTGGTGCTGCTCTACCTTGGCTGGGAAGGCGTGGGGCTTTGCAGCTACCTATTGATCGGGTTCTGGTACGAGAAGCCGGAGAATGGCTACGCGGCGCGTAAGGCCTTTGTCACCACCCGGGTTGGCGACACCTCCATGGCAATTGGTCTGTTTCTGCTGTTCGCGCAACTAGGCACGCTCAATATTCAGGACATGTTGCATGCCGCCGAGACTCAGTGGGCAGTCGGTTCTGGTCTCGCTGTCGCGGCCTCCCTGTTATTACTCGGTGGCGCTGTAGGTAAGTCTGCGCAGCTACCGCTACAGACCTGGTTGCCCGATGCGATGGCTGGCCCAACACCGATCAGCGCCCTGATTCACGCGGCGACGATGGTAACGGCCGGTGTCTATCTCATAGCGCGTACCCATGTCTTATTCGAGCTGGCGCCTAATGTTCAACTGCTCGTCGCCTGGATCGGGCTTATCACGCTGCTGATGGCGGGCTTCACCGCTATGACGCAGCACGATATCAAACGTATTCTCGCTTATTCCACCGTCAGTCAGATCGGTTACATGTTCCTCGGCCTGGGCGTTGGCGCCTGGTCGGCCTCTGTGTTTCATCTGATGACCCATGCGTTCTTCAAGGCCTTGCTGTTTCTTGCCGCCGGCACGGTGATCCTGAGTCTTCACCATGAGCACGATATTTTTAAGATGGGCGGCAAGCGCAAACAGCTGCCGATCGCCTTTGCCTCGTTCATGATCGGCAGTCTGGCGCTGGCGGCGTTCCCGTTCACCTCAGGTTATTTCAGTAAGGATGAGATTTTAATAGCGGCACTGGAAATGGAAGGGCCGGGCTTGTTACTTTGGATTGGTGGTGTAATCGGCGCCTTCTTCACCGGCATCTACAGCTTCAGATTGGTCTTCGTCGTGTTCTTCGGCGAGAGCAAAGGTCATCACGAGGAAAAAGAGGTGGCCGGTTTCAGTATGGCGACGCCGCTTTTCATTCTGATGGTATTGGCGTTGTTCGGAGGCTGGATCCAGATTCCGGTGGATGCTGTGTTCAGTCATGGCGAAATGCCTGAAGAGCATCATATCAGCGGGTTGATGCATGGGATCATGATCGCCGTTCCTTTGCTTGGTATTGCTGTCAGTTATCTCTTCTTCATGTCGAAGACTTTCTCGGTGGACAAGCTCATGGCCAATCCGCTCGCGGCCTCATTGCACCGCTTCTGGTTTAGCGGTTGGGGGATGGATGCGCTTTATGACCTGTTATTTGTTAAGCCGTTCCTGTTTCTGGCTCGTATAAACAAGAGCGATCTGATCGACGCTTTCTATGCTCTGTTGGTTAGGGTTTCGCAGGTTGCACACAGCATGCTGGCGCGAACGCAGACGGGGCAGTTGAATTGGTATGCGATGAGTATTGCGGCAAGCGTAGTGCTGCTGATCACCCTGGGAGTGCTGCTATGATTTTAGTGGCGTTGATTACTATCCTCTTCCTGGGTGGCGTGCTGGCCTGGCTGTCGGAGGGTTTGAGCCCTAAGGCTCCTAGGGTTGTGGCGCTGATAGCTGTCGTTATCGATCTGCTCGTCATGTTCGCCTTGCTTGGTGCCGACACCGGCGATTCCAACTGGATCGTTCAGCTCAATGCGCTCTGGATACCAAGGTTCGGCATATCTTTTCATCTCGCCGCCGATGGACTTAGTGTCTTGATGATGGTGCTAACAGCCTTCCTGGGGATCGTCGCGATCGGCGCCGCATGGGATGAGATCACCGACAGAGCCGGTTTTTTCTATTTCAATCTGCTCTGGACTCTGGCCGGCGTAATCGGCGTGTTTACCGCGCTTGATCTGTTCCTCTTCTTTTTCTTCTGGGAAGTGATGCTGATTCCGATGTATTTCATCATCGCCATATGGGGGCATGAGAACAAGAACTACGCGGCAATGAAGTTCTTTATTTTTACTCAGGTCACTGGCATGTTGATGCTGATATCGATATTGGTGTTGGCCTATTTTCACTATGTACAATTCGGTTGGTTCAGCTTCGACTACTTCGATCTACTCAATGTAAGTACCAGCGGTGCTATTCAGATGTGGGTCATGTTGGGATTCTTCGTCGCGTTCAGCACCAAGTTGCCGAGCTTCCCATTCCATTCCTGGCTGCCCGACGCTCACTCACAGGCGCCAACGGCCGGTAGTGTGATCCTGGCCGGTGTTCTGCTCAAGACTGGTGCCTATGGCCTGATCCGATTCGCCGTCCCGTTGTTTCCCGAGGCGTCGATGCAGTTCGCGCCTATCGCGATGACATTGGCGGTTATCAGCATTCTTTACTGTGCCAAGGTTGCCTTCGCTCAGACCGACATAAAGCGTCTCATCGCTTATACCAGTGTCAGTCATATGGGTTTTGTTATGCTTGGCATCTATGCCTGGAACGAACAGGCGTTACAGGGCGCGGTGATGACGATGCTTGCCCATGGCCTTAGCGCAGCGGCGTTGTTCATGCTGGCCGGCGGCTTGCAACATAGAATTCATACCCGCGACATGGATCACATGGGAGGGTTCTGGGCTAAGGTACCTAGGCTCTCTTTCGTCGCCTTGTTCTTCTCCATCGCCGCTCTTGGCATGCCAGGCCTTGGGAATTTCGTTGGCGAATTTCTGGCGTTGTTGGGTGCCTTTAAGGCGAATATTACACTGACTGTAGCCGCCGCTTTCGGCCTTATTTTTGCGTCGGTCTACTCGCTGTGGGTTATCCAGAAAGTGTTCCATGGCGTTTATAGAAACTCAGATTTCGATGACAGCCATCTCGATGACCTGTCTCGGCGCGAGATGTTTTATTACGGCGCGATGATGATCGGCTTAATCTGGATGGGCATGTATCCGCAAAGCTTTCTCGATCTGTCGTCGGCGACGCTTATAAATTTAATTGATGAAACTGGCCAAGTTTTCTACGCGGTGGGGCAATAGGAGCTATGACTATAACCTTCGATGACTTATTGCCGTTATTGCCTCTGCTGATAGTCACAGCGACGTCGGTGATAGTCATGCTGATGATCGGTATCCGTCGTAGTTATATTACAAGCAGCGCTATTACGATTACCGGCCTGCTTGCCGCGACCCTGGTCGCCGTGTCGATGATGGATTGGACCAATCAGCAGATAACGCCGCTGCTAATTATCGATCAGTACAGCCTGCTGTTTACCGTAATAGTCTGCGCCAGTGCGATGCTTATCGCCATCCTCAGCTATCCTTATTTTTTCCAGCTCGATGATCACAAAGAAGAGTTTTTTCTGCTGCTGACGATAGCGACGATAGGCGCAGTCGTTATGGTGAGTAGCAATCATTTCATCAGCACCGTTCTCGGCCTCGAGACACTCAGCATGTCGCTGTATGGCATGGTTGCCTATCCGCTGCACAGCAAGAACTCGGCAAAGTATCCGCTTGAGGCGTCGGTCAAGTATCTGGTTCTTTCCGCGGTAGCCTCTGCCTTTATCCTGTTCGGCATGGCTCTGGTCTATGCGCAGACTGGCACTCTCTCATTTGCCAGCGTTACTGCACTGCCCGGAACAAGCTTGGGCGACGGGTATACTGTTGTGGCGTTGCTAATGATTGTTTCTGGCATGGCTTTCAAACTTTCGTTGGCACCGTTTCATATGTGGACACCGGACGTGTACGAGGGCTCACCGTTACCGGCGACTACGTATCTTGCCACTGTTGGCAAGGCGGCTATGTTCGTCGTATTGCTACGATTTTTCGAAATCAGCGAAGCCTTGAGCTTCGATTCGCTGGTGACAGTTCTTACTCTTCTCGCCGCTGTCTCGATGCTGGCCGGAAACCTGCTCGCACTGCTGCAGGATAATTTGAAACGAATACTCGCGTACTCATCGATAGCGCATATGGGGTATCTCTTGCTAGCCCTCATAGCCGCACGCAGCACAACTGGTACGCTCGCTGTCGAAGCGGTCACCTTCTATTTAATAGCCTATGTGATTATGTCGCTGGGTGCGTTTGGTGTAGCGTCGGTAATTTCTTCCAGCGAGAAAGAGTTCGACTCGATAAAGGAATATCGCGGATTGTTCTGGCGTAATCCTTGGCTGGCCTCGGTATTTATCGCGATGCTATTGTCTCTGGCAGGTATTCCTCTGACGATTGGCTTCATTGGAAAGTTTTATATTTTTCTTAGCGGGGTAGAGGCCGGGCTCTGGATGCTCCTGTTCGTTCTGGTTCTGGGTAGCGGTATCGGCCTCTATTACTATCTGCGTATCGTCTACAGGATGCTGATGCCTGAGAAGCATAACATCTCCTACAGGCAGGGAGGCATGGAGAGCCTTAGCTCCTACGCTGCCTTGGCCATTCTTCTGTTCTTGCTCTTGTTGTTTGGTGTCTATCCCGCACCAATAATGTCCATCGTATCGGCGGCGTCATCGTTTATATAAACGGGTAGTTTCGTTTCTCACTAGCGTTTTGCTCTGCGTCAAATAACGCTGACTGCAAAGATTAATCCTATGCCTCGAACATTTTCGGAAAAAATTCCCCTGCTTGTATTTCCGGCAGTAGTGGTAGCGCTGCTCGGATTGTTGAACCTATTCAGTGCTGAAGCATTGCTGGATTCCAGGCAGAATTTCGATCGACAGGGGCTTCGTCAATTTTTCGCCGCGGGTAGTTACGACAACGATTTGGTGCTGGATACCTATTTGTTACAAGTCAATCCCCAACAAGCCAATCCCCAACAAGAGAGTCTAAGTAACTTGCATCTGTTGAACCTTGATCGGGATCGACTGGCTTACATCGCCAGAAGAGAGGGAGAAGCGGTGGCGGTGGCGGTACCCACAACGGCAGACGATGGTTTCAACGGCAAGATCGACCTGCTGGTAGCTGTCGACATGTTCGGGCGCATCAGCGCGGCTCGTGTAATAGAAGATATCGATTTCGACGGACTTTACGGTGTGGTGGATGTTATCGATTCGAAGTGGATGAATGAGTTCACAGGAAACAGTATGCGCGACATCCTTCGTCTCAGTTGGCAGCCGATTACCGCGGAGAATGAGTACGATCAGTTTGTTGGGGCATCTATTACGCCGAAATCGGTAGCGAATCAGATCTACGATGCTCTGGTGTTCTACCAATCCAACAGGATTGCATTAATCCGCGGTAGTTAGGGCGGTTATGGCTTTTAAAGACCATTTTTCTGCACACGCCCAGGCCTATGCTCAGGCCAGACCAGGCTATCCAGCACAGCTTTTTGAATTCCTGGGCTCTCAATGCAGCAGTCACGAAACGGCGTGGGACTGTGCCACGGGAAACGGGCAGGCGGCGCTATCACTGGCCAAGATATTTGATCGCGTGATAGCAAGCGATGGCAGTGCGGAACAATTACAGCAGGCCGAGGCGGCTGACAACATCGAGTACCGGCAGGTGACCGCCGAAACACCCTTCCTCGAAGCGCACAGCTGTGATCTGGTAACGGTGGCTCAGGCCCTGCACTGGTTCGCGTCAGATAAATTTTTTGATAACGTTAGAAGTTGCCTCAAGCCTGAGGGTCGATTCGCGGCATGGTGTTATGGGGTGCAGCAGATTTGCACCCCTGTTGATGCTGTTGTAGCGACCCTCTATGAGGAGATCCTCGGAGCCTATTGGCCGCCGGAGCGGCAACTGGTTGAGAATCGCTATCGTGATATCTCGTTTCCATTCGAGACGTCGGTAATCGAGCGATTTTCGCTATCTCTGGACTGGAATCTCGCCCAGCTATGCAGCTATATCACGTCATGGTCAGCGCTGCAGCGCTATTCGCGACATAACGGCACCGACCCTTTGCAGTTAGTACGAGAAGCGCTTGTTGCCGCCTGGGGTGATGCCGAGCAGGTGCGTCGAGTCAATTGGCCGCTGACATTGATATTAGGGCGCATGTAGATCAGCTTGGCCTGCATCGCCTTGGTATTGCGTCCTAATCAGACTATCATTGTGCCTGTATAGACAGTCAGGGATTCTCATGTCTTCAAGCAAGATCGCGGTTATCGGTGGCGGCAGTTTCGGCACAGTGATTGCTAATATAACAGCGGAAAATGGCTTTGACGTCAGTTTCTGGATGCGTAGCGCATCTCGCGCCGAGCGACTGAATCGGCTACGGGAAAATTCTCCGTACTTGCCGGGCTATAAACTCAGCGACAGGATAGTTGCTTCCCATGATATGGCAGCCGCCGTTAAAGATGCAGGGCTTATCTTCGTCGCGGTGCCGAGCTCATCGTTTCGTCAAGTTGTGCGCGATATGGCCCCGCATATTTCAACGAACGCTATACTCGTCAGCACCACCAAGGGTATCGAATCCGGCACTTTCAATCTAATGAGTCAAATATTGAATCAGGAAGCACCTGATGCCCCAGTGGGTGTGCTCAGTGGTCCTAACCTTGCCGTAGAGATTGCCAACAATGACCTTACCGGCACTGTGATTGCGAGCCCGGATGAAACAGTGCGGGAGCGGGTAAAAAGTGCACTCAAGTCCAAGTACTTCCGAGTGTATGCGAACAACGACATGTTTGGTGTGGAGTTGGGCGGTTCGCTTAAAAACATCTACGCTATCATCGCAGGCATAGCCGCTGCTCTCGGTATGGGGCACAACACAAATAGTATGTTAGTGACACGCGCGCTGACCGAGATGGCACGCTTCGGCAAGGAGCTTGGCGCCGATCCGATGACATTTCTGGGCCTGGCAGGAGTCGGCGACCTGGTCGTTACCTGTTCGACACCGCTGAGTCGAAACTACAGAATTGGCTTTGCCCTTGGCAAGGGGACACCCCTGGATTTGGCGATAGCCGAGTTAGGGCAGGTAGCTGAGGGCGTAAACACCGTAAAATTGGTGAAGGAGAAAGCCGACGAGTTGGGGGTGTACATGCCACTGGCCAGTGGGCTCTACCGGGTAATATACGAGAACGATTCTCTCGAGAGTATAATCTCATCCCTGATGCTGAGTGAGCAGGCCCTCGATGTGGAATTTGCGGCTAACGAAGATAAGATTTTAAACTAGTGAACGACTATTCAGCGAAATGAAACCCGCACGCTTATTTTACGCTTGCGCAGGAGAAACTCATGTCAGAAGAACTATTAGAAATTGTAGATAATATCAAGCAGCCTTCGGTTTGGATTCGCGTCCTCTTCATGGTCTTGTTTGGCATTGCCTCTTATTTACTGATCCTGCCGTTAATCATCATATTAAGCATAGCTCAGGCCTTGTTTTCGCTTATTACCGGTAAGCCGAATGCTAACTTGAGGTATTTCTCGGCGACCCTCGAGCTGTATGTTTCTCAGATTATTAAATTCCTGACTTATCTGTCAGAGGTAAAACCATTTCCTTTCTCTGACCTTCCAGAAGTGGAGGATAGCTCTCTCGAAGATGAGTCTGAGAAACCTGAGGCTAAAAAGCAGACTAACGGCAGTGCGGGCACCGCTTCAAAAACTGAATCAGTAGACAACAACAAAGCCAGCGTAAAGAAGACGCCGGCAAAAAAAGCAGCGAAGAAGAAGGCAGCCAAAAAGACCACAACGACAAAACCGGAAACCAGGCAAGACAGCGACGATTAAGTAAGATGTGGTTGCTGAATTCCCGGTACCTGAGTTCCCGGTACCTATTTCCGGTACCTATTTCCGGTACCTATTCCCGGTACCTAAAGAGGGGCTGAATCGTGCTAGTCTATCTACTGCGCCACGCTATTGCCGAAGAGCGAGCCGCGTCAGATTCTCTTCGAGAATTGACCCCCGAGGGCATGGCGCAGGCAATTTCGGTTACGGAGAAGTTCAGGCAATATTCTCCAGTCATGGACAGGGTGCTCTGTAGCCCCTATGTCCGAGCACAACAGACCGCCTCTTGCCTCATGCAATTGTTTCCCGGCCTGGATAGCGTGCCTGATGAGAGTATTAAACCGGGTGGCGATGTCTTTGACGTGATTGACGTTATCGGCAGACAGGATGTGCAACACCTCATGTTGGTCAGTCACAACCCGCTGCTGTCAAACTTGTTGTCGGTGCTTGTGGATGGCACACTGGAGTCTCATCGCTACGTGGGCAACGCCGTGTTGTACTGTCTGTCAATGGACGTTGTCGCGCCGGGATGCGGCGAGATCGTCTTCACTGTGGAGCCTTAGCCGGGCGATACTAATTTTGCGACAAGAGAACCTTAAAAATACCATGCCAATATCCAAGCAAACTCATTCGGGGCTCCTCGTCACACTGGTCGCAGGTTTATGCAGTCTGCCATTGTTCAGTTTTTCTCAGTGGGCAGCTGCGCAGGGCGGGGATGCCGACCACAAGCTGATAGACCGCTTCCCCGATTCGCAGATCATTGAGAGAGAACTGCAGCGAGAGGCTAACCATCGCGTCGTTTTGGGCGGCTTGGAGCGCGTTCGCGGGGAGGTGATACCCGAGAATTCCGAAAGGCTGAACGGCGACGTTACCCGGATCATGTATGAAGTCCCGCAGACCTTTAGAGGCGAGGACGTCTACCAATTCTTTCAGGAGCAGATTGCGAGCAGAGGTTACGAGGTACTGTTCGATTGTCGGGGCAGAGGCTGTGGCAACAGCAATTACTGGGCTAACGATATCTTTCGTAACCGCATTTTGTATGGGCCTGAAAGCGACCAATATTACACCGCCTTTCGTGCCAGCCCCAGCTTGGAAAATGCGGCTTACTTCTCTATATATATCATCACCCGTGTCAACAGAAGAATCTACGCCTATCTGGAAGTCATCGAGCCGGGGGGCGCTCAGGAGTCATCGCAGATCGCCATGGAGCAAAATGCAGTATCGCAAACTGGAGCGCCAGCGAGTTTAAACAACGCTAGCCTGCTGCAGCGCTTAACGCGCCAGGGCAGCGTCGTTCTACCCGACATCGTGTTTGGGCAGAACGATGAGCTGGCAGCAGCGGTCGATCTCGGGCCGATTGTAGCGGCCCTGAATGCGGACAGCAGCTTAACAGTTTATCTGGTCGCACACCTGAAGGAAGAAGGGCAGTCGCTGGAGCTATTGACGCGCCGTTCAACCGTGCGTGCCACTGCGCTGAGACAGGCATTGATAACGGCAGGTATAGAGGCAGGACGCATAGAGGCTGCAGGTGTCGGGCCATTGGCGCCCACCTGCGCACAGGGGAGCTGCGAAGACCGCGTCGAGTTGGTGTTACGCTAGCGCCGAGCTATTTGTTAACCAACGAGAGGAACTCCGACCGCGTGGTTTGACTATTTCTGAACGCACCGAGCATGCAGGATGTAGTCATGATCGAATTCTGCTTTTCTACACCGCGCATCATCATGCACATGTGTTGTGCCTCGATAATGACCCCAGCGCCGGCCGCACTGGTTTTCTCGATGATGCAGTTCGCGATTTCGTTAGTTAGATTTTCCTGAATCTGCAGGCGACGGGCAAAGACATCGACGATTCTTGCAATCTTCGAGAGACCGATTACTTTGCCGTCGGGAATATAGGCGACATGGCACTTTCCAATGAAGGGAAGAAGATGATGTTCGCACATGGAATACAGTTCGATGTTTTTAACGATCACCATCTCGTCGGTGTCGGAAGGAAACAGCGCATTGTTGATGACTTCGTCGATATTCATCGCATAGCCCTGAGTCAGGAACTGCATCGCCTGCGCCGCTCTTTTTGGTGTATCCAGGAGCCCTGCGCGCTGCGGGTCCTCGCCAATCTGTTTGAGAATGTCCAAAAAAGCCTGTTCCATAATAATTTACCGTTTTTCTGTGTTCGGGGCCTGATGGCTGGCAACCTTATGTAACTAGCGCCGTTTGTTGAAGGCCGAGAGATTAGCATATTAATCGAGTGTTGCAGACTCCTACGCTAATTTATTGTCCGCTGGATTACATGGCCTCATTTTCCGCTACAATCGCCCCTTCTATTTAATCCATTCCAAAGACGTCGATGAAGATACAAGACTACATGCAACAAGTGACGGAACGTCTGCATAACGCCGATCTCTGTTACGGGCACGGCACCGATAATCCACGCGATGAAGCCTTCTATCTCATTTATGGTCTGTTAGGAATAGATTTCTCCGATCAGCTGGCGCTGCAGCGCGAGCTTACAGCACAGCAGTTGAGCGAGATCGAAGTAGCGCTTAAGCGCCGTATCAGCGAGCAGGTACCCACGGCCTATCTGGTGGGGCGCGCCTGGTTTGCCGGGCACGAGTTCTATTGCGACGACAGAGCGCTGGTACCGCGCTCGCCCATCGCCGAATTGATTCAGGGTGATTTCCAACCCCTGCTAGACCGACCAGCAACAAAGGTGCTGGATCTATGCGCCGGCGGTGGCTGCATCGGTATCGCGATCGCCTTGCGCTGGCCCAATTGTCGGGTAGACCTGGCCGACCTATCCGCTGCTGCGCTAGATCTCGCGCAACAGAATATCGCTCGGCACGGGCTTGGCGACAGGGTGCGAGTAATCGAGAGCGATTTATTCAGCGCAATCGACGGCAGTTACGATCTTATCGTCAGCAATCCACCCTATGTGGCCGAGGCCGAATACAGCGCTCTACCTGCCGAGTTTAGCCACGAACCATCGCTAGGCTTGCTCAGTGCCGATGAGGGCTTGCAGATACCTCTTAAAATTTTGCGCGATTCGGTCGATCACCTCTGCGAGGCTGGCATGTTGGTGATGGAAGTGGGCTATAGCCACAGCCAATTATCGGAACGGCTCAGTCAGGTGCCACTGCTGTGGCTACAGTTTGAAAACGGCGGCGAAGGAGTGCTAGCCCTTACCGTTCGGCAATTACGGCAGTACAGCGAACAGTTTAATTAGTGTACAATCCCGAGGCTTTTCGACCCGACTAGCCCTATCCATCAGCGCTAAGCTCTCGATTCGAGTATTCACATGTCAGGAAACAGTTTCGGTAAATTGTTTACGGTCACCAGCTTTGGCGAAAGCCATGGGCCCGCGCTTGGCTGTGTGGTCGATGGCTGTCCTCCGGGCATGGAGCTGTCTGAGGCGGATATGCAGCGCGATTTGAATCGTCGCAAGCCCGGACAGAGTCGATTCACCACGCAACGTAAAGAAGACGATGCGGTGAAGATCCTCTCTGGCGTGTTCGAGGGTAAGACCACCGGAACACCGATTGGCCTGTTGATAGAGAATACCGATCAGCGCTCTAAAGACTACAGCAAGATCAAGGATCAGTTTCGTCCCGCCCATGCGGACTTTACCTATTGGCATAAATACGGCATTCGCGACTATCGTGGTGGCGGCCGTGCCTCGGCACGGGAGACCGCCATGCGTGTTGCGGCCGGTGCGATCGCCAAGAAATACCTTGCGCAGAGCTGTGGTACCGAGATTCGTGGCTATCTGAGCCAACTCGGCCCTATCGCCATCGATAGCGTGGATTACGCCGAGGTCGAGAACAATCCATTCTTCTGCCCTGACGCCTCCAAAGTGGCGGAAATGGAAGCGTATATGGCCGCGTTGAGCAAGGAAGGCAATTCGATCGGCGCTAGAATAACCGTCTGTGCTACGCATGTGCCAGTCGGCCTTGGAGAGCCCATATTCGATCGCCTCGATGCCGATATCGCCAAGGCGTTGATGAGCATTAACGCGGTTAAGGGCGTGGAGATAGGCGCGGGCTTCGAGTCTGTCGTGCAAAAGGGCAGCGAGCATCGGGATGAGATCACGCCGGACGGCTTCCTCGGCAACAATGCCGGCGGCGTGCTCGGTGGCATATCCAGCGGCCAGGATATCGTGGCGAGTATCGCGTTGAAGCCGACATCGAGCATTCGACTGCCGGGTAAATCTATCAATATCGCTGGAGAGGCTGATGAGGTGGTTACTACAGGCCGTCACGACCCCTGCGTCGGCATTCGGGCCACGCCTATTGCCGAGGCTATGCTCGCTCTGGTGTTGATGGATCACCTGTTGCGAGACCGTGGCCAGAATTCGGTAGATCGAAATTCGGCCACTGCCACCAAGTAGGGCCGCATCAGTTGTCGATTTGGTCTATTATCTATATAAGATAAATTTTATAAATCAACTAGTTACATAATTAATTTAATTTAATTTAACATGGTATATTTTGCGTAGGAAATTGAAATGAGCAGCAAGACGCTATACGACAAGATCTGGGATGCCCACCTCGTTACCGAGAGAGTGGATGGCACCGCGTTGATTTACATCGACCGCCATCTGATCCACGAAGTCACCTCTCCCCAGGCCTTCGAGGGTTTGCGGCTAGCCGGACGCCTGCCCTGGCGCGCCGATGCTAACTTCGCCACCCCAGATCATAATATTCCTACCACGCTGGAAGAGCGCAAACAGGGCCTGGACGGGATTAAAGACCCGGTTTCCAAGATACAGGTGCGTACGCTGGACGACAATTGCCTGGAGTTTGGCATTTTCGAGCTGAAGATGACCGACGAGCGCCAGGGCATCGTCCACGTAGTGGGCCCCGAGCAGGGCGCAACACTGCCAGGCATGACCATCGTTTGTGGCGATTCGCACACCTCAACCCATGGGGCTCTGGGCGCTCTGGCCCATGGTATCGGTACCTCGGAGGTGGAGCACGTGCTGGCCACGCAGTGCCTGATGCAGAAGAAAGCGAAAAACATGCTGGTCCGGGTGGATGGGCAGTTACAGCCCGGATGCACGGCGAAAGACATCGTGCTGGCCATTATCGGCAAGATCGGCACCGCCGGTGGCACCGGTTTCACCATCGAATTTGGCGGTGAGGCGATACAGGCGCTGTCTATCGAAGGCCGCATGACGGTGTGCAATATGGCGATCGAAGCCGGCGCCAGAGCAGGTCTGATCGCGGTCGATCAGGCTACGCTGGACTACATCAAGGGCCGCCCATTCGCGCCGACGGGCGAGTTGTGGGAGCAAGCGGTAGCGTCATGGCGTGGCCTTACCAGCGATGCCGATGCTGTCTTCGATGCAACCGTGGTGCTGCAGGCCGAGGACATCGAGCCGCAGGTCACCTGGGGCACGTCCCCGGAGATGGTCGCTCCGATATCGGGCAGGGTGCCGGACCCGGATCAGGAAGCCGACGAGACGAAGCGTGGCAATATCCAGCAAGCCCTTAAATACATGGGCTTGCAAGGTGGAACGGCGATTAAAGATATTAAGCTCGATTGCATTTTCATCGGCTCCTGCACCAACTCACGTATCGAAGACCTGCGTGCGGCAGCGGCTGTAGTAAAGGGACACAAAGTGGCTGCAAGTGTTGAAGTGGCTATGGTCGTGCCGGGGTCGGGTCTGGTTAAAAAGCAGGCTGAGGCGGAGGGCCTCGACAAGGTATTCATCGAGGCAGGGCTGGAATGGCGCGAGCCAGGCTGCTCCATGTGTCTGGCCATGAATGCCGATCAACTGGGCGAGGGCAAGCACTGCGCCTCCACCTCGAATCGCAACTTCGAGGGACGGCAGGGATTTGGCGGGCGCACACACCTCGTCAGTCCGGCCATGGCCGCCGCGGCGGCCATACATGGCCACTTCGTTGATATTAGAGATATAGATAAAACCTTATAAAACATAGTGTTAAGAGAGTAATATGAACAAATTTATTACAGAGAAGGGATTAGTGCTGCCACTGGATCGAGCGAACGTGGACACGGACTTCATTATTCCCAAGCAGTTCCTCAAATCGATCAAGCGCACCGGCTTCGGCGTGAACCTGTTTGATGAGCATCGCTACCTGGACAAGGGCCTGCCGGATGCGGATAACAGCAAGCGCCCAGTCAACCCAGACTTCGTATTGAACCAGCCGCGCTACAAGGATGCTCGTATCCTGTTGGCCCGAGACAACTTCGGCTGCGGTTCCAGTCGCGAGCACGCGCCCTGGGCGCTGCAAGATTACGGCTTTCGTGCCATCCTGGCACCGAGCTTTGCCGATATTTTCTTCAATAACTGTTCCAAGAATGGCCTGTTGCCCATCGTGCTCGACAAGGCCACTATTTCGGCGCTGTTTAGCGAGGTTCAGGCCACCGAGGGCTACCAGTTGGAGGTCGATCTTGAGCGGCAGACTATCAATAAGCCCGATGGCAGCAGCATCGGATTCGCTGTAGATGAGTTTCGTAAACACTGCCTGCTTAATGGTCTCGATGATATCGGGCTCACTCTGGAAGACGCGGACAAGATTCGTGGCTTCGAACAAAATTGGCGCAGCAATGCGCCGTGGTATTTCTCGACGACCTAGACAGCCATGGCGCATACCCTGTGTCGGAGCTGTTCGCTAGCCGCTCGTTTAGTGAAATATCATTTATTATCAAGAATTTAGAGAGAATTAGTATGACTAAGTACAATGTAGCCGTAGTCGGCGCAACCGGCGCCGTAGGGGAAACTTTGCTGAGTATTCTGGAGCAACGTGATTTCCCCGTAGATCAGATATTTGCCCTGGCCAGCCAGCGTTCAGCGGGCAACACGGTGATGTTTAAAGGCAAGCCGATCATGGTCACAGATTTGGCCGAGTTTGATTTCAGTCAGGTGCCGATTGGCCTGTTCTCTGCCGGCGGCAGCGTTTCTGCCGAATATGCCCCGAAGGCAGCGGCAGCGGGCTGTGTAGTGATCGATAACACCTCTCATTTCCGTTATGACGACGACATACCCTTGGTGGTGCCGGAGGTGAACCCGGCAGCGATCGCGCGGTACACCAAACGCAATATCATCGCCAATCCGAATTGCTCCACGATTCAGATGCTGGTAGCGCTGAAGCCGATTCATGATGCTGTCGGCATCAAGCGCATCTCGGTGGCAACCTATCAAGCAGTATCGGGTACTGGGAAGGAAGCCATCGAGGAGTTAGCCAAACAGACTGGCGAGTTACTGAACGGAAGAGAGGCCAAGTGTGAGGTTTATCCGCGTCAGATCGCGTTCAATGCACTGCCGCAGATCGATGTATTCCTGGAAAATGGCTACACCAAGGAAGAAATGAAAATGGTGTGGGAGACGCAGAAGATATTCGAGGATGAAAGCATCAAGATCAGCGCGACTTGTGTCCGTATCCCCGTGTTCTACGGGCATTCCGAGGCTGTTCAGATCGAGACTCACAAGCCTATCAGCGAGCAAGAAGTACGATCCCTGCTGGATAATGCCGCCGGTGTGACAGTTATCGATGAGCGTGTAGACGGCGGATATCCTACCGCCGTGCATGATTCTGCGGGCCAGGACGCAGTTTTCGTAGGTCGTATCCGGCAAGATATCTCAATCGCCAATGGTATAAATCTATGGGTGGTTGCCGATAACGTGCGAAAGGGTGCGGCGCTTAACTCCATTCAGATAGCTGAGGAGTTGATAAAAAGCTATTTATAATGAATACTTGCAAGCTGTAGTGAAGAAACATTCTTAATAAGTTGGTAGCATCGACAATAGTGTTCACTAACCGGCTGTGCAGATTGAGAGCGTCATATAAGGTGTTGGCAGTGTAGTACTGGGGTTTGCCAGGAACCTGCTGAGAGAAAAAGGGACTATGCTACGTAAATTCGTCGTCATTCTGACCATGCTGCTTTGCAGTATGGCCACTCAGCTCTATGCCTTGGGACTCGGCACAGTAACGTTAGAGTCTGCGCTTAATCAGCCGCTGCGCATGCGCATCGAAATCTTGCAACTCGGTGATACGCGCCTGCAGGACATTCGCATTGGTATGGCGTCGAACGACGACTTTGAGCGTTTCAACATCGATCGTACCAGCTTCCTTTCCAATGTTCGCTTCAGGGTGGAATCTACGGCTCAGGGCAATGTAGTTATCCTGACGTCCTCGCAGATTGTGCGCGAGCCCTATCTAAGTTTTATCCTCGATACCCGTTGGCCAAATGGCCGCTTGCTCAGTGAGCACACCGTTCTATTGGACCTGCCGGTCTTCAACGAGCAACAGGTGGCGCCGGAAGTCAGGCAGCCGATCAATCCGGTATTGCAGGCGCCGGATAACAGGCAAGCTACCGACGCCGAGCCATTCGTCGACTCGGCCAGCCCGGCGCCAGCCGTCACGCCAAGCTCTTCGAGCTCTGCCGCAAACTTACAACCGGAAGTGATTGAAGCGCAGCCCGAGGACGATGCCAGCATCGACGAGCCGATCGATGAGCAAATCGACGAACAAATCGATGAGCAGATCGTTGAGCAGGCCGACGCCACGCCGGAAATTAGCAACGAGGACGCCGAACCTGAATCATCTGCCGTGGAAGAAGCTGTGCAGGCCGAACCGGAACCCATTCAGGCTGTGGATGCATCTACCGAGCCGGAACCAAGCGCAGCGGAAACGATAGCGACTGATAGCAACGACACGCTCTCCGATATCGCGTTGCAGGTAAGGCCTGATAGCTCGGTGTCAATGCAGCAGACCATGCTGGCCATTCAACAACTGAACCCGGATGCCTTCGCCGACGGCAATATAAATCGACTGCGCAGCGGGCAGGTAATACGGGTCCCCACACTGGCAGAGATCCAGTCGATTGATCCGCGCGATGCGGTAGACGAAGTCACGCGACAAAATCAAGCCTTTGCCGATTTGCAGCCTCTGGCGGCGCCATCGAATGCAACACCGGAGCAAGATGAGCAGCCTCAGGGTCAGTTGAGTGTTGTGAGTTCCGATGACGGAATTGATGCCAGCGGCGGTGCGGCTGAGTTAGGCAGCGCAGAAAATGCAGTACTTGATCAGCGTATCGCGGAGCTGGAAACACAGCTCGCACAGCGTCAGGAAGAAGCAGATAGAGCCCGTATAGAACGTGAAGAACTCGACTCTCGTATGGCTGAGCTTGAACAACAGATCGACGCGGCTCAGGAGATTATACGTCTGCAGGATATTCAGCTGGCGCAACTACAGGATTCGCTAGCAGCCGCCGCCGTTGAGGCGCAACTTGCGGCAGAGCAACAGGCTATTCAGGCTGCAGCCGCGGCGGAGGCAGCACAACCCGTCGTCGCCTCAGGTGGTTTGCTCGACGATCTATTAAGGGTGCTCACCGGCAACATCATCTTCATGATTTTTGGACTCGTGCTAGTTATCTTGTTGTTGGTGGTCCTGATGCTGCGCAGAAATCGGGCTTCAAAGCTGGATCACGACGATATTGATGATATCGAAGAACAGGGTTTCGACCCAGAGAGTGAAGGCTCGAACCGCGACGACCAAGATAGAGACGATGCCGCCACCGAGTTTGATGACTACGACCCGTCGGAATTAGATAGCGAGCTGGATGATATCATCGGCGTATCCGGTAGCGGTGAATTAGGCGACGATACTGGCGATGAAGACGACGACGATTCCGAAGAGGCAGCCCTGGATGTGCTCTCGATTGTCGATCAGTTAGTCAGTGAGCAACAGTACCGCCGCGCATTGAGTATGCTGAACACATCGCTGCAAGAGCAGGGCGATAGCGATGAAGTGCGAGAGAAAATTGCTGAAATAGAAATCCTGCTAGCGGCACAAGATGCCGAGCTGGACGAAAAAGAAGCGGCCACAAAGGCAGCCGACCGCGTCAGCCGTGAATCAGAAACCAAGTCGTTCCTCGACGATCTGGGCATAGATCTGGACTCCTTCGATTATGAAGACGAAGAGCAAGACAGCCCGGCCGAGGCAGCGAAAGAGCCTGAACCGGAACAGAAACCTGTGGAGGATACGCAGGACTCCGAAGACGTCGATTTAATGTTCGATCTCGGCGGCGATGATTTAGCGGATGACGAAGATTCTGGCGACGAAGAAGGTGGTGATCTCGGAGAGATATCAAACGACGATTCAGTAGATGATGACGTTTTCGAGTTTGATCTGGAAGACGATTCGAACAAGCTTGAGAGCAAGGCCACAGATCCAGAAGATTTGGAGATCGATTCTTTAGATTTCGATGCTGACGCTGCCGACGAATTAAAGGCCCAGACAACAGTCGCTGATGACGAGGAGCTGGACCTGGAAACTTTCTCCTTCGATTCCGATGCCGCGGCTAGCGTTACCGAAGCGACGGAAGCTGAGGCAGCGAGTGAGAGTGCGGAGCAGGATAACGATCCGAATGCAGTTGATTTCTCTTTCGACAAGGATGAATTGGCTGAAGGTTCCGATGCGCCGGAGCCAGCGAGTAACGAGGAAGTCGAGACTTTCGATTTCGAACTGGAAAGTGATAGTGGCGACACCGTTCTGGAAAAACCGGAAGCGGGTGATGCGGCGAGCGCTGACAGTGACGTTGAGGATTTCGATTTCGACCTCGATGAATTTGAAGTAGAAGCAACAAGCACGGATGAGGAAGATGACTTCCTTGATCTTGATGCCGATACAGAAGAGAAAGGCTCCGATGTAACGAAGATTATGAGCGAGGATGCGTCCGCCTCTGATGATATAGAGTTCGATATCGACGATGAGAAAGACGATGAGAAAGACGATGGGAAAGACGATGGGAAAGAGGTAGCCGCCAGTGACTCATCTGAAACAGAAGATTTAATTGGCGAGGAAGATCTAGAATTTTTGTCCGATGACGACGAGTCTGGCGAAGATGATGATCTGGACATACTGTCCGATGATGATGAGACAGCGACGAAGTTGGAGCTAGCCTATGCCTATCAGAAGATGGGTGATACCGAGGGAGCCGAAGAAATCCTGCGAGAAGTTATCAAGGAAGGTTCCGACGAGCAAATAGCAGAAGCGAACAAATTGCTCGCCAAGCTCAACGGTTAGTCGAATCAATGGCAGGCGCACAATCACAATAGCCGTGCCGATTTAATCCGTGTCATCTAATAACAACCCCATTACAGAAAAAACCCGCATTGCGCTAGGCATCGAATATGATGGCGCAGCCTATTCCGGCTGGCAGAAACAAAAATCGCCGCAGCAAGAAACCGTGCAGCAGTATATTGAATTCGCGTTGAGCAATGTTGCAGATCACGATGTTACCGTAAGCTGCGCTGGCAGAACGGATGCGGGAGTGCATGCTACCTGCCAGGTAATTCACTTTGACTGTGAGAAGGACAGGGGCAACAAGGCATGGATGGAAGGCGTCAATAGCCTGCTGCCAAAGACCATTCGAGTGCGTTGGTCGGCTAAGCCGGGGCATGATTTTCACGCGCGTTTTAGCGCGCTATCGCGGCGCTACCTGTACCTGATGTACTGCCGTGATACAGAATCCGCGCTGCTGCATTCGAAGGCGAGCTACCTGCGCAGGGAGCTGCACGCTGGCGCAATGCATGAGGCTGCTCAGCATCTACTCGGCGAGCAGGACTTTTCGTCATTCCGGGCGGCAGGGTGTCAGTCCAGGACAGCAATGCGCCATGTCATTCATGCCGCTATTTATCAGCAGGGCGGCTTTCTCGTATTCGATGTAAAGGCCAATGCCTTCCTGCAGCATATGGTACGCAACATCATGGGTTCACTGTTGCAGGTGGGCAGGTCAGAGCGCGAGCCAGCCTGGATTGCCGAGCTGCTATCCCTCAAGGACAGAACCAGGGCAGCACCCACGGCACCGCCGGACGGGCTGTATCTGATTGGAGTGGAATATCCCGAGAGTTGTGGTCTTGGAGATATTAGCGCGTTGCCTGACTTGTTGCTGGGGGCGCCGGATCTGCGGCGACTCTAGAGAGTGTATTTTTGAGATTGTCCGATAGTCGCGTATCGGCGAATTTGATAGAATACGCGTCTTTCATCGATCACTAGACCCACCTTGCAGAAAATCTGGATTAAAATTTGTGGTATTACGCGAGAGCAAGACGCCCTGGCTGCTGCCGAGCTCGGTGCGGACGCTATTGGTGTGGTCTTGTATCCGCCCAGCCCGCGTGCCGTTGAGGTAGATGATATTGCAGCCATAGTTCAGAGCCTGCCAGAAAAGGTTCAAGTCGTGGCATTGTTTGTCGATCCCGAGGCCAGCCTCGTGGAACAGGCCTTGAAAACCGGGCTCGTGGATTTGCTGCAGTTCCACGGCAAGGAATCGGCTGAATTCTGCGGTCAATTTGATGTCCCCTACATGAAAGCACTGGCGGTTAAACCGGGCAGCGATTTGAGTGCACAATTCGCGCAATACGGCGGCGCCAAATATATCCTATTGGATAGTTATGACCCTCATCTGCCCGGGGGCACTGGTAAGACATTCGATTGGCAACAGGTAGAACAGCTGCCTGCAGCGCTGAAGGCTCGCTTGGTTCTCGCCGGCGGCCTGAATCCGGCGAATGTCGCCGAAGCAATCAATAGAGTTTGCCCTTTTGGTGTCGACGTGAGCAGCTCGGTCGAAGCGAGCAAGGGAATAAAGGATCGCAGCAAGATGAAATCATTTATCGAAGGAGTTAAAACACGTGGCTAAGCTTGAAGAGTCAGGCGTATTTGATGGGCCAGATGCGTCAGGACATTTTGGTCCCTATGGTGGTGTGTTCGTCGGTGAGACCTTGGTCGCTGCCGTCGAAGAACTGGCGGAGGTTTATGAGAAGCTGTCCGCCGATAAAGAATTCTGGGCGGAGTACAACTTTGAGTTGAAGCACTACGTTGGCAGGCCGTCTCCGTTATATCTTGCCGAGCGACTTAGCGACTCGATTGGTGGTGCGAAGCTGTATCTAAAGCGCGAAGACTTAAACCATACCGGAGCGCACAAAGTAAATAACACGATCGGGCAGGCGCTGCTGGCAAAACGCATGGGTAAGACGCGCATCATCGCGGAGACCGGTGCGGGGCAACATGGAGTGGCGAGTGCTACCGTTGCTGCTCGACTCGGTCTTGAATGCCATGTCTATATGGGCGCTGACGATATTGTCAGGCAGGCGCCAAATGTCTACCGAATGAAGCTGTTGGGGGCGAATGTAATCTCGGTAAAGTCAGGCTCGCGCACCCTAAAAGATGCAATGAATGAAGCCCTGCGCGATTGGGCCACGAATGTGGATAACACTTATTATATTATTGGCACCGTAGCTGGCCCGCATCCCTATCCCAAGTTGGTGCGAGACTTCCAGTGTGTGATCGGAAGAGAGGCGCGGGAGCAGTGTCTGGAGCAGATTGGCCGCCTGCCCGATGCCTTGGTAGCCTGCGTCGGCGGCGGATCGAATGCGATCGGCTTATTCCACCCATTTCTCAAAGACGAGTCCGTTATGATGTACGGCGTCGAGGCTGGTGGATATGGCCTCGAGACTGGTCAGCACGCCGCTCCACTGAGTGCTGGAGCGCCAGGTGTCCTGCATGGCAATAGAACGTATCTAATGTCAGATGAATCCGGACAAATTCTTCAGACTCATTCTGTTTCCGCTGGCCTCGATTATCCTGGCGTGGGCCCTGAGCATTCCTACTTAAAAGACATGAAGCGGGTTACTTACGTGGATGCGACCGATAAGGAAGCGATGCAGGCGTTTCATCAGCTCACGCGTCTTGAGGGCATAATACCAGCGCTGGAATCCAGTCACGCGGTCGCCTACGCAATGAAGCTCGCGGCGACGCTAGAAAAGGATAAGTGCATAGTGATTAATCTATCGGGGCGCGGCGATAAAGATATCGAGACAGTCGCAAAGATCGAAGGAATCGAACTTTAAGAGTGCCGCTTACCCAATAACATATTTGCTATTTCCAATTCGGCGCTGGCGAGAACATTCAGGAAAGACATGAGCAGAATAAAACAAATAGCGGCAAGCGCCGCGGCGACAAAAAAGAAGCTACTGATCCCCTATCTGGTAGCGGGCGACCCTGATATAAAAGTTACTGCCGCTCTTATGCATGCGCTGGTAAAACAGGGAGCGGACATCATAGAGCTGGGTATCCCGTTCAGTGATCCCTCGTCGGATGGCCCAGTTATTCAAAGGGGCGTGGAGCGTTCGCTGGCAAAAGGCACGACCCTAAGACAAGTGTTGGCTCTGGTCGCCGAGTTCCGCGAAAGCGACAAGGAAACCGCGATTGTTCTCATGGGATATCTTAATCCGATTGAGATAATGGGCTATAAAAACTTCGTCGAGACGGCGGGCTCTGCAGGTGTGGATGGCGTTCTGATTGTCGACCTGCCACCAGCGGAAGCGGGTGAATTGCATGGGATGCTGCGCCAGCAGCAGATAGATACCATCTTTTTGGTAGCGCCAACAACTACCGAGAGGCGCATCGCCGGCATTGTCGAGCATTGTTCGGGCTATCTTTATTATGTCTCTCTGAAAGGGGTGACGGGAGCCGCGCTAACGGACCATGATTCGGTAACTCGAAATATCGATAGATTGCGGCAACTGACGCAGCTGCCTATCGTCATCGGCTTCGGCATAAAAGATGGCACTAGCGCAGCAGCCATGGGGAAACTGGCGGATGGCGTCATTATCGGCAGTGCCCTGGTTGAAAGAATCGCGTTACTGGCGCAGCGGGCTGATGTTGATGGCGCGGCTCTCATCGAGGCCACCGCCGTGATCGGTGAGGCGAGAGAAGCCTTGGACAATTTAGTGTAATATCGAGTTTCGATAGCCTGAACGGACCAAAGAATGAGCTGGATAGATAAAATTTTACCTTCGATTGCTAACGCTCCGAAGGACGCGAAGAAATCGGCCGTGCCAGAGGGTACCTGGAAGCAGTGTCCGCGTTGCGATGCCATGCTGTACAAGAAATCACTTACTGAAAACTTCGATGTCTGCCCGAAGTGCGATCATCACCTGCGCATTACGGCGCGTCGCCGCATCGAGCTGTTTTTGGACGCAGGCAGCCAACAAGAGCTGAATGCCGATATGGAGCCGGTTGACCTCCTCAAATTCAAGGACAAGAAGAAATACAAAGACAGACTCAGTGCAGCACAGAAGAGTACGGGCGAGAAAGACGCGCTTGTCGTCGTAAAAGGCAAGGTCAACGAGATACCGGTTATTGTCGCCGCTTTCGAATTTAGTTTTATTGGCGGCTCCATGGGCGCCGTAGTTGGCGAAAAGTTTACCCAGGCAGTCAATACCTGCATAGCCGAGGGCATCCCCCTAGTGTGCTACTCCACCAGCGGTGGTGCTCGCATGCAGGAGGCGCTCATTTCCCTCATGCAGATGGCAAAGACATCGGCCGCCTTGGAGAAGTTGAAGCGGCATTCTTTGCCTTATATTTCGGTACTGGTAGATCCGGTATACGGCGGCGTTTCGGCCAGTCTGGCGATGTTAGGCGATGTGAATATAGCCGAGCCGAATGCTCTGGTCGGCTTCACCGGCCCAGATATTATCCGCCAGACTGTGCGAGTAAAGCTGCCCGAGGGTTTTCAGCGTAGTGAGTTCCTGCTAGAGCACGGAGCGATCGATATGATCGTTCACCGCAAGGATTTGCGCGACAAAATAGCCTCGATTCTGGAAAAATTGCTCCACTACCGACGCGCAGCCTCCTAAACCTATCGAGCTAAAGCAATGCCCGCCAAAGGAAGTTCTCTCGAGAGCTGGCTCACTTATATTTCCGGCGTTCACCCACGCGAGATCGAGCTTGGCCTGGAGCGCACGCGGCGGGTTGCCAAGCGGCTCGGCGTGGCCAAGCCCGCCGCACTGGTTGTTACTGTCGCCGGCACTAACGGCAAGGGCTCCTGCGTCGCGACTCTGGAGGCAATCCTGCAGCAAGCGGGATACAAGAGCGGATGCTATACCTCACCCCATCTACGCCTGTTCAACGAACGTATCCGCATCGACGGCCGTAACGTCGAAGATGATTTGATTGTTGCGGCGTTTGAGTCTATCGATGAGGCCAGGCAGGATGAGACCCTCAGTTACTTCGAGTTTGCCACACTCGCCGGGCTGTTGCTGTTCCAGCAGGCGCGGATCGATGTCGCTCTATTGGAGGTAGGCCTCGGGGGACGACTCGATGCCGTGAACATCGTCGATGCCGACGTGGCCATTATCAGTAGCATAGCTATCGATCACCGAGACTGGTTGGGAGATGACATTGAATCCATTGCCGCAGAGAAGGCGGGCATCATGCGGCCCAAGACCCCCACGGTATTCGGTGGTGTGGCTGTGCCGCAGGCCATTACGTTGCGGGCGCAGCAACTCGATGCTCCGCTTCTGCTGCGCAGCCGTGACTTTCACGGCGACGAGCAGGCACAGGACTCTCTGTGGCGCTGGCGCGGCATTGATACACAAGGCAGGCCGCTGGACTGGCCGGATTTGCCGCTACCTAAATTGATGTTAAGTAATGTGGCCACGTCACTGCAGGCACTGAATCTACTGCCAGTGACTATCGAGAAAGCTCATATCGCTGCCGCTCTGGCGCAGCTGCGGTTAGCCGGACGCTTCGAGCAACGACAAGACATAGAAAGCGGTGCCCGTATTATCTGCGATGTCGCCCATAACCCCGAAGCGATGCACCAACTCGCTCTTCGTCTACAGCGCTACAGGGCCGACAATCCAGAGGGTGGTCGCCTTGCCGTCGTATTTGCCGTGATGGCCGATAAAGATGTATCAGGAATGATCACAGCCTTAGAATCCTGTGTAGACATCTGGTATATTGCGCAGGTCGATCAGGCTCGCAGTATGGCTGCAGATGTAGTGGCACAAACCATGAAAAACGTGGGAATTAACGCCAGTAGCCGCCATATTTCGCAATTCGACAGCGCCGAGTCCGCCTATGAGGCCGCCTGCGAACAGGCCGGCTTGCAGGATACCGTTCTGGTCACGGGCTCGTTCTACACCGTCGCGGCGGTCTATGCGCGCAGTAGAGCTGTCTGAAAGACGAGTGCCGGCCAGAACTGACAATCTTACTAGTATTGAGGGCAAGGCTTGAATCAGGGCGCCAAACAACGAATCGTCGGTACCGTCGTGCTACTCGCCCTGGCCCTCATCTTCCTGCCGATCATTTTTGACGGGCAGGGCAGCTATCAGCCCCCAATTAGCAGCCGTATCCCTGACACCCCGGTCATTGCCATCGTGCCGGAACCAATACAATCGCGCCCGGTGATCGTCGGCGCGGTGGACGCCCCCGAGCAGGAAACCACCACTGAAGAAGAACCCGCTACCGAAGAAATAGCCGCGGCCAGCGATGCGGGCACCGACTCCCAAGCCACGGAAGAGCCCGACGACGTCGTCGAGATCACCGAATCACAAGCTATATTCAGTCGTGAAGTTCCGCAATTAAGCGATGCGGGACTCCCGCAGGGCTGGAGCGTGCGCCTTGGCTCCTTTTCCGATGCGCAGAACGCCAGCACCCTGGTAAGCCGATTGCAGGAGGCGGGCTATAAGGCCTATACCCGCGCGATCCCAAGTAATCAGGGGTCTCTTACTGGCGTCTTCGTTGGACCCTGGCTGGACCGCGGACAAGTCAATGAATACCAGCAGAAGTTGCAAGAGGAATTCGCTCTGGCGGGCCTGGTGGTGCGCTACGAACTCGAGCGTCTGTAAACGAGCACTGATTAGCTAATGGCATTCAATCAAGTCGATATAGTCATTCTCGTAATCACAGTGCTCTCCTCAATGTTCGGGCTGTGGCGTGGATTGATCAAAGAGGTGCTCTCTTTGTTGACCTGGATCGCCGCATTGCTGCTAGCCAGAATATACAGTGAACCATTCGCCGGCTTGATGACCGGTATGATCGAGAACGACGGCATTCGCTATGTCACGGCGTTTGCCCTGCTGTTCGTTACCGTTATGATGTTGGGAACGTTTTTAAATTTTCTAATGTCGAAATTACTCTCGGTAACTGGCTTGAAGATGGCCGATCGCTTGCTGGGCGCGGTCTTTGGTGTCGCCAGAGGAGTGATCATCGTGTTGGTGATTCTGTTCGTCGCCAGCATGTTCGTTTCAGAGACCCAGCTGTGGCAGCAATCACAGCTGATTCCTTACGGTATGACCATGATTGAGAAGTCGCAGGTTTTTATCGGGGACATGAATGGCGTCACTGAGACGCCCTAAACAGGATTTATCGCGGAGCGTACTATGTGTGGATTGGTTGGTGTGGTTGCGAGTAAAGACGTGGGTGTCTGTCTGTATGACACGCTAACAGTGCTGCAACACCGAGGTCAGGATGCGGCGGGCATCATGACCAGCGACAATGGCAAACTAAATCTGCGTAAAGACAACGGTCTGGTTAAGGATGTCTTCCGCACCCGTCATATGCGCCGACTGACTGGTAATATGGGCATCGGCCACGTGCGCTATCCCACCGCTGGCAGTTCCAGCCCAGCGCTGGCACAACCGTTTTATGTAAATTCGCCCTACGGGCTTAGTCTTGCTCACAACGGCAACCTGACCAACACCAAGGAACTGAGCCGCGATCTGTTTAAGGAAGACCTGCGTCATATCAACACCGATTCTGATTCCGAAGTGCTGCTGAATATCTTCGCCCACGAATTACAGCGCCGCAACAAAATGAAGCCGCTCCCCGAGGATGTGTTCGCCGCCGTAGCGGGTGTGCACAATCGTTGTCGCGGAGGCTTTGCCGCCGTCGTCATGTTGTCCGGCTACGGCATCGTCGGATTCCGAGACAGAAATGGCATTCGCCCGCTGGTATTTGGCAGCAGAGATGCCGGCGATGGCGTAAAGGAATACATGATCGCCTCGGAAAGTGTGGCGCTGGATTCGCAAGGCTTCACCCTGGAGCGCGATGTCGCGCCAGGCGAGGCGGTCTACATCGATGTTAAAGGCAATCTACATACGCAGGTCTGCACCGAGCCGGGGCTGCACACGCCTTGCATTTTCGAGCTTGTCTATTTCGCGCGGCCGGATTCTTTGATGGATGGGATATCCGTCTACAAGGCACGCCTGCGCATGGGCGAGCGCCTCGCCGACAAGATCGAGAGGGTGCGTCCGGCACACGATATTGACGTAATCATCCCAATACCCGACACCAGTCGTACCTCCGCTCTGGAACTCGCCAATCGACTCGGCTTGAAGTTTCGCGAAGGCTTTGTGAAGAATCGCTACATCGGCCGGACCTTTATCATGCCTGGTCAGAGTCAGCGCAGGAAGAGTGTGCGGCAGAAGCTCAATGCCATCGATCTGGAATTTAGAGGCAAAAACGTATTGCTGGTCGATGATTCGATAGTGCGTGGTACCACCTGCAAGCAGATAATTCAGATGGCGCGTGATGCCGGTGCCGCGAAGGTGTACTTCGCCTCGGCTGCGCCAGCGATTCGCTACCCCAATGTGTATGGCATCGATATGCCTGCCGCCTCCGAGTTGATCGCCGCGGGTAAGACCGAAAAAGAGATCGAGGAGGCCATCGGTGCGGACTGGCTAATCTATCAGGATCTCGAAGATTTGATCTCCACGGCGGCGGAAGGTAATCATGCCATCAAACAGTACGAGTGTTCGGTGTTCAATGGCGAATACATTACTGGTGATGTTGATGAAATTTATCTGAAGCGCCTGGAGAATCTGCGCAACGACGCGGCCAAGGCGAAGAAGGCCAGCAAGAAAGCCGCCGCCGCGGGCAAGCAATGAAGCGGGTCCGCTAAACCTGTCAATGCCATGAAGCACACAAGTGAGTCGCCCATGTTATCCTCGAATGCCGAGAAGCAAGCAACGAGTCAAGTTGAATTGACGGACACTAAGCTGTCCCGGCAAGTGCAGAAGACCGTCGATGAAGTGAGCAAGGCGTTGCTCGGCAAGGACCATCAGATTCGGCTGGCCCTGTGCTGTCTGTTTTCCGGCGGTCACCTGCTTATCGAAGATTTACCCGGCATGGGTAAGACCACCTTGTCCTACGCGCTGGCTAAGGCTCTGGGGCTTAGCTACAACCGCATACAGGGCACCAGCGATCTATTGCCAGCCGATATACTCGGCATCTCGATTTTTAATCAGACTACGAACGAATTCTCTTTCCATCCCGGCCCTATCTTTAGTCAGTTAGTGTTGGCGGACGAGATAAACCGCACGACCCCCAAGACCCAGAGTGCGTTATTGGAGGCGATGGAAGAGAGACAGGTGACGATAGAAGGTGAGACACGAAAGCTGCCCGATCCCTTCTTCGTTATCGCCACACAGAACCCGGTAACCCTCGCTGGCACCTATCCCTTGCCAGAATCGCAGCTCGATCGCTTTCTGATGCGCCTGCGACTAGGCTATCCGGACCATCGCGCTGAGCGTCAACTATTAGAGATGGATACCGAGAGAGACAAAGTGGAAGCGGTAAATCAGTGTCTATCGTTGGAGGAAGTCATTCAGTTTAGACAGCTGTCGGCGCAGGTCAACGCAAGCGAATCTTTGCTGGATTACGTGCAGCGGCTGATAGCCTTCACCCGCGGCAAGGATGAATTTCATTTTGGCTTGTCGCCACGGGGTAGTCTGGCCATTATGCGCTCCGCGAAGACCTGGGCACTGATGTGTGGTCGCAATCACGTCGTGCCCGAGGACGTTCAGGCGATCTTGCCTGCGGTCGTGGAGCACCGTCTGCGCGCTACCATGGATGACGAGGGCCACAGCGGCGCCTCCCTGGTGCAGCGCCTGCTTAACGAAGTCGATGTGATCGACTAACTCCGGAAAAGCGCTGCTTACGCAGTGCAATCATGTTCACACATTGAGTAACCACCATGGCAACTAGTCTACGGGTAACACTCAACAATAATTACCGGCGCTGGATTGCGAAAAATATTCCAGCTCGGGATCAGGTCACACTCAACCGAAAAAATATTTTCATCATCCCATCACGCAGTGGCTTGCTGTTTCTCTTCTGCGCCGGTCTCGTGTTCATTGCAGCGATCAACTATGCCGTGAGTCTCGCCTTCGGACTGGCCTTCCTGATGGTCAGCGTATTTGTACTCTCCATACTTCACAGCTTTAACAATCTTAACCAGCTCACTCTGACTAGCCGTTCTGCGCAGGATGTTTTCTGCGGCGAACAAGCGTGTTTTCCGGTACAGCTGTCGCGTTCACCCACGCGTCGCCATGAATCTCTGGAGCTTAATTTCATTGGCGGGCGAACCAGCTATTCTGACTTGATAGCGCACGACACCGAAGAGGTGGAGGTGTTTATGCTGGCTGATCGGCGCGGCGAGATTAAGGCACCGCGACTGCGTGTGCTGACGCGATTTCCTCTTGGTCTGTGCCGTGCCTGGTCCGTTGTTGATCTAAGTCTCCATTGTCTGGTCTATCCACGTCCGGTACCTTGCTCTATGAGCCAGTTCGATTCCGGTGCCAGCGGTGGTAGTGACTCTGCAATCAACCGGGAAGGCAGTGAAGATTTCTATGGGCTAAGAGACTATGTGCCAGGTGACTCACTTAGGCAGGTAGCATGGAAGAACATGGCCAGGGGGCAGGGCATGCATCTCAAGCAGTTCGTAGACTATGTGGATAATAAGATCTGGCTGGACTGGGATATGTTCTATGGCTTCAATACTGAAGAGCGGCTCTCGCGCCTGTGCTACTGCGTGATTCAACTGGCGAAATCCGACAACGCCTTCGGTATGCGCTTGCCCGGGAGTGAGTTTCAGCCCGCTAGCGGTCCAGAACATAGAAAGAAATTACTACGTGCCTTGGCGCGCTTTGGGGATCAATAGTGGAGATTAATTATCAGATTCCACGCCCCGCGCTGATCTGGGTCCTCGCTGCCGTGCTGCTGGTAATCTTACCCCAGAGTATGCGCATGCCGATCTGGATAAGCCTCATCGCTTTGTTATGTGTCTGTTGGCGCCTGTTAATCTACAGCGGCAAGCTGGATTATCCCGGTCGCATGATGCGAGTAGCGCTGGTGCTGTTTACCCTGGTCGTATCGTTGTCGCAGATTCGTACTATTGGAATAGGGCTGGACTCGGCGGCAAGCCTGCTCGCCCTTGGCTTTGTTTTTAAACTCATCGAGATGCGCCAGAAGCGAGATATCTACGTCGTGATCAGTCTTTGTTTTGTCATGTCCATGGTGGCCTTTCTCTATTCCCAGAGCGTTCTCAATACCCTGTATATCACCTTCGTCGTCGCCGTCACGATGGCCGCGATGATCGCCGTGAATCGCAATGCGCAGGTTGCGGATAATAAGGGGACCGCCTGGCTCGCGATCAAGATTGCCGCGCAGGCCCTGCCACTTACCATCGTGCTGTTTATCGTGTTCCCACGGATAGCGCCGTTGTGGGCGGTACCGATACAGAGCGGCACAAACTCAACCGGTGTTACCGATGAGATGTCCCCCGGCGACATCAGTCAGCTCGGGCGGTCGGCGGAACTTGCCTTTCGCGTGCAGTTTGATGGTGGGGCACAGCCCGCTCACGAGGATCTGTATTGGCGCGGTTTGGTGCTGGATAGTTTCGATGGTCTCACATGGCGTCGCACCCGTTCGTCCTCGTCGTACGCGGTCGCCTCGGCCCTGGCTGATTTCAGGATCAGCTACGACGATAGAATCCGAACGATAGGGGCCCCGATCTCCTACAATGTCATCATCGAGCCTACACAGCAGCCATGGTTATTTGGATTGCATCTAGCCGAAGACGTCGATGACGACCTGTTTCGCAGTCGTAATTTTGAGTTGTTTAATAATGGGCTGATTTCGCAGCGGTTGCGCTACGAGCTACGCTCTTATACGCAGAATCAGACAGACATCCTGCTCCTTAATAGCATGCGCAACAGAAGCTTGGAACTACCGGAAGCGGGTAACGAGCGCAGCCGTGAATTTGCCAGGGAACTGCGCGCATCGGTAACGACGGATAGGCAATACGCCGTCGCCGTGCTCGCGCATTTTCAGCAGAATGAATACTTCTATACGTTGAATCCGCCTTTACTCGATGAAGACAGAATAGATGAGTTTCTGTTCGACACTATGGCTGGTTTCTGCGAGCACTATGCCAGTTCTTTTACCTACCTGATGCGCGCAGCCGGGATTCCGGCGCGGGTGGTAGTGGGTTATCACGGCGCGGAACAGAACCCCTACGAAAACTATCTAATGGTGTATCAATACAACGCACACGCCTGGACCGAGGTCTGGTTTGAGGGTGAAGGCTGGGTGCGATTCGATCCCACTGGGGCAGTTTCACCAACGCGTATCGAGCAAGGCGTGCAGGAAGCACTGCGCGACGATCCTGCCTTCATGGAAGATGACCTGTTCTCGGCATCGAGGTTGGGCAGCATTGGTTGGTTGAACGCAATGCGCCTGAGAATGGATGCGGTCGAATATTCGTGGAATCAGCTAGTAGTCAATTACGACGAGGACGTTCAGTTTGAATTATTCGAGAAGCTGTTCGGCGAGGTTACCGAACGTAAGGTGCTGTTACTGATGAGCAGCCTGGCGGCTATAGTAGTCGTAGCGATCGGCTTTACCGTAATTAATTTCGAACCCAGGGTCCAGCGTAGTCCGATAAATCGTTTCTACCTTTCTGTCTGCAAGGAGCTAGCGAAGATAGGGCTGAAGCGAGATCGTGGGGAGGGACCGGTAGCCTTTAAAAACCGGGTCTGCAGGCAACGACCGGAACTGGCCGAGGCGATGACGGAGCTTACGCAGCTCTATATTAAACTGAACTATGAGCAGAAGTCGATTGAGGAAGACTCGCAGAAATCGGAGTTGCGGGCGCTAAAGAATGTCTACGCAAAGTTGAAGGCAAAGATCCCGACGCTGGCTAGATTTAGCCGTACTGGCTGAGGAGGCTGTCAATAAATCTGTGTAACTGTCTATCATTAGCCTATCATTAGCGCCAGAAATGATGAGGGATAGGTAGTTTATGAACACAGATATACTGAAAGCATTTGCCGAGGAAGCGGCAAAAACATCAAGACTGAGCAGGACTTTGATGAGTTCCGCTCGATGCTCATTAAGGTGACCGTTGAAGCAGCCTTAAACGCTGAGTTGGATGATTATTTGGATTGTGCCAGGCATGGCAAGGCAGGCGCTAAGAACAGTCGCAATGGCCACTCCAGCAAACGACAAGATTTTTCATTCTGGCTTTTTCGCAAACCGTGCGGAGCAGGCTGTGTCCCTTAATGACTTATTCGTTATGTTGCGTGGGCACAGACCCTTGCATATATGTCGAATATGACATAATCTACGCCCCGTGAGTCCAAAGGACAAGCCACTCGTATGGCTCCATGGAGAGGTTAAAACGCCTCCGCTTTCTGCTGCAGCCAGATTGGAAGCTGGATACTTGCTGAGAGTATTGCAGCGCGGGACTTTGGTTGCCATGCCCCATTCTCGACCTATGCCTTCTATTGGGCGGAGATGTCAC
>JBBDIR010000025.1:0-32808 GCA_040880325.1 Pseudohongiellaceae bacterium
AACTGGTTGAGCTCTTCACGTAAACGCTCAGAACCCTCTACGGTCATTGGTACTCTAGCCATAATGTTTCCATTTTGATTCCGCCAAGGAGAGCGGAAAAAGACTGCAAGACACAAGCGCAACAGTTCTGTAAACCGCCGTCCTACAGCAATTGGTTTGGTCTAATTCAGTGCAGCGTGAAGATCTTGAATTGTATACACCGACATATTGCCACTGAACGCTAGCGCTTCGCAAACTGCGAGAGCTCCAGCAATCGTCGTGGTACAGAACACAGCATGTCTTAGGGCTGTGCGTCGGATGATAGATGAATCAGCAATCGCCTGCTTACCCTCTGTGGTATTGACGATCAATTGTATTTCATCATTTTTTAGCATATCGACTATATGAGGCCTGCCCTCGGCCACTTTATTGACCCCGGCTACCTCGATCCCGGCGTCTTCGATGATTTTGGCAGTGCCGTGAGTAGCCACTATCGTATAGCCAAGCTCGATCAACTTCTCCGCCACTTCGGCAATGTACGGCTTATCTGCATCCCGCACGCTCAGAAAGGCATTACCCTTCTTCTCGAAAAATTCTCCAGCACCCATCTGTGCTTTCGCATAGGCCTCGGCAAAGGTCTTACCCACGCCCATCACCTCTCCGGTGGACTTCATCTCCGGACCGAGTATTGGGTCTACGCCCGGGAATTTGGCAAAAGGGAAGATCGCCTCTTTAACGGCGAAGGTTTCTGGAATGATTTCTTTGGTGAAGCCCTGTTCCTGCAACGATGTGCCAACCATGCAGCGTGCTGCGACCTTGGCCAGTGATATGCCGATGCATTTTGAAACAAAAGGCACGGTGCGTGAGGCACGGGGATTCACCTCGATGATATAGATCTCCCCGTCCTGATAAGCTAGCTGCGTATTCATCAGACCAACAACTCCCAGCTCCAGTGCTAACGCCGTAACCTGCTCGCGAATCTTGTTCTGCACTTCCATCGGCAGATTGTAAGGAGGCAAGGAACACGCCGAGTCTCCCGAATGAATCCCGGCTTGTTCGATGTGCTGCATGATTGCACCAACGACTACCTGCTCGCCATCGCAAACCAGGTCAACATCCACTTCGATCGCCGCACTAAGAAAATAGTCGAGCAATACCGGGCTCTCGTTGGAGACTTTAACGGCGTCGTGCATGTAACGATCGAGTTCTTCCTCGTTGTAGACAATCTCCATGGCGCGTCCGCCCAGTACATAGGACGGTCTAACCACGAGAGGGTAGGTAATGAGCTTCGCCGCCTCGATGCTTTCTGCGACACTTCGTACCGTGCTGTTCGGAGGCTGTTTCAGATTCAGCTTTTGGATCAACCGTTGGAATCGCTCTCTATCCTCCGCCCGGTCGATTGCATCGGGGCTGGTGCCTATGACGGGGACACCGGCCTCCTCCAGGCGTTTAACCAGATTAAGTGGTGTCTGTCCGCCAAATTGGACGATGACTCCCTTCGGTTTCTCCAGCTGAACCACCTCGATCACATCTTCGAACGTTAGAGGCTCGAAGTACAAGCGATCGGAAATATTGTAATCCGTGGACACCGTTTCCGGGTTGCAGTTGACCATGATGGTCTCATAGCCATCTTCGCGCATAGCCAAAGCCGCGTGTACACAGCAGTAGTCGAATTCAATCCCCTGACCGATACGGTTAGGCCCGCCCCCGAGCACCATTATCTTGTCTTTCTCAGATGGAGCGGCCTCACACTCCTCTTCATAGGTTGAATACATATACGCCGTCGCGGAAACAAATTCTGCAGCACAGGTATCGACTCGCTTATAGACGGGGCGAACGCCGAGCTCATGCCTTCGCTTCTGCACCGAAAGCTCCGGCTCCTCGAGTAACTGACTCATTCGCTTGTCGGAGAAGCCCTTCCTCTTCAGCTTGCGCATCAGGCCGAAATCGATCTCGGCAAGGGATTTCTCAGCCAACATCGCCTCATCTTTGATTATGTCTTCTATCTGAGCAAGGAACCATTGATCGATGCCGGTGAGATCATGCACCGTATCGATGGGCCAACCCGCGCGAAAAGCATCGGCTACGTACCAGATGCGATCAGGCCCTGCCTCCGTTAGCTCTCGCGTCAGTATTGCCTTGGCATCGCTTAGCTTGAGATTGAGCACGGGGTCGAATCCGCACATACCGACTTCCAGACCTCTGAGAGCCTTATGCAGGGATTCCTGGAAGGTACGCCCGATGGCCATCACTTCGCCCACTGATTTCATTTGGGTAGTTATACGGTCGTTTGCCTCTGGGAATTTCTCAAAGGTGAAGCGCGGAATTTTAGTAACGACATAGTCAATCGAGGGCTCGAAGGATGCCGGTGTAACGCCGCCAGTAATCTCGTTTCTTAGCTCATCGAGAGTAAAACCTATCGCGAGCTTCGCGGCGACTCGTGCTATAGGAAAGCCCGTTGCCTTCGAGGCCAGTGCGGAAGAACGCGACACCCTCGGGTTCATTTCTATAATCACCAGGCGACCATTGTCTGGATTAATACCGAACTGCACGTTTGAGCCGCCCGTCTCAACGCCGATCTCGCGAAGCACGGCTAAGGACGCGTTACGCAGTATCTGGTATTCCTTATCGGTCAAGGTCTGCGCCGGGGCGACGGTAATCGAGTCCCCGGTATGGACACCCATGGCATCGAAGTTTTCAATTGAGCAGACAACAATGCAGTTGTCGTTTCTGTCGCGCACCACTTCCAATTCGAATTCTTTCCAACCGATGAGAGACTCATCTATCAATAGCTCATTGGTAGGGGAAAGCTCCAATCCACGCTGGCAGATTTCATCGAATTCTTCTTTGTTGTAGGCGATGCCGCCGCCACTTCCACCCATGGTGAAGGAAGGTCTGATAATGCAGGGAAAGCCCACTTTTTCCAGCGCTTCATGAGCCTGCTCCAGGTTGTGCGCCATGCCGTGTTGCGGCGTCTCCAGTCCGATCTTCTGCATGGCCTGATCGAACAGCTCTCGATCCTCGGCTTTGTCGATCGCCTCACAATTGGCCCCGATCAACTCGACGTTGTACTTTTTCAATATGCCATGACGATTTAGATCCAACGCGCAGTTAAGTGCCGTCTGCCCACCCATGGTAGGCAAGATTGCATCGGGCTTTTCCTTTGCAATAATCTTCTCGACCATGCGCCAGTTAATAGGCTCGATGTAGGTGGCATCCGCCATCGCCGGGTCGGTCATGATGGTTGCTGGGTTTGAGTTTACTAATATGACTCGCAGACCTTCTTCTCTTAACGCCTGGCAGGCCTGGGCACCCGAGTAGTCGAATTCACAGGCCTGTCCGATGACGATGGGTCCGGCGCCGATAATTAATACACTTTTGATGTCTTTTCTTAATGGCATATTGAGTTGTCTGTACCTTACTGGTTAGTTCTGCCTGGTTAGTTCTGCCTGGTTAGTTCTGCTCTGTAGTCGATACTTCGTTACATTCTGGTTGTTCTGTCCTGCTCGATTCCTGTGGCTAGTCCTTATTCGCCATCAGCTCGATAAAATGGTCGAACAGCGGAGCAACATCGTGCGGACCTGGGCTCGCCTCTGGATGCCCCTGAAATCCAAAGGCTGGTCTGTCAGTACGTTCAATTCCTTGTAGAGATCCATCGAACAACGATTTGTGGGTGGCTATAAGATTCTTCGGAAGGGTCTTCTCGTCTACGGCAAAGCCATGATTCTGACTAGTGATCAGCACCGTCCCATCCTTTAAATCCTGCACCGGATGATTCGCGCCGTGGTGGCCTAATTGCATCTTCACTGTGCTGGCACCGCAGGCTAGTGCCAGCAGTTGACAGCCGAGACAGATGCCAAAGAGCGGAATGCCCTGCTCCAGAAATTCGGCTATGGCGGCAATGGCATAGTCACAAGGCTCGGGGTCACCCGGACCGTTGGAGAGGAAGATACCATGGGGCTTCATTGCCAGAACTTCGGCAGCCGGGGTCTGAGCGGGAACAACGGTAACCTCACAGTCACGATCGACCAGCATGCGCAGGATGTTGTTCTTTACTCCGAAATCGTAGGCCACGACTTTGAATCGGTTATCCGAGTCGACCTGATAGCCAGACTCCAGATCCCAAACGCCACCTTGCCAGGCATAGCTTTCTGTTACGCTAACCTCTTTGGCCAGGTCCATGCCTTTCAATCCTGGAAATTCTTTCGCGAGCCGCAGTGCTTCGGCCTCTGAGCCCTTCTCGAGTGCAGACCCTGTGAGAAGACAGCCATTGAGTGCACCTTTATCGCGCAGCAGTCGAGTGAGGCGACGTGTATCGATCTCGGCAATAGCCACTACATTTCTCTCTTTAAGGAACTCATCCAGAGATTGTTCACTACGCCAATTACTTGCTAGCAGCGGGAGATCGCGAATGACTAAACCGGATGCCCACACTCTCCTCGATTCGTTATCTTCAGAATTTGTGCCGGTGTTACCTATGTGGGGGTAGGTGAGAGTAACGATCTGTTGAGCGTAGGAAGGATCAGTGAGAATCTCCTGATAGCCCGTCATCGAAGTATTAAAAACTACCTCGCCAGTGGAACTCCCTTGCGCTCCAATCGCCACACCATGAAATATGCTACCGTCTTCTAAAGCGAGTACAGCTGAACCAGCCACTTTTACTCCTAAAATATTCTGATCATTGATAAGCACCTCTCAGTAAATGGAAGTGCCCCCTATGCAAGCTGACAGTCGTCAACACAAGGCGGCTTGCGTTTATGAATTGCAGGCGAAAAAAAGCGGAATGAAGAATCTCTCCACTCCGCATTTTTACTAATTCGCAAAGGTTTCAGCATCCAACATACTGAGCGAGTATTTTATAGATAGTTGACCCTTCTTGTCTATGCACAACTGAGTAAATAATCAGCAATTAGCCGATCCACCGGTCGAAAAGTGACGCTGGCGGACTAATTCAGCCGTTATGCTCTAAAGCTTCAGCACATCACGCATCGAATAGAGGCCCTTCTCCTTTCCCGCGATCCACAGCGCGGCTCTCACCGCGCCACTGGCGAAAGTCATGCGGCTGCTGGCCTTGTGGCTTATCTCGACACGCTCTCCCAGGCCCGCGAACGTCACGGTATGGTCGCCGACAATGTCACCCGCCCGAATAGTCGTGAATCCGATGGTACGGCGGTCGCGCTCGCCAGTGATTCCCTCTCTGCCGTAGACCGCACACTCTTCGAGGTTCCTGCCCAGTGTGTCAGCGATCACCGAACCCATCTTCAGAGCCGTTCCCGAAGGTGCATCCTTCTTGTAGCGGTGGTGGGCCTCGGTAATCTCAATATCGACTTCATCGCCCAACACTCGCGCGGCTTCTTCCAATAATTTGAGGCAGAGGTTTACCCCGACACTAAAATTCGGCGCGAAGACGATGGCAATGTCTACCGCCGCCTTCTGTATCGCTTGTTGTTGCTCATCGGTCAGTCCGGTTGTGCCGATCACCATCGCCTTCTTGTTCGCCTGACAAAACGCAACATGGCTCATGGTTGCCTCGGGCGAGGTGAAGTCGATCAACACATCGAAATCGGCTGGCCGGCTCAACTCGGCACTCGTCTCTACCCCTATCGATGCCCCAACCGCGAGCAGCCCTATATCGACGCCCAGCGCAGGATCTTCTGCCAGCACGGTGGCTACCGAGACGCGCATGGTGTTCTTGTTTTGGTTTACCGCCTCCACCAGAGTTCGACCCATGCGGCCGGCAGCACCAACGATTGCGATGTTTAACATAGCAAAGTCCAGAATAGTACAATGGCGTGCAGTATACAGTGGCTACGGCCCAAGCTAAACCTCGACGGGCTGCGCTTCAGCGGCTCACCCGCGTTGCCTGGGCTGTAAAATACTTGAGGAAGCCGGTCAATTTAGGCACACTCTCAGCGCGGAGCATTTGGACCAGATAGAACTAGACGAGCTGACCGATTGACTGCATAGGGCCTACAGCCTGTTCGAGCCCCAATAATCCGGCCGATCCGGCCAAAAAACTAAAAATTACTCACTTCTGCGAAAAATAATGAGCGAAACGCCGGTCTTGGAGGGAAACACGAAGCAGCAACGCTACGAATCCCTGGTGGCAGCGCTGTATCAGGATGTATTTCGTTACGCGCTCTGGATCTGCAAGAACAAGCCGATGGCCGAGGATCTGGTGCAGGAAACTTTTTTGCGCGCATGGCGGTCTCTTGAGAGTCTGCAGAATGATAAGGCAGCAAAAGCCTGGCTGTTTACCATTCTGCGCAGGGAGAATGCGAGGCAATATGAACGCTATCGCCCTGAGTTGGTCGATATTGACAGCCAGAGTGTCGCGGAACGGGATGACAACGAGCCCGATAGCAAGATGGATAGGGAGCTACTCCACAAAGCGATTAACCGACTTGAGAGTGAATATCGCGAGCCTCTATTATTGCAAGTCGTCGGCGGTTTTAGCGGGAAAGAAATAGCCGACATACTTCAGCTCAACAACAATACGGTCATGACTCGATTATTTCGAGCACGTAGCAAGCTCAAGATAGAATTCGGCCTGGATACCGAAAACGGCAATGAAGATTGAATCTGTATTCGAATACAATAAAAAGAAGTTACCCGAAAGCAGAGGACAGACACCTACGAGGCATTAAAAAATGGATGAACTAGAATTTCGCAAACTAGTCTATGCGAACCCAAGAGACCTCAGTCAGGAAGTTCTGGATGCCGGGCGCGCCAATCCCGCTTATCAGAAGATTCTCGATGAGACATTGCTGCTCGAAGATTCGATGAATTCATTGGTCGAGAGCCTTGTTGATGTGCCTGCAGGCCTGCATCAAAAACTACTGTCAATTCCCCAAAGAGACGGACAGGAATCCGGGACAGTTAGCGCAAGCCGCACCACGATAAGCCCTATTCGAGCCAAGAAACAAAGCTTCTTTCAGTACTACGCCGTAGCCGCAAGCCTCGTTCTCGCAGTTGGTATTGTATTCTCCCTCAGCTTCAACAGCGGACCTTCCGCTGCCGATGTTGTATTCGGAAACGAGCTTCTCAATCACCTCTATCACGAAAACAAGGCGATAGATGACATCACGGGCGGAGCGAGCTATACCGTTTTAGGCATCGACGAAATTAATGTTTCCTTGGCTGGGGCTGGTACCAGATTGCTTGGTTCCCAGGCTTCGCCTGATTTTGAAGTAAGGTGGGCAAATCCCTGCGAAATTCTTCCCGCCTACCAGAGTGCTCACCTGGTCTTGCAAGGCAGCCAGGGTGCCGTCAGCATTATTGTAATCAACAACAGTCCTGTGGACATTCAGTATTCTATTCGCGACGAGCGTTTCGAGGGGAAGATCATGCCCATGCAGCAGGGCAATTTAATTCTCGTTGGCGAAAAGAATGAGGACCTGGATCACTACGCATCGCTATTCTCAGAAAATGTTGAGTGGGTAATTTAAGCAAGCCCTAGAATTGCTCTTCGTCCATCGCCATTAGCGTATCCGCACCGCTAGAGATTTCCATCAGCAAAGACTCTGCTCGCGGCAACAGCCTCTGAATAAAAAACTGACCCGTTGTAACCAGAGCGTTGGCATAATTCACATCTGCGTCCTGGGAATCTCTGTAGATAAAAGATGCCGACATTATTCTCTGCCACATAAAGCAGTAAAGCGTTAAGCCCATTAACTCCATGTAGCTGTAGGAGGCAGCCCCTATCTCGTTCGGGTCGTCGACGCTGCTGTTCAATACTACAGAGGTAGCTTCCGCCAGGCGTTCTCGAGATTTCTCGAGCACGGGTAGATACACTTGCATCGGCTCACTGCTTTTTTGGCTGTTGATAAAATCATCGATCTCGCCGCTAAGCACCTCGAGCAACTCGCCTTTACTACGCACTGTTTTACGCCCCATCAGGTCAAGCGCCTGCACTCCGTTCGCCCCCTCATAGATCTGTGCAATTCGCGCGTCGCGCACATTTTGTTCTAAGCCCCACTCCGCTATATAGCCGTGCCCACCCAGTACTTGCTGACCTAATACACAGGCCTCAAAGCCCCGGTCGGAACAGTAAGCCTTCTGCACGGGTATCAGCAATGCGACTAACTTCTCCGCCTTGTTACGACTGAGCTCATCCGGATGGAATCGAGCAATATCCAGCTGACTTGCGGCATATAAGGAAAGTGCGCGACCGGCTAGAATGTTTGCTCGCATCGTTAGCAGCATTCTTCTCACATCGGGGTGCACGAGAATCGGGTCGGCATTCTGATCCTGTTGCACAGCACCTGTTGCGGCTCTACCCTGCACTCTTTCTTTCGCGTACGCCGCGGCGGTCTGATAGGAGCTATCGGCAAGACCGTTACCCTGTAGTCCCATGGATAGCCGTTCGTAATTCATCATGGTAAACATGTGGGCGAGACCCTGATTCTCTTCACCCACTAAGTAACCCACAGCCGAATCGAAATTCATTACGCAGGTTGCCGAAGCCTTGATACCCATTTTGTGCTCAATTGCGCCGCAGCTAACGGCATTGCGATCCCCGCTGAGTTCGCCTGCATCATTAACAAGAATCTTCGGAACCAAAAATAAAGAAATGCCGCGCGGGCCGGCGGGGGCATCAGGCAATTTAGCCAATACCAGATGAATGATGTTCTCCGTGAGATCATGCTCGCCTGCGGTGATAAATATCTTCGTGCCGCTGAGTCGATAACTACCATCGGCTTGCGCTTCGGCCCTGGTCTTGATCATGCCGAGATCGGTGCCTGCGTGGGCTTCGGTGAGGCACATAGTTCCCGACCAACAACCGGAGTACATTTTCGGCAGATAGCGCTGCTTTAGCTCATCGCTACCGTGCCGGCTCAGGGTCAGGGTCGCGCCGGTATTGAGGATCGCATACAGCGCAAAGGAGGAATTGGCCGCAAATGACATCTCTTCGATAACAGCAGACAGCAGCTTGGGCATGCCCTGTCCGCCATAATTCACATCGCCGGTGAGGCTCGGCCATCCGCCGTCGGCATAGGCCTTATAGGCTTCCTTGAAACCCTTCGGCGTGGTCACAGCGCCCTCAGCAAAGCTACAGCCCTCCTCATCGCCACTTCGATTGATAGGGGACAACAATCCCTCAGCTATCTTTGCCGCCTCTTGAACGATTGCCACAATCAGATCATCGGTGACCTCGGCAGTGTCCGGCATACTGGCAAAAAGCTTTTCAACGTCGAAAACGTTTTTCAGCAGGAAGTGGATATCTTTTAGTGGAGCTGTGTAAGCAGCCATTTCTTTGTCCCCCAACAAAATTCAAATAGCGAGCCGTGATTATAGGGGATGCTGCCTACAACAGGTACCGCGATCGTCAGCTACAAATGCAGCAATATCGAAGAGGCGGCCTATACTGAGTAAACAGTCATTTCTTTTAGACCTGCAACGTACTGCTTTGAAAACGCCCATGCTCACTCCTGTCATCCATGCAATTCGCCGCGCCCTGCCCGCCGCCTGCATCGTCTGCGGTCAGGCCGCCTACAAAGAGTACAGTATCTGCGATGTCTGTGAACCCCTGTTACCAAGACTGGGCGAATGTTGTCGCCGCTGCGGCATCGAATTCGGTGCGGCGTTAAGCAAAGACCGCTTTTGCAACAGTTGTCTGCTCCGCCCCCCGAGCTTCGCTATGTGCTGCGCTGCGTTTCCTTATGTCCCGCCTATCAGCAAGCTGGTTGCCAATTTTAAATTCTCGGCAGGTTTCGATATTGGCTACTCCCTCTCGAGAATTCTGGCAAGAGACTTCAATGCTCACTATGGCACCGCCGAAAGGCCCCAGCTACTTTTACCGGTGCCTCTGCATAGCAAGCGTCTAAGTTCGCGCGGGTTCAACCAGGCCAGAGAGATAAGTCGGGTACTGAGCAGGCACTGTCGAGTCGCCACCTCCGACTCTATGCTGCTAAAGACACGTCACACCGAGGCTCAGACTTCGATGAAATCGGCAACGGCCAGAAAAACCAACCTGCGCGGCGCATTTTCGCTGCGCAAAGTGCCCAACATGGAAGCTGTGACCCACATCGCACTCGTGGATGATGTAGTTACAACGATGGCAACGATGGAGACGCTCTCCAGACTGTTGCGCAGCCAGCTGGGCTGCAGGGTTGACGTGTGGTGCCTCGCCCGCGCCAACCGCTGAACAGCGCTCGAGAGAGAGCCTAATGGGGTAGATAGCTTTCTGTTCAAATTGTGACTGGGAACACAAGCTCCGTCAGACCGGGTCCTATAATTAGCACCATACGGTATGACTCTCCTTGGGGCTGGAATTGGCGCCAAGCATCCCGAATATACTATTGTTATTTAGAGCAGACTTAGCCTCGAGTTTATCGGGGCTTTTTTTTGCTCAATGAGAATCACAGGAGGCAGAAATAAGGCCGATTGGCACAGGAGATATGCGAGTTAAAGTCGATGCTAAACTTTAAAATTGGTACTTGATAGAGCCGTAGGCAACTCGACCATTCTGATCCAGAATCCGCGTAGTAGAATTCAGAATCTGGGCTGTCTTTTCGTCGAAGATATTGCGGATGCCGAATGAAATGATGGCGCGATCATTCGAGCCCGTCTTCACACTGTAGCCGTATTGCAGATCGAAAGTCGTGATGTTATCCACTAGCTGGTTTATTTCTTCCATATCCAATTCACTGATATCTTTAAATGAATCGAAGTAGTTTGTGATGGCGCTGGCTGTGTGATTGCCGAATTGCCAAGTGAGCATCAGGCTGCTCTGCAGTTCCGGGCTAACCAGCTTCTCATCCATGTCGGCAATATCGGTGGTGGCGAATTCCAACAGGGCACCATTATTCTCGAATTCCTGGATATAGGTAGTGGTGGAGCTGAGAGTAAACTGTCCGAAGCGGCTAGTATCCCAGACATAGGATGCCCCCAGGTCGAAACCGTTACTCTCGACATTGGTTCCGAGCAGCGGGTTGTCCAGATTGAATTCATTGACGGCAGAATCCTGGATATAGAGATTATTTAGCTCCCCCTGCCAGCTATTACTCACCCCGGCAGCCGGCGCTTCATCGATCTGCATTCTCCAGGCGTCTGCGCTGACATTGAGGCCGCTGATGGGTTCGACCTGCATGCCCAAATTAAAGTTCAGGGCATCGTCTACTACACCGCCTTGGAAGTCTTTTGGCTCGACAGTTCTTGCGATACTTAACAATGGGGTCTTTTCACTCAGAATGGAGCTGGGGGCGATACGGAAGATAGCGCTAGAAGTCTGATTATTCGCAGGAGCATCGAGCAACGAATGACTATCCTGCCCCATAGCAGGAGCGGCCAGTAAGGCGATTCCTGCGAGCAACGAACGCGTCATTGCAGGCATAAGTTGTGGATAGCTGGTTTTCATTATTTCCAATTTGCTCTCGCGGCTGTGCAGCTGCGCTGATAACAAACTAGCCTGAAAAGACAGGCCCCTCAATTAACTTCAAAATTTTAACAGTATAGTGATGCAATAAAAATAGATTTGTCGACGAGATTTGCAGGTATTGTCGCTTGTACAAGGCCGCGACGAAGGCTGTCAGGCAGCTGCGCATAGCCATTTAATATCTATATATCAATATGTTATATGACATTACTGGATTTTTTGAACATTTTCGCTGCCTGCTAGCCGGTCGAGCAACCGGGATATGTTCAGCGCTTGTCCAGGCAGAACCCACTCGGGGTCGATCTCGGCCAATGGCATCAGCACAAACCGGCGCTGTGCCGCGCGAGGATGTGGCAATGTCAGCTCTTTAGTTGCAAGTAGATGATTTTCATAAGAAATAATATCTATATCGAGAGTGCGAGCCTGATTACGCTCGACCCCGCGTTGGCGCGAGAAATCGCTCTCAATACCTTGCACGGTATTCAATAATTCATGGGCTGAAAGTAGCGCCGGTAACTGCAACACCATGACGGCGTTGATAAAATCGTCGGACCCTGCTGGGCAGTCTTGCGGCTTGCTCCGATAGAGTGATGAGCTCAGCGAATCGATGCTGAATTGTCGCAGCCTTTCCATGGCTAGCAGCACCAGCTGTTTCGGAGAACGGCTGCCATCGGGCAGGTTCGAGCCAAGACTGACTACAGCCGTTACGATCCTGCTATCGGTGGTATTGCTCAGAAAGCTCATGTACCGCCTCTACGAAATGGGAGACATGATCGGGATTTACTTCGGGCGTGATGCCGTGGCCGAGGTTAAATACATGGCCGTGACCGGAACCGAAGCTCGAAAGTATGGTGGCGACTTCGGCTCGAATCACTTTGGCCGAAGCATACAGAATCGTGGGATCCATATTGCCTTGCAAAGCGACTCGAGAACCGACCCGAGACCTGGCATCGCCTATCTCAGTCGTCCAGTCTAGCCCAATCGCATTACAACCAGTATCGGCGATCGACTCGAGCCACTGCCCGCCATTTTTGCTAAACAGAATAACCGGAACCCGTCGGCCCTCATTTTCCTTCTGCAAGTTATCGACAATTCTTTTCATGTAGGCCAGAGAAAAAGTTCTATAGGCATTGCTACTGAGAATTCCACCCCAGGTATCGAATATCTGCACGGCCTGCGCACCGGCGCCAATTTGGGCGTTGAGATAATCTGTTACAGCATCGGTTAGCTTCTCCAACAGCAGATGCATCGCCTCGGGATTGTCATACATGAATTGCTTGGCCAGGCGAAAATCCTTACTGCCGCCACCCTCTATCATGTAAGTCGCCAACGTCCATGGACTACCGGAAAAACCGATCAGTGGCACACTTCCTGCCAGTTCTTTGCGAATGACAGATACTGCATCGGTAACGTACGACAATTCGGAGGCGATATCGACCTCAGGCAGTTTCTCGACGTCCGCTGCTGAGCGAACAACTTTATGAAATTTTGGCCCCTCGCCTTCGGCGAAATACAAGCCCTGGCCAAGCGCATCGGGAATCGTAAGAATGTCGGAGAATAAAATAGCGGCATCGAAAGCATAGCGTCGTAGCGGTTGCATCGTGACTTCACACGCAAGTTGTGGCGTTTTACATAGCGTGAGAAAGTCGCCGGCTTGCTTTCGAGTCGCGCGGTATTCCGGCAAGTAACGACCAGCCTGGCGCATCATCCACACAGGAGTCACATCTACAGGCTCGCCGAGCAGGGCTTTCAACAAACGATCATTCTTTAGGGTCACGGCACGCTCACTTCTAGTCTATTGTTAGGCTACCGCCGCAGCCGGAATGAGAAAGACCTCAGACAGCCCCAGCCTGAAAAAAGGGGACAATTTTACACGAGCCGCATTTATTCACAATCGAGGCGCCGCTCGATGCAATGCCGAGCGCCGCAGATTAGCCTACTGAGCAGAGACGAGCTTTGCGCTCTGGAGTTCACGAATATCATTTTGTATCCCAGCCAGGGAGCGAATCCACGGCTGATTGGAACGCAGCTGCGCAGGCAGGGCGGCGATAGCCTGCGAGGCCAGATTTCTGTCGTCGAACGCACCGAGCACGGCCACAAACCAGGGCTTACCCTGATAGCGTGTTTCGAAATAGCCTGCCGGTTGATTGCGTTCGAATTGCGCGACAAATTGCTTAATGTTCGCCTCGGAATGAGAGGCAAGAAGCTGGACGGCAAAGTTGCCTGAAGGGGCCTGAAGTAGTTGCTCTTCGAATGAGGTGGCTGATGCCAACTCGGCAGTCTTTGGCGCTGGGACAAGCACTGCTTGCGGTTCGGCCTGCGGCGCCGGAACCACTATTTCCGGCTTATCGTGATCTACAACGACAGGGTTCGTTGAGACTAGCGCTGCCGGAGCACTCGCTTGAGCAGGCTCTTCGCTTTCCGTGTCAATCACTTCTTCCACTGGTGCAATGACTGCTGCAGCCTGCGTCGATTGAAGCGGGACAGGCCCAGACGATTCGGCCTGCTCAGACTGCGCCGCCGTTGGGGTTACCGCGACGGCAATTGGCTGTGATGCGATTTCATCCGGACCGCTATCCCAGAACAATAAAGTGACCGCCAAAAGTACAATCAATGTGGCGGTTGCAGCCCAGTACTTCGGTTGCATACTCGCAAACCATGCTCCTTCTGGAGCAGCGTTCTGCTGGCGGACTGTTTCATGGCGTTCGTCATCATATAAGTGCTCGATGCTGCCGTCGCCGAACAGCGGCCCGAAGTCTTCGCTCTCGGAAAAATCATGAGAGTCATCACCCGGTGCAGCTGAATTCAATGCCTCAGCTATTAAACTATTGATCTTGCCGGGCATGCCTTGAGATGAATTATGTATAGCCCCAACAACGCCACCGCTGACTGGCAATTCTTTTGAGTAACCGGCACTTAGCATCTTGAATCGAATGTATTCATGAGTCTCGTCGCTGGCAAAACCATCCAAAGGGAAGACCGCGAGCCGTTCCTGAGCCGCATCGGAGAGGGTATTCTGTAGAAGATTATCCAACTGATTCTCGCCGAATAATAATGCATGAATACTGGAGTCAACACTGCGCTCTAATAACTGCGTAAGCAGCAGCAACACCTCGGCGCTTAGCTCATGTGCGTCATCGATTATTAGAATCAGCGAACGCGCTTCGAGATCTAACTCGGCAGCGTAGTGGCAGATCTGATTAATAAATTCATCAATACCTGCATCACTCGCTGTATTGAATGGCAAACCCTCTTGCAGGGAGTCGAGAAACTGACTCTGATTCATAAACATCGTTGCAGCTATCTTTACACAGACCGCCTCTTCGGCGAAGCGGGCACGGAAATTCGTGGCGAGGGTAGTTTTACCAGCACCTAAGGGTCCGGTAACCGCGATCATGGCATTGCTGTACAGAGACAGTTCAACGATTTGGTCGAGAAGCTCTTGCCGATGGCCGCTGCAATAGAAATCGCGGCTCTTAGAGGCCGGCGCGAAGGGGTCAAAATCGAGATCTAGCCAATCATTGTATTTGTTCATAGTTATTTCCTCCCCCTACCGGTTTACTCTCTTAGCTAATGACACAGTTCGCCCCCGGCGGTGAGGGTTTGCTGCAATAAATCTGTATCGATATTCCCATCCACTACAGCTGTGCCAATCGCTCGCAACAAGACAAACCTGATCTTTCCCGACTCCGCTTTCTTATCCGACATCATTAAATCCAGATATTTCTCAACTGATATATCGGCAGGCGGCAGAACCGGCATACCAAATTTTTTCTCTAAAACCTCACGAATTCTCTGTGCTGCGCTTCGGTCGATCCAGCCCAATCGATGCGACAGGTCCGCCGCCATCGTCATTCCCATAGCCACAGTCTCTCCGTGCAGCCAATTGCCATAGCCGCTCGCGGTCTCGATAGCATGGCCGAATGTATGTCCCAGATTCAACAAGGCGCGAAGCCCTGATTCCATTTCGTCTTTGGCGACTATTTCCGCCTTGATCTGGCAGCAGGTCTTTATCGTTTGCGATATCAGTGCCGAATCGCAAGCGGCTATGCCCGCGCTATTTGCCTCTAGCCAATCGAAAAACCCGGCATCGTAGATCAGCCCATATTTGAGCACCTCAGCCAGACCGGCCTTAACTTCTCGCTCCGCGAGCGTGCTCAGAACTTCGGAGTCGGCCAGCACACAGCGGGGTTGGTAGAAGGCCCCGATCATATTCTTGCCCAGGGGATGGTTTACGCCAGTCTTGCCGCCAACCGAAGAGTCCACCTGTGCGAGCAGGGTGGTAGGAATCTGGACGAAGTCGATTCCTCTAAGATAGGTCGCAGCAGCGAAGCCAGTGATGTCCCCTACAACGCCACCACCAAGAGCAACCAACAAAGTATTGCGATCGAATTTACCGACTAAGAGCTTGTCATAAATATGGCTAACGGCGTCAAGGTCCTTGTGCACCTCGCCATCGGGCAGCACAATTTCTGTCACCTCATGACCTGGAAAGAGTCGCTTGGCTTTCTCCAAATAAAGCGGCGCGACCACATCGTTACTGACGATAACGACCCTGCCCTTGCCTACGTAAGGGGCCAGCAGCTCGGGCTTGTTCAGCAAGCCTTGGCCTATGAATATTGGATAGGAGCGATCACCCAACTCAACTTCTACAGTAAACATACTTCTTCGTTCCTGGTTTTTAGCAGAGGGCTACACCGGACAGCCGCCCTGCCAAGCACTCAACTAGACATTTAATCGATTGCAGATATCCTGACACACAGTCTTCGGATTTCTTCTATGTGTATCGACCACCATATCCGCTACCTCCTGATAGAGAGGCTCCCGGATTGCCATGAGTTCACGAATCTTCTTTTCAGGATTCGGTGTTTGCAGAAGCGGGCGAGTCTTGTCACGACTGGTTCGCTCGACCTGCTGACTGATGGGGGCGCGCAAATAGACCACGACTCCCCTGCTCTTTAACCACTCACGATTGTCGGCTGATATAACAGCACCACCACCAGTCGCCAATACGATATTCTTTTTCTGACTTAGCTGCTCGATCATGCGCGCTTCGCGAACTCTAAATCCGCTCTCGCCTTCGACATCAAAAATCCATGGTATATCGGCTCCAGTCGAAGCCTCTATCTCTCGATCGGAATCGTAAAACTCCAGCCCTAACAGCTCCGCCAGGACACGACCGATTGTTGTCTTACCCACTCCCATAGGTCCGACAAGAAATACGTTTCCAGAATAATTCATAGTCTTCGCACTCAGAATTGCCTGCCCGAACCTGCGTTATCGCGATGACAGGGGACCTACCGAAACTAATTCGCTGATTCAAAAACATGCGCAGGGTCACGATCAATCAGTGCAGGCAGGGAATGATTATGGCTCGGCTATCTTGCAATCGCGCAATCAGGCCGCGCACTAAATTCTACCTGACGTTGATCTCGGTGATGATCTTAGGCGTTATAAAAATAAGCAATTCAGTTCTACGGCTTTCATTTGCAGTACGCTTGAACAGGCGCCCCAGATACGGTAGGTCACCAAGAAATGGCGTCTTGGTTTCGGTCGTAGTCGACTCCTCTCTGAATACACCACCGAGAACAATAGTCTCTCCATTGTTCACCAGAGCACTGGTAGTAACCTGATTGGTGTTGATGGCGGGGATATCACCGCCACCCGGTGCAACTGAATCCTGTCGTATGTCCAGCTCCATGTTGATACGGCCGTCCGGTGTGATCTGTGGTGTTACGGTTAAAGACAGTACCGCCTCCTCGAATTGCGTTATCGAACCACCAGCAGTTCCGCCCGCCTGTGACTGATAGGGAATCCTCACGCCCGATTGAATTAATGCTTCAACCTTATCCTGAGTTGTTACTTTTGGCCTTGCAATAACCTCACCATTTCCGCTGCTCTCCAGAGCCGATAGCTCTAACTCAATGAGCGCACTGTTACCGGTATAGCCGATAGAGAAGCTAGAGGCTTCGGCATCTGCGACACCCAGATCGACCGCCAGAGCATCAGGAAATGTTGTGGAAATACTGGGAATCGGCACGCCTGCAATCGCCTGATTGACAAGCGTCCCAATCAGACTTGGCTCGCTACCATCCTGTAAAGCCTGCACTCTCGCCGTCTCGCCGGCTATCAATGCGTTCTGCAAAGCCACTTGCTGTGCCGCTCTACCGGAGCCTTGTTCAATAGTTGCAGCCTGCGAGCCTCCATAACGGAAATTGTCCCCAGTTCCCGTTAGGCTCCCCGCCCCACCCCAGCGAATACCAAGGTCTCGACCGAAATTAGTAGAAACGTTCACTATTCTTGCTTCAATTAATACTTGTCTAACTGCTATATCCAGACGAGCCATCATGTCACGAACTTCTTCGAGCTTCTCCTCGATATCGCGGACAATGATGATATTGGTACGCGCATCAACTGTTGCTGTTCCTCTCGAGGACAATATGCCGCCTGTTGGTGCCGGTGCGCCGCCAGCTGTACCCGCAGTATCCACAACATTCACAGCGCCTGAATTTTCACCGGTAAGCAGCGCCATTATATCGTCGGCGTCGGCATAGTTGACCTGCAAGAATTCTGTAAACAGTGGTGCTAGGGCTTGCGCCTGCTGCACAGCCTCCAACTCCAACTGTTCCTGCGCAGCGATTTCATTCGCAGGGGCCACATACAACACATTACCTTCCAGGCGGCTGCCGAGATTCTGGGTTCTAAGCACCAAGGCTAACGCCTGATCCCAGGGCACGTTATCAAGCACGATTGTGATGTTGCCCGAGACTGCATCTCCAGCAACGAGACTGAAATCATAGACATCGGCCAGTATCTGCAGCACTGACCGGATAGAGATGTCCTGAAAGGACAGGCTGCTAATTTCGCCAGTGTAGGCCGCCGTCGCGTCACTGCTTGCAGCATCGATAACTGGAGGCCGCACACTTACCGTGTACTGACTGCCACTCTGAAAAGCCACATACTCATAGGCACCGTCTACGTCGATAACTACGGTTGCACGACCTGCCTGCCCCAAGACATCTACTGTGGAAACCACAGTCGCGAAATCGCTTACATCCAAACGCCTATTTAGATCATCTGGAACAGTGGTGCTGTTGAATTCTACATAAACCCGAGCACCCACCTGCTCAACACTACCGATAACCTGGTCACTGGACAGGTCGATGACTATCTGGCCTTCTTCGCCATCTCCCCTTCGGAAGGAAACGTCAGTAATGGCATTATCGATTGCCCCGGTAATTCCCGCAGCTATGCTCTGCGCCGAAGTAACCCCACCTAACTGAGCATCATTACCCACTTGTATCGTAAGCTGATTACCGACAAGCTGAGTCTCATAATTTACCAACTCATCCAGATTCACCACGAGCCGCGTCCGGCTGCCATCATCCAGCACCATGACGCTTTGTGCATTATTCGAATCAATATTGAATCGCTGTTGGGAAAGTCCGCTGCTAACACCTAACAGGTCTAATGATATACGCGCTGGATTGTCCAGCACGAATCCAGATGGTTGCGGCGGCGCAGAATCAAATGTGAGCTGAATCTCGATACTGTCCCCTGGAAGGTTAGCAAAGCCAATGCTATCCAGGGTCACACTGCTTTGCGCTAACGCAGCAGACGTTGCGACGAATGCCAGCATACCGAGAACACTTCGAGCTGCGAGCTGCAGCATTCGATAGATCCCCATGCTGCCCATGGGCGAATGACTTCTTAGTATTCCATTTTCCTTAAACATACTAGTAACCTCAGCTCACGAATCTATTGCAACGTGAGTGTTTGTGGTCTCTCTACCCAGCCACCGTTTCCGCTGGGAACTATTTCGATCATATTCAGCTGCGAGTTCGATATCTGCACAATTCGACCATAGTTGCGGCCCATGTAACTGCCAACCCCCACCCGGTGAATCTCGCCAAATCCGTCCTCGATCAATGCTTCGTAAACGCCATCGCTACTTGTCAACCTACCTACCATCGTCAATTCGCTAAGGGAGTGATTCTCTAAAAGCTCTGGTATGCGCTCAAAATCTGGTTCTACATCCTGACTCAAGACGGTGCCAGTATCGGTGTCGATCACGAGCGGAACATCAAATGGACTTCGCGCCGAAGCTGCACTGTAGATGAAACCCTCATAGGGAACGAATTCCGGCACTGGCTCAACGGGAGCACTTGGACGCGAGTTTACTTCTGCAACAAAAGATTCCAGATCCGAGAAATTATTCACAGGCGTACAGGCGGCGAGCAGCACACTCGCGCAAGTGCCAACAACAGCTCTGGACTGTAATAAAACCAAGCGCATCTATCGGACGACCTCGTCAACATCTTTATATCGGTAAGTTCTGGCTACGATGCTCATATCAAGAAACGAATCGTTTCGCGCCGAAATCGTAAAATCGTGTAGCGTTACAATTCTGTCCAGACTGGCCACACCGCTAACAAACGTACCGAAATCATGGTAGCCGCCAACGACATCGAGGTTAATGGGTATTTCAATATAGAACTCCTGGATTTCTTCCGCAGGCAGGTCCAGCCGTGAAAATTCCAGACCACTGCCTACTCCAGTCTCTGTAACATCATCAACCAGGCCAGGCACTTCTGTCACCGAAGGCAGTTGCCGAAGAAGCTCCGTGAAAGATTCTTCCATCTGCACCGTCTGGGCGCGATACTCCTCGAGGTTCGCCGCTAAAAATGCTTTCTGTTCGAATTCGATGCGCAAGCTGCCTTCCTCGCCAGCAACATCTTGCAGCTCAGTCTGTAAATTCTGGATGTGAAAGAAATAACCACTCGCAAAACAGGCAGTAATGATGACTAGAATAATAATGACCTTTACCGGAGCAGGCCATATACCGATCGTGTCTACATCCTGGAGATCGTTCCAATCAAAGTTCCGCAAATCGTTTGTTATGTTTTTAATTAGCGACATCTGATCTACACCTCTTCTTGCTGCGAAGGCAGCAGTAGAGAAAGGCTCAGCGTGAAAGAAAAAGCCTGACTCAATGCGCCGTTGCCTGACTCTAGCGCTGAGATATCGTCAAGGTCCGATTCCTGGAACCAGTCGGAATCGTCTAACCGGCGTAATAACTCTGTGATGCGCGCATAAGACTCCGCAACACCTTCAATCTCGATCGTGTTGTCCACTCGTACCAGACTCTCGTAGTAGACGCCGTCTGGCAGCGTTTTTACTAGCTCATCAAAAATTCTGACAATTACCGGCCGCGTACCTTGTAGGTCGGTAATAACATTCATGCGCGAGCGAATATCTTCTTTCTGCTGTCTAAGCTCATTGATCTCTGCGACTCGCTCGTCGAGCACTGCAATCTCCGCTCGAAGGAAATCGTTACGCGAAATCTGCATATCGATCTCACCATTAAAATAGCGATCAACCAAAAATAAAATACCGGCCGAAATAATTACGACACCCACAAGAATGGTAAAGAATTCTCGCTTGCGTTCTTCACGTAAGCGTTCGCGCCAGGGCAGTAGATTAATATGCGCCACTAGTATTCTCCTCGCATGGCAAGGCCACATGCAATCAAGAGAGCGGGAGCATCATTCTTTAACATAGTCTTGTTAACCTTCGATCCAATAACCAGATCTGCGAATGGATTTGCAATTTGAACAGGTGTGGAAAGGCTTTCCTGGACCAATTCTGCAAGCCCCTCGATAGCCGCTACACCGCCGGCCAACAACACATGGTCCACTTCATTGTAGTGGCTCGACGAGAAGAAGAACTGCAAGGTCTGACTGATCTGCTGCGTTACCGCCTCCTTGAATGGAGCGAGAATCTCGAATTCATATTCTTCAGGTAGACCACCGCGCTTCATAGCGTTCTCTGCCTCAGTAGCGCTCAATCCGAAACGCCTCTGTACCTCTTCCGATAGCTGGTTTCCGCCAAACATTTGCTCTCTGGTGTATATTGTCTTTCCGCCCAATATCACGTTCAGTGTTGTCATCATGGAACCGATGTCGATAATGGCAACGGTCTGCTCATCCTCTGAGCCAATTTGTTCGGCGAGCAGCGTGAAAGCCCGCTCGATTGCGTAGGCCTCGATATCAACTACTTTGGCTGTGAGCCCGCCGAGTTCCAGCGCCGTAACTCTCGCGTCTACGTTTTCCCGCCGACAAGCTGCGAGCAATACTTCCACCATATCGGGGCTGCGTTCGGACAATTTTTGGCGCTCGAAGTCAATCGACACTTCATCGAGTGGATAGGGTATGTATTGATCCGCCTCGACTACAATCTGGTTTTCCATTTCCGCATCGCTAAGCGCGGCATTCATCTCGATAGTTTTGGTGATCACGGCGGATCCCGCGACAGCAACGGCAGCATCCCTCATTGAGGGCTTCAATATACTAACTGCCTGAGCGATACAGTCACCGACCGCGTCAATATCACTGATATTCTTCTCGACGACAGAATTAGCTGGCAACGGCCGGATAATATAGTTTTCCACCTTGTACTTATTACCGCTCGGGCTTAATTGCAAAATTTTGACGGCCGTCGTACTAATGTCGACCCCCAGCATAGTGCTGGCTTTCTTGCCAAAATTGCTTAGAGCTCTAATATTTTGTAGCTTTTCCAGCACGTTCAGACCCCTAAAAACCTACAACGATCAACCGTTTACCTAGAATAAGACGCTGTTCCCGATCCCTTATACTGCGAATCGACAGTGCAGCTCAATCCCTAGTCTTTAAAATATTGCTAATAATAACAAAAACTTAGCGAATCGATCCGAAAATTTCAATGTTCCAGATTTCAGTATCGGCCGACATTAAATTTTTTATAGTTATCAATTAATTATCAGACTTTCACAACAAACAACTTTACCATTAAATAATGCAGCAAACCTGCCCCTTTTTCTTTGAATCAGATCACGTTTGGATCATAGCCAATTGCCTTGAAATGCCGATTATCTGCGGCTTGCAGCGACATCGAAAGAAGCCGGAAGCGGTTGACCCGCTTCTTACAACAGCCATCGATTATGGTCAGGAAAATATTCCATAAAAATCTTTGCCAACAGCTTCAGCACCACTAATCTCAGAGCCTGGAGTCGGAAAACAGACGCATTCGATGGCATTAAACCGCAGAATGACGAGGAATTAGTGTATGCCGAGTGTATAATAATTGCCGCGCCTGAGGCCTCTCAACCAAGCGGCTGTGGCTGAAAAAGGGTTCACCTGCGCGAACCTCACCAGTTAAGTGGGAAAGGCACCCACTCCGGCGCATCAATCTTCGAGACTCAAGCGACCCGTGCAGACCAAGCTTAAAAAAACGCTCAAATTGATTGCGACTCTCGCCGTTGCTGGCGTGTCTGGCATTGTCATGATTGTCGCGGCGGCCTACCTCTACTTGGCACCACTGCTCCCAGCGGCAGAGACCTACAGAGACGTGCAGCTGGAAACCCCGCTTAGAATCTATACCGCTGATCGGCGCCTGATTGACGAGATCGGGAATCGCCGCAACCCAGTCGACTATGAAGACATCCCGCAGGTGCTCACCGACGCACTTATCGCAACGGAGGACGTGCGCTTCTATTCCCATCCTGGCGTGGATTTACAGAGCCTGGTGCGCGGATTCTACGGCTTTATTCGTGGCGTAAATCTGGGCGGTGGCAGTACCATCACCATGCAACTCGCCAACAATCTCTCCTTCGACAGTGACAATGTCTATCTGCGAAAATTCAAAGAGATCCCCTTCGCATTGCAGATACAAAGAGAACTGAGCAAAGAAGAAGTCCTTACTCTGTACCTGAATACGATCTACTTCGGAGCCGGAGCGGACGGCATCGGTGCGGCGGCTTATGTCTACTATGGCAAGGAAGTCAGTGAGCTATCTCTAGCCGAAGCCGCCATGATGATTTCACTACTACCCTGTCCTTCCAGCTGCAATCCGCTGAGCAATCCAACGCGAGCACTGGAACGCCGACGAGTCAGGCTCGAGAACATGCTTAAAGAAGGCATGATTTCCCGGGTCGAGTTTGCAGAGGCGGATCGCGAGCCCATCACTGCCAGACGGCACAATCGAGACATTGCCGTATCCGCACCTTATGTGGCCGAAATGGTTCGCCAACAGCTCTACGACGAGCACGGAGAAGAGGCCTATAGCCAGGGCTTTGAAGTGGTTACGACGATCGATGGTGACAAGCAGTTGGCAGCAAACAAAGCACTCATCGACGGCCTTGAGACTTACTATGACAAGCGGCACGGTTATCGCGGTGCAAGCACCAACTATCCGGCAGAACTCTACGCCGATCAGAATGGCGACGCCACTATGGCCTGGGTAGAAGAGTTGCAGCTCGTGCCTGTCTTTGGCAACCAGCAACCCGCAATCGTCACCACGGTATCGGAGCTAAGTTTTGAGGCGGTACTCAAGTCCGGCGAGTCAGTGAAGGTGGAATGGGATGGCATCAGCTGGGCCTATAAATTCAATTCCAGAAACAACGCCTGGCCGCCACCGCAGGTCGCAGCGGATGTTGTGCAAGTGGGCGATCTCATTCGTCTGAAGCATACTGCCAATGAGTGGCAGCTGGGTCAGGTGCCAGAAATTCAGGGCGCCTTGGTATCCATGTCGCCCAGCAATGGTGAAATCATCGCCTTGGTGGGGGGCTACGATTTCCGTCGCAGCCAGGTTAACCGAGTCATCACACCACGGCCGCCGGGGTCGAACTTTAAACCCTTCCTCTACGGCACCGCACTCGAGCAAGGTTATTCGGCTGCCACCACCATCAACGACGCCCCTATAACGCGCGGTGACTACCGCCCCAACAACTATGAGAATAACTTTCTGGGTCCGATCACCCTGCGCTATGCACTAAAGGAATCGCGCAATGTGCCCGCGGTGCGGTTATACGATCAAGTTGGCGATGATAAGGTACTCGCGTTTGCGGCCAAGTTTGGCTTTCAAACGCAAAACTTTCCTCGCAATGATCTGACAGTTGCCCTTGGCAGCCAGGATGTACAACCGCTTGAACTCGTTACCGCCTACTCAGCGATTGCCAATGGCGGCTACAAGGTCGAGCCGTGGTTTATCAAGGCGATCTCGAATTTAGCTGAAGGCACAGTGTATCGGGCATCACCCGTCACGGTCTGCGAAAACTGCCAGGCAGCGAACGGCGAATCAGCCACCGAGGTCATGCCCGCGCCCCGCATCATCGACCCGCAGGTAGCCTATATCCTGAATTCAATGCTGCGCTCGGTAATCGAGGAAGGCAGTGGAGCAAGGGTGAACAGAGATATCGGTCGCAGTGATCTCATGGGCAAGACCGGCACCACAAACGGACCGCAGGAACTGTGGTTTTCAGGCTTCAATCGCGATATTGCCACCACGGTTTTTGTCGGCTTCGATCAGCCGGAACCGCTCGGGGAAAGAGAGCAAGGCGCAACCATTGCGGTGCCTATTTGGATTGACTACATGAAGGTAGCACTCGAGGGCATGCCCGAGAATACGATGAAGCGCCCTGACGGCATCGAGGATCGTCTCATCAACAAGACCACTGGAGCGCCAGCCACACCTGGCGAGCCTGATACCCTATTTGAGTATTTCAGAACGGAAAACGCGCCAATAGACGGCGCGTTATTACCTGGCATTGATACGACTAGCGAAGAGAACGAGGAGCTTTCTACGGAAACGATCTTCTAACGAAGCTTAGACTCGTCTGGCACCAAAACGCTTCTTAAATCGATCTACTCGACCACCGCTGTCCAGAATCTTCTGCTTTCCTGTGTAGAAAGGATGGCACTCGGAACAGACTTCAATAAGAATGTCCTTGCCCAAGGTGGACTTGGTCTGTATTACGTTGCCGCAGCTACAGGTAGCTTTCATGGCTTCGTATTTTGGATGAATTTCGGGTTTCATGTTGTTTCCTCTCAGTTAATGTCGCTACAACGGCCTGCTTTTGCTGCTGCACCACATCGGCTTTATCTCCCAGAATCAGTCGAGTATTTACGGCATATCGGTCCGGGGGCGTGCATTCTAACAGAGAAGGGAAAAGACGCAAGTAGCTGTAGCGGCCGCAGCGCCGAGGGCAGGGATGCGGTCAGATTCGAGCGGTGCCGGCTATCAGGCCTGCGAACGCAGCTGGCGATGATTCTTCACAACCTCTTCCATGATCTTGCTAAACAGTTCGGTAACCAGAACCGGATTCAGATTATGCTGCTTACACAGGGAGCTTAGTTCGGCTAACTTCTGCGACTCTCTGCTGGCATCCAGGGCGTCGAGCGCCTTGCTCGCCTTCAATAGACCAACCTGGTGGGTGAGCTCGAAACGCTTTCCCAGTAAGGCGACCAACTCGCGGTCGATGGTATCTATTTCGGCTCTCGCGGCGACTAATTCTTCTGGTGGTGACTGCGATGTCATCTTCTGTTCCCGTTTACACTCGATGGTCTCCGCATGCCTCGCATGGCACTGTGGAAACCCGCTGAAGTATAAACCATCGAGATTAGCGCGCAAGAGATTGACCTGCTTAAGTGCCGCTCATAAACACCCAACAACACCGCGCAACAGCTCTTTTGCGGGCTTCTGTTGTTTGCCAATCCTTTTATACTTACTATGCAAATCAATACAGCTTAAGTAGTCGCCCCGCATGTCAGACGCAGATCAGCCCAAATACCGAGGCACGGTTCTCCAGGTCGCCGTACCCTCCCCCCTGCGCCGAGTATTCGACTATCTGCCTCTGGCGAATGATCCGGCCCTTCCTGGAACCCGAGTCAAGGTTTCGTTTGGCAGGCAGCAGCTGATTGGCATTGTACTAGCCCAATGCAACAGCTCGACCTTAAATGAGAAAAAACTCAAGCCGATACTCGCCGTATTGGATCACGAACCACTGCTGAACGAGTCGCTGTTTCAATTGCTGCTCTGGGCCGCCAATTACTATCAACACCCTCTGGGGGAAGTCCTCGCCGCTGCATTGCCCGCGAAGCTGCGAAATGGTATTCCGCTAAGGGACAGTATAAGAGTTTGGTCTGCAGCCGAGCCATCGGCTGAACAGGCGCTCTCACTGGGGCGCGCGGCGAAACAGAAGGCCCTGCTTAACTTTATTCGTTGCAAGGCAGAGGTGTCAGATGCAGACCTGCGAGAAGCTGGCTTCAGCAGGCAGTTACTCAAGCAATTGCTAGCTAAAAATTTGGTAACAGAACACGCACGAGAGACATCTGCCGCCGCGCCTTTCGAATCACTTGCACAGCCTGCTAATTTCGATTTCGTATTGAACGATGAGCAGCGCGAATCGGTTGCCGTGATTAGCAAAGCACTCGGCGGTTATAAGAGTTTTCTGCTCGATGGCATTACCGGGTCTGGAAAAACCGAAGTGTATATGCGGGTGATGCAAGAACAATTGTCCAGGGGGCTGCAATGCCTGGTTCTCGTGCCGGAGATCGGACTGACGCCGCAGACCATCTCTCAGTTTCAGCAACGCTTCAGTTGCCCCGTTGTGAGCTTGCATTCCGGTTTGAATGAGACGGAAAGAATGGCCGCTTGGACGCAAGCTAGAGATGGTGCAGCAGGGATCGTCATCGGTACACGCTCAGCTATATTCACGCCGCTAGCAAATCCCGGACTCATTATAATCGATGAAGAACATGATTCATCTTTCAAACAGCAAGATGGCTTCCGTTACTCGGCACGCGACCTCGCGGTAATTAGGGCACGCGAAGAAAATATCTGCATCGTTCTAGGTACCGCCACCCCGAGTCTAGAGAGCCTGCATAATGCGCGCAGCGGAAAATTTGTTCACCTTAAACTCCGTCAGCGCACGGGACTCGATCAGACATCTTCGATGGAGATCATCGATGTCTCAAACGAAACTCTGCAGGAAGGGTTTTCCGAACAGCTACTATTTAGAATTCGCAAACACATCCAGCAACTTAATCAGGTATTGGTTTTTATTAACAGGCGCGGATTTGCTCCCATACTGAACTGTCAAACCTGTGGTTGGATCTGCGAATGCCAAAACTGCATCGCACAATTCACCGTCCATGCAAACCCACCCAGCATCCGCTGCCACCACTGCGGCAGCGCGGCTGCACTGCCAAGATTCTGTCCCCAATGCAAATCGAAGGACTTGAATACCATCGGGGTCGGCACGCAGAGAATCGAAGCATTCCTGCAGCAGCAGTTTCCTGACACGGCAGTAATTCGAATCGATCGCGACTCGACACGCCGTAAGAACAGTCTGGAGAATATGCTGGAAGAGATTGGCAAAGGTGAGTCCTGCATCTTGTTGGGCACGCAGATGCTTGCAAAGGGGCATCATTTTCCCAACATCACTCTAGTCGCCATACTCGACGCGGATTCCGGTTTGTTCAGCGCCGATTTTCGTGGCCAGGAACATATGGGGCAAACCATAGTCCAGGTCGCTGGCAGGGCCGGCAGAGCGGATCGCCCTGGTGAAGTTTTAGTGCAGTCGCGGCACGGTTCCCATGAGACACTGCAGAGTCTGGCCAAGGAAACCTACGCGGAATTTTCGGACCTACAATTAAGAGAAAGAAAAGCTGCGCGGTTGCCGCCTTTTTCCCACCTGTGCCTGTTGCGGGCAGAGGCGGCGCAGATGCACAGTGCACTGCAACTGCTAGAGCGACTAGCCAGATTTTGTCGGCAATTCTGCCAAACTAACTCTCTGCCCATCGAATTGCTGGGCCCCCTGCCCGCGCCAATGGAAAAAAGGGCGGGCAAGTATCGCGTACAGCTGCTGCTGAAAGCCGATAAACGCGGTAAGCTGCAGGCACTGCTTACTCAGTTGTGCAGAGAGCTCGAAACCATGAAGCTACCCAGATCCGTGCGCTTCAGCATTGATGTGGATCCACAGGACCTTATCTAAAGGCAGAGACTTGCCCGCTATCCGGGCAAAGTCTGACGATTCGCCTATAGCTTAACGCCAGACTACCGATAATTGAGGTGGCGCAGAGTTTTCTGACTATTATTACTATTTAAAACAATAACTTAAATTCGGCCACAGCCTCTAGACATCACAAAACAAGAGCCATGACACAAGATTTTGCCAAGATTAAACCAGAGCCGCTGCTGGAGCGTAAGACCGTCGCTACTCCGCCTGCGTGGTCTCTGATGTTCACCGGAATTATAGTGGGGCTCGCGCTCGGCGTCTTCGGTTGCTTCTTATTCTATTTATCTGGCAATGTGCCACCGTTGAATTTCAATGCATCAGGCGGCGATTCTGCTCCTGGTCCAAGTCAGCTAGCCACAACAGTAGTCGCCGACGAAGCGGTAGAGGAAGAACTGCAATTAGAATTCTATACCGCACTGCGCGCCTATGAGGTGCCGGTGGATGCCAATCCTGTCGAGCTGACTGAGCAGCAGGCGGGTATCATTGCATCGAGTGCCGATGACACTGCAGTGCCGGATACAGTGCTGAACATCCAGGCCGAAGCGGACGAAACCTTCGACCCGGGTTTTATTCTACAATCTGGCGCATTCCAACAGGTTGAATCTGCTCGTGTAGAGAGCGAGCGACAGAGACTGCTAGGCCTGGATGTGAATGTTAAACAGCAGGAGTTGCTCGGCCGCACCCTGTATCTCATCCAATCTGGCCCCTATACCAGCAGCAATATCCTCAATCAGGCAGAACAGTTGCTCAGAGCAAATGATATCCCCAACCTGCGCATGACAGTTCGCTAGCGCAGATAAGGCGACGAACATCGCCGATAACTTGAATTCCCGAGCTCCCACCCCATATCCTAGACTCGCGCGCCAGATTCCATCGTTTGAGAATCCATGGTCTGTGATAGCCTTCTTGCGAGTTCGCACTGGCTGTGACCGCCCGTGTGTTGTGAAGCTCAATCAGCTTCCCTTCGTTCCACGATTTAGCTCGACAACCCGCATACAGAAGAAAGAAGGACATCCGCTATGGATCAATACAGAGGCACCACCATCGTATCTGTTCGCCGCGGCGACAAAGTCGTGATCGGGGGTGATGGCCAGGTTTCACAGGGCAATACGGTGATGAAGGGCAATGCTCGCAAGGTTCGTCGCCTCTATAAGGATCAGGTGATTGCCGGATTTGCCGGCGGCACCGCCGACGCCTTCACGCTCTTTGAACGATTCGAGGAGCAGTTGGATAAGCATCATGGCAAATTGGTTCGTTCTGCTGTAGAGCTCGCAAAACTTTGGCGCACGGAGCGCTCACTTCGACGACTCGAGGCATTGCTGGTAGTAGCAGACAAAGAAGCCTCCCTGATCATCACCGGCAATGGCGATGTGATCGAACCCGAAGACTCGATCATGGCGATCGGGTCCGGCGGCCCCTTCGCACAAGCTGCAGCGCGGGCCCTGCTGCAGAACAGCGAATTGTGCGCGCGTGAGATCGTTGAGAAGAGTTTAACTATTGCCGCTGATATCTGCGTCTATACAAATCACCATCACACGGTGGAAGAGTTGGATATTGCAGACGAAGACTGAACGAACAATGAGACTGATGATGAAACAAATTGAACACAGGTACAAATGAATGTCCACGATGACACCCCGCGAAATAACGTCAGAACTAGATAAACACATCGTTGGCCAGGCGGCGGCGAAGCGCGCCGTAGCGATCGCCCTGCGCAATCGATGGCGCCGCATGAAACTGGCGGAAGAATTGCGCGAAGAGATCACGCCGAAGAACATATTGATGATCGGGCCTACCGGCGTTGGCAAGACTGAGATCGCTCGGCGTCTCGCCAAACTTGCACAAGCCCCGTTCATTAAAGTCGAAGCGACCAAGTTCACCGAGGTCGGCTACGTAGGTCGAGATGTCGAGTCGATAATTCGCGATCTGCTCGACGTTGCGATCAAGATGTTAACGGAAGCAGAGATCCACAAGGTGCAACATCTCGCTGAAGATAGAGCCGAGGAACGCATTCTCGATGTCTTATTGCCGCAGGCACGCCTTGAGCAATCAACTGAATCGAATGCGGAAGTTGCAACTGACTCAAACTCGGCCGCGCGCCAGGTATTTCGAAAGAAACTTCGCCAGGGCGAGCTTGACGACAAGGAGATCGAGATCAAGATCAGCGAATCTCCTGCCGGCGTCGACATCCTGGCACCCCCAGGGCTCGAGGACATGACCAGCCAACTGAAGAGCATGTTTTCCAACATGAATAGCGGCAAGAAAACCACTCGACGAATGACGGTCAAGGCCGCGTTAAAGGTAGTAAAGGACGAAGAAGCAGGCAAGCTCGTCAACGAAGACGAGATTCGCAATCGTGCCGTTACAGCCACAGAACAAACCGGCATTGTCTTCATCGACGAGATCGACAAGGTGACAAGCCGTCACGATCAAGGCAATGCTGGCGTATCGAGAGAGGGCGTGCAGCGAGACCTTCTGCCGCTTATAGAGGGCTGCACTGTAACTACCAAGTACGGCAGCATCAAAACTGACCATATTCTATTCATCGCATCAGGCGCCTTCCATCTCAGCAAACCATCAGACCTGATACCGGAGCTGCAGGGCCGTCTGCCTATTCGCGTTGAATTAGAAGCACTCACGGCCGAAGACTTCGAACGAATCCTGGAGGAGCCTGATGCCTCACTCACTGAACAATATCAGGCACTACTCGCTACCGAGGACTTGCAGATATCTTTCTCCAAGGATGGTATCAAGAAGATCGCCGAGACGGCGTGGCAGGTAAATGAGCGAACGGAGAATATAGGAGCGAGACGACTTCATACCGTAATGGAAAGACTGCTGGAAGAGGTGTCCTTCTCCGCGTCCGACATGGCAATCGGTGACAGTAAAAAACTAATCATAGACAAAGCTTATGTCGAGCAGCAGCTGGATGAACTCGCCAAAGACGAAGATCTGAGTCGCTACATTCTATAGAGAGCTTTAGACCTCACTCCTATTGAGCAACAACTACTATTGAGCAACAACTACTATGGCCAGCAATGCACTAACTGACATAAAGTTACACAAAAAGTCGGCAGTGCTTGAACTGACCTATGCCGACGGGACGAGTCATACCCTGCCCGCGGAATTCCTGCGCGTCCATTCGCCCTCTGCCGAAGTGCGCGGCCACGGCAAGGGGCAGGAGGTGTTACAGACCGGCAAACGGCAGGTGAAGATTTCAAATCTCGAGAGCGTCGGAAACTATGCGATAAAACTGGTTTTCGACGATGGTCACGACACCGGCATCTACTCCTGGGGCTACCTAGAGCAGCTAGGGGTCGAACAGGAATCCCTCTGGAGAAGCTACCTCGACAAGCTCGCCGCCGCTAAAGCGAGCCGAGAACCATTGCCAGAGGGTACTCAAGTGATTAACATCATGCCCTCATCTCCAGAGTAGTTCTCTGGCGCCACCGAACAAGCAGCAATAGCGACCAGCCATGAGCAACAGCACTGACAGCGAAGAAACCACGCATTTTGGCTACGAAGAAGTCCCTATCGCCGAGAAAGAGGAACGTGTGGGGCAGGTATTTCGCTCGGTAGCAACTCGCTACGACATCATGAACGATGTCATGTCGCTGGGCACGCACAGGCTAATAAAACACTTTACCATCGAGCTAAGCGCGCTTCGTGCCGGCCACAGGGTTCTAGACCTGGCCGGAGGAACCGGTGACTTCAGCATCCGCTTCTCGAAACTGGTTGGCCAGACTGGTCAGGTTGTGCTCGCCGACATCAACGAGGCGATGCTGCAGGTGGGCAGAGATCGAATAATCGATAAGGGGCTGAGCTCTAACGTCGACATCGCACAGGTCAACGCTGAACATCTACCATTTGCAGACAACAGCTTCGACTGTATCTGTATCGCCTACGGCCTGCGTAATGTTACCAACAAGGAGGCCGCTCTGGCCTCGATGGAACGTGTGCTCAAACCCGGAGGCCGCGTACTGGTCCTCGAATTCTCCAAACCGACCAACGATCTCGTTGCCAAGGCCTACGATGCCTACTCAAAATTGTGGCCCATTGCCGGCAAGGCAATAACCGGGGATTCCGACAGTTACCGCTACCTGGTCGAGTCGATTCGCATGCACCCCGATCAAGACTCGCTACTGCAGATGATGCAAGAAGCCGGACTGATAAACTGTAAATACCACAATGTGATGGGCGGAGTTTGCGCAATCCATGTCGGGTTCAAGTCTCGGTAATTGCAGGCCGAATTCACTCGAATCAAATTCACGGGTAGATATTTTGAATCAATTTCTTGGAAGCCTCGCCCTACTCCCTGTTGAGAAAATTTTAAACACGCTCGTCGCTCGCGACCCACACATCGCGAATAAATTCTCACGCTTCGATTCGAAGTGTGTGGAGATAATCTGCAGCAGCCCAAAAACCTCCCTGAGCTTGCGCTTCGAAGACGGCGAGATAAAACTCAGCGCTATCGATTGCCAAACTCTCGGAATCGAGGCTGACGCAACGATAGCTGGAAGCGCTGAAAGTCTGCTAAGCCTATTGCTAGACGGAGCGGAGCACAGAGCGCTGGCCAATGCCGCGATAGATATTTCCGGCGATGCCCTATTGGTGCAAG